>NZ_FOCS01000001.1:149020-707999 GCF_900110155.1 Methylobacterium sp. UNC300MFChir4.1 | reverse complement strand
GCGCGTCCGCCTGCGCCTGCAGCCGCCGCAGCACCCGGTCGAACACGCCGGCCTTGCGCCACCGGTAGAACCGGCTCGACACCGTTCCCACAGCACCGTAGCGCGCCGGTAGATCCTCCCAGGGTGCGCCCGTGCGCAGGATCCAGAGCATGCCGTTGAGGACTTGCCGGTGATCCTCCGCAGGCCGGCCCGTGCGCGGCTTCTGCGGAGGCAGCAGCGGGGCGATCTGCTCCCACTGCGCGTCGGTCAGTTCAAAGCGTCGCATCAAGCCCACATGGGCCTGACCACCCAGCCTGTGAACCCCTTTGCAGAGACGCCCTAGTCGTCCACACCCAACCAGTCACCGCGTCCGGGCTCGTAGCAGGTGTACCCGATCAGGCAGTTCGGGTTGTCGCGGGTCGGCCGAAAGGCGCGCCGCGCGATCTCGGTGGGCTCGCAGAACGAGCGGTCGCGGACGAACCGATCGTAGGTCATGCCGCCGGTCCCGAGGACGAGCGCTCCGCGGGCCTGGATGAGGCGGATCGTCTGCTGGCAGGTCATCGCCGTGGTGGACGGCCGCGTCTGCGCCGCCGCGGGCGACGCGGCCAGCACCAGCACTGCCGCAATCCGGGTCATCATCGCCTGGGCCTCCGCGCGCCGTGGGTCCTGCGGACAACCCGGAGCGCCGCCGGTCCGCGCCGCGTCGCCTCGCCGCACGGCGATGCCGCGGGCCCTTATCAGTCCTCGAAGGCCTCGACGTGGACCGTCCCGGGCTCTTGCCGGCGGGCGCCCTCCTCGATCCGGGCGAGCTGCGCCTGCGCGCGGCCGCACGGGAACCCGTAGCGAGCGCGGACGCGCTCGCTGGCGATGCCCAGGGCCAGCCGGGTCAGGACGACGAACTCGTCGAGCGGGTAGTCCTGCCCGACCGCGAGGTGGTCCTTGATTACCAGCGACGGCGAGTAGCAGGCCTCGCGGGTCCCGTCCGGCCACCGGATATGGAAGCGCATCTCAGGCATCGCGCGGGACCCGCAGCGTGTTCCAGGCCGCCGCCCCCGTGGCCGCGGCAATCAACGGCGCGTCCCCGGGCGCGAGCTCCGCGTAGGTCGGCAGGTGGCGCGCCGCGCAGGCGTCCCAGACATGGGCCCGGGCGACCTCCCGGCCGGCATTGCGCAGCCGCGCCCGCCGGCTCGGCTCCAGGCTCGCCCGCATGGCCGACGCGATGGCGTCGGTGTCGTCCGGGTTCACCGACAGGGCTTCGCCGGGGGCGATGTACTCGGTGAAGGGCGGCCGGCCCGACACGATCACCGGCGTTCCGCAGGCCATCGCCTCCAGAACGCACAGGCCGTAGCTCTCCGCGAGGGAGGGAGAGACCAGGGTGTCGGCGAGCCGGTAGAGGCCCGGCATGTCCGCCTGCGCCACGGCGCCGGTTCGGATCACCGGCAGCCCGGGCCCGACCTCGAGCCCCTCGCGCTCGAGCGTGGCGCAGCACCGGGCCTCGTAGCCGGCCTGATCGAGAGGCGGCGCGGCGCCGGCCACGACGAGCTGCGCGTCGGGGCAGGTCCGGCGCAGGGCCGCGAAGGCCTCGATGATCGCCAGCGTGTTCCTGCGCGCCTCGAAGCCGCCGACGCTGAGGAAGACCGGGCCGCCGCTGAGGCCGAGGCGGCGGCGGAGCGCGTCGTCCTCCGGCCCGGGATCGGGCGTGAAGGCCGCCCCGTCGACGCCCGTGCCGACCACGTCGGCCCGGGCGCCGTACTCGGCCGCCAGCGTCGCCGCCCAGGTCCGGCTGACGCAGAGCAGGCGCCCGGCATCGAGGATCGCCCGCTCCTCCCACTGCGCGAGCCGCGCATCCGTGAACGTGTCGATCCGGTGGACCGTGCGCACGAAGCCCGGGATCAGGCGGCGCCGGGTCAGGGTGGCGAGCGCGTTGCCGCTGATCCGGCACTGGGCGTGGAAGACGTCGAAGTCGCAGGCGGCGGGCGTCGAGAAATGCGCGAGGTAGTCGGCGATCCGGGCGCCGACCAGCGCGGCGGCCGGTCCCGCGACCGGCTTGGCCGCGACCGAGATCACCGGACACTGCGCCGCGCGGAAGAAGCCGCCGCCGGTCGGGTCGGGCGCGTGGACCACCGCCTCGTGGCCGAGCCTGCCCAGGGCCTCCCCGAGAGCCAGAGCGTGGACCACGCCGCCGCGCGGGTCGGTCGAGTGCGTGAGGATCGCGATGCGCAAGCGGTCGACCATGGGACGGCTCACGGAGCCCAGCGGCCGGTCGGGGGACGCGCCGCGGCCCCGACCGCGCGCTCCGCCGCCCTGTCGGAGACGCGTCGGAGCGTGTTCTGCATGGTTCGTGCCGACTCGGCGTCACGCGTGCGGGTGCCACGACGCCAACGTCGCTGGGGTCGACCCGCCGCGCCGTTGTTGCCGGGAATCCTCGGGCAAGGGCGCGCCTCCCCACTCATGCCTAATTTTGCGTTACGAATTCAGTGCGTTTTCAAACTCTGCCCGGAACCGCTCTTTTCAGGGCCCTGTGTCAGATTGTATCTATCGCTCACGAGAGCCGGAGCCGTCGGTCCCGTGTCCAAGACGCTGAACACTGTCTTCCCCGCCCGCAGGATGCTGCGCCGCCTGGGCTTGTTGGGCGCCCTCTTGGTCCTTCCGACGGCGGTCCTCGCCTACGCGGACCTGCTGCCCGAATCCCTGGACATGCTGGGCTTCGACCTGGGCGACAGCCCGGACCTGCCCCACGTCGCCCGCCAGATCGCCATCGGCGCCCCGCTCAAGATCGTCGCCTTCGGGTCGTCCTCGACGGAGGGCGTGGGCGCGTCGACCCCGGCCAACGCCTACCCGGCCCGCCTGCAGATCGACCTGCGCAAGAAGCTGCACGGGATGGACGTGGCGGTCATCAACCGCGGCATCGGCGGCGAGCACGTCGACGACATGCTGGCGCGCCTCGACCGCGACGTGATCGCGGCCGAGCCCCAGCTCGTCATCTGGCAGACAGGCAGCAACGACCCGCTGCGCGGCGTGTCGCTCGACCATTTCCGCGAGGCCACCGTGTCGGCGATCCGCCGGATCCGAGACGCCGGCATCGACGTGGTGCTGATGGAGCCGCAATGGTGCCCGAAGCTCGAATCCACGCCGGGCGCCTCGCGCTTCCGCGACGCGGTGCGCAGCATCGGCGACGAGCTCGACGTGCCGGTGATCCGCCGGGCCGACCTGATGCACGGCTGGGTGCGCGAGGGTAAGCTGACGACCAAGCAGCTCTTCGCCGCCGACGGCCTGCACATGGCCGACCGCGGCTACGCGCTCCTGGCCGAGGCCGCCGCGCAGTCGATCCTGCAGGATGCCGGCCCGGTGCGCAGCCCCGAGCCGGTCGCCGAGTAGGCGCGCGATCCCGGCGCCGGCTGGACTCGGCCGGCGAAGCTCCCCATCTCGGCGCGATCGAGAGCGGAGCCGAATCTTGAGCCAGGACGCATTCAGGTACGACGACCGGGGCGCCGTCCCCCAGATGCACGCGACCACGATCCTGATGGTCCGCAAGGGCGGCCGCGTCGTTATCGGCGGCGACGGTCAGGTCAGCCTCGGCCAGACCATCGTGAAGGGGAACGCCCGCAAGGTCCGGCGCCTCGCCAAGGGTGCGGTGATCGGCGGCTTCGCCGGCGCCACCGCGGACGCGTTCACGCTGTTCGAGCGCCTCGAAGCCAAGCTGGAGCAGTATCCCGGTCAGCTGACCCGGGCCTGCGTGGAACTCACGAAAGATTGGCGGACGGACCGCTACCTGCGCCGGCTCGAGGCGATGATGCTCGTCGCCGACCGCGAGGTCAGCCTGCTCCTGTCGGGCTCGGGCGACGTGCTGGAGCCCGAGAGCGGCGTCATGGCCATCGGGTCTGGCGGCAATTACGCCCTGGCGGCCGCCCGCGCGCTGGAGGACGGCGACCTCGACGCCGAGGCGATCGTGCGGCGGGCCATGACGATCGCCGCCGAGATCTGCGTCTACACCAACGGAAACCTCGTCATCGAGGCGCTGGATACCTGAGACCCGGCCGGGCAGAGCCGGGCTCGCCGGCTCTACCGCCGTCGCCGCGCGCTCGATCGCACACGGTGTGCCCGCGTCGCCCGGATCCCGTCGCGGGCGCACGCGCATCGGCGCGGGGTCTGCCCGGCTGAAAGCGGGTCATCACAGCTTCCGCGCGAAACGCGCCGCGGGCGAATACGCTACGGCGCCGGTCTTCGCATCCTGCAAACCTTCCTCGAAGCCGCGCACGAATCGTAGCGCCGCAACGAAATCCGGCCCGGCGCCTCTTATCTCAGGTTGTACTCGCCGACGACAACAGTGCGCGGGACGATCACCGACGCTCGATTGCTGACAGCAGGTTTTCAACCGCCGTTCAACCGGGTTCATCCGGGCGATACAGCCCGCTGTAAGAGAAAATTTACAGCGTATAATTTATCACAACCGCCAGGGAACCAAATCCGAATTCCCGAATGGGGCCCTGGGGACTAACTATGCGCTCGATCAACGATGTCCGGATCGTAACGAAGCTGACTGCCGCATTCGGCAGCCTGGCGGCGGTCACGGTGGGGATCAGCGCCATCGGATACATTCACCTGTCTTCGATCGAGCGCGTCAATCATCTCACGGAGCACTCCTATCAGGTCATCTCCGCCCTCGACGGCCTCACGCAGGCGATGGTCAATCAGGAGACCGGCCTGCGCGGCTACCTGATCGCGGGCGATCCGAAATTTCTGGAGCCGCTCCGCGCCGGCCAGAAGTCCTTCAAGGTGTCGCTGGAGAGCGCCAAGTCGCTCACCGCCGACAACGCCGCCCAGCAGGCGCGCCTGGAGGCCGTGCGCGGCTCGGCGGAGACATGGTCGAACGATATCGCCGCCAAGGAGATGGCCCTCGTCGAGGCGGGGAACCTCGACAAGGCCCGGCAGATCGAGGCGAGCGGCGCCGGCAAGGCGTCCATGGACGCCCTGCGCGCCAAGATCGGCGAGGCCGAGAAAGCGGAGCGCGACCTCCTCGCCGCCCGAAGCGACGAGCAGGCGCGCTCCTTCGGCGCCGCCTACCTCGCGAGCCTGCTCGGCAGCGTCGCCAGCGTCGTCATCGCGGGGCTGCTGGCCTTCCTCGTCTTCGCCATGCTGACCCGCCCCCTCGGCCGCCTCGTGGCCGTGCTGCAGCGCATGGCCCGCGGCGAGATCGAGGCCGAGATCAAGGAGGCCGCCCGCGGCGACGAGATCGGCGCGGTCGGGCGTGCCGTGGACGGGATCAAGGCGATGGTCGCCAAGAAGGCCGCGGAGGAGGCCGAGATGAAGCGGATCGACGACGCGGCCGCCGCGGCCGAGCGGCGCCGGACCATGATCGAACTCGCCGACAGCTTCGATCGCGCGGTCGGCGGCATCGTCGGCATGGTCTCGTCCTCGGCCACCGAGCTGCAGGCGACCGCCCGGACCATGTCGGCGACGGCGTCCCAGACCTCGAGCCAGTCGAACACGGTCGCGGCGGCCGCCGAGGAGGCCGCCTCCAACGTCAACACCGTCGCGGCCGCGGCCGAGGAACTCGGCTCGTCGGTGCAGGAGATCGGCCGGCAGGTGGACGGCTCGGCGCATCTGGCGCAGCGGGCCGTCTCCGACGCCGATCAGACCGGCGCACTCGTCCAGGAACTGAGCAATTCCGTGTCGCGGATCGGCGACGTGGTCGGGTTGATCTCCAACATCGCCGGCCAGACCAACCTGCTTGCCCTCAACGCCACCATCGAGGCGGCCCGCGCCGGGGCCGCCGGCAAGGGCTTCGCGGTCGTCGCCTCCGAGGTGAAGGCCCTGGCCGAGCAGACTGCCAAGGCGACGCACGAGATCTCCGGCCAGATCGCGCAGATCCAGGCCTCGACCGGGCAGGCGGTGACGTCGATCGCCGGCATCACGGACCGGATCCGCGAGATCAGCGGCGTCGCCACCTCGATCGCCGCCGCGGTCGAGGAGCAGGGTGCGGCGACCCAGGAGATCGTCCGCAACGTCGCGCAGGCGGCCGTCGGCGCCGGCGAGGTCACGAGCAACATCTCCGGCGTCGCCGGCGCGGCCGAGGAGACCGGCGTCGCCGCCGGCCAGGTTCTCGACGCGGCCTCGGAGCTGTCCCGGCAATCCGAGCACCTGACTGCGGAGGTCAGCCGCTTCCTCGACACCGTTCGGGCGGCCTGATCGGGTCGGGCGCGGCGCCCGCCGCGCCCCTTCCTCATAAGGACCCTGCTCAGAGGCGTGACAAATAATTCCGGATCAGCTCAGTTTACGACGTCTTGACGAATAACCGGCATTTTGACGCCAATCGCGTCTCGACGGTCGGATAGCAATGAAAATCGGCGGAAAACTCCTGAGCTTCGTCGGCGCCTGCAGCCTGACGACGCTGGTCGTGGCAGGAGTCAGCGTCGCGACGCTGAAGAGCTTCGAGCGATCGCTGACGAGCGTCGAGAGCGCGTCGATCCGGGCGCTCGACGCCGCGAACTTCAACCGCCTCGCCGCCGAAGTCACCATGGACTCGCGCGGCGTCTACGCCTCCGCCGACCGCGCGGAAGCCGCGAAGTACACCGCCGGGATCCGCAAGGGTCTCGCCGAGATGGACGCGCTGCGGGCCGACTGGGCACCGCGGGTGACCGAGGCCGAGCGGCCGCTCTTCGAGACGATGGTGCGCAACGCCGACGCGTTCCGCGCCCTCCGCAGCGCCCTCGCGGACGCGGGCGACACGACCGGCCCCAAGGCGGCCGCGGAGCTCGGGTTCAACGACGCCAACCGGGCAAACCGCAAGGCCTTCCAGGCCAGCATCGACGCCCTGGTGAAGCAGGGCCGGGGCGAGATGGCGGCGATCAAGGCCGACACCCAGGCCCTGTTCGAGACGCGCACCCTCCTCCTGCTCGGCCTCGCCCTGATCGGCACCGTGATCTGCTGCGCCCTCGGCCTGCTCATCGGTCAGCGGCAGATCGCCCGGCCGCTGCGGGCGGTCTCGGACGCGATCCAGCGCCTCTCGCGCGGCGACCACACCCTGCCCGCCGTCAAGCCGGGACGCGACGAGATCGGCGCGATCTGGACGAGCATGCAGGTCTTCAGCGACACGATGCGGGAGGCCGAGGGCCTGCGGCACGAGCACCAGCGGCTGGAGGCCGACACGGCGACGCGCAAGCGCGCCGAGATGGCCGGGCTCGCCGAGCGGTTCCAGGGCAGCATCGGCGGACTCGTCGAGCACCTCGCCGGGGCCGCCGCCGGGCTGGAGCGTGCCGCCGCGACCATGGCGGGCAACGCCGAGCACGCCGGCACGCAGTCGCAGGCGGTCACCCGCGCCGCCGAGACGACGGCCCACAACGTCGAGGCCGTCGCCGCCGCCACCGAGGAGCTCGCCGCCACCGCCAGCGAGATCGGCGTCCAGGTGACCCAGACCTCGACGGCCGCCGAGAGCGCCGTCGAGGCGACGCGGCGGACCCGGGCAAGCGTCCAGGCCCTAGCCCGCAGCGCCGACGGCATCGGGCAGGTCGTCTCCCTCATCTCCACCATCGCCGGGCAGACCAACCTGCTGGCGCTCAACGCCACGATCGAGGCGGCACGGGCCGGCGAGGCCGGGCGCGGCTTCGCGGTCGTCGCCACCGAGGTGAAGGATCTCGCGACGCAGACCGCCAAGGCCACCGAGGAGATCGCCGGGCAGATCGCCGCGATGCGGACCGCGACCCACGACGCCGTCGCGGCGATCGAGGAGATCGGCGGCACGATCGAGCAGGTCCACGGGATCGCCCTCGGCGTGGCCGCCGCCGTCGAGGAGCAGCAGCTGGCGACCCAGGAGATCGCCCGCAGCGTCTCCGAAGCCGCCAGCGGTACCCGCGCCGTCACGGACACGATGGCGCTGGTTCTGGGCGCGGCCCGCGAGACGGGCGCCAGCGCCGCGGAAGTCCTCGACGCCGCCGCCGACATCGCGCGCCGCTCGAACGGGCTCGGCGGTGAGGTCGCGGGCTTCGTGACCCAGGTCCGCGCGGCCTGAGGTGGCCGGACCGACGCGCCCGTCATTTCGGAACCGCGGAGCCGGACCCGCGATGACGGAAGCGTCGCCGAGCGTTTCCCGCCACGTTGTTGCATTGCAGCGCGTGCGCCCCTAGGGTCGGCGCATTCGCAAGGACCCGGTGAAAGCCCGGGTGGCTCTTCCGGCCGCCGATCCGCCGGACCACGCATTCGAGACGCGCTCTGACCCGCCAGCGACGCGGGCACGCCGCTCGTGCGGATTCATCGATGTCAACACACGCAGCCCGGAACGCCGGATATCTCCGGTCGTGGACCTCCAACCTGCGCGGCGACACCCTGTCGGGGATCGTCGTCGCCCTCGCGCTGATCCCAGAGGCCATCGGCTTCTCGGTCATCGCCGGGGTCGACCCGAAGGTCGGCCTCTACGCCTCGGTCGTCATCGCCTGCACCATCGCCTTCGCCGGCGGTCGCCCGGCCATGGTCTCGGCCGCCACCGCCGCGACCGCGGTGGTGATGGTCGACCTCGTGCGCGAGCACGGCGTCCCGTACCTCTTCGCCGCCACGATCCTGATGGGCGTCATCCAGATCCTGGCCGGGTTGCTCAGGCTGGGCCGGCTGATGCGGTTCGTCTCGCAATCGGTGATGACCGGTTTCGTCAACGCGCTGGCGATCCTGATCTTCCTGGCGCAGTTGCCCGAGCTCACCGGGGTCACGCCGGCGACTTACGGGCTGATCGCCCTCGGTCTGGCGATCATCTACGGATTCCCGCGGATCACCCGCGCGATCCCGTCGCCGCTCGTCGCCATCGCGGTGCTGACGGCGATCACCGCGATCTTCCACCTCGACGTGCGCACGGTCGCCCATCTCGGCGCCCTACCCTCGACGCTGCCGAGCTTCGCCCTGCCGGACGTGCCCCTCACCCTCGAGACCCTGCGGATCCTCCTGCCCTACGCGGCGACGCTCGCCGCGGTCGGCCTGCTGGAGAGCCTGCTCACGGCGCAGATCGTCGACGACATGACCGACACGGCCAGCGACAAGAATCGCGAGTGCATGGGCCAGGGTGTGGCCAACATGACCTCGGCCCTGTTCGGCGGCATGGGCGGCTGCGCGATGATCGGCCAGTCGGTGATCAACGTCTCGTCGGGCGCCCGCGGCCGCCTCTCGACGCTCGTGGCCGGCGCGTTCCTGCTGGTGCTCCTCGTGGCACTGCAGGACCTGCTGGCCGTCGTGCCGGTGGCGGCGCTGACGGCCGTGATGATCATGGTCTCGATCAACACCTTCTCGTGGCGCTCGCTGCTGCGGCTGCGCACCAACCCTCTGCCCTCCTCGGCGGTGATGCTGGCGACCGTCCTGGTCGTGGTCGCCACCAAGGATCTCGCGATCGGCGTGCTGGTCGGCGTGCTGCTGTCCGGCGTGTTCTTCGCCGGCAAGGTCGCCCGGCTCAACCGGATCACGTCCGCCCTCTCGGCCGACGGCCGCACCCGGACCTACACCGTCACCGGGCAGGTGTTCTTCGCCTCGGCGGGGACTTTCTCGGAGGCGATCGACGTGCTGGAGCCGGTCGAGCGCCTCGTCATCGACGTCCACGCGGCGCATTTCTGGGACATCTCGGCCATTGCGGCCCTCGACCGGGTGGTGCTCAAGGCCCGCGCCCGGGGCCGCGACGTGGCGGTCATCGGCCTCAACGAGGCCAGCGCGACCCTGCTGGAGCGGTTCGGCCGGCACGACAAGGGCGACGCCGCGGCGGTCCCGGCGGCGCACTGAGGCGGCGACCGGCCGACGCGTGGCCCCTTGCGCGGGGCCGCGCGCGACCCCATTCCCGGCGCGGGGCCGTTTTCGGGCCGGGAACAGGGATGGCAAAGCGGTGACGACGTTCTCTCCCCGCGAGATCGTGTCCGAGCTCGATCGGTTCATCGTCGGGCAACACGACGCCAAGCGCGCCGTGGCGATCGCGCTGCGCAATCGCTGGCGGCGCCAGCAGCTGACCGGTCCGCTCCGCGAGGAGGTCGCACCCAAGAACATCCTGATGATCGGGCCGACCGGCTGCGGCAAGACCGAGATCGCCCGCCGCCTCGCCCGGCTCGCCAACGCGCCGTTCCTCAAGGTCGAGGCGACCAAATTCACCGAGGTCGGGTACGTCGGGCGCGACGTCGAGCAGATCGTCCGCGACCTCGTCGAGGTGGCGATCGGCCTGACGCGGCAGGTCAAGCGCGAGGGCGTCAAGGCCAAGGCCGAGGCGGCCGCGGAGAACCGGATCCTCGACGCGCTGGTCGGCTCGACGGCGAGCCAGGCTACCCGCGACAGCTTCCGGCGCAAGCTCCGCAACAGCGAGCTCGACGACAAGGAAGTGGAGCTGGAACTGACCTCCGGCGCCCCCGCGGGCATGCCGATGTTCGAGATTCCCGGCGTTCCGGGCGCCTCGATGGGCGCGATCAACATCGGCGACATGCTCGGCAAGGCGCTCGGCGGCCAGCGCGGCAAGCCGCGCCGTGTGCTGGTGCGGGACGCCTACGCGCCGCTGATGGCCGAGGAATCCGACAAGCTGGTCGACGACGAGGCGCTCGTCCGCGAGGCGATCCGCGAGGTCGAGAACAACGGCATCGTCTTCCTCGACGAGATCGACAAGATCTGCGCCCGCGAGGGCCGCTCGTCCGGCGACGTCTCGCGCGAGGGCGTGCAGCGCGACCTGCTGCCGCTGATCGAGGGCACGACCGTCGCGACCAAGCACGGGCCGGTAAAGACCGACCACGTGCTGTTCATCGCCTCGGGCGCCTTCCACGTCTCGAAGCCGGCGGACCTCCTCCCCGAACTGCAGGGCCGCCTGCCGATCCGGGTGGAATTGCAGCCGCTGACGGTGGACGATTTCAAGCAGATCCTGACCGCCACCGAGGCGAGCCTTCTCAAGCAGACGGTCGCGCTGATGGAGACCGAGGGTGTCACCCTCACCTTCTCCGACGACGCCGTGGACGCCCTCGCGCGGGTCGCCGTGGAGGTAAACTCCTCGGTGGAGAATATCGGCGCGCGCCGGCTCCAGACGGTGCTGGAGCGGGTGATCGACGAGATCTCCTTCACCGCCACCGATCGGTCCGGCGAGACGGTGCCGATCGACGCGGCCTACGTGCGCGACCGGGTGCAGGATCTGGCCTCGAACGCGGATCTGAGCCGCTTCATCCTGTAAGGGCCTGTCACGGACGACGCCGGGCCGGCGGACGCTCCGCTGGCCCGGGACAACGAGCCGTGCGCGCGGATGGCGTGTGCCATGAGGCCGAGCGTGGGCCGCGGCGGCCCCGGCATCTGCTATGCCCGCGCCGGGTCCCGGTCCTCAGGAATGTCGCCCCCGTGTCACGCAACAGGTTCGGCCTCGGCGATACGGTGCTGTCCGTGGCGGCGCTGGTCACCGGCATGGTGTCGCTCCAGTGCGGCGCGACCTTCGCCAAGAGCCTGTTCCCGGCGCTCGGCGCGGCGGGGACCTCGGCCCTCCGGGTCGGCTTCTCGGCGCTGATCCTGATCGCCGTCTGGCGGCCCTGGCGGCGCAGCCTTCCGGCACACGAGGCCGGCTGGATCGCCCTCTACGGGACGGCCCTCGGGCTGATGAACCTCCTGTTCTACCTCGCGCTGGCACGGCTGCCGCTCGGACCGGCCGTGGCCATCGAGTTCGTCGGGCCGCTGGCGGTCGCGCTGATCGCGTCGCGCCGCCGCTCGGATTTCCTGTGGATCGGCGTGGCGGTGGCCGGGCTCGCGCTGCTGCTGCCGATCGCCGGCGCGGACGGCCTCGACCCGGTCGGCGTCGCCCTCGATCTCGGCGCGGCCCTGTGCTGGGCGCTCTACATCCTGTTCGGGCAGCGCGCGGGGCGGATCGACGGCGGCCAGGCCGTGTCCCTGGGCATGTTGACGGCGGCCCTCGTCGTGGCGCCGTTCGGCGTGGCGGAGGCCGGACCGGCCCTGCTCGCGCCCGGACTCCTCATCGCCGGCTTCGCGGTAGCGCTGCTGTCGAGCGCCCTGCCCTACTCGCTGGAGATGGTCGCCCTGCGCCGCCTGGACCGCAAGAGCTTCGGCGTGCTGATGAGCCTGGAGCCCGCCGTGGCGGCCTGCGCGGGTCTGGTCCTGCTGGGAGAGCGAATCAGCGCCGTCCAGTGGCTGGCGATCGCGCTGGTGATCGCGGCATCGGTGGGAATCACCGTGAGCGCGCGGCGCGCGGCTCCGCCGGCGGCTGTCCTGGAAGCTTGATCCCGGAGAACTACTTGCCCGCCAGGACGCGCGAAGCGACGTTGATGTATTTGCGGCCGGCTTCCTGCGCGTGCAGCACGGCGTCGCCGAGCTTCTCCTCGTCGCGGACGCTGGCCAGCTTGATCAGCAT
Organism: Methylobacterium sp. UNC300MFChir4.1; assembly: GCF_900110155.1. NCBI lineage: Bacteria > Pseudomonadati > Pseudomonadota > Alphaproteobacteria > Hyphomicrobiales > Methylobacteriaceae > Methylobacterium > Methylobacterium sp. UNC300MFChir4.1. Next base: position 695,677 of record NZ_FOCS01000001.1, on the reverse strand, counting down.
CGGCAGGTTGATCCCCGCCACGACCTCGACCGAACCGCCGTTCATGCAGGACAGCGCGAGGTTCGACGGCGTGCCCCCGAACATGTCGGTCAGCACCACCACACCGTCCCCGGTATTCACGCGACAGACCGCGGACATGATGTCCCGGCGTCGCAGCTCCATATCGTCCTCCGGCCCGATCGTGATCGTTTCGATCTGATCCTGTGGACCGACCACGTGCTCCAGCGCGGCCTTGAACTCGGTCGCCAGGAGTCCGTGGGTGACGAGCACCATGCCAATCATCGACACGTGTTCCAACGTCCTGTGTGTGCCGCCATGTTGTGCATCGCACAGCCCCCCACAAGGCGATCGCGACTTTTTTGCCCGGACATTGGTGCGATCATGCCACGGCCGCCACGTGTGCGCCATGGGGGATACCAGTCTTGAGCGAATCGAGGCGCCTGTGCGGCTGCGAAGTCACGGCCGCGGCTTTCGCAGCGCCGCACGAACCAGGAGCGGTGCGAGGCTGGCCGCCCGCGCACCCCGATCGAGGACGAGGCGCGGAACGGCGAGTCCGAGGATGTCGGCGGGTTCCGGCGGCTCGGGCAAGCGCGGTGCCGTCTCCACCAGGTCGACGGCGAGATGCAGCACCGCCTCCGGCCGCACCGCCAGGCCGAGATCGGCCGCCGACAGGATTCCCTGGCCGCGGACCTCGACACGTCCGGCGAGCGCGGGATGGGGACCGGCCGTGATTCGCCCGTCGCGAATCGCGCAGACGACCCGGTCGTCCGCCACGAAGGCGCCGTCCGGCGCGGCGGCGAGCAGGAGCGCGAGGCTGGACTTGCCCGCGCCCGAGGGACCCCGAATCAGGATGCCGGCCCCGCACAGCGCGATGCAGGCGCCGTGCAGGGTGACCATCAGGCGTGGAGCTGCCGCGGCGCCGCCGGCAGGCGCACGATGAAGCGGGCGCCGCGCACCGTCGGCTCGCCGTCCTCGTCGGGGGCGCCGGGCCGGTTCTCGGCGCGGATCGTGCCGCGATGGGCCTGGACGATCTGGCGGGAGATCGACAGGCCGAGGCCGGAGTTCTGGCCGAAACCCTGCTCCGGCCGGTCGGTGTAGAAGCGCTCGAAGATCCGTTCCAGGGCGTGCTCCGGGATGCCAGGTCCCTCGTCCTCGCAGATCATCTCGACCTCGCCGCGCACGCGGCGCAGCACGACCCGGACCTTCGCGTCGGTCGGCGAGAACGAGCGGGCGTTGTCGAGGAGGTTGTTGACCACCTGCCCGAGCCGGCTGTCGTGGCCGATAATCGTGAACGGCGCGTCCTGCTCCGAGCCCGTCGCCTCGACGTCGAGCTGGATCAGGCAATCCTTCGGGCGCCGGCGCTCGTTGGCGACCGACACGACGGTGGTGAGCAGCCGCCGGAGATCGACGCGCCGGGCCTCGGCGCGGGCGAGCTCCGCGTCGAGGCGCGAGGCGTCGGCGATGTCGCTGATCAGACGGTCGAGGCGCTTCACGTCGTGCTGGATGATCGCCATCAGCCGGCCACGGGACTCGTCGGTCTTGGCGAGCGGCAGTGTCTCGACCGCGCTGCGGAGCGAGGTCAGCGGGTTCTTCAACTCGTGGCTGACATCCGCCGCAAAACTCTCGATCGCGTCGATTCGCCGGTAGAGGGCCTGAGTCATGTCGCGCAGGGCGCCCGACAGGTGGCCGATCTCGTCCGTACGTTCGGTGAAGTCCGGGATCTCCTCGCGGGTCTTGATACCCATGCGGACCTTCTCGGCGGCCTCCGCGAGGCGGCGGACCGGTCCCGCGATCGCACCCGCCAGCAGGAACGAGAGCACCACCATCACCGCCGAGGCGACGAGGAAGACCTGCAGCAGACCGAACCGCTCCGAAGCGATGACCCGGTCGATGGCGTCGCCCTGAGTCGAGATCAGGAGGGCGCCGCGGACCGAGCCCGCCCGGTGGATCGGCACCGCCACCGAGACGGTGGTCTCACCGAGCTTGTTCCGGCGCACGAGGCTGCCGCGGTTGCCGCCGAGCGCCGCCTGGACCTCCCGGAGCGAGTGCCCGTTCACCGGCCCCGTCTCCTCGGTGGTCTCGGACCGGCTGCGGAACAGGCCGCCGAGCTTGGACTGGACCGCCTCGAAGGCGGATTCGAGGATGCCGGGCTTGTGGGGCTTCGGCTCGAGCGGGTCGGGCCGGCTGGCATCGCCGCGCTTGAACAGGGTGCGGGTGTCGAACAGGAGGCCGCCCTCCTGGTCGTAGACCCGGGCGCGGTTGCCCGTCGGCGTCACGAGGCGCGACAGCAGCGGCGCCACCTTCTCGGGGTTCAGCGAGAAGGCGAGCGGCTGCGATTCCTCCTCCGCCGCCTCGCCGGCCTGCTGCTGGAGCAGCTTGTCGGGATCGATGCGGATCGTGTCGGTGTCCACCGAGGCCGAGGCGGCGATCGCCCCCGCGATGATCTCGCCCTGGATGGCGAGGCTCTGGATCCGGGCCTGGATCAGGCCCTGGCGGAACTGGTTGAGGTAGAGGAACCCGACGAGGAGCGCGATCAGCCCGACGAGGTTGAGGACGACGATGCGGCGCGTCAGGCTCGACGAGGCGCGCTGGCCGACCGCCTCCCACACGGCGCGGGGCCAGCCGAGCGGTCGGGACAGGGTCTGGGCCAGGGAGGCGCGGGGCGGGGCATCCTCGGTCTGGGTCTGGGTACGTGCGGCCACGGGGCTGATCCTGGAGATCACGCCTCCTTGAAGCGGTAGCCGACGCCGTAGAGCGTCTCGATCATGTCGAAGCTCTGGTCGGTGACCTTGAACTTCTTCCGCAACCGCTTGATGTGGCTGTCGATGGTCCGGTCATCGACGTAGACTTGGTCGTCGTAGGCCGCGTCCATGAGCGCGTTGCGGCTCTTCACGACGCCGGGGCGCTGGGCGAGCGCCTGGAGGATCAGGAACTCCGTGACCGTCAGCGTCACCGGCTCGCCCTTCCACGTGCAGGTGTGCCGCTCGGGATCCATCATCAGCGCGCCGCGCTCGAGCGACCGGGCCGCGACCTCGGCCTCGCCGCGGGGCGTGCTGCCGGGGGCCTCCTTGGCGAAGCGCCGGAGCACCGCCTTCACCCGCTCCACCAGCAGGCGCTGCGAGAACGGCTTATGGATGAAGTCGTCCGCGCCCATCTTGAGGCCGAACAGCTCGTCGATCTCCTCGTCCTTCGACGTCAGAAAGATCACGGGAAGGTCAGATTTCTGCCGCAGGCGTCGGAGAAGCTCCATCCCGTCCATGCGCGGCATCTTGATGTCGAAGATCGCGAGATCGGGCGGGGAGTGGCGCAGACCGTCCAGCGCGGAGGCCCCGTCCGTGTAGGTCTGGATGCGGTAGCCTTCGGTCTCCAGCGCGATCGACACAGAGGTGAGGATGTTCCGGTCGTCGTCGACGAGGGCGATGGTCGGCATGCGCGGTCCCTGACTGAACGGGCTCAGGCGCGGTCCCGGCTCTTCGCACAGGCCGCGCCACGTCCCGGCCCCGAGGGGGCAGACAAAAACGCGAACCGGGCAGTTTGGGCGCAGCCCGGCACACGCAAAGGGACAGGTGCTTTAGTACGGCCGATCGGAAAAAGCGAGCGGCGGTCATAGCTTGGCCGTAACACGGGAGCGCACCGGTCCTTCCGCGGCCCATCTGACGCGGTCGCGGTGCCTCGCGCCGCCGACGCTGCGCCGCTAACGTGGCGGCGAAACCGGGCGGCTGTCCGGAGGGGAGGAATCGCGCATGGGCGAGACGATCGACACGGGTCCCGGCGCGGGCGGACCGGCCCGTCCGCTGCCGGCCGAGGCGGCGCCGTTCGACGCGATCGGCCTGGCGCGCACGCTCCTGCGCAGCGTCCGGTCCGGGGCGCTCGCGACCCTGGAGCCGGACGGCACGCCCTTCGCCTCCCTCGTCACCATCGCCACCGACGCGGACGGCACGCCGCTGATGCTGTTGTCGCGGCTGTCGGCCCACACCCGCAACCTGCTCGCCGACCCGCGCTGCTCGCTGCTGTTCTCGCAGGGCGGCAAGGGCGATCCCCTCGCCCATCCCCGCCTGACGGTGGTCGGACGCGCTCTGCAGACCGCCGAGGCGCGGGCCCGGGAGCGGTTCCTGGCCCGGCACCCGAAGGCCAAGCTCTACGCCGATTTCCCGGATTTCGGCTTCTTCGCCCTGGCGCCGGAGGCCGGCCACCTCAATGGCGGCTTCGCCAAGGCCGCGACCCTGACCCGCGACCAGCTCCTCCTCGACCTCTCGGACGCGCAGGCGATCGTGGCGGGCGAGCGGGGCGCCGTCGAGCACATGAACGCCGACCACGCCGACGCGCTGGCGCTCTACGCTGCCGGCGCCGGCGGCGCGGCCGACCTGCCCTGGCGACTCACCGGCCTCGACCCCGAGGGCATGGACCTGATGGCGGCCGACCGCACGGTGCGCGTCCCCTATCCGGAGCGCGTCACCGACATGGGTGCGCTGCGCAAAAGCCTCGTTGCCATGGCCGCGCGGGCGCGCGCGACCGGTGCGGACGCGTAAACGCGCAAGGACTTGGCGATCAGGCATGGCGAAAGGTCGCTGACCGCCCCATATCGGCCCCATGAGCGATACCCAGACAGATACCTACCCCTTCAGCCTCGACGTGGAGCCGGTCGGCGAGAGCGGCTCCCTGTTCCAGTGGAGCATCCGCAAGCACGGCAAGCTGCACCAGCGCTCGGACCGGAAGCATCCGACCGAGGCCAAGGCGCGCTCCCACGGCGAGGCCGAGATCGAGCGACTGATCCGCGACCGCGGTCGCTGAGCCGGATCGCTCCTCGGCGCCAGACACGATCGTGACCCGGGGGCCGGCTCGTTCCGGCCCCCGTTCGCTTGCGTGCGATCACCGACCGGGCCCGCTCTCCCCCCGGGCGCTCAGGCCGCGCTTGGCGCCTTCCCGCCGCGCTGCTATCTCGCGCGGGAGCCGCTCCATCCGAACACGTCCCGACGTCAGACGGTGCGCGCCGGCGCGCGCCCGAACGGAATGCCGATGACAGCCCCGATCGACACCATCCGCAACTTCTCGATCGTCGCGCATATCGACCACGGCAAATCGACCTTGGCCGACCGGCTGATCCAGGCCACCGGCACGGTCGCGCTCCGCGACATGAGCGAGCAGATGCTCGACTCGATGGACATCGAGAAGGAGCGCGGCATCACCATCAAGGCGCAGACCGTGCGCCTGGAGTACAAGGCCCAGGACGGCAAGGACTACGTCCTGAACCTGATGGACACGCCCGGCCACGTGGACTTCGCCTACGAGGTCTCGCGCTCGCTCGCCGCCTGCGAGGGCTCGCTCCTGGTGGTCGACGCCTCGCAGGGTGTCGAGGCGCAGACGCTCGCCAACGTCTACCAGGCGCTCGACGCCAACCACGAGATCGTCCCGGTCCTCAACAAGGTCGACCTGCCCGCCGCCGAGCCGGACCGGGTCAAGGAGCAGATCGAGGAGGTGATCGGCCTCGACGCCTCCGATGCCGTGCCGATCTCGGCCAAGACCGGCCTCAACATCGAGGCTGTGCTCGAGGCGATCGTCACCCGCCTGCCGCCGCCGAAGGGCAGGAGCGACGCGCCCTTGAAGGCGCTGCTCGTGGACAGCTGGTACGACGCCTATCTCGGCGTCGTCGTGCTGGTGCGGATCATCGACGGCACCCTCAAGAAGGGCATGACCATCCGCATGATGGGCGCCGACGCCGTCTACGGCGTCGACCGGATCGGTGTGTTCCGGCCGAAGATGGCCGACATCGACGCGCTGGGCCCGGGCGAGGTCGGCTTCTTCACCGGCTCGATCAAGGAGGTGGCCGACACCCGCGTCGGCGACACGATCTCCGAGGACGAGCGCCAGACCACCGAGATGCTGCCGGGCTTCAAGGAGGTCCAGGCGGTGGTGTTCTGCGGCCTGTTCCCGGTAGACGCGGCCGAGTTCGAGAACCTGCGCTCCGCCATGGGCAAGCTCCGGCTCAACGACGCCTCGTTCTCCTACGAGATGGAGACGTCGGCGGCGCTGGGCTTCGGGTTCCGCTGCGGCTTCCTCGGGCTCCTGCACCTGGAGATCATCCAGGAGCGGCTGGAGCGCGAGTTCAACCTCGACCTGATCTCCACGGCGCCCTCGGTGGTCTACCACCTGAAGATGCGCGACGGCGAGACCAAGGAGCTGCACAACCCGGCCGACATGCCGGACATCATGAAGATCGAGACGATCGAGGAGCCGTGGATCCGCGCCACGATCCTGACGCCCGACGAGTATCTCGGCGGCGTGCTGAAGCTCTGCCAGGACCGCCGCGGCGTGCAGATCGACCTCAACTACGTCGGCAAGCGCGCCATGGTGGTCTACGACCTGCCGCTGAACGAGGTCGTCTTCGACTTCTACGACCGGCTGAAGTCGATCTCGAAGGGCTACGCCTCGTTCGACTACCACGTGTCGGATTACCGCGAGGGCGACCTCGTGAAGATGTCGATCCTGGTGAATGCCGAGCCGGTGGACGCCCTCTCGATGCTGGTCCACCGCACCCGCGCCGAGTCGCGCGGCCGGGCCATGTGCGAGAAGCTGAAGGACCTGATCCCCCGCCACCTGTTCCAGATCCCCGTCCAGGCGGCGATCGGCGGCAAGATCATCGCCCGCGAGACCATCCGGGCGCTGTCGAAGGACGTCACCGCCAAATGCTACGGCGGCGACATCTCGCGCAAGCGCAAGCTTCTCGACAAGCAGAAGGAAGGCAAGAAGAAGATGCGCCAGTTCGGGCGCGTCGAGATACCCCAGGAGGCGTTCATCGCCGCCCTGAAGATGGACGATTGATCCACCGCGTCATTGCGAGCGGAGCGAAGCAAACCAGGTGCGCGACGCTCGTCAATGGCCCGCCGCCCTGGGTTGCTTCGCTGCGCTCGCAATGACGGTGGTGCCGCTTACCCCGGCGGCAGCACGTCGATCTGGATGCCCGCGTAGTACGCCGCCAGATTGGCGATGTCGGCGTCCGACAGTTCCTTCGCCACGACGTTCATGATCTCGTTCTGCCGCTTGCCGTCGCGGTACTCGGTGAGCGCCTTCACGAGGTAGGGCTCAACCTGCCCGGCAAGGTTCGGCGCCTCCGGCAGCTTCGAGAGCCCGTCCATGCCGTGGCAGGTCTGGCAGGCGGTCGCGCGCTTCTTGCCCGCGGCCGCGTCGCCGGCCTGCGCCGAGAGCGGGACGAGGGTGGCGGCGAGGACGAGAAGCGGGCGGATCATCGGGCGGGCTCGAACTCTGAGATCAGTGAAGACTTGCCCGCTCGCGTCGGAACGGGACGCGCGCCCCCTCCCGCACGTCAGAGAGGGCGCGTTGCGGCTTTCCGCGACCTGGCGCCTCGCGCAAGGAGAGGCGCCAGGTCACAACAGACTACTTCTCGTAGGAGATCCGGTAGATCGCCCCGGCGGAATCGTCCGAGACCAGCAGCGAGCCGTCGAGCATCACCGCGACGTCCACCGGGCGGCCGAGATACTCGCCGTCGCCGGTGAGCCACCCTTCCGCGAACGGCTTGACCGACTCGACCTTCCCGTCGGCCCCGAGCTTGGCGAACATCACCCGGGCACCCACCGGCTCGGTGCGGTTCCACGAGCCGTGCTCGGCGATGAAGATCCCGCCCTTGTAGGCGGCCGGGAACTGCTTGCCGTTGTAGAAGGTCATGCCGAGATCGGCCGCGTGCGGCGGCAGCTCGGCCTGCGGGGCGACGGCGTCGGCCGGCGGAGTCTGGTCCTTGTACTCGACCGTGCGGACCGAGCCGCCACCGAACCACGGGAAGCCGAAATTCTCGCCCGCCTTGGTGGAGCGGTTCAGTTCGCCCGGCGGCTTGTCGTCGCCCATGCCGTCGACCTGGTTGTCGGTGAACCACAGCGACTTGTCGGTATTGAAATCCATCCCGACGGAGTTGCGGATGCCGGTCGCGTAGACCTCGCGGTTCTTGCCGTCGGCGTCGATGCGGATGATGCCGCCGATGCCGGTCTTCTTGTAGAGGTCCGCCTTCTCGGCGGGCGGCACGTTGTAGGGCTGGCCGAGCGCGATGTAGGTCTTGCCGTCCGGCCCGACCCGGCAGACCCGGGCGGTGTGGTTGAAGCTCTCCTCGGAGGCCGGGATCAGCTGTCCCTGCTTGACCAGCACGCCGGCGGCGACGTCCGGGTTCTCGTAGAAGAACTCGGCGGCCGGGAAGGCCAGGACGCGGTTCTGCTCGACCACGGTGAGCACGCCGTCCTTCGAGAAGCAGACGCCGTTCGGGATCTTGAACGTGATGCCCGGCGCGAAGGGGCGGACCTCGTCGGCGACCCGGTCCTTGTCGCGGTCGGTGACCGTGTAGATCTTGCTCTTGCGCGTGCCGACGAACAGCACCCCGGCATTGGGACCGACCGCGATGGCGCGGGCGTCCGGCACCACCGCGTACAGGTCGATCTTGAAGCCGTCCGGCAGCTTGATCTTCGACAGGTTCTTGCGGATCGCGTCGGGGCGGCGGCCGGTCTGCGGGATCTCGGCGGCGGCCTGGGTGTCGGTGCTGTGGAAGCCCTGGAGCTTCTCGAGGTCGTCGGTCTTGGCCTTGGTCTCGGCAGGGGCCGCACCCTGCGCCAGGGCGGGGAGCACCGCCGCCGGCATGGCCACGCCCGCGAAGAGCGCGGCGAGAAGCAGAGATCGCATCGATAGAATCCTCCCGGCGGCCCTTGGACCAGGGCATTACCGGGAAGGAACGATAGGGGCGCCGCAGAGACCGGCAAGCCGCGCCGGTGACGCGGCAGGAGCCCTGTCGCTGTCCGCGGGGTTTCCGATCGTCACCTCAGTGGGGTCGCACCCTCCGTCATCGCGAGCGAAGCGAAGCGACCCAGGGCAGCGCGACTTCGAGGCGCTCAGCGCCGCCCTGGATTGCTTCGCTTCGCTCGCAAAGACGGGAGGCCGACCGGAACTGGCCTCAGGCGACCTTGCGCGGCACGAGGCGCTCGCTGCCCAGGGCGACGTCGGCCCCGGACACGCCGGATTCGGTGTACTCGGCGTCCTCGTTCACCCGCCAGACGTCGTGCCGGCGCCGGCCGCAGAGGATGTTCTCCACGGTCAGCATCGCGGTCATCATCGCGTGGTCCTGATTGTTGTACTTGTGCATGCCGTTGCGGCCCACGAGGTGCAGGCTCGGGAAATCCCGCTCCAGCTCCCGCCGCACGGTGACGACGTGGCCGGCATACTCTTCGTCGTAGACCGGGTAGGCCTTCGGCTGGCGGACCACGCAGGCATCGACGACGTCGGCCGGGTCGATCAGGCCGATCTGACCGATCTCGCGCTTGGCGAGCTCCACCAGCTCCGAATCGTCGGCGTTCCAGAGGCCGTCGCCCTCGAAGCAGAAATACTCCAGGCCCAGGCAGGTGTGGTCCGCGTCCGGCACCATCTCGGGCGACCAGGAGCGGAAATTCTGCACCCGGCCGACCTTCACCGACGGGTCGTGGATGTAGATCCAGTTGTCCGGGAAGTTCTTGTCCGACTTGGCGATGAGCGCCACCGTCAGGAAGTCGCGGTACTTCAGCGCCCGGGCGTTGAAGGTGCTGAGCGGCCGCGGGCGGATGGCATCGACGAGCTCGCGGACCGGCGCGGACGAGACGACGTTGCGGGCCGTGAAGGTCTCGCGGCTGCCGTCCGAGCGGCGGGCCGCCACCGTCCAGATGCCGGTGCCGGCATCGTAGCTGAGGGAGTCGACGCCGCGGTCGAGCTTCAGCTGCCCGCCCTGGGCGCGGATCTTGGCGGCGGCCGCCTCCCACATCATGCCGGGGCCGCGGCGGGGATAGCGGAACGACTCGATCAGCGTCTTGATGACGGGGCCGCCGGCCTTCGGCGCCTTGCGCAGGCCCAGCGACCGCTTGATGCCGTCGCGGATCGCCGCGCCGAGGTCGAGCCCCTTGATGCGCTGCGCCGCCCAGTCGGCCGAGATCGCGTCGCACGACATGCCCCACACCTTCTCGGTGTAGGTCTTGAAGAAGATCGAGAACAGGCGCTCGCCGAACTGGTTGCGGACCCAGGCGTGGAAGGTCTTGGGCTCCGCCACCGGCCGCAGGCGGGCGTAGAGGTAGGAGGCGACGCAGGCCGCGCTGGTGAGGATCCCGAGGTTGCGCAGAGCCTCGAAGGCCTTCAGCGGGTAGGCGTAGTAGCGCCCGCGATAGTAGATCCGCGACAGGCGCGGACGCTCGATGAAGTCGTCGGGGAGGATCTCGTCCCAGAGATCGACCACGGCCTGGGATTTCGAGAAGAACCGGTGGCCGCCGATGTCGAACAGGTAGCCGTTGTGCGAGACGGTGCGCGAGATCCCGCCGACCTGCGCCGGATCCCGCTCCAGGACGGTGACGGAGCGGCCCTTCTTCGACAGCAGGTAGGCGGCAGTCAGACCCGCAGGCCCGGCGCCGATCACCAGCGTCTCGGTGTGGTGGCTCATCCCATGCTCCGGCGATTGGTGCGGCGCGCGACGCGCAGGACGCCGACCGGTCGCCAGGATGCCCGGTCGTGGTTAAGGAATCGCTGGCGCCGCGGGGCCGGCTCGACGGCCGGGCCGCGCATCCGGTGCCCTTTGACCGCGCGTTAAGCGGAACCGCGCGAGCATGCCGGCGAGGGCATCGACCGCCCGCCCGGGTGATCCACCAACCATGCCGGCTCCGGCGCTACCCCTCTCCCGACCGCGCGGGCGGATCGAGGCCCTCACGCTGCTGTGGATCCTCGCCGCCCTGTGCATCGCGACGATGAACGCGCCCCACGCGGTTTGGGAAACCGTCCAGCACCTGCGCGTCCCGGATACCGACGACGCGATGCGCCTCGTGGAAGTCCGCGACCTGCTGGCCGGCCAGGGCTGGTACGACAACGTCCAGTACCGATTCCTGCCCCCGGGCGGCGTGCCGAGCCACTGGTCGCGCCTCGTCGACGCGCCCATCGCCGGCCTGATCCTGGCGCTCACGCCCCTGACGGGCCCCGCGCTCGCCGAGGGCCTGACGGCGGCACTCTGGCCCGTGTTGCTCTTCGGGCTCTACGGCTGGCTCCTGTATCGCGGCGTCCGGCACAGCTTCGGCAGCCGTGCCGCGCTCCTGGCCGTGATCGCGGCCACGCAGACCTTCGGTGTGACGATCCAGTTCCAGGCGGGGCGGGTGGACCACCACAATCTGCAGATTCTCTCGATCCTCGGTCTCGCCTTCTGCATGATCCGCGGCGGCCTGCGACCCGGCCTGATCAGCGGGATCCTGGCGGCCGTGTCGCTGGCGATCGGGCTCGAGGGCCTGCCCTTCGTCGCGCTGGCGGCCCTCTTCCTCACGGGCGACTGGTGCCTGCGCGGACGGCCCGCGCTGGCGTCGCTCGCGGGCTTCGGCATGGGTCTCGGCCTCGCCGCCCCCGCGCTGTTCGCTGTCCAGACGGCCCCCTCCCTCTGGGGTGTCTCCCACTGCGACGCGCTCTCGCCACCCTGGCTCTGGCTCACCCTGGGCGGCCTCACCCTCGCCGCGATCGCCGCCGGTGCGGGCGAGCGCCTCGCGACGGTTCCGGCGCGCCTCGCCCTCGCAGGCTTCGTAGGAAGCGTCTTGCTCGTCGGGTTCGCCGCCGCCTTCCCGTCCTGCCTCGGCGGCCCGTTCCCCGACATGCCGCCGCTGGTGCGGATCCACTGGCTGCTCACGGTCAACGAGATGGCGCCGCTGGTGAAGTTCGTGGCCCGCGGCCAGTGGGAGGCGCTGGTCTTCTACCCGGTCGTGATCCTCGCGAGTCTCACGGCCGCCGGGATGGTGTGGCGCGGCCCCGAACGCCGGGCCTGGTCGGTGGTCGCGCTGTTCCTGTGGCCGGGGCTGATCCTCGGCGTCGCGCAGTTCCGCGGACTCTACATCGTCTCCGGCTTCGTGCCGCTGGTGGCGGGCGTGGTCCTCGACCGCGCGCTGGCACGGGCAGCCCTGCCGGCCGGGGCGCGGCGCTGGCCCGTCGCGCTGCTCGGCGCCGCGATGGTCAGCAGCCTCTGGATGATCCCGGCGCTCCTGGCGGAGACCCTCGCGCCCGGCCTGCGCACCGCGCCCGACGCGGCCAAGACGAATGCCTGCCTCGGCGACGCCGCGGTCCGCCCCCTGGCGCACCTGCCGGAAGGCACCGTGCTCGCCCCGATCTTCATGGGGCCGTCGATCCTCCTCCGCACCCCGCACAGGATCGTTGCCGCGCCCTATCACCGGGCCATTCCCGGCCTCAAAGCGGCGATCGAGGGGCTGGGCGGCACCGAGGCCGACCTCGACCGGGTGCTGACGGCGTTCGACGTCCGCTACCTCGTCGCCTGCCCGGCCCGGCCGGCCGAGAACCTTCAGGCGGAGACGGCGTTCGCCACGCGGCTCGCCGCGGGCGCGGCCGGGAGCGCGCGCCTGGTGCCGCTGGACGTGCCCGGTCCCCTCAAGGTCTGGCGCGTCGCGCCCTGACGATCAGAGCAGGCGCCGATCGAGGCGGATGATCCGGCAGGGATCGCCGGCGCGCGCGGCCGGCGCGTGCGGGGCGCGGATCAGCAGGGCTTCGGACCGTCCGAGGACGGCGAGCATCGACGAGTCCTGACGCCGCTCGGCGGTCGCGACCGGTAGACGGTCGGGCTCGAGGGCGAGGCTCGCCCGCATGTAGTCGGCCCGGCCGTCATTCTCCGGCATGTCGCGGCCGAGCGTCGCCGGCTCGCTCCGGTCGGCACCGGCCCGCGGATCACCCTGGAGCGCGCGGATGGCGGGCACCACGAACAGGAGCCCGCACACGATGGACGAGACCGGATTGCCCGGCAGGCCGATGACCAGCATGTCGCCGAGGCGGCCGTGCATCAGCGGCTTGCCCGGCCGGAGGGCGACCCTCCAGAAGCCGAGCTCCAACCCCTCCTTGGCGAGGGCGGCCTGAACCAGATCGTGGTCGCCGACGGAGGCGCCTCCGAGGGTGATCAGCAGGTCGGCCCGCGCCGCGCGGGCGCGACGGAACGCGTCCGCCAGGGCGTCGTGGTCGTCCCCCGCGATGCCGAGATCGACGATGTCGGCGCCCGCCTCGGCGGCGAGGGCACCGAGCGCGAGGCTGTTGGAGGCGACGATCTGGTCCCAGCCGGGCGTCGCGCCCGCCTCCACCAGCTCGTCACCGGTGGCGAGGATCGCGACGCGCGGCCGGCGGCGGACCGGGAGGCGCGGATGACCGGCCGCCGCGGCGAGCGCCAGCCGCCGCGCATCGAGGCTCATGCCGGCCGGGATCAGGGTCTCGCCGGCGGTGAAGTCGAGGCCGGCCCGGCGGATGAACCGCGCCGTCTCCACGGGCTCCAGGACGCGCACCGCGCCCGCCTCGGCGGCGGCGTTCTCCTGGATCAGGATCGCGTCCGCGCCCTCCGGCACCGGCGCCCCGGTGAAGATCCGGACCGCCTCGCCCGGGCCGATGCGGCCGGAGAAGCCGTGACCGGCCGCGCTGGCGCCGATCAGCCGCAGGGTCGCCCCGACCTCCCCGGCGTCGGCGCCGCGCACGGCGTAGCCGTCCATGGCAGAGGCCGGGAACGGCGGCTGGGTCCGTGAGGCGACGACGTCCGCGGCGAGCGTCCGGCCGCAGGCCTGCGCCAGCGGGACGGTCTCCGGCTCGACCGGCGCGGCGACGCTCGCGAGCACCCGCGCCAGCGCCTCGGCGACCGGGATCAGGCCGCTCATTCCGCCGGGGCCCGGTAAGTGCCCGAGCGGCCCCCGTCCTTGGCGGTCAGCCGGATCCCCTCGATCCGCATGCCGCGATCGACCGCCTTCACCATGTCGTAGACCGTCAGGCACGCCACCGAGACGGCGGTCAGCGCCTCCATCTCGACGCCGGTCGGGCCCTGGACCCGGACCTCGGCGGCGATGCGCAGGCCCGGGAGCGCGTCGTCGGGCTCGCACTCGACCCGCACCTTCGACAGCAGCAGCGGGTGGCAGAGCGGGATCAGCTCGTGGGTGCGCTTGGCCGCCATGATGCCGGCGAGCCTGGCCGTGCCGATCACGTCGCCCTTCTTGGCGTCGCCCTCGCGGATCAGGGCCAGGGTCTCCGGCCTCATCACGATCTGGCCTTCCGCCCGGGCCGTCCGGTCGGTGGCGGGCTTGTCGGTGACGTCGACCATGTTGGCCGCGCCGCTGGTGTCGAGATGGGTCAGCGTCGAGCCCGGCCGCATGCCTTACGCCTTCTTCCGCGGCTTGCCGCCCTTGGCCTCCGCGGCGCCGAACAGCAGGGCGCGGGCCGCCTCCGCGACGTCCGGCTGCCGCATCAGGCTCTCGCCGACCAGCACCACGCCGAGGCCGTTGTCCCGCAGCCGGACCACGTCGGCGTGGTCGCCGATGCCGCTCTCGGCCACGGCGATCCGGTCCGCCGGGATCCCCGGCGCCAGGCGGATCGCGGTCTCGAACGAGACCTCGAAGGTCTTAAGGTTGCGGTTGTTGATGCCGATCAGCGCCGTGCCGAGGGGGATCGCCCGCGCCAGCTCGGCCTCGTCGTGCACCTCGACCAGGACGTCCATCCCGAGGAGGTGCGCCGTCTCCACCAGGGCGACGGCCTCGTCGTCGTCGAGGCAGGCCATGATGACCAGGATGCAGTCGGCGCCCCAGGCCCGGGCCTCGTAGACTTGATAGGGCTCGAACAGGAAATCCTTGCGCAGGACGGGCAACGCGCAGGCGGCGCGCGCCGCCGTCAGGTACTCCGGCCGCCCCTGGAACGAGGGCTCGTCGGTCAGCACCGACAGGCAGGTGGCGCCGCCGGCCTCGTAGGCGGCGGCGAGGCTTGCCGGGTCGAAATCGGCGCGGATCAGGCCCTTCGAGGGCGAGGCCTTCTTCACCTCGGCGATGAGCGCCGGGCGGTCCGCGGCGAGATGGCTTCGGATCGCCGCCGCGAAGCCGCGCACCGGCTCCGCCTGCGCGACCTTCCGCTCCAGCTTGGCCAGCGGCACGCGCAGCTTCGCCTCGGCGATCTCGCGGCGCTTGTAGGCCTCGATGCGGGCGAGGACGTTCGGCCGCTCGGTCGGCGTCCCGGCGCCGGTCTCCGGGGTCGCCTCGTGCGTCAGCGAGCTCATCGGCCCTCCTGCCCGTTGGAGTGGTCGTTCGAGGCCCGGACGAGGCGGGCGAGCGTCGCCCGGGCGGCCCCGGAATCGACGGCATCCTGCGCCCGCGCGACGCCGTCCGCCAGGGCCTCCGCGGCGCCCGCGACCACGAGCGCCGCCCCCGCGTTGAGGACCGCGATGTCCCGGTAGGCGTTCCGCGCCCCCGCCAGGACGGCCTCCAGGGACCGCGCGTTGTCGGCCGGGTCGCCGCCGCGCAGCTCCTCGGGCGCGCGCAGCGCCAGACCGAAGTCGCGCGGGTCGATGGTGAAGTGGGATAGCCGCCCCTCGTCGAGGGCGACCACCCGCGTCGGGCCCGTGACGGTGATCTCGTCGAGCCCGTCGGACCCGTGGACGGTCCAGACCCGGCGGCTGCCAAGCTCGGCCAGGACCCGAGTCAGCGGCTCCGCGAGCGCCTCCTGGGCGACGCCGAAGAGCTGATAGCCGACGCCGGCCGGGTTGCTCAGCGGCCCCAGCAGGTTGAAGATCGTCCGCACGGGCAGTTCGGACCGGACCGCCGCGACGTGGCGCATCGCCGGGTGGTGGGCCTGCGCGAACAGGAAGCAGAGTCCGGCCTCGGCGAGGCAGCGGGCCTGCGCGGCGGGGTCGAGCCCGAGCCGCACGCCCAGGGCCGCGAGCACGTCGGCGGCGCCGGAGCGCGAGGTCGCCGCCCGGTTCCCGTGCTTGGCCACCGGCACGCCGCAGGCGGCCACGACGATCGCCGCCAGAGTGGAGACGTTGACGCTGCCGGAATGGTCGCCGCCGGTGCCGACGACGTCGACGGCGTTCGCGGGCGCCGCGACGCGGGTCATGCGCGCCCGCATGGCCTCGGCGGCGCCGACGATCTCCTCGACGGTCTCGCCGCGCACCTTGAGGGCGGTCAGGAAGGCGCCGGCCTGGACCGGCGTGACCTCGCCCGACAGCAGGTCGTCGAAGGCGGCGCGGGCCTCGGCGCGGTCGAGGGCGAGGCCCCCGGCGACCTTCGCGAGATGGGGTCTGAAGCTGTCCATGGGTTCTTACGGAGGGCCGCCCCGGCCCCCGGCGTCAATGCACGTCGGCACGCGTCCTGTCACGCGCCGTGTTCCAGGCGGCGGCGAGATCGAGGAAGTTCTTCACGATCTCCGTGCCGTGCTGCGACCGGATGCTCTCGGGATGGAACTGGACGCCGTGGAGCGGCCGGTCGGCGTGCTCCAGGCCCATGATCAGGCCGTCGGCCTCGGCGGTGACCCGCAGGGCCGTCGGGCAGGTCGCGCGGTCGACCACCAGGGAGTGGTAGCGCGTCGCCTCGAAACTGTCGTTGAGGCCGCGGAACAGGCCGCGCGCGCCGTGCCGGATGGTCGAGACCTTGCCGTGGAGCGGCAGCGGCGCCCGCACGACGTCGCCGCCGAAGGCCTGGCCGATCGCCTGGAGGCCGAGGCACACGCCGAAGATCGGGATCTCCTCGGACAGGTCGCGGACCACGTCGAGGCAGATCCCCGCCTCCGTGGGCGTGCACGGCCCCGGCGACAGCACGATCGCGTCGGGCGCCTTGGCGCGGATGTCGGCGATCGTGAGCGCGTCGTTGCGCGCGACCTCGACCGCGCCGCAGAGCGGCCCGATCAGATGCACGAGATTCCACGTGAAGGAATCGTAGTTGTCGATGACGAGGACGTTGGGCATCGCGGCGGCACGTTCGGGCATGCAGGCGATGTGACCGCTCGCACCCGCGCGGTCAACCGTCGGCGTCGGACGGCGGCGCAGCCGCGCGTCCGCCCTACTGGCCGCGCTTCGCCTGGGCGGCGAAGCGCACCGCCTCCTCGGCGGCCCGGAACAGCGCCTTGGCCTTGTTGACGCATTCCTGCTGCTCGGAGGCGGGATCGGAATCGTAGACGATCCCGGCCCCGGCCTGGACGTGCATGGTCCCGTCCTTCACCACCGCGGTGCGCAGGACGATGCAGGTGTCCATCTCGCCCCGCGCGCCGAAATAGCCGATGCAGCCCGCGTACGGCCCGCGCTTCTCGCGCTCCAGCTCGTCGATGATCTCCATGGCCCGCACCTTCGGGGCGCCCGAGACCGTGCCGGCCGGGAATCCCGCAGCCAGGGCGTCCAGGGGATCGTGGCGCGGGTCGAGGTCGCCCTCGACGTTCGACACGATGTGCATGACCTGGCTGTAGCGCTCGATGAAGAACGAGTCGGTCACGCGGACGCTGCCGATCCGCGAGACCCGGCCGGCGTCGTTGCGGCCGAGGTCGAGCAGCATCAGGTGCTCGGCCCGCTCCTTCGGGTCGGCGAGCAGCTCGTCGGCGAGGGCGGAATCCTCGGCCGGGGTCGCGCCGCGGCGACGCGTGCCCGCGATCGGGCGGACCGTGACCACGCCGTCGCGCACCCGCACCAGGATCTCCGGCGAGGAGCAGACGATCTGGAAGCCCTCGAAATCGAGGTAGCACAGGAACGGCGCCGGGTTGGTCCGCCGGAGCGAGCGGTACAGGCTGAAGGCCGGCAGCGTGAACGGCGCCGAGAACCGCTGGGACAGCACCACCTGGAAGACGTCGCCCGCGACGATGTACTCCTTGGCGCGCGCCACCATGGCGAAGAAATCGTCCGGCGGCGTGTTCGAGACCGGCTCGGGCGGGGCGACCGCCGACAGGTCCACTCGCGCCTCGATCGGCAGCGGGCCCTCGAGGGCGGCGGCGACCCGGTCGACGCGCTGCAGCGCGTCCTCGTGGGCGGCCCGGGCCGCGGTGCCGGGAGCGGGCCGGATCGGCGAGACGACCGTGATGACGTCGCGGATCGAATCGAACACCACCATCACCCGGGGGCGCACCAGGATCGCGTCCGGCACGCCCAGCGGATCCGGGTTCGGCTCCGGCAGCCGCTCCATGGCGCGGACCATGTCGTAGCCGAGATAGCCGAACAGGCCGGCGGCCATCGGCGGCAGGTCCTGGCCGTCCGACTCGCCGATGGCGCTCTCGGCGATCAGGGCCCGCAGGCTCGCCAGCGGCGCCCGCGAATCCGGCTCGAACCGCGTGAGATCGGCCCCGCGCGCGATCGCGGGCGCGCCCGCCCGGCAGCGCCAGATCAGGTCCGGATCGAGGCCGATCATCGAGTACCGGCCGCGGACGGCGCCGCCCTCGACCGATTCGAGCAGGAAGGCCGGCCCGGCATGGCCGGCGCGCAGCTTGAGGAACGCCGCCACCGGCGTCTCGAGATCGGCGACGAGGCTCACCGCCACGAGGCTCGGCTGCCCGGCCTCGTAGCGCGCCGCGAAGGCCGCGTAATCGGGCGCGTCGGCCATGCCTCAGTACTCGCCGCCGATGGCGCGCCGCAGGGCGGCCGGATCGACCTTCACGCTGGCGTTCTTCTGGACCTCGCTGATGTACTCGGACAGCACGTCGTCGGCGAGCGCCGCCTGGAAGCTCTGCGTGATCTGCTTGTCGCTCGGGCTGTCGGCCACGAAGGCCGGCACCGTCGCCGCCGTGACCTTGAAGACCGCCCGCGAATCGCCGGCAGCCGCCGTGCCGGCCTTGCCCACCGGGGTCGCGAAGATCAGGTTCACGACGTCGGCCGTGAGCATGTCCTTGGCCTGGTTGCGGGCGAGATCCTGCGCCTCCTGCAGGTTGACGCCGACCTCCTGGGCGGCGGCCTCCATGGTCTCGCCCTTGTTGATCTTCTCGACGAGCTCGCGGCCCTTGGCCTGGAGGCGCTTGGCGATCTCGGTCGCGGTCCAGCCGGCCTTCACGCCGTCCTTGACCTCGTCGAGGGGCTTGTCGTGGGCGGCGTCGATCCCGGTGACGTCGTACCAGACGTAGCCGCCGGTCTTGGTCCGCAGGGGCTCGTTGTCGCCGCCGATCTCGGCGCGGAACAGGGCCGGCAGGGTGGTCTCGGGGTCCGGGATGTCGGTGATCCGCTGCCCGTCCGGTCCCTTGCCGTTCACGTCCACCGCCTTCACGGCGACGACCTTGAGGCCGCGCTCGGCCGCGATGTCGGCCAGCGGCTTGGCGCCGGCCCGCTGGTCCTCGATCGCGTCGCGGGTGGTCTCCATGGCGTCGCGGGCGCGGGCCAGGGCGAGGGCCTTGCGGATCTCGCCGTCCACCGCCTCGAACGGCTTCACCGTCCCGGCCTCGATCTTGGTCACGCGCAGCAGCACGGTGCCGAACCGGCCCTGGACCGGCTGGCTCACGCCGCCCTCGGGCAGCGCGAAGGCGGCGTCGGCGACGGCCTTGTCGAACAGCTCGCTCTTGGTCAGCGTGCCGAGGGTCAGGTCCTTCTCGTCGGTGCCGCGCTCGGCCGCCACTGCGTCGAAGGTCTTGGAGCCGTCCGTGATCGCCTTGCGGGCCGCCTCGGCGGCGGCCGCGTCGGGGAACACGATCTGCTGGATCGTGCGCTTCTCGGGCGTGCCGTAGCGGTCCTTGTTCAGCGCGTAGGCGGCGCGGGCGTCAGCCTCGGTGATCGCGTCGGGCTTCGCCATCGCTTCGGGCTCGACCACGAGGAGGTTGGCCGCCCGGAACTCCGGCGCCCGGAAGCCGGACTTGTTGGCCTCGTACCAGGTCTTCAACTCGTCGTCCGTCGGCTCGGGGATCTGGCCGGCCACCGAGGGCGTCAGCATCAGGTAGGCGGCCGCGCGGCGCTCGGTGGTGTAGCGATGGACGGCCTCCCGCATGGCGAGCGGCACGTGCAGGTCCGACGACACCGCCTCGGCCAGCTGGAGGCGGGCGATCACCGAGCGCTGCTCGCGCACGAACAGACCCTCGTTGAGGCCGGCGCGCTGCAGGGTCTGGTAGAAGAGCTGCGGCTCGAACTGACCCTGCTGGTTCTGGAAGCTCTTCTCCTCGTGGATCGCCTTGATCACCGAGGAATCCGGCACCGTGAGGCCGAGATCATGGGTCTTCTGATCGAGGGCGGCCTCGGTGATCAGCTGGGACATCACCTGCCGGTCCAGGCCGAGCATCCGCGCCTGGTCGGGCGTCAGCGGACGCTTCAGCTGGGTCTGATAGCGCTGCAGCTGGTTCTGGTAGGCTTGGCGCACCTGCTCGGCCGTGATCGGCGTGCTGCCGACCGTGGCCACCTTGTTGCTCGCGCCGCCGCGGAAGAACTCCTCCACCCCGAAGATGCCGACACCGGCGATCAGCAGCGTGAAGATGATCGTCAAGACGATCTTGCCGAGCCAGTGCTGGCTGGCGTTGCGGATGCCCTGAAGCATGGTCTGTGATCGAGTACCTTCGGCAGCCGCCCCGTCACCGGACCGGCGCTGTCCCTGAGAGCCGACCGCGATAGACCATTCGCGTCCACAGGCAAAGGCTCGGGCGGTCCCGGCCGTTTGCACGCTCAAGCTCGCTCTGGTAGGCCCCGGCGACTTCGAGAAAGCCGCGGCGGAGCGAGGGCAGGAATGACGCAGTCTGGGCGCAAGCCGCTTGTCGCCGGCAACTGGAAGATGAACGGGACCCGGGCATCCATCCAGGTTGTCGAGGCGATTCGCGACGGGCTCTCGCCGGACCTCGCGTCGCGCATCGACGTGCTGATCTGCCCGCCTGCGACGCTGATTGGATCCTGCGTGGCGGCGGCGGCCGGGTCGCCGATCGCGATCGGCGGCCAGAACCTGCACGCCCGGCCGAGCGGCGCCTTCACGGGCTCGATCTCGGCCGAGATGCTCGCCGATCTCGGCGCCAAGTACGTGATCGTCGGCCATTCCGAGCGCCGGGCCTACCATCACGAGACCGACGACGGGGTCCACGCCAAGGCGCTGGGCGCCCGCCGCGCCGGCCTGTGCGGCATCGTCTGCGTCGGCGAGACCATCGAGGAGCGCGAGCAGGGCCGCGCCCTCGACATCGTCCGCGCCCAGCTCGCCATCGGCCTGCCGAAGGGCGCGACGGCGGCCGACACGGTGATCGCCTACGAGCCGGTCTGGGCGATCGGCTCCGGGCGGACGCCGACGCCGCGCGACATCGCCGAGGTCCACGCCTCCCTGCGGGAGATGCTCGACAAGCTCGTCGGCGACGAGGCGCAGAAGATCCGCATCCTCTACGGCGGCTCGGTGAAGCCCGGGAACGCCAAGGAACTCCTGTCGGTGGACAACGTCGACGGCGCGCTCGTGGGCGGCGCGAGCCTCGTGGCGGAGGACTTCCTGGGGATCTGCGCCGCCTACGCCTGAGCGCGGGCCCGCGAAGCCTGGCTGGGCGCGGCGCGACAGACGCGCCGCGCGACCGTCAGATCTTGAAGGCCTGCCGGGCGAGCAGCCGCCAGCGGCCGCCGTCGCTGTGCCAGACCTGCATCACGCCGATATAGACCGGCGACGTCTTGCCGCCCGAGACCACCTCGCCGGTGAAGACGTGGCGCGCGATGGCGTCGTCGCCGACCACCGAGACGGAGCGGTCCGACAGGGTGATGCTCGGGAAGGTCGAGCGCTTGCTGGTCAGCGTCTCGATGAAGGCCGCCTTGTCCTGCACCTGACCGCTGGAATGGCCGTAGCTCAGCCCGTCGAGGGTCAGGGCGTCGAGGGCCGGACCGTCGGCGGCGAGGAGAGCCTTGGTGAGGGCGTCGACCGCCTGCTCGACCGCGGCGCCCCGGCCGGAGGCATCGGTTCCGGCCGCGGAGCCGGAGCCCGGGCGGATCAGGACGGGTGCGGCGATGGCGGCGGCGAGCGCCGCACGGCGTGACACGGACATGGCTTGCCTCCCGGACCGGGCGGCGCGTTCGGTCGGCCGCCCTGCCCCGGCAGAGAGCACGGTGCGCCGACGAAGGCGAGGGTCGGAGCGGACAGTCGGCCGCGCGCGTCAGGTTGGCGGCGGGCGACCGGTGGTGTATGCCGTCGCCGAATTCCGGCCGGTCCGCCCGAAGCGTCCCCCGAAGCCCCCGCCGCACGCCCGTGCGTCGGGGCGGTTCGTGGACGATCGCGGGCCCCGGCCCTCGTGCGTTCGTCTTCCGGTGCCCGCTGCCGGCGCGCGGCGCTGAAGAAGATCCCGGAACACCGATGCAGACCGTCCTGATCGTCGTCCACCTCATCATCGTGCTCGCGCTGATCGGCGTCGTGCTGCTCCAGCGCTCCGAGGGCGGACTCGGGCTCGGCGGCGGTGGCGGCGGTGGCGGCGTCGGCGGGTTCATGACCGGCCGCGGCCAGGCCAACGCTCTGACGCGGGCTACCGCGATCCTGGCGGCCCTGTTCTTCGCGACCAGCCTGACCCTCGCGATCCTGTCGCACCGCTCGGCGGCGCCGAAGTCGATCCTCGAAACCGGCGCGCCGCAGACCTCCGGCCAGCCGGCCAAGCAGCCGACCGGTGCCGACAACCTGCTCGACACGCTCCGCCAGCAGCAGGACCGGGCGCCCGCGAACGCCCCGGCCCAGCCGGCCCCCGCGCAGCCGGCCCCCGCCCAGCCGGCGGTTCCGGACGCGCCGCAGTCGCGCTGACGGCGCGCGCCGCGAGCGGCGCAGCGTCCGACCCTTGTCCCGACGGACCGGCGCTTGGCCGGTCCACGCCATGCGTTCCGCGATCCCCAGCCCATGCGCGGGCCGGGGCCTCCGTCGTTTGGCAAATGCCAGCAGCTTCTTTATGGACCGAGGCCCATGACGCGGTACGTTTTCATCACCGGCGGCGTGGTCTCCTCCCTCGGCAAGGGCCTCGCCTCGGCGGCCCTGGCGGCGGTCCTCCAGGCCCGCGGCTACCGGGTCCGGATGCGCAAGCTCGACCCCTACCTGAACGTCGATCCGGGCACGATGAGCCCGACGCAGCACGGCGAGGTGTTCGTCACCGACGACGGCGCCGAGACCGACCTCGACCTCGGGCATTACGAGCGCTTCACCGGCGTTCCGGCGAGCCGGGCCGACAACATCACGACGGGCCGGATCTACCAGGACATCATCGCCAAGGAGCGCCGCGGCGACTACCTCGGCGCCACGATCCAGGTGATCCCGCACGTCACCAACGCGATCAAGGACTTCGTCCTCGACGGCAACGACAGCTTCGACTTCGTGCTGGTGGAGATCGGCGGCACGGTCGGCGACATCGAGGGCCTGCCGTTCTTCGAGGCGATCCGGCAGCTCGGGCAGGAGCTGCCGCGGGGCACCTGCTGCTATGTCCACCTGACGCTGCTGCCCTACATCCCGTCCGCCGGCGAGCTGAAGACCAAGCCGACCCAGCACTCCGTGAAGGAGCTGCGCTCCATCGGCATCCAGCCCGACATCCTGCTCTGCCGCTGCGACCGGCCGATCCCGATGGACGAGCGGCGCAAGCTCGCGCTGTTCTGCAACGTCCGCCAGACCGCGGTCATCGAGGCCCTCGACGTGGCCTCGATCTACGAGGTGCCGCTCTCCTATCGGACCGCGGGCCTCGACCGGGAGGTGCTCGGCCATTTCGGCCTGGAGCACGGCGAGGAGCCGGATCTCGGCCGCTGGCAGACCATCGCCGAGCGCGTGCGCAATCCCGAGGGCGAGGTCTCGATCGCCATCGTGGGTAAGTACACGGGGCTGAAGGACGCCTACAAGTCGCTGACCGAGGCGCTGACCCACGGGGGCATCAGCCACCGGGTGAAGGTCAATCTCGAGTGGATCGAGGCCGAGGTGTTCGAGCGCGAGGATCCGGCGCCTTTCCTCGAAGGCCTCAACGGGATCCTCGTGCCGGGCGGCTTCGGCCAGCGCGGGGCCGAGGGCAAGATCCGCGCGGCCCGCTACGCCCGCGAGAAGCGCATCCCCTATCTCGGCATCTGCTTCGGCATGCAGATGGCGGTGATCGAGGCGGCCCGCTCGCTGGCCGGGATGCCGGAGGCCAACTCCACGGAGTTCGGCGACACCGCCGAGCCGGTGGTCGGCCTGCTCACCGAGTGGCTGCGCGGCAACGAGCTTGAGCGGCGCGCGGCGGCCGGCGATCTCGGCGGCACGATGCGGCTCGGCGCCTACGAGGCGAAGCTCGACCCCGAGTCCAAGATCGCCCAGATCTACGGGTCCGATCAGATCTCGGAGCGCCACCGCCACCGCTACGAGGTCAACATGGCCTATCGCGAGCGGCTGGAGGCCAAGGGCCTGCGCTTCTCCGGCGTGTCCCCCGACGGCCTGTTGCCCGAGACGGTGGAGCATGTCGGGCACCCGTGGTTCATCGGCGTGCAGTTCCATCCGGAGCTGAAGTCGCGCCCGTTCGAGCCGCACCCGCTGTTCAAGGGCTTCGTCGGCGCCGCGATCGAGCAGAGCCGCCTGGTCTGAGGCCGCGGCGGCGCGCCGCTGCTCGCGCGGCGGTCCGCGGCCCTATATCCTCGGTGCCGTGACCGAGATCCTCTTCTACCACATGCAGCGGCAGCCCCTGGAGAAGGTGCTGCCGAACCTCGTCGAGCGCTCGCTGGACCGCGGCTGGCAGGCCGCGATCCAGGCGGCGAGCGAGGAGCGCCTGCAGGCGCTCGATGACCACCTCTGGACTTATTCCGACGAGAGCTTCCTGCCGCACGGCACCGACCGCGAGCCCGACGCCGCGAGCCAGCCGGTGGTGCTCACGCTCCGGGACGTGAATCCCAACACCGCCTCGATCCGCTTCCTGGTGGAGGGCGCCGACCTGCCGCCCGACGCCGGGCAGTACGAGCGGATCTGCATCCTGTTCGACGGGACTGACCAGGACGCGCTGCTGCGCGCCCGCGAGCAGTGGAAGCAGGCCAAGGACGCCGGCCACGCGGTGGCCTACTGGCAGCAGGACGAGTCCGGACGCTGGAACAAGAAGGCTTGATAATGGCCCCCCACGCACGTCTCGGGCGCGCCGCGCTCGCCCTCGCCCTGGCCCTCGCAGCGCCCACAGTGGCCCTCGCCCAGGACGCGCCGCACGGCCATCCCGCGGAGAGCAAACCGGCGCAGCGCGGCCCGGAGGGGCGCCGCCTGCCGCCCGATTCGACGACCAAGCAGAGCGTGACGCTGCCGGACGGCCGGACCCTCGACTTCACCGCCACCGCCGGCAGCCTGCCCCTCGTCGACGAGGCGGGCAAGCTGCAGGCCGAGATCGCCTACGTCGCCTACACGATGGCGCCGCAGGCCGGCCGGGAGCGTCCCGTCACTTTCGCGGTCAATGGCGGCCCGGGCGCCGCCTCGGCCTATCTCAATATCGGGGCGATCGGGCCCTGGCGGCTGCCGGTCGGCGGCGACAGCATCAGCCCGTCGCAGCCGGTGACGCTGACGCCCAACGACGGGACGTGGCTCGGCTTCACCGACCTCATCTTCCTCGATCCCGTGGGGACCGGGTACAGCCGGGCCGCGGACGGGAACGGCAAGGCCTACTGGTCGATCGATTCCGACGCCTCGACCCTGGCGGCGACCATCGCGCGCTACCTGCGCGTCAACGACCGCATGGCGAGCCCGAAATTCTTCGTCGGCGAGAGCTACGGTGGCTTCCGCGGCCCGCTGATCGCCGAGAAGCTCCAGGAGGAGATCGGCGTCGGCCTGTCCGGCATGGTGCTGCTCTCGCCGGTGCTCGATTTCGCGTGGCTGGAGACGCCGCGGGCCAATCCGTGGGGCTACGTGCTGAAGCTGCCCTCGCTGGCGGCCGGCGCGCTCGAGCGGGCCGGCACGGTGCCGACGCCGACCCTGCTCGGCGACGCGGAGGCCTACGCCTCGGGCCCGTACCTGAGCGACCTGCTCAAGGGGCCGAGCGACACGGCCGCCGTCGCCCGGATGACCGAGAAGGTCGCGCCCCTCGTCGGTCTCGACCCCGCCCTGGTGCGTGCCCAGGCGGCGCGCCTCGCGACCCGGAGCGTCCAGCGCGAGATCGACCGCGCCGAGGGGCGCGTGACCAGCGCCTACGACACCGGCATCACCGGCTGGGACCCGAACCCGGACGCCGCCCAGTCGAGCTTCGAGGATCCCCAGCTCACCGCCCTCCAGGCACCGCTGACGAGCGCGATGCTCGACCTCTACGCGCGGACGCTGAAATGGCCGGTGACCAACATGCGCTACGAGCTCCTGAACAACGCCGTCAATCGCGGCTGGAACTGGGGCTCGGGCCGGCAGGCCCCGGAGGTCCTGTCGAACCTGAAGGGCGATCTGGCGCTCGACGGGAACCTGCGCGTCCTCGTGGCGCACGGCTTCACCGACCTGGTGACGCCCTACTTCGCCTCGAAGCTCCTGCTGGCGCAGGTCCCGGCCTACGCCGCCGGCCGCCTGAGCCTCGCGGTCTATCCGGGCGGGCACATGTTCTACACGCGTCCGGATTCGCGCGCCGCCTTCCGGACGGACGTGGAGCGGATGTACACGGACGCCCTGAAGGTGCGCGACGCCGGCTCGACCCGGCCGGCCGGAGCCCCCGCCGAGCATCTCAGGACCGCGCCGTAGCGCCTCAGGCCCACCGCGCCGGTCACGCGTCGTCGAAGGCGAGGGCCTCGGCCGGGTAATCCACCATCGTCCGGCGCTGCGCGTCGGTGTTCTGCCACTCGCCGACCTTCATGTAGCGGCCCTCGAGATCGCGGACCTCGACCACCTTCCCGATGGTGGGGATCGACTGGAAGCCCTGCGGCCAGTTCGACGCGAAGTAGAAGACCTGCTCGACGTGGTCCGAGAGGTGGCAGATCCCCGGCCCGAAGGTCCCCAGCCCGAAGACGAGGTAGCGGCCGTTCACGAGCGCCGCGACGTCGGAGATCAGCGACTCGCTCTGGATCTCCACCGGCAATCCGCGCCGCTCCGCGTACGCCTCCACCTCGGCGATGACCGGGTTCAGCCTGTTCTCGAAGACGAGCTTGACCGAGCGGATCCGGCCCTCGGCCAGGAGCCGGCCGATGACCATCCGGTAGAACGCGAAGGGCGGCTGCGGATAGTGCGGATCGACCCAGGTGCTGAAGATGTCGCCCGACCGGATGTGGATCAGGAGCTGGTCGTCGGGCTTCACCGGGAAGCTCTTCGGCAGGCCGTTGAACAGCGGCCGGATCACGCTCTGCACGATCGCGCGCGAATCCGTCGGCCCCCGCAGCGCGGTCACGCGCTCGAACTGCGTCGGGTCGAAGTACAGGCCCGACAGGAAGTAGCCGTCCGCCGGCAGCGGCTCGTCCGGCGGGATGAAGGTGAGGCCGTCGCAGGTCAGCCGCTCGGTCAGGAAGATCACCTTGCTGCGGTCGACCTTGGGCACCTTGATGTATTTCAGGTTGAGCGCCTTCGCGATCGTCACCGCGATGATGTACTGGACGAGGCAGTTGCCGAAGGCGCCGTTCTCGAACAGCGACAGGCCGACCAGGGCATGGCTGGCGCGGTCGGGCGCCGACTGGAGCGCGTAGGTGACGTAGACGTTGGCGCCGGGCGTCTCGTTCAGGAGCGTCACGTCGAGGCCGAGCATCGCCCGCAGCGCGATCAGGTCGACCGCGGCCTCGTCGGCGCGGATGCCGATGCCGGCGATCCGGGCCGGTTCAGGCGCGGCGATCCGGACCGCGCGCGCCCAGGCCCGCTCGTCGGGGACGATCGCGGCGACGAGGGCGTCCGGGGTCGCGGTCCAGCCGGCAAGGTCCGGCTCGGCCCACGTCACGCCGTCCTGCGAGACCGCCACCGCGACGTCGCCAGGCTCCGCGGGAACCGCCCCCTCCCCCGGCCGCAGGGCGACGGAATGGATCGGGAAGCGGCCGCCGAGGTCGACCTCGAGCCACGTCGTTCCCGTGCCCGCATCGGAGACGATCCGCGGCTCACGGCCGGCCGCGAGATCGACGAGAACCGGGGTCGGATCGTCTGTCGGGGCCATCGGGTCTCCGAGAGTTCAGCGCCCGCGCCGGGGCCGGGCGGGTATCGGGTGCGGCGGTGCCCGCTCCGGGGCGCGGCCGTCAAGCCCGCCCCGATCGCGGGGCGGGCGCGGGAAACGGCCGCGATCCGGCGCCGCTCCGTTGTGTCCCGGCGGTCATGCGTCTACAACGGCCGGGCGACGGTGCCCCGGAGACGGGGTGAAAAGGGAATGCGGTGAGGGGTTTGAAGCCCCGATTCCGCGGCTGCCCCCGCAACTGTGAGCGGCGAGCGCCCGCCAAGCGCCACCGGAGCGATCCGGGAAGGCGGTGGGCGCGCCGAGCCGCGAGCCAGGAGACCTGCCGTCGCGACAGGATCCCGCAATGCCGCCGGTGGGGCGGCTGGAGACGCTTCTGATGACGACGCAAACCCTCGCCCCCATCGCCGCCGGCACCCGCGCGTCGGAGCGCCCGATCGCCGTCGCACTCGCGGCCGTGCTGGGCCTCGGCCTGCTGTTCATGGCGGGCTTCTCGCCGGCGATCGCGCTCCACAACGCGGCGCACGATTTCCGGCACACCCAGAACTTCCCCTGCCACTGACGTCCCCGGACCAGGGATGATCATCCGGCTCCTGTCGGCGGCCCTCGCCGCCGGCTTCTTCGCGGCTGCCATCGTGACGGGCCTCGAACTCACGCTGACCTCGCCGCTGATCGTCGCGGCCGAGCGCTACGAGCAGCAGGAGGCGCCGAACCGGGCTGCCAAGGCGCTCCCGATCAAGGCGTTCCCGATCGTGCTCGCCCATGCCGGGCACGACCACGCCGCGCCCGACGCCGCGCCGGAATGGCAGCCCGCGCCCGGCCTGCCGCGGATGGCCTTCACCGGGCTCGCGACACTCGTGGGCGGCGTCGGCTACGCGCTGCTGCTCGGCGCGGTGATGCTCGCCTGCAGCCGCGAACCCACGCCGCAGGTCGGCCTCGCCTTCGCGGTGGCCGCCTTCGCCAGCGTCGCGCTCGCGCCGGGTCTCGGCCTGCCGCCGGAACTGCCCGGCAGCGCGGCGGCCCCGCTCGCGACGCGGCAGGCGTGGTGGGTGATGACCGCCGCGGCGACCGGCATGGGGCTCTACCTGATCACGATTCGCCGCGCGCTGATCACGATCCTCGGGGGGCTCGTCCTGATCATCGCGCCGCACGTCGTCGGTGCCCCGCAGGCGCCCGAGGCCGCGTCCGAACTTCCGGCCGCGCTCGCCGCGCAATTCGCCGCGCGGTCGCTCGCCATCAGCTTCGTGTTCTGGATCCTGATCGGGCTGGGGCTCGGCTGGGCGTGGCAGGCCTTCGCCCGCGGCGCGGATCGGGGAGCGGCCCGTGCCTGAGACCGTTCTCTACGTCTGCACCACCTGCCGCCGGCCGGACGACGACCCCGACGGGCCCCGCGCCGGGGCCCGCCTGCTGGAGGCGCTTCGAGCGCGGAGCGGCGCCACGCCGGACCTGCGGGTCGAGGCGGTGGAGTGCCTTTCGGTCTGCAAGCGGCCCTGCACCGTGGCGGTCGCCGCGGCCGACCGCTGGACCTACGTCTACGGCGACATGGATCCGGCCGCCTCGGCCGAGATCATCCTCGGCGGGCTCGCGGCCTACGCGGCGACCCCGGACGGCATCGTGCCCTGGCGCGAGCGTCCGGAGGCGTTCCGCAAGGGCGTGATCGCCCGCATTCCCCCTTTCCCAGAACCCCGCCCGGTCCCCGCCGGCACCCTGGAGCCCGCGGAATGACCCTCGTGAACAAGATCCCCTGCACCATCGTCACCGGCTTCCTCGGGGCCGGCAAGACGACCCTCGTCCGCCACGTGGTCGAGAACGCCAAGGGGCGCCGCCTCGCGATCCTGGTGAACGAGTTCGGTGATATCGGCTTCGACAAGTCCTTCCTGGCCGCCTGCGGCGTCGAGGGCTGCACCGAGGACGCCATCGTCGAGCTGCCGAACGGCTGCATCTGCTGCACGGTCGCGGACGATTTCGTGCCGGCGCTGGAGACCCTTCTCGGCCGCGCCGAGCCGCCGGAGCACATCCTGATCGAGACCTCCGGCCTCGCCCTGCCGAAGCCGCTGGTCCAGGCGTTCCAGTGGCCGGCGATCCGCTCGCGGGTGACCGTCGACGGAGTGGTCGCGGTTGTCGACGGCCCGGCGGTGGCCTCGGGCGCCTTCGCGGAGGATCCGGAGGCCCTCGCGGCCCAGCGCGCCGCCGACCAGTCGGTCGACCACGACAACCCCCTGGAGGAGGTGTTCGAGGACCAGCTCCTCTGCGCCGACCTCGTGGTCGTCAACAAGGCCGACCTGATCGACGCCGCGACGCGGGCGCGGGTCCGCGCCGAGGTCGAGGGGCACCTGCCCCGCGCCGTGAAGGTGGTCGAGACCGAGAACGGCGCCATCGACCCGCGGGTGCTGCTCGGCCTCGGCGCGGCCGCCGAGGACGATCTCGACGCCCGCCCCTCGCATCACGGCGAGGGCGAGGACCATGACCACGACGATTTCGAGACCGTGGCGCTGCCGGTGCGCCCGGCGGTGACCGCGGGGGATCTCGCGGCCCGGGTCGAGGCGGCGGCCGAGGCCGCCGGCGTCCTGCGCATCAAGGGATTCGCCGAGGTCGCGGGCAAGCCGATGCGCCTCGTGGTGCAGGGTGTCGGCCGGCGCGTGACCCATCACTTCGACCGCCCCTGGCGGGCCGGGGAAGCCCGCGACGGGACGCTGGTGGTGATCGGCCTGAAGGGCTTCGACAAGGACGCCGTCGCTTCGGCCCTCGCGGGATGAGGCCGGTCGCGCACGCCCGCCCGGACTCGCTCTAGGGGTCGCCGCGGTGCACCTCGTGCGCATCGATTCCGTCTCCCTCGACGAGGGCGAGGCGGCCGTGGATCTCGGGCAGGAGCCCGGCGACCTCGTGGTGCTGTCCTTCACCGACAGCGACCTCGCGTCGGTCGGGCAGACCCACGCCGCGGAGCCCGGCCTGCCGAGCCTGCGGCTCGCGAAGCTCGCCAGGCTGCGGCACCCGCTCTCGGTCGACCTCTACGTCGAGCGCGTCGTGGCGCGCGCCAAGGTCGTGGTGATCCGCTGCCTGGGCGGCCTCGATTACTGGCGCTACGGGATCGAGCGCTGCGCCGAGGCCGCGCGGGCGCACGGCGTCGTCCTCGCGGTCCTGCCGGGCGACGACCGGCCGGATCCGCGCCTCGCCGCCTTCTCCACCGATCCCGACCTCGCCGGGCAGCTCGACGCCTATTTCCGGGCTGGCGGCCCCGACAATTTGCGGCGGATGCTGCGGCGCCTGGCGATTCGCCTGGGCGCCGACGGACCGGTCGAGCCGCCCGTGCCGCTCCCGCGCGGCTTTCCCTGGTGCCCCGGTTGCGGAGTTCTTCCCTTCGAGGCAGCCCTCGCCGCGGCCGCAACCGCGGTCCCGCTCGCCGGAGCGCGCAGCGCGGCGGAACCCGTCGCGCTCCTGCTGATCTACCGCTCCGCCGTGCTCGGAGGCGACACCGGCCCGTTCGTCGCCCTCGCCGCCGCCCTGCGGGCGCGCGGGATCGGCGTGCTCCCGATGGCCGTGTCGAGCCTGAAGGAGCCGCAGGCCGCCGCCGCGGTCGCCGCGGCCGTGCGCGCGCGCAGGCCCGATCTCGTGATCGCCGCCACCGCCTTCTCGGCCCGCGAGGACGAGACCGGCTTCGTGCTCGACGGCGGCGACTGCCCGGTGCTGCAGGCCTTCACGGTCGGGTCGCCCCGCGCGGCCTGGGAGGCCTCCGCCCGCGGTCTCGGCGCGGCCGATCTCGCCATGCAGGTCGCGCTACCGGAATTCGACGGCCGGCTCTCGGGCTTCCCGATCTCGTTCAAGGAGGAGAGCGCCGAGATCGCCGGCTTCGCCGAGCGGCGCGCCGTGCCCTACGAGGCCGGCATCGCCGCGCTCGCCGACCGGGCCGCGGGATGGCTGCGGCTGGCCGCCCTGCCCCGGGCGGCGCGGCGCGTCGCCCTGGTCCTGTCCGACTATCCCGCCCGCGGCGGCCGGGCCGGGTTCGCGGTCGGCCTCGACACGCCCGCGAGCGCCCGCGCGATCGCCGCCGACCTCGCGGCCGCGGGCTACGCGGCGGGCGCGCTTCCGGAGCCCGGAGCGCTGATGGCGGCGCTCACGGAGGGCCCGGCCGCGTTCCGGGTGCCGCTCGCGGCCTACGCGGCGTGGTGGCGCACGCTCTCCGAGGACGTCCGCGCCGCCGTCACCGACAGCTGGGGCGAGGCCGAGGCGGACCCGGCCTGCGTCGACGGCGCCTTCCGGTTCCGGGTGGTCCGGGACGGCGGCCTCGCGGTCTTCCTCCAGCCCGACCGCGGCCGCGACCCCGATCGCAAGACCGGCTACCACGACCTCGACCGCGTTCCGACCCACGCCTACCTGGCCTTCCATCTCGGCCTGCGGCAGCAATTCGACGCCCTGGTGCAGCTCGGCACGCACGGCACCGCGGAGTGGCTGCCGGGCAAGGCCGTGGCCTTGTCGCCCGACTGCTTCCCGGCGCTCTGCGTCGGCGGGCTGCCCGTGATCTACCCGTTCATCGTCGACGACCCGGGTGAGGCCGCGCCGCTCAAGCGCCGCCTGGGCGGGGTCGCGCTCGGGCACCTGACGCCCGACACCGCCGTCCACGCGCTGACGCCCGAGGCGGCCCGGCTCCGCGAGCTGGTGGAGGAGTATTCGGCGGCCAGCGTGCTCGACCCCCGCCGCGCCGACCTCATCGCCCGCGCCATCCTGGAGGAGGCCGGGGCGGCCGGACTGCTGGACGGTGCCGGGATCGGCGCGGACACGCCGATGGACGAGGCGCTGACGCGGCTCGACGCCCATCTCTGCGATCTCGGCGAGACCGTCTTCCGCGACGGACTGCACGTCTTCGCCCGCGCCCCGGACGGGGCCGCGGACGCCGTCGCGGCGAGCGCCGCCTCCGAGCGGGCCGGCCTGCTCGCGGCCCTCGACGGGCGGTTCGTCCGGCCCGGCCCCTCCGGCTCGCCGTCCCGTGGGCGGGCCGACGTGCTCCCGACCGGGCGCAACCTCGCGACCCTCGACCCGCGGGCCATCCCGAGCCGCGCCGCCGCGCTCCTCGGCGAGCGGGCGGCCGCCGCCGTGGTGACCCGTTATCTCCAGGACGAGGGCGCCTATCCGGCCCGGATCGTCATGGATCTCTGGGCCTCGCCGACCCTGCGCACCGGTGGCGAGGACGTGGCCCACGCCCTGGCCCTGATGGGCGTGCGGCCGGTCTGGGACCATGCCAGCACCCGCGTCACCGGCTTCGAGATCCTGCCCCTCGCCATGCTGGACCGGCCGCGAATCGACGTCACCGTCCGCGTCTCCGGCGCGTTCCGCGACACCTTCCCCGACACGCTGGCGTTGCTCGACCGCGCCGCCCGCGCCGTGGCGGACCGGGACGAGGCCGACGACGAGAATCCCCTCGCGGCGGCGCGCCGGCGGGGCGATGCGTCGGTGCGCGTCTACGGGGCCGCGCCCGGCCGCTACGGCGCCGGCACCGCCGCCACGGCCCTCGACGGCGCCTGGGACGGCCGCGCCGACCTCGGCCGCGCCTACCTGGCCGCGAGCGGCCACGCCTACGGCGACCGCGACGGGCCCGACGCCGATTTCGCCGCCCGCGTCGCGGCGGCCGACGCCTATCTCCACGCCTTCGACGTGGCCGAGCGCGACCTGTTCGACGGCGACGCCGCCGTCGACGCGATGGGCGGTTTCGCGGCGGCCGCGGCCCTGGAGGGGGCGAGCCCCGCCCTCTACAGCCTCGACGTGTCGGTCCCGGAACGGCCGAAGGCGCGGACGGCCCGGGAGGATTCCGCCCGCCTGATCCGCGGGCGCCTCGCCGATCCCCGCTGGATCGCGGCCCAGCTGCGCCACGGCTACCGGGGCGCGCAGGAGCTCGCCCAGGGGCTCGACGCGGTCTTCGTCCTGGCCGCCGCGAGCGACGCGGTGACAAATGCGGGCTTCGAGGCGCTCTACGCGGCCTGGATCGCCGACGCCGAGGTGTTCGAGCGCCTGCGCGCCGCCAACCCCGCCGCGGCCCGCGCGATCCTGGAGCGGTTCGACGCCGCCCGGGACCGCGGCCTCTGGCACAGCCGACGCAACGCCCTCCCGGCCGACGCCCTGCTGCGCGAGGCCGCCGAGTGAGCGCGGCCCCGCATCGGCGCGCCCTGCCCGAGGCGCCGGCCCGCCGGGGCTGGTGCCCCGGTCTGACGCGTCCCATGCCGACGGGCGACGGCCTGCTCGCGCGCGTCCACCCGCCGCTCGGGATCCTGACCCTCGATCAGGCCCGCGCCGTGGCGGAGGGTGCGCGGCGCTTCGGGAACGGGCACCTGGATCTCACCGCCCGGGCCAATCTCCAGATCCGCGGCGTCTCCGAGGCGACGCGCGCGCCGCTGGCCACCTGGCTCGCGGCCCGGGGCCTCGGCGACGTGCGCGCCGACGGCGGCCCCCAGCGCCTGACGCTCACGAGCCCCCTGGCCGGCCACGACCCGGACGAGACGATCGACGTGCCGGCCCTCGCCCGGGCGATCGAGACCGCGGGGCTCGCGATCCCGGAGTTGCCGGCCAAGACCCTGGTCGCTGTCGAGGGCCGCCCCGGCCGGGCGCTGCCGGAAGCGGATTTCTGCGTCGTCGCCGAGGGACCCGGCCGCGTCGCGATCGCGGTCGCGCAGGGTGAGACCCCGCGGAAGCTCCTGACCTGCGCAGCCGACGCGGCGCCCGGCCACGTGGCGGCCCTGCTCGGCGCCTTCGCGCGGACCGGTCGGCGCCGGATCCGCGACCTCTCGGACGACGAGCGGACCGCGCTGACCGAGGCGCTTCCGTCAGGAGAGTCCCCCGCAGGACCGGCGCAGGCGCACCGGAGCTTCGCACGGGAATGGGAGCCGGCACGTCCGGCGGGCGGACGCGACCTTAGAAGCGTCGCCGTCGACGCGCCATTCGGACGCTGTACCGCCGACGCCCTCGACCGGATCATCGACGCAACGGCGGCGCTCGGGGCGGACGAGATCCGCCTCTCCCCCACGCGCGGTTTCGTGATGCTGGTGCCGGCATCGAGCTCGGATGCGGCCGCGACGGCGGCGCTCGCGGCCGAGTTCATCGTCGTCCCCGACGATCCGCGGCGCGCGATCGCGGCCTGCACGGGGGCGCCGGGCTGCGCCTCCGGATCGACTCCCACGCTCGCGGACGCGGCCCGCCTCGCGGGGGCGTTCGGCCCCCTGGCGGTCGCGGGGCATGCCGCGCACGTCTCGGGCTGCGCCAAGGGCTGCGCGCGGCCGGGCCCGGCGGACCTGACCCTCGTCGGCCGCGACGGGCTCTACGGCGTGGTGATCGGGGGCGCGCCCGGCGATGAGCCGGCGATGGATCTCCCTATCGAGGCCGTGCTGGAGCGGCTAGGAAGGGCCGAGATCGACGGGCTCTCCGCCGCCTTCGCGCCGGAGATCACCCCTTCAGATTGCGGGAGGACCAGGAGACCGGCATGAGCGCGAGCCAGAACGCCCTGCGCCAGACAGGATCGGAGCCGGCCGCGGCGCACGAGTCCCCGTCCCGCTACGACTACATCCGCGACGGCGGCGCGATCTACGCGCGCTCCTTCGCGATGATCCGCGCCGAGTCCGATCTCGGGCGCTGGTCGGGCGCCGCCGAGCGCGTCGTCGTCCGCATGATCCATGCCTGCGGCATGACCGACCTGCCGGCCGACGTGGAGATGGCGCCCGGTTTCGCCGAGGCCGGCGTCGCGGCCTTGAAGGCCGGCGCACCGATCCTGTGCGACGTCCGCATGGTCGCCGACGGCGTCACCCGGGCGCGCCTGCCCGCCGACAACAGGGTGATCTGCACCCTGGGCGACCCGCGCGTGCCGGATCTCGCCAAGAGCCTCGGCACGACCCGGTCCGCGGCCGCCATGGAGCTGTGGCGGGAGCACCTCCCGGGCAGCGTCGTGGCGGTGGGCAACGCCCCGACCGCCCTGTTCCGGCTCCTGGAACTGCTCGATGCCGGCGTGGCGCCACCCGCCGCGGTGATCGGCATCCCGGTCGGCTTCGTCGGCGCGGCGGAGTCCAAGGAGGCCCTGGCGCGGGACGGCCGCGTGCCGTGCGTGGTCGTGCACGGGCGGCGCGGCGGCAGCGCCATGACGGCCGCGGCGGTCAACGCGCTCGCCAGCGAGGTCGAGTGATGGACGGTTTCGAGCGCCTCGATGGCCCGACCGAGGAGATCCCCGCGGCCGCGGTGACGGGCACGCTCTACGGCGTCGGCATGGGCCCGGGCGATCCGGAGCTGCTGACCGTGAAGGCGCAGCGCATCCTGATGCGCGCGCCGGTGCTGGTGCACTTCTGCAAGCGCGGCCGGCGCGGCAACGCCCGCACCATCGCGGACGCGATCCTGCGCGACCCGGCCCGCGAGATGGCCCTCGCCTATCCCTACACGACCGAGATCCACCCCGAGCACCCGGACTACGTGGCGGCGCTCGCCGGCTTCTACGACGACGCGGCCGGGCAGCTCGCCGACCACCTGGGCGCCGGGCGGGACGTCGCGATCCTGTCGGAGGGCGACCCGTTCTTCTACGGGTCGTTCATGCACCTGTGGCGGCGCCTGAAGGACCGCTTCCCCGTGGAGGTGGTTCCGGGCGTCACCGGCATGTCGGGCTGCTGGACCCGGGCCGGCACGCCGATCACCTGGGGCGACGACGTCCTCACCGTCCTGCCGGCGACCCTGTCGCTCGACGCGCTGACCGAGCGCCTGCGCGGCACGGACGCGGCCGTGGTGATGAAGCTCGGGCGGCACCTGCCGAAGGTCCGGGCCGCCCTGTCGGCCGCCGGGCTGCTCGCGCGCGCGGTCTACGTGGAGCGCGGCACGATGGCGGGCGAGCGGGTCGTGATGCTGGCCGACAAGGCCGACGACGACGCGCCCTACTTCTCGATGGTGCTCCTGCCCGGAGAGGGCCGGCGACCGTGAGCGGAAGCCTCACCGTCGTCGGCCTCGGGCCGGGCGACGCGGCCCTGCTGACCGAGTCGGCCCGCCGGGCGCTGGACGCGGCGGAGGACGTCGTCGGCTATTTCCCATACGTGGCCCGCGTGCCCGAGCGTCCCGGCCTCGTCCGGCACGCCAGCGACAACCGGGTGGAGGTCGACCGGGCGCGCCATGCGCTGCAGCTCGCCGCCTCCGGCCGCAGGGTCGCGGTCGTCTCCGGCGGCGATCCCGGCGTCTTCGCCATGGCCGCGGCGGTGTTCGAGGCGGTCGAGTACGGCGAGCCCGGCTGGCGCGACCTCGCCATCACGGTGGAGCCGGGCATCACCGCGATGCTCGCCGCCGCGGCCCGGCTCGGGGCACCGCTCGGCGGCGACTTCTGCGCGCTCTCGCTCTCGGACAACCTGAAGCCCTGGCCGGTCGTGACCGCGCGGCTGGAGGCGGTGCTGCGCGCGGATTTCGTGGTGGCGCTCTACAACCCGATCTCCACCGCCCGGCCCTGGCAGCTCGGGGCGGCGCTGGAGATCGCGGCCGGGATCCGCGCGCCCGAGACGCCGGTGATGTTCGCCCGCGCCGTCAGCCGGCCGGACGAGGCGATCCGCGTCGCGACCCTCGCCGAGGCGCCCGCGGTGCCGGCCGACATGGCCACGATGGTGATCCTGGGCGCCTCGACGACGCGGCTCATCCCGCGCGCGGGCCGGGCGCCCTTCGTCTACACGGCCCGCAAGGTCGAGGGACCGGCGTGATCGCCCGCGTCCAGCCAGCGGCGCGCGCCCGCGGCGTCCGCGACGCTCGGCACGTCGGGCTTGCCCGGCCGCCGCACCATCACGACCGGGATTCCGAGGCCGCGCGCCGCCGCGATCTTGCCGTAGGTCGCCGCGCCGCCCGCGTTCTTGCTGACCACGATCTCGATCCGGCTCGCCCGCATCAGGGCCGTCTCGGACGCGGCGTCGAACGGTCCGCGCGCCTCCAGGGCAATCAGATGCGGCACCGGCAGGATGCCGCCCAGCGGCTCGACCGTCCGCGCCAGGTAGCTGTGTTGGGGCGCCGCCGCGAAGGCCCCGGCCTCCTGTCGACCGATCGTCAGGAACACGCGCCGGGGCTCCGCGCCGAGGGCGGCGACCGCCTCCTCCATCCCGTCGACCTCGACCCAGTCGTCGCCGGGTTCCCGGCTCCAGGCCGGCCTGCGGATCGCGAGGAGCGGCACGCCCGTCAGGGCCGCCGCGCGCGCGGCGTTGGCCGAGATCCGCGCGGCGAACGGGTGGGTCGCGTCGATCAGGCGGGTGATCGCCTCGGCCTCCAGGTAGCGGGCGAGGCCCTCGGCGCCGCCGAACCCGCCGATCCGGGTCGGGACCGGCTCGGGCTTCGGCGCCGCCGTCCGTCCCGCCAGCGAGAGGGTCACGGCGCGATCCGCCTGACCCGCGAGCGACCGCACCAGGGCGCTCGCCTCACCGGTCCCGCCGAGGATCAGGATCCGCATCGTGCCGGTGATCGGGGGCGGCGTGTTCATGGGCGCCTTGTCCATGAGCGCTGACTCGCTGTCGAGCGCCCCGTGGCTGTCGATCATCGGGATCGGCGAGGACGGTCGGGCCGGGCTGACGCCGTCCGCCGCCGCCGCGCTCGACGCCGCTAAAGTGGTCTATGGCGGCCGGCGCCACCTCGCCCTCGCCGGGCCGCTCGACGCGGAGACGCGGCCCTGGCCGAGCCCGATCCACGAGGCCTATCCCGAGATCCTGGCGCGGCGCGGCCGGCCGACCTGCATCCTCGCCACGGGCGACCCGTTCCACTACGGCATCGGCGCCGAGATCGCCCGGCTGGTGCCGACGGACGAGATCCGCGCCTTCCCGCAGCCTTCGGCCTTCAGCCTCGCCTGCGCTCTGCTCGGCTGGCCGCTCGCCGAGTGCGCCCTGGTCACGCTCCACGGTCGCGCACTGACCCGGATCGTCCCGCATCTCCAGCCGGGTGCGCGGCTCCTCGTCTTGTCGTGGGACGGCACGACGCCCGGCGCCCTCGCCGCTTTGCTGCGCGACCGGGGCTTCGGCGCGTCGACGCTGACGGTGCTGGAGGCGATGGGCGGGCCGCGCGAACGCGTCCGCACGCTCCGCGCCGACGCGTTCGACGGCGCCGACTTCGATCCGCTGAACACGGTGGCGCTCGCGGTGGCGGGTGCCGGCCGCGCCCTGCCCCTCGCGCCGGGCCTCGACGACGACCTGTTCGAGAATGACGGGCAGCTGACCAAGTCCGAGATCCGGGCCCTGACCCTGTCGGCGCTGCGCCCGCATCCGGGACAGCATCTCTGGGATGTCGGTGCGGGCGCCGGCTCGATCGCGATCGAGTGGATGCTGCGCCACACGAGCCTGCGCGCCACCGCGATCGAGGGGAGGCCGGACCGCGTCGAGCGGATCAGCCGCAACGCCGTCGCGCTCGGCGCCCCGGACCTCGCCGTCGTTGCCGGCACGGCGCCGGGCGCGCTCGCCGGCCTGCCCGCGCCGGACGCGGTTTTCATCGGCGGCGGCGTCTCGGAGCCGGGGGTCCTCGCGACCGTGCTGGCGGCGCTGCGGGGCGGCGGTCGCTGCGTCGCCAACGCCGTGACCCTCGAGGGAGAGGCCGCGCTGCTCGCGGCCTTCGCGGCGCATGGCGGGAGCCTGCGCCGCTACGGCGTGGAGCGGGCGAGCCCGGTCGGGGGAATGCACGGCTGGCGCCCGGCCATGACGGTGATCCAGTGGGCCTGGACCAAAACGTGACCGGAGCGCTGGTCGCCGGCATCGGGTTCCGCCGGGGCACCGAGGCCGAGGAGATCGCGGAGCTGATCGAGCGCGCCCTCGCCCTGGTCGGCGCCGCGCGGTCGAGCCTCGCGGCCGTGGCCACGGCGGACGACCGGGCGTCGGACCCGGCGATCCGCGCGGCGACGGCCCGGTTCGGCCTGGCACCGCATCCCATCGCCGCCGCCGCGCTGGAGGCCCGCGACGCCGAGATCGTCACCCGCTCGGCGCGGATCGAGCGCCTGCGCGGCGTCGGCTCGCTGGCCGAGGCGGCGGCCCTCGCCGGCGCCGGGCCCCGGAGCCGCCTCGCCCTACCCCGGATCGCGAGCGGCGGCGCCACTTGCGCCCTGGCCGTCCGATACGACACGACACGGGAACCATGACCGTCCACTTCATCGGCGCCGGCCCCGGCGCGGCCGACCTGATCACGGTGCGCGGGCGCGACCGCATCGCGGCCTGCCCCGTCTGCCTCTACGCCGGGTCGCTCGTCGCACCCGAGATCCTGGGCTGGTGCCCGCCCGGTGCCCGGATCATCGACACGGCGCCCCTCGACCTCGACGCCATCCTGGCGGAGATCCGGACGGCGCACGCGGCCGGCCAGGACGTGGCGCGCCTGCATTCCGGCGACCTGTCGATCTGGAGCGCCCTGGCCGAGCAGATGCGCAGGCTCGACGCGCTGGCCATTCCCTACACGGTGACGCCGGGTGTCCCCGCCTTCGCGGCCGCGGCCGCGCTGCTGCGTCGGGAGCTGACGGTCCCGGGCGTTGCCCAGACCGTGGTCCTGACCCGCACCTCCGGGCGGGCGAGCGCCATGCCCAAGCGGGAGACGCTCGCGGCCTACGCGGCCACCGGCGCGACCCTGGCGATTCACCTGTCGATCCACGTCGTCGAGGCCGTCGCCGCCGAGCTGATCCCCTTCTACGGCCCGTCCTGCCCGGCGGCGGCGGTGTTCCGAGCCTCTTGGCCGGACGAGCGGGCGCTCGTGGGCGATCTCGCCGCGCTGCCCGGGCTCGTCGCGGAGGCCGGTCTGGAGCGCACCGCCCTGATCCTGGTCGGACCGGCGCTGGGCGCCGCGGAGTTCCGCGAGAGCGCCCTCTACGCGCCCGACTACGACCGGCGCTACCGTCCCGGCGGCACGATGGGGTCGCGGTCGTGAGCGCCCCCGGCCTCCTCGTCGCGGCGCCGCGCTCCAGCTCCGGCAAGACGACCGTCGCCCTCGCGCTCATGCGCGCCCTCACCCGGCGCGGCCTGCGGGTGCGCGGCGCGAAGTGCGGCCCGGACTACATCGATCCGGCGTTCCACCACGCCGCGACCGGCCATCCGAGCTTCAACCTCGACAGCTTCGCCATGGCGCCGCCGCTCCTCGACGCGCTGGCGGGCGCGACGGCGGCGGCGGCCGATCTGCTGATCGCCGAGGGGTCCATGGGCCTGTTCGACGGCGTCCGGGCGGCCGAGAACCGCACCGGGGCGAACGCCGATATCGCCGCGCGCTACGGCTGGCCGGTGGTCCTCGTGGTGGACGTGTCGGGCGCGGCGCAATCGGCGGCCGCCGTGGCGCTCGGCTGCAAGCTCTACGATCCCCGCATCCGGATCGCCGGCGTGATCCTCAACAAGGTGGCGAGCGCCCGTCACCGGCGCCTCGTCGAAGCCGGCATGGAGCGCGCAGGGCTGCCGGTGCTCGGCGCGCTGATGCGCGACGCGCAGCTCGTCCTGCCCGAGCGCCACCTGGGGCTCGTGCAGGCCGGCGAGACCGCGGATCTCGCCGCGCGCCTCGACAGGCTCGCCGACCTCGCGGAGGCGGGCATCGACCTCGACGCCGTGACGGCCTGCGCGAGCGGCACCGTACCGCCCTCCGGTGGCCGCCTGCCCCGGCCGCCCGGACAGCGCGTGGCGGTCGCCCGGGACGCCGCGTTCAGCTTCCTCTACCCGCATCTCGAGACCGGGTGGCGGATGGCCGGCGCCGAACTCGTGCCGTTCTCGCCCTTGGCCGACGAGGGACCGCCCGAGGATTGCGACGTCTGCTGGCTGCCGGGCGGCTATCCGGAACTGCACGCGGGCCCGATCGCCGGCGCGACCCGCTTCCTAGACGGGCTGCGCCGCTTCGCGCGGACCCGGCCGGTCCACGGGGAGTGCGGCGGCTACATGGTGCTGGGCGAGACGTTGCAGGATGCCGACGGAGCGACCCATGCCATGGCCGGACTGCTACCGGTCGCGACCTCGTATCACCGGCGCAAGCTGCATCTCGGCTATCGCGTCGCGCAACTCTGCGAATCCGGCCTGCTCGGCGCCGCGGGCACGCGCCTCGTCGGCCACGAATTCCACTACGCCAGCGAACTCTCGCCGATCGCGCCTGAGGAAACGGCGCTCGCCCGCGTGACGGATGCCGAAGGTGTCGATCTGGGACTGGCCGGCCACCGGGTCGGACCCGTCACCGGCAGCTTCTTCCACCTGATCGCGACCGATCCGCCGTGACGCCGGGCTCGGCGCAGCCGCTTCGAAGGTCCCCGAGGTGAAGCCTGTTTCGCGCGCCGGTCAGGCCGGATCCGTCGTCGGCGCGGTTGCGCCGCGGTTCTGCGCGAGTCGCGCGGCGCTGCGGACCAGCGCGAGCACGTCGCGGCGCATCTGCTCGTCCTCGATCTGGGCGTAGGCGCGCAGCAGCTCGATGGCGCCGTGGGCGCTGAGGAAGCCGAACACGTCCTCCTGCGCGTTCTCGCGCGGCTCGTTCTCCTCGAAGAACGCGGAGACCGGAACCTCGAGGAGGCGCGCGATCTCGCGCAGCCGGCCGGCCCCGACCCGGTTCTGGCCCTTCTCGTATTTCTGAACCTGCTGGAAGGTCACGCCGACCGCGTTGCCCAGCGCGGTCTGGCTCATGCCGCGAGCCTTGCGCAGCGCTGTGATCCGGATGCCGACGAGGCGATCGACGTCCGTCGTCTGCTTCGGCATCGTCTGGCCGGAGGAATCCTTGTCCATGGCGTGGGCTGCATCCTCCTGCGGACGGGGTGTCTTCGCCTCGCTGTCGCGCCGCTTCACCGTCCGCCCCTTAGTCGCATGTCCTGCACGTCAGGTTGCCGGTACTCCGTGGCGATGTCCGGCTATAGCCCTGATCCCGACACAGGTGAACCGCGGCGCAGTAGGACACCAAGTTGTCAAGCTTCGCAAGTCGAAGGTTACATCTTCTAGTTTAAGCCCACACATCTTTGCAACATTGTTGCTCAAATGTCGACGTGGAGGTCACGGCTGCTTTCGAGGTGCGCCTTGTCGCCGCGCGGCGGTACCCCTTAGGACCACAGAGGCATGTAGGTTCGGTACCGCGCAGGAGGCACGCATGTTCATCGCGATGAATCGCTTCAAGGTCGTTAAGGACGCGACGGCGGATTTCGAGGCCGTCTGGCTCGGGCGCGACAGCCACCTCGGCGAGATGCCGGGCTTCGTCGAGTTTCACCTGCTGCGCGGCCCCGAGCACGAGGACCACGTGCTCTACGCCTCGCACACGATCTGGCGATCGCGTGCCGATTTCGAGGCCTGGACCCGGTCCGAGCAGTTCCGCAAGGCGCATGGCCGCGTGCCATCGACCAAGCCCCTGTATCTCGGCCATCCCCAATTCGAGGGTTTCGAGACGATCCAGACGGTCGGCGGGACGGCCGATGCGCGCCAGGACGCGCGCCAGGACGCGGACGCCGTCTGAACGCGGCGGACCCCGGCTGCCCTTCGGCCGGGGTCATTCGAGGCGCCGATCCGGTTGAAACCGCGATGAAAGAAACTCGCGTGAATTGAAATAG
Source organism: Methylobacterium sp. UNC300MFChir4.1 (assembly GCF_900110155.1). Taxonomy (NCBI): domain Bacteria; kingdom Pseudomonadati; phylum Pseudomonadota; class Alphaproteobacteria; order Hyphomicrobiales; family Methylobacteriaceae; genus Methylobacterium; species Methylobacterium sp. UNC300MFChir4.1. Next base: position 652,446 of record NZ_FOCS01000001.1, on the reverse strand, counting down.
CTCCGGCGAAAACGCCCGCCCGTCAAACCTCGCGACGGCCGGCTGCGCCGAACAGTCACTCAGCATTAACTATGTATTGCCTCCTCCGGAAGCAGGCCCTAAGTCGCAGCGCTCATCCGCGACTGCGATCGTGAACCCGCCGGGCCCGCGGCTTGCTCCGTGACCGTCACCAGGCGGCGCTGAAACCTTTCGTGTCTCAGACTGGTACAGAGTCCGACTAAGACGGGACGTTGCGGGTCAGATGTTTCACGATCGGCTTCCGGAGACGTTTCAGGCGCTGCCGACCTCGGCGGAGCGCCGCCGCAATGTGTGGTCGGCCCTGCTGCCGCGCCGCGGCCGTGCGCTGGCACGCATCGCCCTGTCCATGACTCTCGCCGCCACCGACATCGCGGCGATCGTGGCGGTCACGCTGGGCCTCGAATGCGCGTACCAAGTCCTCGCGCAGGACGGCACGGTGTGGGCGGGTCTCGTCCGCGGCTCGCGGCTGTCGGCGCTGCTGGCGCTGGTGATCGTCGCCACGAACGTCCTGCGCGAGGAGTACAGCCTCGAGAACGTGATGGCGCAGAAGCCAGGCGTCCAGCGGGTGGCCTCGCTCTGGCTGATCGCCTGGGCCGCCGTGCTCGTCGTCAGCTTCATGACGAAGACGACCAACGATTACTCGCGGCTCGTCTCGCTCGGGATCTTCGCCGCCGGCCTGCCGGTGCTCATCGCGGCGCGGGCCGCGGTGCGCCGGCTCGTGCGCGAGCGGCTGAGCGCGGGATCGGCCACCGCCAGCCGGATCCACCTCGTGGGCTACGAGGAGGACATCGCGCGCTTCTACGCCGGCAAGGAGGTCGACCAGCTCGGCTCGCGGATCATCGGGACGAGCTACCTGCGGCGGGTCGATCCCGGCGCCGACGCGGCCACGCGCCACGACCAGTTGCAGGAGGATCTCGACCTCGCCGTCTCCGTCGTCCGCTTCCTGCGGCCGGACGACGTCTTCGTGCTGGTGCCCTGGGCCGACACCGCGGAGGTCGAGCGCTGCATCGACGCCTTCCTGCGGGTGCCCTCGGCCCTCCACCTGCGTCCCGGCGCGGTCCTCGACCGGTTCCCGGACCTGCAGGTCGCCCGGGTCGGCGGCGTCTCGGGGATCAACATCGGCCGCCGTCCGCTCAACGTCGGCGAGGTCATGCTGAAGCGCGCCCTCGACCTGACGGTGGCGACCATCGCCCTCGTGTCGCTGTCGCCGCTGCTCGCCGCGATCGCGGTGGCGATCAAGCTCGACAGCCCCGGCCCGGTCTTCTTCCGGCAGAAGCGCTACGGCTTCAACCAGCAGCCGTTCGGCGTCTTCAAGTTCCGGTCGATGCGGGCGGATCCGAACGCCGCCTTCCGGCAGGCGACCCGCAACGACAGCCGCATCACCCGGATCGGCGCGATCCTGCGCCGGACGAACCTCGACGAGCTGCCCCAGCTGATCAACGTCCTGCGCGGAGAGATGTCGCTGGTCGGACCCCGTCCGCACGCGCTGGCGCACGATCGGAGCTTCGAGCGCCGGATCGCCCTCTACGCCCGCCGGCACAACGTGAAGCCCGGGATCACCGGCTGGGCCCAGGTGAACGGCTACCGCGGCGAGACGCAGACCGACCTCGCCATGGAGCGGCGCGTCGCCTGCGACCTGCACTACATCGACAACTGGTCGATCTGGTTCGACATCCAGATCATGATCCAGACGGTCGTCTCGCGCCGCGCCTACCAGAACGCCTTCTGACCGGCACCCGGCGCCCGTCCGCCCTGGAAGTGGCGCCTCAGGGGGCCTGCTTCCGCTCCCGGCAGGCGCCGCAATCGCCCTCGACCTCCAGGATGCTGTGGGTCGGGGTGAAGCCGGCCCGCTCCAGCGTGCGCCCCAGGCTGCCCTCGACTTCCTCCGACGAGGCCTCGTCGACGCCGCCGCAGGTGCGGCAGATCAGGAAGATGACCCCCTCCCCGGGGGCGTGGCCGTGCGCGCAGGGGATGAAGGCGTTGCGGCTCGCGATCCGGTGGACCAGCCCCTGCTCCATGAGGAAGTCGAGGGCGCGGTAGACAGAGACCGGGGCCACGCGCTTGCCCGGCGCGCTCAGCCGCTCCGCGATATCGTAGGCGCCCTGAGCCTTGGCGGACTCGGCCACCGCCTCGAGGACCTCCCGGCGCAGGGGCGTGAACTGAAGACCGCGCTCGCGACACAGGGCCTCGGCCCGCGCGAGCATGTCACCGGTGCCGGCGTGGCACGCGTCGTGACCCTCGTGACGGTGCATGATCGCTCCAGACGTGATCCGCAGGTTGTCCCGCGGGTTTGTTACAGTGTATCACCGCCGCCCAGCACCGCACCAGTAGCCCCGCGCGGTGCCCGCGCCGGCGTGAGCGCGCGACGAGGACTCCGTGCCGACCATTCCCAGCCCGAGACACGCGGCGCGGCGATCGCTGTTCCAGAGCGGGATCGGCCTGCGGCTGGCGCTCGCCGCGCTGCTCTCGGCGCTGGTCTGGCTGACCATCGCCTGGGCGCTGGCGACATGAGCGGCGCGCGCCCGGATCCGATCCGCCTCGTCGGTCTCACCCTCGGTTACGACCGGCATCCGGCGGTCCACCACCTCGACGGGTCCGTGCGGGCCGGCGACCTGCTCGCCCTCGTCGGCCCGAACGGGGCCGGCAAGTCGACGCTCCTCAAGGGCATGGCCGGAGAGATCCGGTGCCTGGACGGCCGCATCGAGCGCGCGGGCGCCCTCGCCTACATGCCGCAGGTCGACGAGATCGACCGGAGCTTCCCGCTCACCGTCATGGATCTCGCCGGCATGGGCCTTTGGCGGCGCGCGGGGGCGTGGCGCAGCCTCACCCGGCGGCGCCCGGCGATCGAGGCGGCGCTGGCCGCGGTCGGCCTCGACGGCTTCGCGGCGCGTCCGATCGGTACCCTGTCGGGCGGACAGTTCCGGCGCGCCCTGTTCGCCCGTCTGATCCTGCAGGACTGCCAGGTCGTGCTCCTCGACGAGCCGTTCACCGGCATCGATGCGCGGACGGTCGACGATCTCCTGGCGCTGATTCGCACGTGGCACGGCGAGGGGCGGACCGTGGTCGCGGCCCTCCACGACCTCCAGCAGGTCCGGGCGCATTTCCCGACGACGCTGCTGCTCGCCCGGGAGCCCGTGGCCTGGGGACCGACCGAGCGGGTCCTGACGGCCGAGAACCTCGCGCGCGCCCGCAACCTGTCCGAGGCCTGGGACGAGGGCGCGGCGATCTGCGCCGGGCCGCGAGCCGTCGCGGCGGCGCACGACCATGGCGGCGCGGACCATCACCACCACGAGGACGCCGCGTGACCGATCCGCTCGGATCCCTGTTCGCGCCGTTCGTGGAGTTCGGCTTCATGCGCCGTGCCCTGGCGGGCTGCCTCGCCCTGTCGGTCTCGGCGCCGCCCATCGGCGTGTTCCTGACGCTGCGCCGTATGAGCCTGATGAGCGACGCGATGAGCCACGCGATCCTGCCCGGCGCCGCGGTCGGCTTCCTCGTCGCCGGCCTGTCGCTGCCGGCGATGACGCTGGGCGGCCTCGCGGCCGGCCTCGCGGTCGCTCTCCTCGCGGGCGCCGTCACCCGCGCGACGGTCGTCCGGGAGGACGCGAATCTCGCGGCTTTCTACCTCATCTCGCTCGCGGCCGGCGTGCTGCTGGTCTCCCTGCGCGGCTCGCAGATCGACCTCATGCATTTCCTGTTCGGCTCGGTCCTGGCGCTCGACGACGCCGCGCTGTGGCTGCTCGGTGGCATCAGCACGCTGACCCTGCTGGCCCTGGCCCTGATCTACCGGCCGCTCGTGATGGAATGCGTCGATCCCCTGTTCCTGCGGAGCGTCAGCCGCAGCGGCGGCCCGGTTCACCTCGCCTTCCTGGCGCTGGTGGTGGTGAACCTCGTCGGCGGGTTCCAGGCCCTCGGCACGCTGCTGGCGGTGGGGCTGATGCTGCTGCCGGCGGTGGCGGCCCGGTTCTGGGCCCGCGACCTGGCCGGCCTGATCCCGGTCTCGATGCTGATCGCGGCCCTGGCGAGCGTGTCGGGGCTCAGCCTGTCGTACCGCTACGACGTGCCGAGCGGGCCGGCCATCGTGCTGGCGGCCGGTGCCCTCTACGTCGCCTCGATGATGGTCGGCCCGCGCGACGGCCTGCTCCGCCGCCTCGTCCGGCCGCGCCACCTCGAGGCCTGATCAGGGCTCGTCCTTGAGCGCGGCGAGTCCCTCGCGATAGGTCGGGTAGGCGAGCGCGACGCCCAGCTCGTCGCGGATCAGCCGGTTCCGGACGCGCTTGTTCTCGCCGTAGAAGCTGCGCGCCATCGGCGACAGGTCGGCGGTCTCGAAATCGATCTCGGGCGGCAGCGGCAGGCCTGTGAGGGCCGCGGCGTGCTCGGTCACGGTCTGGGGCGCGGTCGGCTCGTCGTCGGTGACGTTGTAGATCGCCCCCGGCCGCGGCCGGTCGATCGAGGCGAGCAGCGTCGTGGCGATGTCGTCGACGTGGATGCGGTTGAAGACCTGCCCGGCCTTCACGATGCGCTGCGAGCGCCCCTCCCGCAGCTTCACGATCGGGTTGCGCCCGGGTCCGTAGATGCCCGAGAGCCGGAACACCTGCACGGCCTTGCCGGTCGCGGCGCCGAGCGCCAGCCACGCCGCCTCGGCGTCGACGCGCACCTTGGACCGGGCGCTGCGCGGGGTTGCCGGCGCGGTCTCGTCGATCCAGGCGCCGCCCTGGTCGCCGTAGACACCGATAGTCGACAGGTAGCCGATCCACCGGATCCGGCTCGCCGCGACGGCGTCGGCGTAGCGGGCCAGCACCGGGTCGCCGGCCTCGCCGGGGGGCGCCGAGACCAGGAGCACGTCCGTGTCGGCGAGATCCGCCGCGATCCGGGGATCGTCGGCTTCCGGCCCGAAGGCGCGCATGGCGAAGCCCGTCTCCGCGGCGACGCGGTCGGCGGCCGCGGGGTCGGTCACCGTGGCGCGGACGGTCCCGAAACGCGGCCGCGCCCGCTCGGCGAAGTGACGGCCCGTGAAGCCGAGCCCGAAGACGAAGAGGTTCATGCCGCGGATGTCTCGTCCGTTCGCGGTTCCGTCAAGCCGGTGGCGGCCCGCCACTCGTCCCGCACGTGGGCGTCGGTCTCGGAATCGCCGTGCTGGCGCCCGAGCGCGCGCACGGCCTCGGGCGCCAGCAGCCGGCCGCAGGCCCAGACCGCCATGCCGCGCACCAGCGGGGACGGGTCGCGCAGGCGCGCGACGGCCGCCTCCGCGAGCGACGGGTCATCGGAATTCCCGATCGCGATCATGACGTTGCGGAGGAAGCGGTCGCGCCCGGTGCGTTTCACCGGCGTGCCGGCGAAGAAGGTGCGGAACGCCGCGTCGTCGAGGCCCGCGAGATCCGCGAGCGCCGGGGCCGCCAGGTCCACCCGCGCGGCGAGCCGGCTCTCCGCCGCGGTGCGGGCGAACTTGTTCCAGGGGCAGACGGCCAGGCAATCGTCGCAGCCGAACACCCGGTTGCCGATTGCCGCCCGGAACGCCGCCGGGATCGGCCCGGCATGCTCGATCGTCAGGTACGAGATGCAGCGGCGGGCATCGAGCCGGTAAGGCGCCGGGAAGGCGTCGGTGGGGCAAACGTCCAGGCAGGCGCGGCACGAGCCGCAACGGTCGGGCTCCGGCGGGTCGGGCTCGAATTCCGCGCTCGTGTAGATCGCGCCGAGGAGCAGCCAGTTGCCGTGCCCGCGGGAGATCAGCACCGTGTGCTTGCCCTGCCAGCCGAGGCCGGCCGCCTCCGCCAGGGTCTTCTCCATGACGGGGGCGGTGTCGCAGAAGACCTTCACCCGCACGTCGCCCTTGGCCGACAGATACCCACCCAATTCTTTCAGGCGGCCCTTCAAAACCTCGTGATAGTCCCGCCGCTGCGCGTAGGCGGCGACGGCACCGCGGTCGCGAAGCGCCACGAGGTCGAGGGGATCGTGCTCCGGCCGGTAGCTCATCGCCAGGACCAGGATGCTGCGCAGACCGGGCCACAGCGCGACCGGGCTGGCGCGCTGGTCGGCCCGCTCCGCCATCCAGTCCATGGTGCCCTGCGCGCCCTCGGCGAGCCAGGCGGACAGGCGGCCGGGCAGGTCGGGCAGCCGGTCGGGTCGGGTCACGCGCAAGCCGCAGAACCCGAGCGTCCGCGCCCGGGTCTCGACGAGGCGGCGCAGGTCGGCGCCGTGGTAGGTCCGTCGGGCGTTCAGAAATCCAGATCCGCGTAGTGGGCGGCCGGTGCCATCCCGGCCACCCGGTCGGCGAGCAGGGCGCGGAACGAGGGCCGTGACTTGACCCGCGCGTACCAGTTCCGCGCCATCTCGTCCTCGTCCCAGGGCACGTCGCCCAGGTAGTCGACGCAGGAGAGATGGGCGGCCGCCGCGAGATCGGCATAGGTCAGGTTGTCGCCGGCGATCCAGCGCCGCCGCGCGATGAGGTAGCCGATGTATTTGAGGTGGTAGCGCACGTTGGAGCGCGCCGCGCGGATCGCGTTCATGTCGGGCGGGCCGCCGCCCTCGTTGGCCGACATGAAGCGCTTCGAGATCTTCTCGTTGACGAGGTAGGCGGTCACCTCGGACTCGAACTTGACCAGGAACCAGTCGAGCAGGCGCCGGACCTCCACGCGCTCGACGGTGTCCTCCGGCAGCATCCGCCGCCCCGAGAGCCCCAGGCCGCGGGTCTCGTCGAGGTACTCGGCGATGACGCCGGCGCCGGGAACCACGAGGCCGTTCTGCTCCAGCAGCACGGGCGTGACGCCCGCCGGGTTGATCAGCAGGAAGTCGTCGCGCCGTTCCCAGGGCCGTTCTTCGAACAGCGTCGGCTCCATGCCCATCTCGGCGAGCACGAGACGGATGAATCGGGAATTCGCGCAGAAGGGGAAATGGTAGAGGGTTGCCATCGAGGCCGTGCGGGACGTTCGGTCTGCCAGCGCGGCCGGTCCCGCGCTCGTCGTGGGTCCTGAAGCGCGGGTCTTCGGCGCAGAGGACTTCGGACCGAGCGTTATTGCCCGACCGTTGCCGAGCCCTTAACACGCGCGGCCCGGCCCGGTAACTGCCCGTCAACCCTGATCGGCGAAGCCTCGGGTACAACCATTTCGCGTGGCAGGCGGTGGCCCGACGGGGGCCTCCGCGCGCGCGGCACAGGGCGTCGCGATGGATCCGGCAAGCATCGGCAAGGCAGTGCTGCTCGCCCTGGTGGAGGGGGCGACCGAGTTCATCCCGGTCTCCTCGACCGGCCACCAGCTGCTGGTGGGGCACTTCATCGGCTTCCACTCGCCCAACAACACCTTCGAGGTGCTGATCCAGCTCGGCGCGATCCTGGCGATCCTGCTGGTGTATTTCCGCCGCCTCCTGGGGATCGCCACCGCGTTGCCGTCCGATCCGAAGGCGCGCCGCTTCGTGCTCGGCATCCTGGTGGCGTTCCTGCCGGCGGCGATCATCGGCGGCCTCTTCTCGAAGCTGATCAAGGCCTACTTGTTCAACCCGTGGATCGTCTGCGCGACCCTGGTGGCCGGCGGGCTCGTGCTCCTCGTAATCGACGACACCGACCTCGAGGTGAAGAAGACTGACGTCTACGACTTCTCGCTGCCCATGGACCTGAAGATCGGCATCTTCCAGTGCCTAGCGATGATCCCCGGCGTCTCGCGCTCGGGCGCCACGATCGTGGGCGCGATGCTGATGGGCGCCGACAAGCGCTCGGCCACCGAGTTCTCCTTCTACCTCGCGATGCCGACCATGGCGGGCGCCTTCGCCAAGGACCTGCTCGACAACTATAAATACCTCTCGAGCAACGATGTCGGGCTGATCGCGATCGGCTTCATCGTGTCGTTCGTCTCGGCGCTGTTCGTGGTGCGGTTTCTCCTCGACTACGTCTCCCGCCACGGTTTCTGGCTGTTCGCGTGGTGGCGGATCATCGTCGGTGCCCTCGGCTTCGCCGGCCTGATCATCCTCGGCTGACGCGGGCGGGATCGCGCCCCGTTCGGTCGGCTCGAGCTCGCCGGCAGCGGCTCGGACTCGCGATCCGGATCGGCAGGTGCCCCTCACCGCACCTGCGCCGCATCACTCAAAAATCGGTGATCCGCGGCTTGAGCTTTCCTCAACCATCGGGCGATTGCCAGCGGCGGAGCGGCGTGCGAGGCAAACGCATGAAAGCGGTGCAGAAGACGCCGCGCCCTGGGACGTACCGATGGAAGACAGACCGCTCGCCGACCTCTTCGAGCCCGCAGACCGGGCGCGCTGGCTCGGCCTCGTCGAAGGCGTCCTGAAGGGCGCCGATTTCGAGAAGCGGCTGGTGTCGCGGACGGCCGACGGACTGCGGATCGAACCCCTCTACGGACCGGCCGAGCCGGCGGCGCAGCCGGTGCGCGAGCCGGGACCCTGGCGGATCGCCCAGCGGGTCGACCATCCCGACCTCGGAACCGCGAACACGCAGGCGCTCACCGACCTCGAGGGCGGGGCCGATGCCCTCGTGCTCGCCTTCGCGGGTGCGCCGGGCGCCCGCGGCTACGGTCTCACCGCGGCGAGCGTCGAGGAGCTCGACACCGCGCTGAAGGGCGTGATGCTGCCGCTGATCGCCCTGCGGATCGATGCCGGCGGCCGTGGCCTGGAGGTGGCCCGGCTGGTCAAGGCGCTGGCGGAGCGCCGCGGCGAGGATCTCTCGACCTACGACGTCGATCTGGGGCTCGATCCCGTCGGTGTCCTGGCAGCCACCGGCAGCCTCGGAGCCGTCTGGACCGACATCGCGCCCCGCCTCGCCGAGGTCGTGGCCGAGCTGGAGGCGGCGGGTTTCCGCGGCCGGGCCTTCCTGGCCGACGGCCGGCCCTACCACGAGGCCGGCGCCGGCGAGGCGGCGGAACTCGGCGCGGTGCTCGCCACCGCCGTCGCCTACCTCCGCGCCCTGGAAGCGGCCGGTCACGATCTCGCGAGCGCGCGCGACGGCGTCGCCGTGCTGCTCGCGGCCGATGCCGACGAGTTCGTCACCGTCGCGAAGTTCCGCGCGATGCGGCGCCTCTGGGCGCGCGTCGAGCAGGCCTGCGGCCTCGACCCGAAGCCGCTGCGCCTCCACGCCGAGACCGCGTGGCGGATGATGACCAAGCGCGACCCGTTCGTGAACATCCTCCGGACCGGCATGGCGGCGGCCTCGGCCGGCATGGGCGGCGCCGACAGCGTCGCGGTCCTGCCGTACACGCAGGCCCTCGGCCTGCCCGACGCCTTCGCCCGGCGCGTGGCGCGCAACAGCCAGATCGTGCTCATCGAGGAATCGCACCTCGCGCGGGTCAGCGACCCCGCGGCCGGCACCGGCGGTTTCGAGGCCCTGACGGCCGAGCTCGCCGAGGCGGGCTGGGCGGCGTTCCAGGCGATCGAGGCCGAGGGCGGGATCGTCGCCTCGCTCAGCGTCGGCAAGCTCCAGCGGCGGATCGAGCTGACCCGTGAGGCCCGCGCCAAGGCGGTGGCGACCCGCCGCGAACCGCTCACGGGTGCGAGCGAGTTTCCGAACCTCCCCGAGAAGCCGGTCACGGTTCTCGACGTGCCGCCCGTGGCGGCGGTGCGCGGTACCAACTTCGGCGCGGGCTCGGCGGTCGCCTGCGACGCGCTGCCGTCCCAGCGCCTCGCGGAGCCCTACGAGGCCCTGCGGGACGCCTCGGACGCCTTCCTCGCCAAGACCGGTCGCAGGCCGGTCGTGTTCCTGGCCAATCTCGGCCCGGTGGCGGCCTTCAACGCCCGGGCGACCTTCGCGGCCAACGCCTTCGCGGCCGGCGGGCTCGAGGCTCTGTCGAACGAGGGCTTCCCCGATGCCGAGGCGGCGGCGGCGGCGTTCCGGGAATCCGGCGCGAGCCTCGCCTGCATCTGCTCCACCGACGGGATCTACGCCGAGCGTGCGGTCGCGACCGCGGAGGCGCTGACCGGGGCCGGCGCCGGACCGGTCTACCTCGCCGGGAAGCCGACGGACCTGGCCGAGCCGCTGAAGCAGGCGGGCGTGGCCGCCTTCCTGCATGTCGGTTGCGACCTCCTCGCTCTTCTCAACGTGGCACTCCGTGCGGCCATGCGGACGCCCGCGCCGCAGGCGCCGCGCTGACGGGGCGCCGGTCTCCCCGAAGCCCACGGCACTCCGGATCCGCATGACGCCCCGCATCGCCGTCGCCCTGCTCCTCGCCGGTACGCTGCCCGCCGCGTCCGCCCCCCGCGCCGCCGCCCTGCCCGATCGGTTCGACGGCACCTGGAGCGTCGAGATCATCACCGAGACGGGGAACTGCGACCGTGCCTACCGCTACCCGGTGAGGATCGAGCGCGGGCGGGCGCGCTTCATCGGGACCGCCTTCGTGGTCGAGGGTGGCGTCGCGCGGAACGGGGCGATCCGCGGCTCGATCTCCAACGGCGCCGCCACCGCCGACGTGCGGGGACGCCTGGGCTCGGACGGCTTCGGTGCCGGAACCTGGGTCTCGACCGGGGCTTTCGCCTGCCGGGGACACTGGAACGCGGAGCGGCGCGGCTGAGCGCGGCTGTGGCCGTCGCGAAACAGCCCGGATCTTGCCCGGAATCGGGCACCCGGACCGAACCGCCAGCCCCGATCCCGACGCAATCATGAGCGAGAGCTGAACACGGTTCGGACACCCGACGAGGCCGCCCGTATGAAGACTTCGATCCTCGCCACCTTCGCCGTCCTCGCGCTCGTCTCGGCCGCCGAGGCGCGGCCTCACCGGCACCCGGCCGCCCCGAAGGTGAACGCGGCGGAGGCCGAGAAGGTGTTGGCGCCGCTGCGGCAGGCCGCCACCGCGTGCTTCGCCGAGACGGTGCTGTCGAACCCGAAGGCGACGGCAGAGGCGCGCGCCGGCCGCTGGTACGAGGCCGTCGGCATCACGGGCTTCCTGTGCCGCCCGGAGGTCGCCGCGATGATCCGGACCCACGACAACCTCTACGGCGCGAAGACCGGTGAGCGCTACTTCAAGGGCGCGTACGTCAAGCATCTGGACCAGCAGCTCGCCGAGCGCCTTCAGCCGATGTTCGCCCGCAAGGCCGTCGCCAGCGCCGAGCCGCCGCTCGAGAAGGCCTCGGCGGAGGAGCCGGCCGAGAACAACTGAGCGGGAACCGTCCGGGGTCGCCGCGCCTTCCCCGACCCGGAGGCGGCAATGCCCTACGAGCTCCATTACTGGCCGATGATCCAGGGGCGCGGCGAGTTCGTCCGCCTCGCCCTCGAGGAGGCCGGCGCCGACTACGTCGACGTGGCCCGCCAGGACGACGATTCCGGCGGCATCGGACCGATGCTCGACCGACTGTCCGACCCCGCCGATCCGCGACCGCCCCTGGCACCGCCCTTCCTGCGCGACGGCGACGTCGTCGTCGGGCAGAGCGCCGCGATCCTGCTCTATCTCGGACCGCGCCTCGGGCTCGTGGGCCCGTCGGAGCGCGACCGGATCTGGACCCATCAGCTCCAGCTCACCGTCGCCGACGCGGTCGACGAGGCGCACGACACCCACCATCCCGTCGGCGTCGGCCTGTACTACGCGGATCAGAAGGTCGAGGCGCTGCGCCGGGCGGCCGAGTTCCGGCACGATCGTATCCCGAAATATCTCGGCTATTTCGAGCGCGTGCTTGCGGCCAACGGCGGCCGCCGCCTCGTCGGCGCGGATCTCTGCTACGCCGACCTGTCGCTGTTCCAGCTCGTCGACGGCCTGCTCTACGCCTTCCCCAAGGCGACCGCCGCGGCCCTCCGGAGAACCCCGCAGGTGGCGCGGCTCCACGAGACCGTGGCGCGGCGCCCGCGGCTCGCCGCCTACCTCGCCAGCGCGCGCCGGATCCCGTTCAACGAGGACGGCATCTTCCGCCGCTACCCGGAATTGGATCCCTGAGACGCGAGCCGGGGCTCACCGACGCGGGCCGGCGATCAGGATCGCCGCGAGCACCAGCGCGACGAGCCCGAGCACCAGCGACAGCAGGCGCCAGAACAGCAGCGGGTCGCGCTCCAGGAGCGACGCCCGCCGGCCATCCGTGAAAGCCGGGTTGGGGTGGCGCAGGTCGTGGACGAAGGCCGACACGGTCGCGTAGCGCCGCTGCGGATCGGGATGGACGGCCCTGCGCAGCGCGCCGTCGACCCAGACCGGCAGCAGCGGGCGCACGGTCAGCGCCGACGCGTAGCGCAGCCGCCGCTGCGCCGCGCGCGTCCGGGCCCGGGGCACCGCGTCGCCGTAGGGCAGCCGCCCCGTGAGCATCTGGTAGGTCATCACGCCGACCGCGAAGACGTCCGACTGGGCGGTCCCCGGGGCGCCGAGGAAGCACTCCGGCGCCGTGTACTGCACCGTGCCCAGGATCTCCGCCGGGTCGTTCCGCGGGTCGCCCTCGACGACTCCGGCGACCTGGGTCGCGCCGAAATCGATGATCTGGACGGTGCCGGCCGGGTCGATCAGGACGTTGTCGGGCCGCAGGTCCTGGTGGACCATCTCCCGCCGATGGAAGGCCTGCACGCCCCGGGCGAGCTGCTCGACGAGCCCCCGCACCGCCTCCAGCTCGGGCGCCGCGTGGTCGCGCATCCACTGGGTCAGGGTCTGGCCCTCGACGTAGCGCATCACCGTGTAGAGGTGGCTGCGGCGGCCGGCCTGGGGATGGGCCTTCAGCACGTGGAGATTGTCGATCCGCCGCGCGATCCACTCCTCCATGACGAAGCGCTTCCGCTGGGCGGGATCGTCCCGCAGGTCCAGCGACAGCACCTTCAGCGCGACCTGGGCGCCGGTCTCCGCCTCGACCGCCAGGTAGACGCGGCTCCGGGGACCGGAGTGAAGGATCCGCAGTAGGCGGAAGCCGTCGAGCTCCGCGGGCGGGTCGAGGAGCGGCGCCGGGTCCAGCCCCTCGGCCTCGCCGAGGAGGTCGGCTGGCTCGCCCTCCGGCACGGTCTCGACCCGCACGATCTGGATCGTCAGGTTGTCCGGGCTGCCGGCCGCCAGGGCCATCTCGACGATCGCCCGCGCGGCCGCGCCCAGGGTCCCGGCCCGCGCGATCTCCGCGACCATGTCGCGGGGCCGGACATGCTCGTGGATGCCGTCCGTCGTCAGCACGAAGGTGTCACCGGCCTCGACGCCCACGGCGTGGTAGTCGATCTCGACGCGGCCCTGCGCTCCGAGGGCGCGGCCGAGATACGATTCCGCCGCGGAGACGACGACCCGGTGGTCCTCGGTGAGCTGCTCGAGCGACCGGCCGGACACCCGCCAGATCCGGGCATCGCCCACGTGGAAGAGGTGGGCCACGCGGGATTTCAGCACGAGGGCGTCGAAGGTCGTGACGTGGCCCCGGTCGGCATCGTTCGGATCGGCGCCGCGCCGCGTCTCGGCGTAGAGCCAGGAATTCGTGGCCGCGATCACGCGCTGCGCCGAGGTCTTCACCGACCACGTGTCCGGCGTGGCGTAGTAGTCGCTGAGGAAGCTCTTGACCGCGGTCTCGCTCGCCGCCGCGCCCGCCGCGCTGCTGCTGATCCCGTCGGCGAGGGCGACCGCGATCCCCTTCAGGCCCAGCGCCGGCTGGACGGGAACCAGCGCGCCGTTGAAATCCTGGTTGGCGGCCTTGCGGCCGGCGCTGCTGTGCTGGCCGATCGTGACCGTCAGGTCGGCCGGGCCGCGCGGTCCGGCGCTCAAGCGGCGGCCGCCGCGCTGTCGCCCCGGCCGCGGTACGACAGCGCCTCGGCGAGGTGGAGCCGGCGGACCTGCGCCTCGCCGTCGAGGTCGGCCAGGGTCCTGGCGACGCGCAGCGTCCGGTGGAAGCCGCGGGCGGAGAGGCGCATGCTCTCGGCCGCCTGGCGGATCAGCGCCGTCCCGTCTGCGTCGGGGCTCGCGACGTCCGAGATCAGCGTCGCGGGACAGGTCGCGTTGGTGGTGGATTCCGGCAGGCCGCGCGCGGCGTAGCGCGCGCCCTGGAGCGCGCGGGCCGCCGACACCCGCGCGGCCGCCTCGCGGGAGCCCTCGGCCGGCGCGGGCAGGATCAGGTCGGCGGCCGTCACCGCCGCCACCTCGACGCGCAGGTCGATGCGGTCGAGGATCGGGCCGGAGATCCGCGCCTGATACTGCGCCATGCAGCGCGCGTTCGGCCCGCGCCGGCAGGCGTAGCCTGGTTCGAGACCGTGGCCGCAGCGGCACGGGTTCATCGCCGCGACCAGCTGGAACCGCGCCGGGTAGGTGATTCGGTGGTTGGCCCGGGCAATCATCACCGCCCCGGATTCCATCGGCTGGCGCAGGCTGTCGAGCACCTGCGGGGAAAATTCGGGGAGCTCGTCCAGGAACAGCACGCCGCCATGGGCCAGGGAGACCTCACCGGGCCGCGCCCCGAGGCCGCCCCCCACCAGGGCCGCCATCGAGGCGGAATGGTGCGGCTGCCGGAACGGCCGGCGGTTCGAGAGCGCCCCGTCCTTCAGCGCGCCCGCCACCGACTGGATCATGGAGATGTCGAGCAGCTCGCGCGGCGTGAGCGGCGGCAGGATCGAGGGAAGACGCGCCGCCAGCATCGACTTGCCCGAGCCGGGCGGCCCGTTCATCAACAGGTTGTGGCCCCCGGCGGCCGCGATCTCCAGTGCGCGCTTGGCGCCCTCCTGCCCCTTGATGTCGGCGAGGTCCGGCAGCGGCCCGGCCGGCGCGGCGACGGCGGGCTCCGGCCGCGCCATTACCTGGCTGCCCTTGAAGTGGTTGGCGAGCTGGATCAGCGAGCGCGGCGCGAGCACGTCGAGGTCGCCCCCCGCCCAGGCCGCCTCCGGCCCTGTGGGCGCCGGGCAGATGAGCCCGAGTCCCCGATCGGCCGCCGCCATCGCGGCCGGCAGCACGCCGCTCACCGCCGTGATGCTGCCGTCGAGGGCGAGTTCGCCCAGGACGCAGTAGCCGGCGAGCGCGTCCGCCGGGATCGCGCCGATGGCCGCCATGACGCCCAGAGCGATCGGCAGGTCGAAATGCGAGCCTTCCTTGGGAAGATCCGCCGGAGCGAGGTTCACCGTGATGCGCTTGGCCGGCAGCGCCAGCCCCGAGGCGATCAGCGCTCCGCGGACCCGCTCGCGCGATTCCGCCACCGCCTTGTCGGGCAGACCGACGACGGTGAACACCACCGAGCCCGGCACGATCTGGACCTGCACGTCCACCGCCCGCGCCTCGATGCCCTCGAAGGCCACGGTGGCGACGCGGGTGACCATCCGTGCAGTGTCCTCGCCGCCGCGTTCCGGTACGGCCAAGATGTGCGGCAGATTCGGTGGCGGCTCAAGGGGATCGTCGCCATGGAACTCCGCCGCGGCACGCCTGTTCACAGCCGGAAACAATTGCCGGATCGGAGACAGCCATGCGCCTGACCACGTCCCTTCTCGCCCTGACCTTGATCGCGGGCACCGGCCTCGCCGCCCGCGCCGACGAGAAGCTTCCGCCCGATCAGCAGGCCAAGGTCGAGGCCATGCTCAAGCAGGAGGGCTTCACCAAGTGGAAGGAGATCGAGCTCGACGACGGCATGATCGAGGTCGACGACGCGATCGACGCGAGCGGCAAGCAGTTCGACCTGAAGCTCGATCCGAAGACCCTGGCCATCGTGAAGCGCAAGGCCGAGTGAGGCAGCGCTTCGGCTGCGCTTCGACTCGGCTTCAGCAGCGCTTGCGTTCGGGCCGAGGCCCGGCCATATAGCCGGCGGGGGGTTGGCGAGGGACGTTTCACTCGCCAACCGGGTCAGGTCCGGAAGGAAGCAGCCCTAACGAGACCGAGCGGGTCTTCGTCCAGCCTCCCACCTCATTCCACGGCGCGCGGCAGCCGGACCCAGACACGGCATGGACGCTACGACCGGCACGCCTGACGACGAGCCGGGCCTGCCCGGGTTTCCAGCGCCCCCCGCCGCGGCGACGCCCTACCGGGTGCTCGCGCGCAAGTACCGCCCCACCAATTTCGGCGACCTGATCGGCCAGGACGCGATGGTGCGGACCCTCGCCAACGGGTTCGCGGCCAACCGCATCCCGCAGGCCTGGATGCTCACCGGCGTCCGCGGAGTTGGCAAGACCACGACGGCCCGCATCCTGGCGCGCGGCCTCAACTACGCCCGCGCCGGACAGCCCGACACCGGCCCGACCGTGTCGATGCCGGAACTCGGCCTCCACTGCGCGGCGATCATGGAATCCCGGCACATGGACGTGCTGGAGATGGACGCCGCCTCGCATACCGGCATCGACGACGTCCGGGCGATCATCGACGGCATCCGCTACGGGCCGGTCTCGGCGCGCTACAAGGTCTACATCGTGGACGAGGTCCACATGCTCTCCGAGAAGGCGTTCAACGCCTTCCTGAAGACGCTGGAGGAGCCGCCGCCGCACGCGAAATTCGTGTTCGCCACCACGGAGATCCGCAAGGTCCCGGTGACGATCCTGTCCCGCTGCCAGCGATTCGACCTGCGCCGGGTCGAGGCGCCGACCCTGCACGCGCATCTCGCGAAGGTCTGCGCGGCCGAGGGCGTATCGGTCGAGGACGAGGCTCTGGGCGCCATCGTGCGCGCCGCGGAAGGGTCGGTGCGCGACGCGCTCTCGCTGCTCGACCAGGCGATCGCCCACGGCGCCGGCACGATCACGGCGCAGAGCGTGCGCGACATGCTGGGCCTCGCTGACCGCGCCCGAATCCTCGACCTGTTCGAGGCGGTGATGCGCGGCGCGGTGCCGGCCGCCTTCGCGGAGCTGCGGGCGCAGTACGATTCCGGCGCGGACCCGTCGGTCGTGCTCTCGGATCTCGCGGCCTTCACGCACCTCGTCACCCGGCTCAAGGTGGTGCCGGAAGCCGCCGCCGACCCGACGCTCAGCGAGACCGAGCGCGTCCGCGGCGCCGCGTTCGCCGAGAAACTCTCGATCCGCGCCCTGTCGCGGGCGTGGCAGATCCTGCTGAAGGCGATTCCCGAGGTCCAGGCGGCGCCCCGGCCCCTCGCGGCCGCCGAGATGGCGATCGTGCGCCTCGCCTACGCGGCCGACCTGCCCACACCCGACGAGGCCCTGCGCCAGCTCCGGGCCGAGGCCGCCGCCGCGCCCGCGGACGAGGCCCCGGTCGCGTCGGTCCGGCCGCCCCTCCCGCCGATTCCCGACCTGCGCGGCGGCGGTTCCGCGGCGCTCGCCGCGGCACCCCGCACGGTCGCGCCGGAGCCCGCCCCGGTCGCGGCGCCCCTGGCCGCGCCCGTCGCGGTGAACGCGCCGGCGAGCGTCCCGATCAGCGCGCCCGCAAGTGCGCCCGTCGGTGCGCCGGCGCCGAGGCCGGCGCCCGCGGCACCGCCGACGCCGCGTCTCGGTCGGTTCGAGGACCTGATCGCGCTGGCCGACGCCAACCGGGACATCCTTCTGCGGACCGCGCTGGAGCGCGACGTCCACTTGGTGCGCTTCGAGGAGGGCCGGATCGAGTTCCGCCTCGCCTCCGGCGGCCGGTCGAGCCTCGCCAACGACATCGGCGCCGCCATCGAGCGCTGGACCGGGCGGCGCTGGGTGGTGGCCCTGTCGAAGGACGAGGGCGCCCCGACCCTCGACGCGGCCGCCCGTGCCGCGACCGAGACACGCCGGGAGAACGCCGCCGCCGACCCGTTCGTGCGCGAGGTTCTGACGCGCTTCCCCGGGGCCGAGATCGTCGACGTGCGCGAGACAATCTCCGAGGCCCTCCCCTCCGCCGAGCAGGAGATCCTCGGGGAAGGTGACGCCGCGCGGGTCGGCGAGGTCGAGGACGACGACGCCTGACGCATGGTGGCGCCCGGGCCGCGCCATACCCAGATCAGACGAGGAAACGGAAAGAGAGCCGCATGCGCGACCTGATGGGCATCATGAAGCAGGCTCAGGCCATGCAGGAGAAGATGGCCAACCTGCAGTCCGAGATGGACGAGATCGAGGTGACCGGCGCCTCCGGCGGCGGCTCCGTCCGGGTCACCATGAGCGCCAAGGGCCAGATGAAGGGAGTCAGCATCGACCCCTCGCTGATGGTGGCGGACGAGCGCGAGATTCTTGAGGACCTGATCGTCGCGGCCTGCAACGACGCCCGCGGGAAGGCCGAGGCGACCATGCAGGAGCGCATGGCCGAGCTGACCAAGGGCCTGCCCCTGCCGCCGGGCATGAAGCTGCCGTTCTAGGACGCATCCCGGACAGGACGTCCGAACCGTCTTCGCGAGCGCAGCGAAGCAACCCGGTCGCTCTACGCTCGCAGATGTCGCGCTGCCCTGGATAGCTTCCCTGCACTCGCGAAGACGAACGGGACGGGCGGCCCCGCGGGCCGCCCGCTTTCGGTTACGCCGCGATCGCCTGCGCGGTCGGCCCGGCGGCGCGCACGTCGGCGTCGACATGGGCCTCGAACCGCTTGAAGTTGTCGTCGAACATCTTCACGAGCCGCGCCGCCGTCTCCACGAAGGCGCCCTTGTTGGCCCAGGTCTTCACCGGGGTCAGGATGTGCGGCTCGACGCCCGGAACCGAGACCGGCACCGCGAAGCCGAAATACGGGTCGCGGCGGAACTCGGCCTGCGCCAGCGAGCCGTCGAGGGCGGCGCTCAGCAGGCGGCGCGTCACGCGGATCGGCATCCGCCGGCCGGTGCCGACGCCGCCGCCGGTCCAGCCCGTGTTGACCAGCCAGCAATCGACGCTGTGCTTGGCGATGAGGTCGCGCAGCAGGTTGCCGTAGGTGCTCGGATGCCGCGGCATGAACGGCGCGCCGAAGCAGGTCGAGAAGGTCGCCTCGGGCCCGGTCAGGCCGCGCTCGGTGCCGGCCACCTTGGCGGTGTAGCCCGAGAGGAAATGGTACATCGCCTCGGCGCCGGTGAGCTTGGCGATCGGCGGCATCACCCCGAAGGCGTCGCAGGTCAGCATGACGATATTCTTCGGATGCCCGGCCCGTCCGGAGGCGCTGGCGTTGGCGATGAAGTCCAGCGGGTAGGCACAGCGGGTGTTCTCGGTGAGAGACGCGTCGTCGAAATCCGGTGCGCGGGTGACCGGATCGATGATCACGTTCTCCATCACCGTGCCGAAGCGCTCGGTGGTGGCGTAGATCTCCGGCTCGGCGTTGCGCGAGAGGCGGATGGTCTTGGCGTAGCAGCCGCCCTCGAAGTTGAAGATCCCCTCGTTCGACCAGCCGTGCTCGTCGTCGCCCAGCAGCTGGCGGGAGCTGTCGTTCGACAGCGTCGTCTTTCCGGTGCCCGAGAGGCCGAAGAAGATCGCCGAGCCGCCCTCGGCATCGAGCGCCGCGTTGGCCGAGCAGTGCATCGGCATCACGCCCTGGCCGGGCAGGATGTAGTTCAGGTAGGTGAAGACCGACTTCTTCATCTCGCCCGCGTAGGCGGAGCCGCCGATCAGCACGAGCTTCTTCGAGAAGTCGATGGCGATCACGGTCTTCGACCGGCAGCCGTGCCGGGCGGGATCGGCCTGGAAGCTCGGCAGGTCGATGATCGTCATGTCCGGCACGTAGGACGCGATCTCGGAGCGGTCCGGACGGATCAGCAGGTTGCGGATGAACAGCGAGTGCCACGCGAACTCGGTGAAGACCCGGGCCTTGACCCGGTAGGCCGGATCGGCGCCGCCGTAGAGGTCCTGGGCGAACAGCTCCTTGCCCTCGGCGTGCTTCAGGAAGTCCTGGCGCAGGGTCTCGAACTGCTCGGGCGTGATGGCGCCGTTGTTGTCCCACCAGACCTCGTTCTCGGTGCCGGCGTCGCGCACCACGAACTTGTCCTTGGGCGAACGGCCGGTATGGCTGCCGGTGGTGGCGACGAGGGCGCCGCCGCGGGCGAGCTGCGCCTCCTTGCGGGACAGGGCCTCCTCGTAGAGGCGCGGGGCCTCGAAATTCCAGTGGACGGCCTTGAGGTCGCGGAAGCCCGCCGCCTCGGCGCCGTGGGCCGCGTTGTGATCACCGATGTTGGTCATGATCGTATCTCCCGGGCCCCTGTTCGACCGTCGACGCGACTGAGCCGGACGGCACCGCCGTCCGGGTTTGCCCGGGAGACGTCCGTGCGGTCGTACAGGACCGCCGCACGCAGGTTCTCCGTTCCCGGCCGCTCGCCATCCCACTCACGCGTAGGCGGCGAAGCTTCGCTGTCATAATGGGCTCCGCCGGGAGCCCGCAACGTGTACAAACAGGTTAGACCACAGTCGTGGACTCAGGAACCCAGGTCTGTAAGCAGTTCCGTCCGTCGTGCAGCATAATGCCACCGGCGCAGCGACGTCGGAATACCCATATACCACATACGATGGACCGCATCGGCGCGCGGACCCTTGCGCGGCGCCCGGCGCCGTCTATGCCCGTCCCGATCCGCAGCCCCTTCCTCGCCCCAGAGGCACGATGCCCCAAGCCGTCGCCGGCCCCGAGATCGAGCGCCTGATCCAGCTCCTCGCCCGCATGCCGGGCCTCGGACCGCGCTCGGCGCGGCGGGCCGCCCTGCAGCTCATCAAGAAGCGCGACACGCTGCTCGGGCCCCTCGCCGACGCGATGCGGGTGGCGGCCGACCGCATCATCGTCTGCACCAGCTGCGGAAACGTCGACACCTCAGACCCGTGCACGATCTGCCGGGACGCCGAGCGCGATCCGACGACGCTCGTGGTCGTGGAGGATGTGTCCGACCTCTGGGCGCTGGAGCGGTCCGGGGCCGTGAAGGCGCGCTACCACGTGCTCGGCGGCGTCCTCTCGGCGCTGGACGGCGTCCGTCCGGAGCACCTGAACCTCGCGAGCCTCGTGGAGCGCGTGGCCCGGCCCGAGGTGACCGAGGTGATCCTGGCGCTCAACGCCACCGTCGACGGCCAGACCACCGCCCACTACGTCACGGAGTCGATCCGGCACTGCGACGTGAAGGTTACGCGCCTCGCCCACGGCGTGCCGGTCGGCGGCGAGCTCGACTACCTCGACGAGGGCACGCTCTCGGCGGCGATCCGCAGCCGGACGGTGTTCTGAGGGCCGGCGACAGGTCGCGAACCGGTATTTGACCGGTCCTCGGCCGCATCCTATTCGACGGTGAGCCCGGACCCGTCCCGGCGCCTTCCCTGCCGGTTCCCGCCATGACCATCCGCCCGCTCGTCATCCTTCCCGATCCCGTCCTGCGCCTGGGCTCCGAACCGGTCGGGCCGATCACCGCCGAGATCCGGACCCTCGTCGCCGACATGTTCGAGACGATGTACGACGCCCCCGGCGTCGGGCTGGCGGCGATCCAGATCGGCGTGGCGAAGCGCGTCGTGACGATCGACACGTCGAAGGAGGAAGGCGTCCGAGACGCGCGGGTCTTCATCAATCCCGAGATCGTCTGGTCGTCCGAGGAGAAGCGGGTCTACGACGAGGGCTGCCTGTCGATCCCGGACTACTACGCCGAGGTCGAGCGCCCGGACCGGGTGCGCGTGAAGTTCCGAGACCTCGACGGCAAGGAGCAGGAGATCGAGGCCGACGGCCTGCTCTCGACCTGCATCCAGCACGAGATCGATCATCTCAACGGCGTGCTGTTCATCGACCACCTGTCGAAACTGAAGCGCGACCGGGTGATCAAGAAGTTCACCAAGGCGGCCAAGCGCGACGCGGCCTGAGCCGGCCATGCGCGTCGTCTTCATGGGCACGCCGGACTTCGCGGTGCCGACGCTCGCGCGGCTCGTGCAGGACGGGCACGACATCGCGGCGGTCTACACCCGCGCGCCCGCCAGGGCCGGCCGCGGCATGAGCCTGCGCCCCTCCCCGGTCCACGCGCTCGCCGACACGCTCGGCGCGCCGGTCCTGACGCCCGCGACGCTCCGCACGCCCGAAGCCGCCGAGACCTTCGCGGCGCACCGGGCGGACGTCGCGGTCGTCGTGGCCTACGGGATGCTGCTGCCGCAGGCGATCCTCGACGCGCCGCGGTACGGTTGTCTCAACCTGCACGGATCCCTGTTGCCGCGCTGGCGCGGCGCGGCGCCGATCCAGCGCGCCGTGATGGCGGGCGACGCCGAGAGCGGCGTCGGCGTCATGCGGATGGAGGCCGGTCTCGACACAGGCCCGGTCGCCCTCGAGGCGCGGTTGCCGATCACCCCGGGCATGACGGCGGGCGCCCTGCACGACGCGCTCATGCCCCTCGGCGCCGACCTGATGGCGCGGGCCCTCGCGGCGCTCGACGCGGGCACGCTGACCTTCGCGCCGCAGCCGGAGGACGGAATCGTCTACGCCCACAAGATCACCAACGACGAGGCGCGGATCGACTGGTCCCGCCCGGCGGCCGAGGTCGCCAACCGGATCAACGGGCTGTCGCCGTTCCCCGGTGCCTTCTTCGAGGTCGATCTCGGCAAGGGCTCCGAGCGCGTGAAGGTGCTCCGCGCCGCCCCGGCGGAGGGTTCGGGCGCGCCGGGCACGCTGCGCGATTCCGAAGGCACCGTCGCCTGCGGGGACGGCGCCGTCCGGCTCCTGGAGCTGCGCCGTGCCGGGAAGGGCGGCAGCGCCAACGGGGCCGAGTTCGTCCGCGGCGCCCGCTTGACGCCCGGCGCCCGCCTCGGCTGATGCGCGTCGCCCGTTCACGGCATTCGGCGCGCGGCCCGACCCGTCATCGCGAGCGCAGCGAAGCGACCCAGGGCAGCGCACCCTGGCGAGGCTCGGCGCGACGCCGGATCGCTTCGGCACGCTCGCAGAGACGATCGCGCGCGCAGCTTTCCGAAGCTCTGTGCCGTATCCCGAGATCGAACATCGGAGCGCTATCGAGAGACCTTGAGGGGGCCGGCTGATGCCCCGCTACAAGCTCGTCATCGAGTACGACGGCGGTCCGTTCTGCGGCTGGCAGCGGCAGGCGGACGATCCCACGGTCCAGGGCGCGATCGAGGCGGCGGTCACGCGCTTCTCCGGCGAGGAGGCCCGGCTCACCTGCGCGGGCCGGACCGATGCCGGCGTGCACGCGATCCATCAGGTCGCCCATCTCGACCTCGCCAAGGACTGGCGGACCGACACGGTGCGGGACGCCCTGAACGCCCATCTGCGGCCGCAGCCGGTGGCGATCCTGTCCGCCGAGACCGTGCCGGAGAGCTTCGACGCCCGCCACTCGGCGATCCGCCGGCACTACCGCTACCGCATCCTCAACCGGCGCAGCCCCGCGGCGCTGACGCGTGCCCATGTCTGGCACGTGCCGTGGACCCTCGACGCGGACCTCATGCACGAAGCCGCCCAGCGCCTCGTCGGCCGCCACGACTTCTCGGCCTTCCGGGCCGCCGAGTGCCAGGCGAACAGCCCGATCCGCACGCTGGAGCAGCTCGACGTCGCCCGCGCGCCGATGGCGCTCCACGACGAGATCGTTGTGGCGACGTCGGCGCGCTCGTTCCTGCACCATCAGGTGCGGGCGATGGTCGGCACGCTGATGCTCGCCGGCTGCCGCCGCCTCTCGGCGGACGAGGTCGCCGCCATCCTGGCCTCGGGCGACAAGCGCCGGTGCGGGCCGCTGGCCCCGGCCGCCGGGCTGACCTTCGTGGGCGTCGACTACGAACCGGGGAAGTAGGCGTCGAGCACGCGCCCGTAGATCGCCGTCAGCCGCTCTAGGTCGGCGACCGCCACGCACTCGTCGGTCTGGTGCATGGTCTCGCCGACGAGGCCGAACTCGATCACCGGGCAGGCATCCTTGATGAAGCGGGCATCCGACGTGCCGCCCGTCGTGGAGAGCGTCGGAGTCAGGCCGGTCTCGGCCCGGATCGCCTCCGCGACCAGCGTCACGAAGGCGTCCGGCCGCGTCAGGAAGGCCGGCGCGTTCGAGGGCTGCAGATCCAGGCTGAAGCGCACCGCGTTCCCGGCCGCCTGCTCCAGGCGCCGACGGATCTCTTCGCCCAGGCTCTCGGCCGTCCAGTCGTCGTTGAAGCGGACGTTGAAGGTCGCCCGGGCGGTCGCCGGGATCACGTTGGTGGCCGGGTTGCCGACGTCGATCGTGGTGAATTCGAGGTTCGAGGCGTCGAAATGCGCCGTCCCGCGATCCAGCGGCTCGGCGACCAGCGCCGAGGCGAGGCGCAGCAGGCCCGGGATCGGGTTCTCGGCCTTGTGCGGGTAGGCGACGTGGCCCTGCCGGCCGAGAACGGTGAGCTTGCCGGTCAGCGACCCGCGCCGGCCGATCTTGATCATCTCGCCGAGCCGGCCCGGATTGGTCGGCTCCCCGAGGACACAGTGGTCGAACCGCTCGCCCCGGCGCCGCGCCCAGTCGAGGAGCTTCACGGTGCCGTTGACCGCCGGTCCCTCCTCGTCGCCGGTGATCAGGAACGCGATGGAGCCGCCGAAATCGGCGCCGCGCCGGTCGAGGAAGGCGAGGGTCGCCGCGAGCATGCAGGCGACGCCGCCCTTCATGTCGGCCGCTCCCCGCCCGTACAGCATCCCGTCGGCTACGGCGCCCGCGAAGGGATCGTGGCGCCACGCGCCCTCGCCCTCCGGCACGACGTCGGTGTGGCCGGCGAAGACGAGGCACGGACCGTCCCGCCCGACGCGGGCGTAGAGGTTCGGCGTGTCGGGGTAGCCGGGCTCCGAGAAGACCGGCCGCTCGACCGCGAAGCCGGCCGGCCGGAGCGCGTCGGCGACGACGTCGAGGGCGCCCCGATCCTCCGGCGTCACGGACGGGCACCGGATCAGGTCCTGCGCGAGGCGCAGGGCCGCGTCGGGGGCGTGATGATCTGCCGGCATGAACCCGTCCTCGGCGGCGCGACGTGCCGCGCGGCCCGCTTAACCCGAAGCGGGCCGCCCCGGAACTCCCGTCCCGGGCCCTACTTGGTCACCACGACCTGCACGTCGCCGTGGCGGCGCTGCACCGACACGGTGACGTCGTCGTCATAGCGCTGGAACCGGATGTCCAGGCGCGAGCCGCCGAGCTTGACGTTGTAGAGCGTCACCCCGTCGAGGAAGCCCGGCAGGATCGGGTTCTTGAGCCGGACACGGTTGCGCTCGTGGTCCAGTTCGAGGCCGAGGCAGGCCGCCAGGAACGCGAACGGCGCCGCCGCCGCCCAGGCCTGCGGGCTGCAGGCGACCGGGTACGAGACGGGGCCGCGCTGCTTGCGGCGCATGAAGCCGCAGAACAGCTCCGGCAGCCGCTTCTGGTCCTGGTAGAGCGAGGTGTCGAACATCCCCTGGAAGATGCGCGCGGCCTCGTGCTTGCGGTCGTAGCGCGCCAGACCCATCGCGATCAGCGCGTTGTCGTGCGGCCAGATCGAGCCGTTGTGGTAGGACATCGGGTTGTAGCGCGCCTCGCCCTTGGCAATCGTGCGCACGCCCCAGCCGTTGAAGCCGTCCTTGCACAGCAGCGTCTCGGCGACTCGCGCCGCCCGCTCCGGCTTGGCGATGCCGGTGAACAGGGCGTGGCCGGCATTGGAGGAGCGCACCGCGCACTGCTTCTTGGCGCCGTCGAGCGCCAGCGCGTAGGTGCCGATCTCCTCGTTCCAGAACGCCGCGTCGAACCGCTCGCGCAGGCTCGCCGCCTCCTGGGTGAGGCGCTCCGCCATCGGGTCGTGGCCGAGGAGCGCCGCGAGCTTCGCCATGCCGTTCTTGGCGGCGTAGACGTAGCCCTGCACCTCGCAGAGGGCGATCGGGCCCTTGGCCAGGTGACCGTCGGTGTGGAAGATCGAGTCGTGGCTGTCCTTCCAGCCCTGGTTCTCCAGACCCTTGTCGGTGTCGCGGGCGTACTCGACGAAGCCGTCGCCGTCGCGGTCGCCATAGCGGTCCATCCATTCGAGCGCGAGTTCGAGGGCCGGCCAGATCGCCCGCACGGTCTCGAGGTCGCCCGTGACCGCGTAGTACTCCCAGGCCAGCATCACGAAGAGCGGCGTGCCGTCGATGGTGCCGTAATAGTGCCGGAACGGCACCTCGCCGAGCATCGCCATCTCGCCGCGCCGGGTCTCGTGGAGGACCTTGCCGGGCTGCGCGTCGGCGGCCGGATCGACCGCCTTGGCCTGGGTCGAGGCGAGGTAGCGCAGCACGCCCCGGGCGAATTTCGGGTCGATCCAGAGCGCCATCATCGCGGTGATGATGCCGTCGCGCCCGAACACCGTGGAGTACCAGGGGATGCCGGCGAAGGGGTAGATGCCCTCCGGGGTTCGGCTCGCGAGCATGTAGAGGTCGGCGGTCGCCCGGCACAGCCCCTCGTTGAACTGGTCGTTCGACGAGATGATCGTGGTGATGCCCGCCGTCAGCGCCCGCAGGTCGCGCCGCGAATCGCGGTAAGCGCGGGCGAAGATCGTCCCCTCGCCGAGATCCTTCGGCTCGCGCCGGGCACCGCCGGCATTGGCGGCGAGCGTCAGCTTGGCGGCCGCGTCCTCGCCGACCATCGTGTCGGTCGGGGGCTTGGTGAAGGCCCGGTGCGCCTCGAAGGTGACGCGGATGAACAGGGAGGTCCGGCCCTCCGGCGGGAGCGACACGTCGAACACGACCTTGCCGGGCTCGATCGAATCGGGCTTCGGGCCGAAATGCAGGGAGGTCGTCCGGACGATCTCGTCCAGGCCGACGTAGCGGAACTGCACCTCGCGGTCGCTCGCCACGAGCACGCCGCGCTTGCCGCGCTCCTGTCGATCTGTCCCGCGGACCTCGAAGAGGTCGCGGAAATCCGCGTCGAAGGTGACGGCGATGCGCAGGCGACGGTGCTTCGAATCGTAGGAACGGAGGCCGATCCGGTCGTAGCAGGCGCCGCGAAACAGGAACTTGGTGCGCTCGATCGCGATCGTCTCGCGGGGGATCGAGGTCTCGTCGTGGGCGTCGATGCGGATGTCGGGCGTCGTCATGTCGACGCTGAGGGCGCCGTTATCGTCCTGCATCACCGAGGAGAGCATCAGCGGGCGCTGGCCCTCGACCGTCACCTCCAGGCGCGAGAGGTAGCGCGTGTCTTGGAAATAGAGGCCTTCCGGCCCGGGCTGGACGCCGATGTCGCCGTAGGAATCGAGGACGCCGAAGGCCTCGCCGAACTTCAGCGAGCGCAGCGGCCGCTCGACCAGGGAGGTCTGCGCCTCGATGTGATAGGTCGGGAGGACGTCGTCCGCGTCCTGGAATCCGTGCGCCACGCTTCCGGCGCTCGCCGCGGTCCGGGCCTTCGCATCGTGGGCCGCTGCCGTGTTGTCCGCCGCCATGCAGGGCATCTCCGGGTGCAAGTGAGGGGTGCGAATCGAGAGGGCTGCTGCATCCCTTCGATGCAGCAGCCCTTGTTCACCCTACGGATGAGTCGCCTTTAAGACGCTAGGCCGAGCCGGCCCCGCCTCGCAAGCCCGGTGCCGGCTTTCAGGCCGGCATGGCGGCGACCGGGATCGCCGGACGCGCGGAGCCGTTGACCTCGCCGTACTGCGGCATGAAGCCGGACTTCGGCAGCTTGATCACGTCGGCGCCGCGGGCGAGCAGGTCCTCGTAGGCGGCGACGTACTTCTTCACCATGCACTCGGCGGTGAAGGCGCTCTCGAAGTGGCGGCGCACGCCGGCGCGGCTCATGGTCTTCACCTTGGCGACCGCGGCCACGGCGTCGTCCATGTTCTCGCAGAGAACGCCGCCCACGCCGTCCTTGATGACCTCCGGCACGGAACCGTTGCGGAACGCGATCACCGGGGTGCCGGCCGACATCGCCTCGATCATCACGAGGCCGAAGGGCTCCGGCCAGTCGATCGGGAAGGCGAGCGCCAGGGCGTTGCCGAGAAAGTCCTTCTTCTGCTCCTCGTTGATCTCGCCGATGTACTCGATCAGCGGGTGGTGGATCATCGGCTCGATGACCTCGTCCCAGTAATCCTGATCGGCCTTGTCGACCTTGGCGGCGATCTTCAGGGGCGTGCCGGAGCGGATCGCCATCTCGATCGCGCGGTCGGGCCGCTTCTCGGGCGAGATCCGGCCGAGGAAGGCGAGGTAGCCGCCCTTGGTTTCCGGATAGTACGGGCAGTTCTCGGCCGGCAGGCCGTGATGGATCGTCGCCAGCCAGTTGGAGGTCGGCGGCATGGG
Source organism: Methylobacterium sp. UNC300MFChir4.1 (assembly GCF_900110155.1). Taxonomy (NCBI): domain Bacteria; kingdom Pseudomonadati; phylum Pseudomonadota; class Alphaproteobacteria; order Hyphomicrobiales; family Methylobacteriaceae; genus Methylobacterium; species Methylobacterium sp. UNC300MFChir4.1. The sequence goes on along the minus strand of NZ_FOCS01000001.1, from coordinate 624,571 downwards.
CAGGCGCTGGTTGTCGGAGATCGAGACCAGCGGCATGCCCGTGAAGGTGCGGTAGACCGGCATGAAGTCCGGCACGTCCAGGCGACCGTGCATCGTGGTGATGCACTTGTGGTTCAGATCCTCGAACATCGGGTACTGAAGCAGGTCGATGTGGAAGTGCAGGATGTCGAACTCGTGCGCGCGGCGGTGCACCTGATGCAGCATCGCCAGGTGGCTGGCCGTGTGATCCCGGTAGCCGAGCAGGCGCAGACCCTCGGGCGTGCAGGCCGCGAGCTTGGCAGTCGTCTCGGAGTCACCGCTCGCGAACAGCGTGACTTCGTGGCCCTGGCGAACCAGTTCCTCTGTAATCCAGCTGACGACGCGCTCGGTGCCGCCGTAGAACTTCGGAGGGACGGCCTCCGACAACGGAGCGATCTGGGCAATGCGCACGAAGTGTCTCCTGGTTGGCCAATTTGACGGGGGGTCTAACCCTGCCGGCCTGAGCGGGACATGAATGAAACCGACGGCTAAGGTTATGGTTCCTGGCGCACCCGCTGTCCCTCGCCGTTTTGTGCGGCGCGCAAGCCGTCCCCGAATTCCTCCGAATCAGCACGGGCGAAACGGCCGCCGCCCCGCCGTTGCCGGCTCGCCGGCGCGGGTGTCGTGCAGAGAAGCCCGGTCCCAGGGCTCGATACGCCGGAGCCCGGCGACGCGTTCCCTCGGATCTCGATCTCGTGCTCCGATCCGCGGGCGTTGCCGCCGCGTCAGCTTTCTGTCATAAGCCGCCCCGCGTCGAACCGCCCGGCCGATAGGGCTGCCGTGGCGGCTCGTGCTGCTCCACCAGAAGCATCAGCGCGCGAACCTCATCCGATCCTCCCGGGTCGGTCCGGGATCATTTCGCGCAACGGAGAGCCAAATGCCCAAGTTGAAGACGAAATCGGGCGCGAAGAAGCGCTTCAAGATCACCGGCACCGGCAAGGTGATGTACGCCCAGGCCGGCAAGCGCCACGGGATGATCAAGCGGACGACCAAGCAGATCCGCAACCTGCGCGGCACCACGACCCTGTTCGAGGGCGATGCCGCCAACGTGAAGAAGTACTTCCTGCCGAACGCGCGGTAAGTCCTTCAACACCCGTTGCCACTGTCTTTCGTCGAATCCAGGAGATAACCGATGGCCCGCGTCAAGCGCGGCGTGACCAGTCACGCGAAGCACAAGAAGGTTCTGAAGGCCGCCAAGGGCTATTACGGCCGGCGCAAGAATACGATCCGTATCGCCAAGCAGGCGGTCGAGAAGGGCATGCAATATGCCTACCGCGACCGCAAGAACAAGAAGCGCACGTTCCGCGCCCTTTGGATTCAGCGCCTCAACGCGGCGGTCCGCGAGCACGGCCTGACCTACTCGCGCTTCATCGACGGCCTGGCGAAGTCCGGCATCGTCGTCGACCGCAAGGCCCTGTCGGAGCTGGCGATCCACGAGCCGGCGAGCTTCGCCGCCGTCGTCGAGAAGGCGAAGGCCGCGCTGCCGCAGAACACCGCCAAGGCCGCCTGATCCAGGCCTGAGGCGAGACGGACGGAAGGCGCGGTTCCCCAGGGAGCCGCGCCTTCGTCGTTTACGAGGTCCCGCGCCCCGCGCTTGCGCCGGCGCCCGCAACGCGCGAGAGCACGGCCCGACGGCCGACTCCGCCAACCCTGCTCGAAGACAGCGATGACCGATCTCGACACCCTGGAACGCGACCTCCTGGCCCAGGTGAGCGCGGCCTCCGACGAGGCCACCCTCGACGCGGTCCGCGTCGCCGCGCTCGGCAAGAAGGGCAGCGTCTCGGATCTGCTGAAGACGCTCGGGTCGATGACGCCGGACGAGCGCAAGGAGCGCGGGCCCCTGATCAACGGGCTGCGCGACCGGGTCCAGGGCGCCGTCACCGCCCGCAAGACCGAACTCGCCGAGGCCGCCCTGGAGGCCCGCCTCGCCTCCGAGCGGGTCGACGTGACGCTGCCGGTCCGCGAGGCCCCCGAGGTGCGCGGCCGGATCCACCCGATCTCCCAGGTGATCGACGAGATCACCGCGATCTTCGCCGACATGGGCTTCGCGGTCGCCGAGGGTCCGGACATCGAGACGGACGAATTGAACTTCACAGCGCTCAACTTCCCGCCCGGCCACCCGGCCCGCGAGATGCACGACACCTTCTTCCTGGCGCCCGACCGCGACGGGCAGCGCAAGGTGCTGCGCACCCACACCTCGCCCGTACAGGTCCGGACCATGCGGGCGCAGACGCCACCGATCCGCGTGATCATCCCGGGGCGGACCTACCGGCACGATTCCGACCAGACCCACACGCCGATGTTCCACCAGGTCGAGGGGCTGGTGATCGACAAGGCGGCCAACATCGCCAACCTGAAATGGGTGCTGGAGGAGTTCTGCAAGGCGTTCTTCGAGGTCGACGGCGTGAAGATGCGCTTCCGCCCGTCCTTCTTCCCCTTCACCGAGCCCTCCGCCGAGGTCGACATCCAGTGCTCGCGCAAGGGCGGCGAGATCCGCTTCGGCGAGGGGGACGACTGGCTGGAGATCCTGGGCTGCGGGATGGTCCACCCGAACGTGCTGCGCAATTGCGGGCTCGACCCGGACGCGGTGCAGGGCTTCGCCTTCGGTGTCGGCATCGACCGCATCGCCATGCTGAAATACGGCATGCCGGACCTGCGCCCGTTCTTCGAGGCCGACGTCCGCTGGCTCGACCATTACGGCTTCCGCCCGCTCGACGTGCCGAGCCTCGTGGGCGGCCTCACGGGCTGAGCCGCCCCGGCCCCGCCGCGGCCCCCCGGCCCCGGCGACGGCCCCGCGATCCTGTTCCTCCGACGGTCGAGCCGATACCGGGCTCTCGAAGGTCCATCATGAAATTCACCCTCTCCTGGCTCAAGGACCACCTCGACACCGAGGCCTCCCTCGGCACCGTCGCCGAGACGCTCACGCGGATCGGCCTTGAGGTGGAGGGCGTCGAGGACAAGGCCGCCGCGCTCAGGCCCTACGTGATCGCCCGGATCCTGACGGCCGAGCAGCACCCGAACGCCGACCGGCTCCGGGTCTGCACGGTCGACACCGGCGCGGGCGCGCCCGTGCAGGTGGTCTGCGGCGCCCCGAACGCCCGGGCCGACCTCGTCTCGGTCTTCGCGCCGCCCGGCACCTACGTCCCGGGCAAGAACATCACCCTGTCGGTGGGCACGATCCGCGGCGTCGAGAGTCACGGCATGCTGTGCTCGGGCGCCGAGCTCGGTCTCGGCGACGACCACGACGGCATCCTGGAGCTCCCGACCGACGCGCCGGTCGGCCAGGCCTACGCGCTCTACGCCGGGCTCGACGACCCGGTCATCGAGATCAACCTGACGCCGAACCGGCCGGACTGCACCTCCGTGCACGGCATCGCCCGCGACCTCGCGGCGGCCGGCCTCGGCACGCTCAAGGGCGAGGCGCTGCCGGCGCTGCGCGGCGAGGGTCCCTGCCCGGTCGCGGTCGAGCTCGCCCTCGATCCGGCCGACCGGCACCTCGCCCCGATGTTCGCCCTGCGGCTCGTGCGCGGCGTCCGGAACGGCCCGTCGCCGGCCTGGATGCAGGCCCGGCTGCGCGCCATCGGCCTGCGGCCGATCAACAGCCTCGTCGACATCACCAACTACGTCACCTTCGACCGCGGGCGGCCACTGCACGTCTTCGACGCCGCCAAGGTCGACGGCACGCTGACCGTGCGGCGGGCGCGGGCGGGCGAGAGCCTGCGCGCCCTCGACGGCCGGACCCACACGCTGACCGACGACACCGTGGTGATCGCCGACGCGAACGGCGTCGAATCCATCGCCGGCATCATGGGCGGCGAGGCGTCGGGCTGCGACGCCGGCACCACGGACGTGCTGATCGAGTCGGCCCTGTGGGACCCGACCAACATCGCCCAGTCGGGCCGACGGCTCGGCATCATCACCGACGCGCGCTACCGCTTCGAGCGGGGCGTCGACCCGGCCTTCACGGTTCCCGGCCTCGACCTCGCGACGCGGCTGGTGGTCGATCTCTGCGGCGGAACGCCGACCGAGGCGCACGTCGCCGGCGCGCCGCCCGAATCCCGGCGCAGCATCGACTTCCCCTGGACCGAGGTCCGCCGCCTCGCCGGCCTGGACGTGCCGCGCACCGAGATGCAGCAGATCCTCGAGACGCTGGGCTTCCACGTCTCCGGCACCGGGGACCGGGTGACGGTGCTGCCCCCGACCTGGCGGCCCGACGTCGAGGGCAAGGCCGACCTCGTCGAGGAGGTCGTCCGCATCGCCGGGCTCGACCGGATCGTGGCCGAGCCCCTGCCGCCGCTCGCCGGGATCGGCCGCCCGCTGCTCACCGTGATGCAGAAGCGGACCCGCCTCGCCAAGCGCGCCCTGGCGAGCCGCGGCCTCATGGAGGCGGTCACGTGGTCGTTCGTGCCGCACGACGACGCCGTCCTGTTCGGCGGCGGCGGGGCCGACCTCGTGCTGGCCAACCCGATCGCCTCGGAGCTGTCCGACATGCGGCCGAGCCTGGTGCCGGGCCTCCTGCGCGCGGCGCAACGCAATGCCGACCGCGGCTACCCGGACGCCGCCCTGTTCGAGGTCGGCCAGTGCTTCGCCTCCGACGTGCCGGAGGGCCAGACCGTCCGCGCGGCGGCGGTCCGCCGCGGCGGCGCGACCCTGGCCGGCGCCGGGCGGCACTGGGACGGCACGGCGGCGACCGTCGACGCGTTCGACGCCAAGGCGGACGCCATCGCGTTGCTCGGCAGCCTGGGCGTGCCGACCGGCGGCCTCCAGATCACGCCCGGCGGCCCGTCCTGGCTGCATCCCGGCCGCTCCGGCACGCTGCGCTTCGGTCCGAAGACGGAGATCGGCTGGTTCGGGGAGGTGCATCCGCGAACGCTGCAGGCCCTCGACCTGAAGGGAACGCTCGTGGCCTTCGAGATCGTCCTCGACGCCCTGCCCCTGCCCAAGCTCAAGCCGACCAAGGCCAAGGCCGCCCTGGCACTGTCGGAATTCCAGCCGCTGTCGCGGGACTTCGCCTTCGTGGTCGGCCGCGATGTGCCGGCGGGTGACATCGTCAAGGCCGCCCAGAACGCCGAGCGCAAGCTGGTGACGGGTGTCGACGTGTTCGACCTCTACGAGGGGCCGGGCGTGCCGGACGGCGCGAAGTCGGTGGCGATCGCGGTGCGTCTCCAGCCCGTCGAGCGGACCCTGACCGACGCGGAGATCGAGGCGGTGAGCGCCAGGATCGTCGCCGAGGTCACCCGCAAGACGGGCGCGACGCTCCGGGCCTGAGGCGCCGCCATGGACCGGATCGCCCTGCTCATCGACGACCTCGCGGCGGCCGAGTACCGGCCGAAGGCGGCGTTGCGGGAGGCCCTGAACCACCCCGCCGCCGTCGCGGAGGCGACGCTGCCGCTGCTGGAGGCGGCTGCCGACGGGCGCGAGCTGGCAGCGGAGGAGACGAACCTCCTGTTCTGGGGCCTGCACGTCATGGCCCATGCCCGGGACACGCGCGCCCTCGCGCCGCTCCTCAGGCTGCTCCGGCACGACGAGGAGACCCTCGACGCGGTGCTGGGTGACGCCGTCACGGCGACGCTGGCCAAGGTCGTGGCGAGCCTGTTCGACGACGATCCGCAGCCGCTGTTCCGGCTGATCCTGGACAGCACGGTCGACGATCACGCGCGCATGGCGCTGATGTGCGCCTGCACCTTCCTGACCCTGGAGGGACGGATCGACCGGGCCGCGATGCACGACCTGCTGGTCCGTTTCGACGACGCGCAGGCCGCGGTGGAGGACGGGCCGGCCTGGGTCGGCTGGGAGGAGACGATCGCGCATCTCGGCTTCCGGGACCTCGCGCCCCGCGCGGCCGCGGCCCGCGCCGACGGACGGCTCACCGACGAGATCAGCGACGCCGGGTGGTTCAAGGAGGCCCTGCGCAAGGCCGAGACCAAGCCGGACGACCGGGACCGGCTCGGGCCCTACCAGTACGGCTACCTCGACGATCCGGTCGAGGCTCTCGACTGGGCCGAGGAGGGCGCGGGCGAGCCGCAGCGCAACACGTTCAAGGATGTCGGCCGCAACGATCCCTGCCCCTGCGGCTCGGGCAAGAAGTTCAAGAAGTGCTGCCTCGGCAAGGCGGAGGCGGAGGGGCCTTGGATGCCGCCGGAACCCCTAGGCCGCTGAGGCGCCGCTGCCGCTGAGCGGGTTCTCGGGATCCCAGCCGTAGCTCAGGGTCTCGAACCGCATGGCGCGGGCGTCGACCATGAGGAGGCGCCCGACGAGGGGCTCGCCGAAGCCCGCCACGGCCCGGATCACCTCCATGGCCATCAGCGAGCCCATGACGCCGGCGAGCGCGCCGAGCACGCCGGCCTCCGCGCAGGCGGGCACGCTGCCGGGCGGCGGCGGGTTCGGGAAGAGGCAGCGATAGGTCGGGTTCGGCGTCCCGTCGGGCCCCGTCTCGTGGGCCCGGATCGTGGTCAGCGTGCCGTCGAAGCGGCCCAGAGCCGCGGTCACCAGCGGCCGACGCGCCCGGAAGCAGGCGTCCGACACCGCGTAGCGCGTGGCGAAATTGTCGGACCCGTCCGCCACGAGGTCGTAGCCGGCGATCAGGTCGACGGCGTTGTCCGCGTCGATCCGGAACGGGAGCGGGACCACCGACACGTGCGGGTTGAGGCGCGCCACCGCGTCGGCCGCGCTCTCGACCTTCGGCCGACCGAGATCCGGCGTCCCGTGGATCACCTGCCGCTGGAGGTTGGACAGCGAGACCGTGTCGTCGTCGACGAGGCCGATCGTGCCGATCCCCGCGGCGGCGAGGTACTGGATCAGTGGCGCGCCGAGGCCGCCCGCCCCGACGATGAGGATCCGGGCGGCCTTGAGCCGGGCCTGACCGGGACCGCCGACCTCCGCGAGGACGAGGTGGCGGGCGTAGCGTTCGATCTCATCGGGAGCGAGAGCCATGGCCTGCCCATAGACTGCCGTGGCCGCGCATGGAAGGATCGGGCGCGTCTCGAAGGCTCGTCGGAATCTCGGCCGACGCTTCGACCTCGTCATCGCGAGCGTAGCGAAGCGACCCAGGTCAGCGGGACGTCTCTCAGCGCAGCGCGACACTGGGTGGCTTCGCTCCGCTCGCAGAGACGGCGGTGCGGTGATCAGCAGGAAGCGATATAGCCCCGCACGATCCGCTGTTCGACGGCTCGGAACGCGAAACGCCGCCCCGGTGAGGAGGCGGCGCGGGTCTCGCGTCTCTCGGATCCGGGCCGCTCAGCGCGGCGCGAGGATCATGATCATCTGCCGGCCTTCGAGCATCGGCTCGCTCTCGACCTTGGCGATCTCGGCGGTCTCGCTCTTCACGCGCTCCAGGAGGCGCAGACCGATGTCCTGGTGAGCCATCTCACGACCGCGGAAGCGCAGGGTCACCTTGACCTTGTCGCCCTCCTCGAAGAAGCGGTGCACCGACTTCATCTTGGTGTCGTAGTCGTGCTTGTCGATGCCGGGGCGGAGCTTGATCTCCTTCACCTCGACGGTCTTCTGCCGCTTGCGGGCCTCGTTCTGCTTCTTCTGCTCGTTGAAGCGGAAGCGCCCGTAATCGAGCAGCTTGCAGACGGGCGGCACGGAGTTCGGCGCGATCTCCACGAGATCGAGACCGGCCTCCTCGGCCAGATTGAGGGCGTCGAAGAAGGGAACGACGCCGCGGTTCTGCCCGGTGTCGTCGATCAGCTGCACTTCCCGCACACCGCGAATGTCGCGGTTGGCGCGCGGCCCGTCCTTCTGCGGGGCCGGCATGGCTCTCATCGGTCTACGAATGGCTTAGGTCTCCTGCTGCAACGGCGAAACGGCGGATCTTCAGGAAGATCTCCTGACCGCCAGCCGCTCCGGTCTCATCCGGACATACAACGTTGGTGGAACCGCGGCCAGAGTCAACCGGCTACCATCGCGACGCCGGAAATAATCGGCCGCCGCGTCGCGATTCGAGTCCCATGCCGACGCCCTCAGGTCGAACGGCCGAGCAGCTCGGCGTAGACCGCCAGCGTGTCGCCGACCATCCGCTCCAGGGAGAAGTGCGCCTCGACATGCGCGCGGCTGCGCCGACCGAGGGCGTCGCGGGCGCTCGCGCCGAGGGAGAGGGCCTCGGTCAGAGCGGCGGCGAGCGCGGCCGGGTCCCCGGGCGGCACGCGCCATCCGGTGCGCTGGCCGGCGGGGGTCTCGGGCGGTGCCAGCACCGTCTCCGGCACCGCGCCGAGATCCGAGACGACCACAGGGGCGCCGAGCGCCTGCGCCTCCACGGCCGAGCGGCCGAAGGCCTCGGGCTCCACGGACGGCACCGCCACCACCGATGCGGCGCGGAAGGCCGCCGGCATGTCGGTGCAGTGCCCGACCCTGCGGACGATGCCCTCGAGCCCGCGCGCGGCGATCAGCGCGTCGAGCTCGCGCTCGTAGGCGGCGCGGCCCTGCGGGTCCCCCGCGAGGACCACGGCCAGGTCCGGGACGCCGCGATCGCGCATCCGCGCGGCGGCCTCGATCAGCACGCGGTGGCCCTTCCATGCCGTGAGGCGGGCGGCCAGCAGGATCACCCGCTCGTGCGGCGCCACGTTCCAGCTTCGGCGCAGGGCCTCGACCCGGGCGGCCCCGACCGCCACCGGGTTGAACACCGCGAGGTCGGTGCCGCGGTGGATGACCCGCACGCGGTCGCCGGCCTGCTCGGCGTGCAGCCGGTGGATCAGGTCCGCAGTGTAGTGCGAGTTGGCGATCACCACGTCGCCGCGGGCCATGATCGAGTTGTAGAGGACCTTCACGCCGGTCCGGCCGGAATAGCTGCCGTGATAGGTGGTCACGAACGGGAGCCCGAGCCGGCGCGCCGCCCCGAGGGCGACCCAGGCGGGCGCGCGGGAGCGGGCGTGGATGATCTGCACCTTCTCGCGGCGGCAGAGCGCCATCAGCCGCAGGACGTTCACCGCCATCGACGCCGGGTTCTTCGACGCGGCCGGGAATCGGAGCCAATGCCCGCCCTTGGCCTGCAACTCGCCGACGAGCCGTCCGCCCTCGGTCGCCACCAGGGCGCGGGCGCCCACGGCCGCGAGGCCGCCCGCGACGTCGACGGTGGTCCGCTCGGCGCCGCCCGCGTCGAGTTCGGGGATGATCTGCAGGATGCGGGCGCCGGCCAGCGCCCCGACCTCCGCCGGGAAACCCGACAGGGCGTGGGGTCCGTCGCCCGTTCGCGGGCCCTCGGCGAGGACGCGCAGGCCCCCGGCCGGTATCTGCCAAATGCTCGCTGCCATTGATCCAGCATCGCCGCCGGGCTTTACGGTCCGGTAAACGAGAGTTGAAGCCGAACCGTTCAGGACCGGACTTCTTCCATGTCGAGACAGGGATACCGGAGAGAACGATGACGGATACGGCCCCCGAGTTCCTGACCGTCGGCATCGGCGACGAGGCCCGCCGCATCGCCGTGCGGGTGCGCGCGGGCGGCGGGCCGCCGGTGGTCTGGCTCGGCGGCTTTCGCTCCGACATGACCGCGACCAAGGCGACGGCGCTCGGTGCCTGGGCCGAACGGACGGGCCGGGCGCTCGTGCGGTTCGACTACGCCGCTCACGGTGCCTCGGGCGGCACGTTCACGGACTGCACCATCTCGTCGTGGCTCGAGGACGCGCAGGCGGTCCTGGCGGCCTACGTGACGGAGGCGCCGGTGCTCGTCGGCTCGTCGATGGGCGGCTGGATCGCCTGCCTGGCGGCCCGCGACCGGGCCGCGCGCGGGGAGGCCACGGCGGGGCTGGTGCTCATCGCGCCGGCCCTCGACTTCACCGAGGAGCTGATCTGGAACCGCCTCAGCGAGGCGGCGCGCGCCATGCTAATCCGCGACGGCGTCCTCCGGAAGCCCAGCGACTACGCGCCGGAGCCGGACCCGATCACGCGGGCTCTGATCGACGACGGCCGCCAGCACTGCATGCTGGGCGGCCAAGTCGATCCGGGCTGCCCGGTGCACATCCTCCAGGGCATGCGGGACACCGACGTCCCCTACACTCACGCCCTGAGGATCCTCGACCGCCTGCCGGCCGAAGGAACGGTGCTGACGCTGATCGCCGACGGCGACCACCGCCTGTCGCGGCCGCAGGACATCGCGCGGCTCTTGGCGGCGGTGGCCGAGATCGCCTGACCGGTCTCCCGGCCAGGCCTCTCAGCGGGTCGGGTGCAGGGTCAATGCAGGCTGACGGGCTGCAGGTCGTGCGCGGCGGCGTTGGCCAGCACGACGTCCCGTGAATCGGCGAGCATGATCGGCGCGCCGCTCGCCGAGAGCAGGGCGAACAGGTCGAGGCCGGGCGTCAGCTCGGGGGCCTGCGGGAAGAAGCGGCGGACCTCGTCGGACCGGATCGGCCGGACGTAGGCGATGTGCCCCTCGCCCAGCGCCGCGAGATCGGCCGGCTGGAAATCGGCCGGATCGAGATCGGCGGGGGTCAGAGGAGACGGATTCAGATCGGTCATAAAGCCCTCCTGGGGTGGCAGAGCGTCCACCGCCGATCCTGAAGGCACCGGCGGCTCCACCCTGATGTGGGGATCCGCGCCGGCCAATCAATCGGTCGGCGTCAGCCGCGGGCGCCGATATCGATCTTGCGCACGATGCGGTCCGGCTCCGGCCGGACCAGATCGATCGACAGGAGGCCGTTGGCGAGGTCGGCGCCGAGCACCTCCATGCCGTCCGCGAGCAGGAAGGCCCGCTGGAACTGCCGCGCCGCGATGCCGCGGTGCAGGAAGTGGCGCTCGCGCTCATCGACCTGCCGGCCGCGCACGACGAGTTGGCTCTCCTCCAGCATCACGTCCAGCTGATCGCGGGTGAAGCCGGCCACCGCCAGGGTGATCCGCAGGCGCTCGGGCTCGCTCTCGGTGCGGGGCAGGCGCTCGATGTTGTAGGGCGGGTAGCCGTCGTTGGCGGCCTTGGAGACCCGGTCGAGGGCCTGCTCGATCTCGTCGAAGCCGAGCAGGAACGGGTGCCCGAAGGGCGAGGATCGAGTCATCGCGGCCATCATCCAGAAAGCGAAGCCTCCGACCCCGGGATCTGCCGCAATCCCGGGATGCTCGAGCACCTCGTCGACAGGAGCCCGCCCGGGGCAGCGCTCCGCCGGACGCGACGACGCCGGCAACTCGAAGATATGGCCAAGGCCTTCCGGGCCATCAAGGGAGGGGACCGGAATCGACGTCGACCCGTGGTCGCGCATTTCCGGGAGATTTCGGCAAATTTATGCAGGATCGATAGGCAAAGCCTGCAACGGCCACGCTTTCTTCTAACAGTTTGGAACTAATCTGATTTTCTCGCCGGGCCTTGATCCGGGCGGCGGGCCTGGATACTGCCGCGGCAGGCGACGATCCGGCTCCCGAGCTCGATCGCCGCGATCCATTTCCGCGAGGCGCCGGAGCCGTGAGCACGCCCATGACCCCGTCGGACCACGCGGCGATGCGGCGCGTCGCAGACGTGTGCGGCGACGAGGCCGACATCCTGGCCCTGTCGGTGGCCCGCTTCGTGGCGGCCGGCTACATGACCAGCGACGTCGCCTGCTGGAACGCGGCCTTCGACGGGGCCGAGCAGTTGCTCGGGCCGACGGAAGGGTGCCGCTTCGTCGCCTGCGTGGTCGCGATCATCCGGGCGCTCCGCGCGGAACGCGACGGCGACTGGTCGTTCATGCCGGCGAGCTGCTGCCGCGTGACCGGCCACGAATGCGCGCTGGTGAAGCTGATCAACCGGGGCCGGCAGCGCCTCTGGGCGGATCTCGAGGCCGCCGCGGCCGAGATCACCGGCCAGGACGCGGCGCCGCGCCTCGTGGCGGCGGTCCGCGCCGCGGTCGGGCCGCTCGACGCGGCGGCCGAGCGCCTCGCCCCGGCCTCCTGCCCCGCCGGAACGGTGCTGCACTGATCCGGCTCCCCGTCACCCCGGACCGCGCGGCCCGAGCCGCCGGCCGGCGCGAACTCGAAGAGGACTTTGTCACGGTGCTTGCCCTGCGCGCTCCCCTGTACCGCCGTCGGATCGGGCGTGTCGCCCTCGACACGGCGGCCTGCTTCGCGCTCTCGGCGCTGCTCGTCGTGTCGGCCCTGGCGCAGGACGCGTCCGAGAAGGCGCCGATCAAGTTGCAGCTCAACAAGATCGAGACCGCGGGCGAGGCCTGCCGGATCACCATGGTGATCGACAACAAGGGTTCGGGCCTCAAGTCCTACAAGGTGGATCTCTTCGCCTTCGACCCCGAGGGCGTCGCGCAGAAGCGTGTGGCGGTCGAACTCGGGCCGCTGCCGCCGAAGAAGACCATCGTGAAGATCTTCGATTTCCCCGGCATCGCCTGCAACAAGGTCGGTCGCGTCCTCCTGAACGACGTCCTGACCTGCGACGGCGGCGATCCGGGCCGCGAGGCCTGCCTCGAGCGGACCGAGACCGACAGCAAGGCCGGCCTGCCGTTCGACCGCTGATGCGGATGGTGTGACGGCTGACGAGACCAAACCGCTCGGCGGCGAGAGCCGCCGGGCGGCCTGCGGCTTTCGCCGCACCCCGAGACGATGGCGGCGCGACGCCGCGTGAGACCAGGACGCCAGGAGCCCGCGATGGACCCGACACAAGCCCCGATCGAGGCGGCCCACGACTTCTCGTTCCTCGGCCTGTTCCTGCAGGCCGACCCGATCGTGAAGGGCGTGATGATCCTGCTGGTGATCGCCTCGATCGCCTGCTGGACGGTGGTGTTCGAGAAGGTCATCCGGCTCGCCGCCGCGCGGCGCCAGGCCAAGGCCTTCGCGAATCTGGTCCGCTCCGGGGGCAGCCTCGACGGCGAGCATCGCGGCATCGCCGGCCACGTGGTGAAGGCGGCGATCGACGCGTGGCGCGATCAGGATTCCTCCGAGACCCGGGCCGAGCGCCGCGACCGCATCGAGCGGGCGATGAAGGGCGCCCTCGCCATCGAGGTGAAGCGCCTGCGCACCGGCCTGTCGCTGCTGGCGACCTCCGGCTCCACGGCCCCGTTCGTCGGCCTGTTCGGCACCGTCTGGGGCATCATGAACTCGTTCTCGTCCATCGCCCGGAGCCAGGACACCTCCCTCGCCGTCGTAGCGCCGGGCATCGCGGAGGCGCTGTTCGCCACGGCGATCGGTCTCGTCGTCGCGATCCCGGCGGTGATGGCCTACAACAAGCTCTCGAGCGACGTGAGCGGCATCCAGAGCACCTTCTCGTCCTATATCTCGGTCCTGGGCAACCGCCTCGCGCGCGACCGCGCCGGCGCCCACCGCGCGGCCGCCGAGTAGCGCGGCCGGCGCCAGCCCCCAGAGAGCCGAACGTAAAGGTACCGGAGACGCCCCATGGCGATGGGATCCATTCGCGCGAACGACGACGACGACCTCGACGACGTGCCGATGTCCGACATCAACGTCACCCCGATGGTCGACGTGATGCTCGTGCTGCTGATCATCTTCATGGTCGCCGCGCCGCTGATGACCACCGGCGTGCCGGTCCAGCTGCCGAAGACCGCGGCGCCCAAGGTCGCGCAGTCGAAGAAGCCCGCCGAGGTGACGGTCGACAAGGACGGCAACCCGTCCATCGCCAAGGAGGTGTTCACGATGGAGAGCATCGTGCCGCGCCTGCGCGAGATGGCGGCGGCCGACAAGGATCAGGTGATCCTCGTGCGCGGCGACCGCGACGTGCCCTACGGAAAGGTCATGGAGGTCATGGGCCTCGTCGGGCAGGCCGGCTTCACCAAGGTGTCGCTGATCGCGCAGTCGCCCGGCGGCGCCGCTCCGGCCTCGCCTGGCGCCGCCCCGGCCGCCCCCGCCGCCCCCGCAGGGACCGCGCGCTGAGCCGATGAGCACCTACACGTCGACGGATATGCCGGCCGGTCTCGGCGAGCGCCGCCCGTCCGGGCTGCTCGCCGCTTTCCTGGTCGCCCTCGGGCTGCACGCCTGCGTGCTCGCCGCCGTGATGTTCCTGCGGCTCTCCCCGCCCGCACCGCCCGGCGAGCAGCAGATCACCGTCGACCTCGCGCCGCTCATGACCGACGCGGCCACCGAGGCCCCGGCGGAGCAGCAGATGAGCCAGGAAGCCCCGCCGGAGGCGAAGCCGGTGGACACGCCGCCCGACGAGGCCGTCCAGCCGCCGCCGCCGACCGAGATGACCGAGGTGAAGCCGGAGGACACCCAGGCGGTCGAGATGCCGCAAGAGGCTCAGCCCGTGGAGGCGCAGAGCCAGGTGATCACCTCCGCGTCCGAGGCCGCCGAGCCGCTGGCGCCGCCGCCCACCGAGGTCGCCAAGTCCGAGGAGCCGCCCAAGCCGACGCCCGATCCGGCGAAGCTGAAGGCGGAGCGCGAGGCCAAGCTGCGCAAGATCCGGGAGGAGAAGCTCCGCGAGCAGAAGCGCGAGGAGGCGCGGCAGGAGCGCCTGGAGGAGATCCGCGAGGCCAAGGCCAAGGCTGCGCGCGAGGCGAAGGCGCGCGAGGCCAAGGCACGGGCTGGCGCCGAGCGGAGTTCGGCGTCGGCCTCGCGGGCGAACGCGGCCGGCCGGGCCGCCGCGGGCAACGATCCAAGCGCCATGCGCCAGTGGCAGGGCGCCATCAGCGCGGCGATCCACAGCCGGATGAACGTGAACGCGGCCGTCGGCACCGGCGGCGGGACCGCGGTGGTGCGCTTCACCGTGATGCGCTCGGGTCAGGTGACGGGCGCCGGCGTGGCCCGGTCCAGCGGCGTCGGCCAGATCGACAGCGCCGCCCTCGCGGCGGTGCGCGGATCGATGCCGGCGGCGCCCCCCGGCGTGACGCAGTCCAGCCTGTCGGTCTCCATTCCGCTCAACTTCCGCGTGCGCTGATCGGAGGACGATCCGGGCCGGATCCCGCCCGGCCGACCGCGAGCCCGATCCGGATCGTCCGGCGAACGCGTACGAATGGTGTGCGCCGTCAGTCCCACCCGGCGATCCGGATTCGCCATCGGCCGCGCGGGCATGCTAAAGCCTTCGTGAACCTGCCTTCCCCGCGCGCCTGACGGCGATGCGGGAGGGCGCCGATCCGGCCTTGCCCCCCGCCCCTCGAACAGGCCGGACCCGCTCAGACCCCGTCCCGCGCAGGCTGCGCCGGGTCGGACCCGTCGAGCCGGGGTGAAAGGGACAGGATGAACGACGACACTGAGTACGACCTCGACGAGGTGAATGCCACCCGCGACGCGGAGGCGGAAGCCAAGACCCGGGCGGAGAACCGCGCCGAGCGCGCGGAACGGGCGGAGCGCATGGCTCGCGAGGGCGCCCAGGCGATGGCGGAGCACCACGCGGCCATCAAGGCGATGGACGAGCGGACGGTGCGGCTGCGCTCGCTCCGGCTCGCCAAGGAGGCCGCGGACGCGCAGGCCAAGGCGGCCGAGAAGGAAGCCAAGGCGGCCGCCAAGAGCAGCGCGAAGAAGGCCGCGCCGAAGAAGACGACCGCGAAGGGCTAGAGGTCGATGGCCGAAGACCGCAACCGCCGCCGCTTCACCGACCCGCGCGCGGCAGCCGAGGCGGCCTTCCGGGCCGCGACGAGCCCGAAGACGGCCGCTCCGCCGCCTCAGGCCGCGCCGCGGCCGGCGACGGTCCCGGGCTCCCGGGAAGTGGTGAGCCTGCGCCTCGACAGCGCCGTGCTCGCGCATTTCCAGAAAGACGGCCCGGGCTGGCAGGACCGCATCAACGAGGCGCTCAAGGCCCTCGTCCCGGCGGCCGAGGCCTGAGACCTCCCGCGCGGGGAACGCCGTCGCGCCTGGGACCGGTGCTCAGACCGGCTTCGGCCGCTCGCGCAGGATCCGGTTCACCGCCCGGTCGAGGGCGGACAGGAAGGCCGACCGGTCGGCGCGCGAGAACGGTTTCGGCCCGCCCGTGATGGTCCCGGCCTCGCGCAACGATTGCATCAAGTCGCGCGTCGCGAGGGCGAGACCGATCCCGGCCTCGCTGAACGGCTTCCCAGTGAACGCCAGGACCGTGGCGCCGGCCTTCACGCAGCGCGCGGCCAGCGGAACGTCGGCGGTGAGGACGATGCTCCCGGGTCCGGCCCGCGCGGCGATCCAGTCGTCGGCGGCGTCGAGTTCCGAGCCGACGACCACGCGCTCGATCCAGGGCTCGCGCGGCAGGTTCAGCACGCTGTTGGCGACGACGTGGACGGTCAGGCCGTAGCGCTCGGCGACCCGGTAGGTCTCGTCTTTGACCGGGCAGGCATCGGCGTCGAGGTAGATCGGCGGGCGCGCCGGCGCGTCGCTCATGGCCGGGGCACCAGCTTCGAGGTGAAACCCGCCAGGATCAGGAGCACGCCCAGGGCGAACTGGCCGTGCTCGATATCGCCGCCCACCGACAGAACGACGGCGCGGCCGAAGACCGCGAGCCCGATCAGCGGCAGCCCGAAGCGCAGCGCCATCTTCACGGCGATCAGGGTGTTCGCCCGCGCGGTGCTCGCCCCGGCCATCAGCGGGCGACCGCGGCGCGGCGCGGCGCCAGATCCGCCACGGGCGCGGTCTCGGCGGGTCCGCGCTCGAGCGTCGCCACCGACAGCGGCGCGCCGCGGCCGCGGAGCGCGTGGGCGCCGAGGGACCGTGCCCGGACGCCGGCCGGAAGGCGCGGGAGGCGGTTGAGCAGATCCTGCGAGATCAGGATGCCGACGCCCAGCGGGCGGCACAGGGCCTCGATCCGCGACGTCACGTTCACGGCGTCGCCGAAATACGCGATCTTGTGGCGGTCGACCCCGACTTCGGCCGTGACCACCGAGCCGCCGTGCAGCGCCGCCCGGAGCCGCGGGACCGTCCCGAACCGGGCGGTCCAGGCCGCGGCGTCGGCCTCGATCCGGTCAAGCACCTCGAACACGCAGGTGACGCAGCGCGCGTCCTTCAGGCCGCGGGCCATCGGCCACGTCACCATGGCGAGATCGCCGATATAGTCGTCCACCGAGCCGCCGTTGCGCCGCACCGGCTCGGCGAGCGTGGCGAACACGGCGCTGAGATATTCCTGGGCGCGCAGGTCGCCGTGGGTCTCCGCGAAGGCCGTGGAGCCGACCACGTCGAGGAACAGGAAGACCCGCTCCTCCGCCACCGGCTTGTGGTAGCGGCCGATCATGAAGTTCACGAACACCTCGCCGCCGATCAGGTCGCGCATCCGTATGACGAAGACCAGCAGGCCCGACACGGCGAGGGCGTAGGCGAGCACCCGCGCGGTCATGCGGGTCGCGGTCGTGAGGTCGTCCGGTGTCAGGGCGAACGCCCAGACGAGCAGGCCGCCCAGGGCGTTGCCCGCCATGATCATCAGGACATAGGCGAGTTCCGCGGCCAGCACGTAGAGCCAGGCCGGCAGCCGCCGGATCTTCGCCTGCAGGCTGGCCAGGATCAGCCCGCGGTCGAAGGCCAGCACCGTGGCGCCCATGCAGAGGCCGTACGTGAAGCCGGCGAGGGGCGAGGCGCCAGCCGCGAAGATGATGTTGTAGAGCAACCCCGCGCCGGCCGCCGCCAGCAGGATCAGACCCCAGAATATCCGGTGGGCCGGCAGCATCGAGGCATCTCCAGCATGGCCAGCCGACGGACCGTGCGCGGGTCCGGGCGTCGCGTGGCCCTGCGCGGCGGCACTGCGCGGGGCGGCGCAGACTCGGCGAGCCCGCGCCGCCGGACTTCGGGCATGGGCCTAAAGTTTAGCGCCGCGGGAGGCCGCATGCCATTGCTCAACGCCCCAAGATGGCGCGAGTAAGGCGTGCCGGGTTGTTGCGCGGCCGAGCCGTGATACGCCGGCGGCCCGGGACTCGACCGGACCGCCGCCAGCAACCCCCTGTGACAGCGAAGAGGGAGCGCTGCCATGTACGCCAGGAGCTTCGGCGCGACGCGCGTCTCTGTGCCGGTGATCGGCCAGGGCACGTGGCACATCGACAGTTCGGACCGGACGGACGCGGTCCGAGCGCTGCGGGCCGGGATCGACGCCGGCATGACCCATATCGACACCGCGGAGATGTACGGGGACGCGGAGGCGATCGTCGCCGCCGCCGTCGCGGATTGCCGCGAGGAGGTGTTCCTCGTCTCCAAGGTGGTGCCGGGCAACGCGACGCGCCGGGGCGTCGCGCGAGCGTGCGAGGCGTCGCTCCAGCGTCTGCGGACGGACCGGCTGGACTGCTACCTGCTGCACTGGCCGGGCCAGCACCCGCTCGAGGAGACGATCGCGGGCTTCGAGGATCTGCGCCGGGCCGGCAAGATCCTGTCCTGGGGCGTCAGCAACTTCGACGTCGAGGACCTCGATCGCGTCCGGGCCATCGCGGGGCCGGACCGGATCGCCTGCAATCAGGTCCTCTACCACCTGAACGAGCGGGCCATCGAGCACGCCGTGCTGCCCTGGTGCGAGAAGCACGGCGTCGCCATGGTGGGCTACTCGCCCTTCGGCAGCGGCGACTTCCCCGATCCGGCCAGCGCGGGCGGCCGCGTCCTGGCGGGCATCGCGCAGAACCACGGCACGACGCCCTACGCGGTGGCCCTTGCCTACCTGACCCGGCTGCCGGGCACGTTCACGATCCCCAAGACCGGTCGCCCGGACCGGGCCGTCGAGAATGCCGGCGCGGCGGACCTGCACCTCGGTGCGGCCGAGATCGCCCTGATCGACGCGCATTTCCCCCGCGGACCGCGGCCCCGGATGCTGCCGATGCTGTGAGCCGCGGGGCCGCTCAGGCCCGCAGCGCCAGGGCCACGGGATCCGCCGGCGCGGCGGCGCGGACGCGGTTGCGCCCGGCCTTCTTGGCCGCGTAGAGGGCCGCGTCGGCCGCCGTGAACAGCCCTTCGGGCGGATCGCCGCCGGCCGGGTCGGCACAGGCGACGCCGATGCTCACCGTCGCGATGCCCCCGACCTCCGGGGCGTGGGGGATGCGGAGGTTCACCACGGCCCGGCGGACGCGCTCCGCCGCGACGCTGGCGGCCGTCGCGTCGACGCCCGGCAACAGGGCGACGAACTCCTCGCCGCCGATCCGGAAGCTCAGGCCGGCGGTATCGAGGGTGCGTTGCAGGCACTCCGCTACCGCCTTCAGCGCCTCGTCGCCGCGCTGGTGACCGAAGCGGTCGTTGAACTGCTTGAAGTGGTCGGCATCGACGATCAACAGCGCCAGGGGCGTCCGCAGCTGTGCGGCCCGCTTCCACTCCACGGCGAAGTGCTCGTCGTAGCTGCGCCGGTTCGGCAGGCCCGTCAGGCCGTCGGTCCGCGCGAGCACGGCGAGCGCGGCGTTGGCCTCGCGGCTGGAGGCTTCCGCGGCCACGTGGCGCCCGACCTCCCGGTGCAGCAGGATCGTCAGGCCGAAGGCGAGGAGGCAGAGGCACAGGATCAGGACGGCGACGATCGCCGCCTTGTAGATCCAAACGCTGCGGATGCTGTCGACGTCCGTCGCCACGGTCACGATCAGCGGCAGGTCGTCGAGGTCGGCGAAGCTGTAGACCCGCTCGACGCCGTCGAGGAACGAGCGTCCCTGGAACTCGCCGCGCGGCTTGGCCCGGTACATCTTGTAGCCGGGGCTCGCGCTGATGTTCTGGCCGAGCGCCTCCGGCCGTGCCGGCGCCCGGATCAGCAGCGTCCCGTCCCGGTGGAAGACGTTCAGAGCGATGCCGTCGTCGAAGTGCAGGCGCTCGAACAGCGCCTGAAAATGCGCGAGCCTGATCGATCCCGACACGATCCCGGCGAATGAGCCGTCGGGCGTCCGGATCCGCCGGGTCATGCGGATGATGGGCTCACCGGTCATGAGAGATACGGTCGGCCCGGACAGGATCAGGCCGCCTTCGGGATTCGACCGATGGAACTCGAATTCCGGCAGCGTGCGCATGTTGGGCCGGGTCCGCACGCCGGGATCGCTCGTCAGCCGGACGTCGCCGGCCGCGTCCGTGACGGCGATCGGACCGAGGCCGGAGCCCGCCACAGCCGTGTCGAACAGCGCCAGGCGCCGAATATCCGGGTCCAGGGCCGCGATGTCGGCGCGGCTCGCGAGCCGTGCGGAGTTCCGCAGCGAGAGGTCGTAGACCCGCAGGCTGTGGCCGACGCCCTCCTCGATCACCGCCAGGAGATTCCCGGCGTTGCGGCGGGCGTTGTGCCAAGCGACGTCCCGCAGATCCAGGCAGAGATAGACGCCGAGCAGCGCGAGGCAGAGCAGCAGGCATGTGCCGGCCGCCGCGATCAGGCGCGAGGCGCGATCGTCCAGGTGAGCTCTGATCGCTGTAGCGGTCGCGCGCAGGAGCATGGGCTCGATCGGGCTGCCACGAACCGCGCCATTGCGGTTGACGGGCTTACTGTTCTCCCGATCTTACGTCCACGAAGATTGAAAAAGCGGTTATTGGCGGCACTAAGAAGCGCTGAATCGCCGCTAATACAAATACAGGCCGCCGCGGCTGTCAGTCCCGCCTCGACGCGGTCGCCTTGAGCCGGAGCCCAGGCGTAGTCGCGCGGATGCGCGACGGCGCGCGCCGCGGGCCGCCTCTCGCCCGCGACGCGCGCCGCCGCCTGGTCCCGACGAATGCGGAGACCGCGGAGCGTCAGTCACCGATGCCGAACAGCTTCTCGATGAAGTTGCGGTCGTCCTTCGGCGCGCGCCGCGACGGCGCGGCCTGGCGCGGCGCCGGGGCCTCCGGCTCGCCGAGGATCTGGCCCAGGAGCCCGCCCGGGCCCGCCGGAGCGGCGCTCGCCACCGAGGCGGTCGTCTCCGGCTGGCGGCGCCAGCGGTTGAGGCCCGGGAGCGGGACCGGCGTCTGCCCCTTCAGGGCCTGGGTCATATAGGTCTTCCAGATCTCCGCCGGCAGGTTGCCGCCGGTGACCTTCTTGGTGAGCTCGCCGTCGTCGTTGCCGAGCCAGACGCCGGTCACGAGGCTGCCCGAGAAGCCCATGAACCACGCGTCGCGGTAATCCTGGGTGGTGCCGCTCTTGCCCGCGAGGTCCCAGCCGGGGATGTCGGCCTTCTTGCCAGTGCCGCTGACGAAGGTCTCGTGCATCATGGCGTTCATCATGCCGTCGGCGTTGGCGTCGATGACCCGGCCCAGACCGTTGTCGGAGCGCTTGTAGAGGACCTTCCCGTCCTGGCTCTTCACGGCGGTGACCACGTAGGGGATCACGCCGATGCCGCCGTTGGCGAAGGCCCCGTAGGCGCCGACCATCTCTAGGAGCGTGACCTCGGACGTGCCGAGGGCGATAGAGCCGTTGGCCTGGAGCGGCGAGGTGATGCCGAGCCGCTGGGCGGTCTGGACCACGGTCTTCGGCCCGACCTCCTGGCCGAGGCGCACCGCGACGGTGTTGAGCGACTGGGCGAGCGCTGTCCGCAGGGTGACGGGACCCTCGTAGCGGTGGGAGTAGTTCTCCGGCGCCCAGTTGCCGATCCGGATCGGCGCGTCCTCCCGGACCGTGTCGGGCGTGGCGCCGTGCTCCACGGCCGCGAGGTAAACGAAGGGCTTGAACGAGGAGCCGGGCTGACGCTTGGCGGTCGTGGCCCGGTTGAACTGGCTCTGCGCGTAGTCGCGGCCGCCGATCAGGGCGCGGATGGCGCCGTCCGGCCGCATCGAGACCAGCGCCCCCTGGCTGACGTTGTAGCGCGTGCCCTTGGCGTTGAGCTCGTCGGTGAGCGCCTTCTCGGCGGCCGCCTGGAGGCTCGGATCGACCGTGGTCTGGACTGTGATGTCGGTGTCGAACTTGCCGACGTAATCGTCGAGCACGTCCATCACGAGGTCGGCGACGTAGTTGGCCGACCCGCCGCCGCGGGCGTTGGCGGGCCTCGCCGGCTGGGCGAGTGCCACCTTGACGTCCTGCCCCGACGCGAAGCCCAGCTCCTGCATGGCGGCGAGCACCTGCGCGGCGCGGGCCTGGGCGGCCGGGAGGTTGCGGTTCGGGGCAAGGCGCGAGGGCGCCTGCACGAGGCCGCCGAGCATCGCGGCCTGCGTGAGGCTCACCTCCTTGGCGGGCTTGCCGAAATAGCGCTGCGCCGCCGCCTCGACACCGTAGGCGCCGGCGCCGAAATAGACGCGGTTCAGGTAGAGTTCGAGGATCTCGTCCTTCGTGTACTTGTGCTCGAGCCAGAGCGCGAGGATCGCCTCCTGGATCTTGCGCGAGGCCGAGCGCTCCGGGGTCAGGAACAGGTTCTTGGCGAGCTGCTGGGTGAGGGTCGAGCCGCCCTGCGCCACACCGCGCCGGGTCAGGTTCTGGCCGATGGCCCGCATGATGCCGACCGGGTCGACGCCGAAATGCTGGTAGAAGCGCCGATCCTCGATCGCCACGAAGGCGCGCGGCAGGTAGGGCGGCAGCTCCTTGATCGACACGACGCGGCCGCCGGTCTCGCCACGGTTGGCGAGCAGGGAGCCGTCGCTCGCCAGGATCGCGATGTTGGGCGGACGCTTCGGCACCGCGAGCTGGTCGATCGGCGGCAGCTGCGAGGCGTGGTAAGCGATGAGCCCCGCGAGCCCGATCACCCCCCAGAGGCCGAGGACGACGCAGCCGTAGACGATGCGGCCGAGCCAGGAACGCCGGCGTCGGCCGCGACCCGAGGCCTTCGCCCGCCCCGTTGCCCGCGCCGGCGCCTTGCTCGGCTGCCGCGCTCCGCCGCCCGATCGCTTCGCCACGCCGTCTCCTGCCCCCGGGCGGTCCTCACGGGTCAGGCGCAGGTCGAGTTCGCCGCGATCCCGCGCGCGCCCTTCGGGCACGTCGAAGTTCGGCTCAATCCTGCCCCGACCCTTGGCCATGCATCCCGTTCTCGAATGTTCCGCCGCGACGCGCGACCGTCAGGCACGCTGCAGGACGGTTTCCGCACGCCAAATGCGGCGGTTTCGCGCCCCGTCCGGCAACGACACCGGGGCCGGCACCGCCGGCGATCCTTGTCAAAACCGTTTGTGACCGCTTCGCGGTACGGTGCGGAAAAAGGCTGGCCAATCCGTTAAAGACCGCGCCGGACGTTCGGGATCGAGACCGGCCACCGCGTGCCGGGAGGACGCCGCCCTAGCGCGCGGCGCCCTGAAGCTCGCCCGTGCTCGCCAGGATCGTCTCCTGCAGCGCGGTCGCCGCCGCGTGGTGACGACCCGGGCCGAGCACGACGAACTCGACCGCGCCGAGCGGCGGCAGGCCGGCCGCCTCGGAGATCGCGGCGAGGCCCGGCGGCAGGATCTTGGCCGAGTGCGGCGCGATGCCCAGGCCCGCCTCGACGGCGGCCCGCAGCCCCATCAGGCTTCCGCTGGTGCAGGCCACCCGCCAGGACCGGCCCACCGCCTCGAGGGCGTCGAGCGCCAGGGTGCGGGTCATCGACGGTGGCGGGTAGAGCACTAGGGGCAAGGGCTTGGCCCGATCCGGCACGAGGCCGGGCCGGCCCGTCCAGATCAGATCCTCGGCCCATGCCAAGGTCCCGCGCGGGTCACCGCGCCGCCGCTTGCAGAAGATCACGTCGAGCTCGCCCGCATCGTAGCCCTGGTAGAGGGCGCGGCTCAGCCCGACCGTGATCTGCAGATCGACCGCGTCGTGCCGATCGGCGAAGCGGGCCAGAACCTGTGCGAGGGTCGACAGGGTGTAATCCTCGGAGACGCCGAGCCGGATGCGGCCGCGCAGGCCTTCCGGCGAGAAGAAGGCGCACAGCCGGTCCTGCGCGTCCACCACGTCACGGGCGAAGCCGATCATGGCCTGACCGTCCGGCGTGGGTGCGACCCGGTGCGTGTCCCGCGTTAGGAGCGCGCGACCGAGCGCCTGCTCGAGCCGGGCGATGTGCCCGCTCACCGTGGATTGCCGCAGACCGAGTGCCTGCGCCGCGGCGGTGAAGCTGCGGCTCTCGACGACGGCCAGGAACGAGCGCAGCAGCTCGATGTTCGGGTTGCCTATCATGAGTCACGATAACCGATATCGGTAACCTGCGGGCGCCGCGCAGCGTTAGGGTTCGGGACAGCCCCGTCCCAGAGCCGCGCCGCGAAGCCTTGCCCGATGTCCGCACCCGTTATCGTGACCACGCTGTTCGTCGGCGGCCTCATGGCGATCCCGACGCTCGGGAAATGGGCGACGCAGGTCACCGAGGTGCTCGCCTCCCTGCTGGCGATCGCCACGGTGCTGGTCGCGATCCTGTATCTCTGCGATCGCTGGCCCGACTACTTCGCCAATCCGCGGATGCCGGTCGGCCTGACGGCGACGCCCTTCGCCGACTGAGACGATGACCCGTCCCGCGCGAGCTCGGAGACCGGGGAGCGGTCCCTTCGCCGGCGCCGCCCTGGCGTTCGTCGCCGGCTTCGTCGACGCGGCGGCCTTCATCGCCCTGACCGGCCTCTTCACCGCTCACGTCACCGGCAACTTCGTCCTGATCGGCGCCGAGCTGGTCGCGAGCTCCAGCGGCGTGGTTGCCAAGCTCCTGGCGCTGCCCGTCTTCGTCGGAGCGGTGGCGGGGGCTCGAATCCTGGCCCTGGCGCTGGAGCGGCAGGCTTTCGACCCCCTGCCCTGGCTCCTCGCCGTCGAGGTGACCCTGCTCGCGGGATTCGGGTTGTGTGGCACCGTGTGGTCGCCCCTCGGCGGAGCGGACAGTGCCGCCTCCATCGCCGTCGGCATGCTCGCGGTCGCGGCCATGGGGTTACAGAACGCCATCGGCCGCCTGTCTCTCGGCCATCTCGCCCCCACGACGGTCATGACGGTGAGCGTCAGCCAGGCCGTCATCGACGCGACCGACCTCGTCCTGGGATGCGGCGCACAGCGCGATCAGACCCGGGAGAGGTTCCTGCGCGTGCTCCCGGCGATCGCGGCCTTCGCCGCGGGCGCGCTGTTCGGCGCCTTCGGGATCGCCCATCTCGCCTTCGGCAGCATCGTCCTGCCGCTAGGCGTTCTGACGGCCCTGATCGTCCTGGCCGCGGCGCCCGGAGACGCCGGCGCCAGGCCGTGAAGAGCCGCGCCGCGCTGCGCTCGGGCGGCGACCGCCGTCACCGCTCGGCAGGCAGTTCGGGCGATGGCTTACCCAGCACCCGTCGCGCCTCGGCGAGCAGCACGGGATGGCGGGCCGCCTGCGGACCGGAATCCGGCGTCTCGCGGCCGAGCCGGGCGATGCGCGCCCCGAACAGGCGCCGGCGCAGACCGAACCGGCGGACGCTCATCAGCAGCGCCTGAAGCACGAGGCGGACGGCCTCGGTCCGCTCGCGCTCCTCCACGATCGCCGCCGCGAGAGCGGCCTCGCGCCGGAGCGCGGCATCGAGCTCCTCCCGGACGGCGGCGCGGGCCGCCTCGTCCTTGCGCGCCGCGTCGAGCTGGATCCGGCATTCCTGGAGCGCGCTGAGCAGCAGAAGCTCCTGCGCGGACGCATCCCTCATCAAGGCCTCCCGGGGCGCCGTCTCCCGTCCGACGACGGGGCGTTCCGCCCGATCACCGTCGCGCCGGCCGCGGACCGGCCCGCGCGCATCCACGTGCGACGCCATAGCGAGCGCGGCCGCTGGCCGGAAGCCGCCGACCGGATTATTCGGCACCCGCACCGCAAACCACGGGGGAATCGGGGACGTGCAGATTCGGATCGCTCTGGCCTTCGGGGCCATCACGCTGGGAGGTGGCGCGCTGGCACCCGCCCCGGCCCAGGCCTACCAGCTCGACACGGTGAACCTGGTCGGCTGCGCGCAGGAGGGCGGCGTCTGCCGGATGCCCTATCCCACCAACGTCTATTATGGCGTGCCCGGCCGGACGAACGGCCGGCCGTTCCCGCAGGGCGGCGTCGTGCCCTGCAACACCCAGACCTTCGGCGATCCGGCGCCGGGCCAGGCGAAGAGCTGCTGGTACGCCCCGCGGATCAACGCGGGCGGCGGTGGGGGCTACGGCGGCGGAGGCTACGGCGGTGGCGGCGGGGGTGCCTACGGCGGCGGGGGCGGCTACCGGAATGACGGCTACGACGACCGGCGCGACGCCTACCGCGACCGCCGCGACTACGACCGCCCGCCGCCGCGCCGCTCCTACGACGACGATTACGGGCCAGGGCCACGCCGCTACCGGGGTGATCCCGACGAGTACTGATCTCGGTCGAGCAGGGCAGGCACGGGAACGTATTTGCCCTGTTAACCGCGATCCGGCATCGTCCGGCTCCGCGGAGCCACGAGACGGGACGGAGGAGCTGATGACGGAGAATCGCCGCGGCACCTTCCGGAAGAACGCCTTCACGTTCGGCGCCGTGCTGCTCGACGGCGGCGAGGTGAGCTGCCTGGTCTGGGACGCCACCGACGTCGGCGCGCAGATCGAGGTCGAGGACGATCAGGCCGTGCCGGACCGCTTCGCGCTTCGTGTCAGCACGGGCACCGAACCGCGCCCGGCCACCGTGGCGTGGCGGCGCAGCCGGCGGATCGGTATCGCCTTCGACGGCTGAGGTCCCTCAGGTCGCCTGCAGGGCCGGGCTCTGCTTAGGCCCGGACCCGGCCAGCCGGAACCGGCGCGGCCGGACGAACAGCAGGTCGAGCGCCGTCCCGCGGACCAGCCGCTCCAGCATGAGCGGCAGGATTACCGCCATCGCCATGACGGTCAGGCTCGCGAGGCCGATATCGGTGATCGCGCCGGTGCGCACGAGGATCTCCCGTGTCGCCGCCATCGGCAGCGAGAAGGCGAGGTAGATCACGATCGAGCGCTGGCCGCAGGTCCGGACCGCCTCGGCGACCGGACCGCCGGCGCGGCCGATGAGAGCCGCCGCCACCACGATCGCGAGGGCTCCGGCCGCGCCGAGGGCGAGGCTCACCAGCGGCAGGCTGGCGAGGGTCGGATGATCCGGCAGGCCCGACGGGGTCAGCGCGAGCCAGCCTTCCAGGACCGCCCAGGCGCCGAGGCCGCAGAGGGCGAGCGGGACGCGGCGGCGCGCCGCGTCGGCGAGCGCGAAGATCCGCCCGGCGAACAGGTAGCCCGCGACGAAGTAGACGTAGCGGGCGCAGAACTCCTCGATCAGGGTCGAGTCGCTGCGGATGTCGGCGATCTGCAGCAGGGCGGCGCCGGCGAGGAGCACGCCGCCGGGCACGCGGCGCAGGGCCTTGGTGACCACCGAGAACACCGCCAGCAGGTAGATGAACCAGAGGCTGGAATAGGGCTCGATCAGCGCGTGGGCGAGATGCGCCGCGAAGGCCGCAGGACCGGCATCGCCGACGATCTTGCCGTACTTGGCGGCCGACTGGATCACCAGCCAGAGCAGGTAGAAATAGGCGAAGTGGACGACCCGGCGGTCGAAGAACAGGCGCCAGTCGCGGTCGATCACCCGCCCGACGAACAGTCCGGAGAGCAGGAAGAAGTCCGGGATGCGGAACGGCTTCGCGAAGGCGACGACCGGGTGGAGGAAGCCCTCGCCGCCCATGGCCTCGCCGGTGCCGATGACCGAATGCATCATGACGACCAAGAGGATGCAGATCCCCTTGGCGATATCGACCCAGGCGAGTCGATCCCCCGTATCCCCGACCCCGGCCATCGTCCGAACCCTCGCGATCGGGGCGATCCTGGACCGGTTCGGGTTGACGGCAAGGAACGGGGCGGCGGCCACCTGCGGATGTGACGAACGCCCGGTAAACGCCGGCCGGGCAGGTGTCAGATCTTGCGGCGCGCCGACTTCCGCTCGCGGGTCATGCGCGTGGCGGCGTGGAAATCGTCGGGCTTGCCGCGGACCCAGACGAGGAAGCGCGCGATCTCCGGATCGGCGCGCAGCGCCTCGACGTCGGCGAGGCGCTTGGCGATCTCCGCCTCGCTGTAGCGGGCGTGGATCGCCGAGTGGCAGATCTGGTGCAGCCGGACCGTGCCGCGATGGGTCCCGCCCTTCAGCTTCGGCGTGAGGTGATGGAGGCTGGAGCGGGCGCAGCGAGGGATCGGGCGCTCGCAGAGGGGGCAGACCGGGTCCGGCGGGCCCGGGACGCCCGGCGCGTCCGGATCCTCGGCGCTCCAGCGCTGCGAGCGCCGTCCGACCACGCGAGCCTCCCTCTCCTACCCCTGCTGGTCCACCGGCTGCGGGCAGGCCGGACCGACGCCCTGTCCGAACAGCGCCTCGGCCTCGCGATCCCGGCTCCCCAGGATAGAGACGTGGTCCCCCGGGATCACGTCGATCCGCGCCCGCGGGCCGGCCGCCTGGGCGAGGTTCCGCGCCAGCTTGGCCGGCACCACCGTGTCGTCGCGGCCCTGCACGATCAGCACGGGCGCCGACCCGTCGCGGATGCGCAGGTCCGAGCGGTACGTGTCGCGCAGGAGCCAGATCGGGGCTAGCGGGACATGCAGCCGCACGGTGTGGGTCATCGAATCGAACGGCGCCTCCAGGTACAGGCCGATCGTCGGCACCCGTTCGGCGACGGCCACGGCCACGGCGGCCCCGAGGGAGTGTCCGTGGAGGAGGATCGGCGCGTCGGGCGCCCGCGCCCGCGCGGCCTCGACGGCCGCCAGCCCGTCGCGGATCAGCCCGTCCTCGCTGGGGCTGCCGGTGGAGCCGGGATAGCCGCGATAGGCCACAGTGAGCACGCCCCAGCCGCGCGCCCGCCAGGGCTCCGCGGCGAAGCGGGCCGCGTGCGGCTCGGGGCGGGAGCCGTTGCCGTGGAAGCTCACGACGACGCCGCAGCCCGGCCGCGGAGGCCGCCACAGGCCGTGCAGGGTCTCGCCGTCGGGGGTCGCGACCGTGATCGTCGCGAGGCCCGGCGGGATCGTCCACGGGTTCTGCGGCCCGAAGGCGCCCGGATAGAGGAACCGGCGCTGCCCGAGCGCGAGCGCGGCGCAGGCCAGCCCGCAGACGAGGAGCGCGGCGAGCAGGAGGCCGGCGATGAGGCGCATTGCGGTGCGATCGCGGTGTGATTGGGTGCGGGAGAACGCGTGCGTTCGGACGAACGGTTTCGGGGATGTGTTTTCTAGGGCGGCCGGTCAGCATTGACAAAGCCGTCCGTGGGCCCGAGTCTGGAACCGTTCCGAGGGGGGCCCTGAAGAGGGCTGAGATTGGGCACGCTGCCCTGACCCTTGAACCTGATCCGGCTCATACCGGCGGAGGGACGGGAACCTGCGGTCGCATCTCGCGCGACCTCATCTCATCTCGGCCATCGCGTGGACCGGACCGCTCCAGCACGAGGAGAGGCCCACGATGAACGCACCCGTTCTCCCGAAGGACGTGAAAGGCAGCCCCGAGACCGTGACCACGGGTCCGGTCACCGGATCGCGCAAGGCGTACGCGAACCCGGCCGGGCGGCCGGACATCCGCGTTCCCTATCGCGAGATCGTCCTCTCCGATCCGAAGGAGGAGCCGGTGCGGGTCTACGACCCGTCGGGCCCCTATACCGAGACCGATGCCCGTATCGACCTCAACGCCGGCCTTCCCGGCGTGCGCGAGCCCTGGGTCGCGGCCCGCGGTTACGCGGCCGTCGCGCCGCGCGCGGTGAAGCCCGAGGATAACGGATTCGCGGGCGACAAGCTCGTGGCCCCCTGCCCCGCCGAGCGGACCATCCGCAAGGCGGCCCCGGGCCAGATGGTGACCCAGTACGAGTTCGCCCGCGCGGGGATCATCACCGAGGAGATGATCTACGTCGCCCATCGCGAGAACGTCTGCCGCGAGGCCATGCTCGCGGGCGCCGAGGCCGCGCTCGCGGACGGCCAGAGCTTCGGGGCCTCGGTCCCGCCCTTCATCACCCCGGAATTCGTGCGCGACGAGATCGCCCGCGGCCGGGCGATCATCCCGGCCAACATCAACCACACCGAGTTGGAGCCGATGGCGATCGGCCGGAACTTCCTGGTCAAGATCAACGCCAACATCGGCAACTCCGCCGTGACCTCCTCGGCCGCCGACGAGGTCGAGAAGCTCGTCTGGTCGATCCGCTGGGGCGCCGACACGGTCATGGACCTGTCCACCGGCCGCAACATCCACAACATCCGCTCGTGGATCATCCGCAACAGCCCGGTCCCGATCGGCACGGTGCCGATCTACCAGGCGCTGGAGAAGGTCGGCGGCGACCCGCTCAAGCTCGACTGGGAGGTCTTCAAGGACACGCTGATCGAGCAGGCCGAGCAGGGCATCGACTACTTCACCATCCATGCCGGCGTGCGCCTCGCCCACGTGCCGCTGACCGCGCGGCGCGTCACCGGCATCGTCTCGCGCGGCGGCTCGATCATGGCCCGCTGGTGCCTCGCCGGGCACCGGGAATCGTTCCTCTACGAGCGGTTCGACGAGATCTGCGACATCATGCGGGCCTACGACGTGTCGTTCTCGCTGGGCGACGGCCTGCGCCCGGGCTCGATCGCCGACGCCAACGACGCCGCGCAGTTCGGCGAGCTGGAGACGCTGGGCGAGCTGACCAAGGTCGCCTGGGACAAGGGCTGCCAGGTGATGATCGAGGGCCCCGGCCATGTGCCGATGCACAAGATCAAGGTCAACATGGAGAAGCAGCTGAAGGAGTGCGGCGAGGCGCCGTTCTACACCCTCGGCCCGCTGACCACCGACATCGCCCCCGGCTACGATCACATCACCTCGGGCATCGGCGCCGCCATGATCGGCTGGTTCGGCACCGCGATGCTCTGCTACGTCACCCCGAAGGAGCATCTCGGCCTGCCGGACCGGGACGACGTGAAGACCGGCGTCATCACCTACAAGATCGCCGCCCACGCCGCAGACCTCGCCAAGGGGCATCCCGCCGCGCAGCTCCGGGACGACGCGCTCAGCCGCGCCCGGTTCGACTTCCGCTGGGAGGACCAGTTCAACCTGGGCCTCGATCCGGATACCGCCCGGCGCTTCCACGACGAGACCCTGCCGAAGGACGCCCACAAGGTCGCGCATTTCTGCTCGATGTGCGGGCCGAAATTCTGCTCGATGAAGATCACGCAGGACCTGCGCGCCGAGGTGCTGGCGATGGAGGAGGCCGGCGAGGTCGTGGGCGCGGCGCCCGCGATGTCGAAGGCCGAGGCCGAGGCCGGCATGCGGGCGAAGTCGCAGGAATTCCTGGCCGAGGGCGGCAAGCTCTACGTCGACGCCGCCGAGTGAGATGGCGGCACGCCCGGTCCGCTCAGGATTCGGGCGCGCCGCAGCCCCGCCCCGGCGTTCCGCCGTGCGGGGCCTCGATATCGAGAATGTCGCCCGGGCGGGCGCCGTAGGCATCGTGCAGCGCCGCGAGCATCAGATCCGCGGCGATGCCCGTGTCGGGCGGCGATCCCAGCTCCACTTGGCGCGCGAAGTTCTCCGCCGGGTCCGCCTGGACGTATCCGAGCGCCGCCAGAGCCTGCCGTGCCGTCGCATCCAGCCGCAGGCGCCTTCGGCCGGGTGGCCCGTAGGCGCCCGACGCGGCCTCGCAGAACATCCGCGTATCCCGATCCTGGAAGATGCACTGGACGTAGCGCTGTGCCTGTCCGTGCGGCGCGACGACGATGAAGCGGTCGCGCGAGACGTCGACCGGCCCGCGCCTGTGGATGGCGTCGAGACGCTCCACGACGGCGCAGCGGTGCTCGCGGATGAACGGCGCGCGCGTACCCGGATCGCCAGCCGCGGCCGGCGCGGCGAGCGCGGGACTGGTCGCCAAGACGAGCATCGCCGAGATCCTGTACATCGCGTGCTCCACGCTGCGCGGGGCGGGCCGCAGTCCCGTTGCGGGAAGACGAACCGGCTGGGCGCCGAGTCGACCCAGGAGAAAATTCAGCACGGATTTGTGTCGCCCCGGTAACGCGATGTTCATCGCATCTCCGATCCCGCCGCATCATCCGGTGGACCGGCGGTCGCCATTAAGGAACGATTAGGCAGGACCGCGCCTCAATCCTTCGATCACAGGATCGCAGGAGACCGGCGATGGAGATCCGAACGCTGACATCCACGACGCCGGGGCCGCAAGGCCTCGACGCGCTCGGAGCGACGGCCGCCGCCGCCGTGACCCAGCAGGCGCCCGAGCCCGAGACCTCCGCCAAGCCGCTCGAGCCCGCGGTGAAGCTCGACATCGGCACGAACGGCGGCAAGGCGCGGTACATCCAGGATCCGGACACCAGCTCGATCGTGTTCCAGGTGGTCGATCCGTCGTCCGGCAACGTGATCGACCAGCTCCCGAGCGAGACCGCCCTGCGCAATCGCGCCTACGATTCCGCCCGCAGCACGCAGGGTTCGCAGAGCGGCAGCCTCTCCCGCGTCGCCTGAGCGGAGTCGCTCAGGCGCGCAGCCGGCGGACCGAGTCATCGACCGGCGGCGCGGCCAGGCCGAACTGCGCCAGCGGCAGGATCTCCACCGGCGCGTCCCGCCGCGCGACGAGCACGCTGTTCTCGGCGACCGTCGTCCAAGTGCCGTGATCCCGGTCGAGCGGCTCCGAGGCGACGACCACGCCGCCCTCCGAAGCGCGGTAGTAGAGCGAGTTCGCCTTGTCGTTCGCGGCGTAGCGGAACGCGTAGAGATCGCGCCCGTCGGCCAGCGCCGCGGTGAACCGGAACGGATGCGGCCCGGCGAGATCCGTGAGGCGCGCGAGCGCGCGCGCCGTCGCCTCGACAGGATCGCGGCGCGGCCCCTGTCCCATCAGGCCGCAGCCCAGCAGCCCGAGGAAGATCGCTTCGGAATCGGTGGTCCCCGCGCGCGACGGGTACAGCTCGTCCGGGATCAGCGCCTCGACCGGGCGCCGCAGGCGGCTCCAGTCGCCGATATAGCCGTTGTGCATGAACAGCCACGGACCGCAGGCGAAGGGATGGCAGTTCGGCCGGGTGATCGGCGTCCCGGTCGCGGCGCGCACGTGCGCGAAGAACAGGTGCGAGTGCAGGTGCCGGCACAGGTAGCGCAGGTTGTCGTCCGACCAGGCGGGCTGGACCTCGCGGTACCGGCCGGGCTCCGGGTGATCGCCGTACCAGCCGAGCCCGAACCCGTCGCCGTTGGTCGCCGCGGTCGATTCGAGCGCCGCGATGCTCTGCGAGACGAGGCTGTGGGACGGCTCGGTGACGTAGTGCTCCAGCGGGATGGTGCGTCCCGCATAGGCGATCCAGCGGCACATCGACGGGCTTCTCCGGGTGTCTGTCGACCGGCTGATCCAAGACGATCGTGGACAAAGCGCGGCACCTTGAGCGCGCGGTCGATCACGATCCGTCGCGAAAGGCGTGCCGCGGCCCGTTTCAGACGCCGTGCGTCTGAAGCCAGCTCTCCAGGAGCGCAATCTGCCAGAGCTTCGAGTTGCCCTTGGGCGTCAGCGTGCCGTCGGGATCGGCGAGCAGGTGATCGACGTAGGCGCGGTTGAAGATGCCGCGCGCGCGCGCCTCGGGACGGTCCAGCACGTCGCGAACGTAGTCGAGGAACGGGCCGCGGATGTGCTTCAGCGCGGGAACGGGGAAGTACCCCTTCTTGCGGTCGATCACCTCGGCGGGGACGACAGCCCGCGCGGCTTCCTTGAGGATGTACTTGCCGCCGTCCCGGACCTTGAGCTCCGCCGGGATGCGGGCCGCCAGCTCGACGAGGTCATGGTCGAGGAACGGCACCCGCGCCTCGAGGCCGCAGGCCATCGTCATGTTGTCGACCCGCTTGACCGGATCGTCGACCATCATGACCTCCTGGTCGAGTTGCAGAGTCTTGTCGATGGCGCTGTCGCTCCGCGAGTTCGCGAAGAAGGTCGCGATGTAGTCGGTGCTGTGATCGCCGCCGATCATGTCGGGCGTCAGGGCCTCCCGCATCTCGGCATGGTCGCGGTCGAAATACGCTTTCGCGTAGTCGGCGACCGGGTCCGTCGAGCCCATCAGCTTCGGATACCAGTGATAGCCGCCGAACACTTCGTCGGCGCCCTGCCCGCTCTGAATCACCGTCACGTGCCTGGCGACCTCCTGCGAGAGCAGGAGGAAGGCCACCGCGTCGTGGCTCATCTGCGGCTCCGACATCGCCGCGATGGCCGCGGGCAGCGCCTCCAGCGTCCGGGTGCCGTCGACCGCGAGCTTCGTGTGGTCGGTGGCGAAGGTCTCGGCGATGATGTCCGAGTACTTGAACTCGTCGCCTTCGACGCCGTTCACCGCGTCGAAGCCCACCGAGAAGGTCTTGAGGCCGCGCTGGCCACCGCGCGCCAGCAGGGCCACCAGCAGCGAGCTGTCCAGGCCGCCCGAGAGGAGAACCCCCGTCGGGACGTCGGCGACCTGCCGGCGCTCGACCGCGGTGCCGAGGGCGTCGAGGACGGCCTCGCGCCAGTCCGCCTCGGTCCGGCCACGGTCGGCCGCGCGGGGGCCGATCGCCAGGGTCCAGTAGGTCGACGCGTGCCGCGTCCCGTCCCGCTCGATCGTCAGGATCGTCGCCGGTGGCAGCTTGCGCACGCCCTTGAGGATGGTGAGCGGGGCCGGGACGCCCGCGTGCCAGCTCATGTAGTGGTGGAGCGCGACCGGATCGACCGCGGTATCGACGTCTCCGGCGGCGAGCAGGGCCGGGAGCGACGAGGCGAAGCGGAAGCGGCCCTTCGTCTCGCTGTAATAGAGCGGCTTCACGCCGAGCCGGTCGCGCGCCAGCACGACTCGCCCGGAATCCCGCTCCAGGATCGCGAAGGCGAACATGCCGGCGAAGCGCTCGACGCAGGCAGTTCCCCAGGCGTGGAAGGCCTTGAGCACCACTTCAGTGTCGCTCGTCGAGAAGAACGCGTAGCCCTTCGCCTCGAGTTCGGCGCGCAGCGCGCGGAAATTGTAGATGCAGCCGTTGAACACGATCGCGAGCCCGAGGGCGGGATCGATCATGGGCTGCTGCCCGGCCTCGGACAGGTCGATGATCTTGAGCCTGCGATGGCCGAAAACGACCCGGCCGGAACCGAAGAGCCCCGCTGCGTCGGGCCCGCGCGGCCGCAGAGATCCCATCATCGCGTCGACGGCGGCGGGGTCCGCCGGCCGGTCGAAGCAGATCTCGCCGCAGATTCCGCACATGGTGTCAGCAGGGTCTCGGTCCGGCGCCACGCGCGCTTCTTCGAGCGAAACGGCTCGCGCGCCGCGGCGTTCCGCCGACCCGGCCGGGACGCCGCGCCGGGCTCACGCGGGGTCGCCCGGGGATCACGACCGGGAGATGCCGGACCCGTTTGACGCCATCGCCGTCGAACTGCTAGACCATGGCCGTACATGAGCGCACGGCGCCGTTCGGAGTTCGCGCTCCGCGACAGACCTTATCCGTGCCGACCATGTCGGCGGGCGTAGTTCAGTGGTAGAACGTCAGCTTCCCAAGCTGAATGTCGTCGGTTCGATCCCGATCGCCCGCTCCAATCCTCATAAGCACTTAGTAGGGGACCGTGGTACGCTGACAGGCGAGCGTACCACCAGCGTACCACCGTCAGCCGAATCAACGCTCGCTTCCGCGTTGTCCGAGCGCCCGCGAACTGCCACGCTGCCGGGACGACGACCCTCACCTGACCTGGCCGGTATTTTGGCCCGGGCCGAGTGGGAGGCTACTGCATGGTAGCGGCCATGGGTAGCCGGAAGGCCAGATCTGGGAAGCTGACAGGCGCAGGTGGCCGATAGCCAAGCGACGAGTGCGGTCGGACGCGGTTGTAGGTGGATTGCCACAGACCAATCACGATCTGCGCCTCCTTCAGCGAGTTGAAGATCTCTTGGCGTAGGCACTCGTCGCGCAGCCTACCGTTGAAGCTCTCACAGTACCCGTTCTCCCACGGCGATCCCGGTGCGATGTACTGGATCTGCGAGCCAGCTTTGGCGACCCACTGGCCCAGCGCCTTCGAGATCATCTCAGGGCCATTGTCGCAGCGGATGTGCTCCGGGATGCCGTGCAGGCACATGGCGTCGGCCAGTGCCTCGATCACACCGAGGCTGTTGATCCGCCGCGCCACCTTCAGCGCGAGGCACACCCGGCTGTGCTCGTCGATCAGCGTCAGGATGCGCAAGGTTCGGCCGTCGTGCGTCTGGGCCTGCACGAAGTCGAAGCTCCAGACGTGGTTGCGGCGGAGCGGGCGCAGCCGTTTGCCCGAGCCGTCGTTCAGCCAAAGCCGGCTGCGCGGCCGATGCTTCTGCGGGACCTTCAGCCCCTCGCGACGCCAGATGCCCTCATCCTGAGGTTCTCGAAGGATGAACGCGGTCCTTGCCCACCTGCCACCCTGCCGCCTGCAGCAGCGCGGTGACGCGGCGATAGCCATAGCGCCTGTACTCGGACGCCAGGGCGATGATGGCGCGGGTCAGCTCATCCTCGTCCGCCAACAAGGTCGGCACGTAGCGTTGCGTGCCGCGGTGCTGACCGACGATCCGGCAGGCGTGACGTTCGGAAGAGACCGTACTTCTCCCGGATCCCGTCCACCGCCTGCCGGCGTCGCTCGGGGGCTACAAGTTTCCCGAGGCGACGTCCGCCAGCACCTGATTCCCCAAGGATAGATCGGCTACCAGCCGCCACAGCCGCGCGTTCTCGCGCTCCAGGCTCTTCATCTTCCTGGCCTGATCGAATCGGAGACCGCCGTACTCCTTGCGCTAGCGGTGATAGCTCTGCTCGGAGATCTCCGCCTCCTTGCGCGCCAGCGCCAAGCTTTTGCCTTGGGTCGTCTGCACCTCGATCTGGCGCAGCTTCAGCACCACCTGCTCCGCACTCGTCTTCTGACCTCGCCCCATGTCCAACGCCTTCGGGCCCAACTGATCCTCTCAATCAGCCCGGTCCAAAGCCAGCCGGTCAGGTCAGCTTCCGGAATGTCAGCTTTCTGACGCGGATCTGGAAAAGCTGCCGCTGCACGGGGCGGACCTGAGCCATCGGCCGTCGTTCGCTGGCTTAGGTGAGGGCTGCGAGCTTCAGCGCATGGTCTCGGATGTCCGGTGGCCATGCCGTCATGCGCTCGGCAAAGCCGTTGGCATCCCCGGCGAAAAGCGCCCGGATCACCTCCTCAAACCCGGGCAGATCGCCAGCCAACGCCGAAAGGAAGCGGCAGGCGGCCTCTCTCGCGGCCTTCATCAGGGTCTGCCTACCATCTGCCCGCCGCGCTTCATCAACGAGGCGCCGCAACGCTTGCGATGCACCTCCTGGCTGGGATGCAAGCCACTCCCACTGACGGGGAAGCAGCGTCACCTCGCGGGCGATGACCCCGAGTTTCGGGCGACCTCGGCTTCTTGGCGCACCATCAGGATCCGTTCGGATCTCAACGGTGCTCGTAGCGTCTCCCGCATTCGCGAGTTCGGCGAACCGTGCGGTGATGTCCGCCTCTGTTCCACGCAGATCGAGGTCGATGACGGAGCCCGACCTGTCGTCGAAGGTCAGGATCGGATCGCCTTCTTCCGCCGCCCGCGCTTTCACGGCGAGAGCCACGTCGATCAAGCGACCGCTGGCGAGCCGCTGCACACCCGCGAACGCGGTGAACGTCCTGATTGGGTCTTCAGGCATGGCGCCTCCATCCTCTCCACCTTAGCCGGATCGACCACTTGATGTGAATTTTACCCGGGTGATATTGCGTCACCGGGGTGCCTTCGATAGCGTCGCCGCCAAGCTGTGAGGGCACATGATGAGAATGGAAGACCGAAAGGCGGCCGTGAGCGCCTACAAGAAGCGAGACGTCGACAGCGGCATCTACGCTGTCCACTGCATGGCCTCCGGTGAGGTTTGGGTCGGCGGCGCGCCCGACCTGTCCAAGATCCAGAACCGCCTCTGGTTCACTCTCCGGCAGGGCACGAACACGCACCGTTCGCTCCAGACCGCGTGGAATGCGCATGGAGCCGAGGCGTTCAGCTTCGAGATCGTCGAGCGGTTGGACGCTGAAGAGATCGCGTACGTCCGTGACCGGGTGATGAGGGAGCGCCTTATCCAGTGGGCGGAGCAACTCCGGGCCGTCCGGATATGAGCTCGGAACTTAGGTCAGCCCATGTGGCGGCCAACGGCATCACCCTGGCCTACGACAGCTTCGGCGACGGGGCGGCTGAGACGATCCTCCTGATCGCTGGGCTCGGTACGCAGATGATCCGCTGGACGGACGCCCTCTGCCTTGAGTTGGTGACGCGCGGCTTCCGCGTCGTGCGGTTCGATAACCGGGACACGGGACGCTCAACCCACTTCGCTGAGCATGGCGCGATGGACTTTGCGACCTTGGCCTCGGCGCTCACTGAGGGACGGCAGCTGGAACTCGCCTACACGCTCGACGACATGGCCTCGGACGCGCTCGGTCTGCTCGATGCCCTGTCCATCCGCCGAGCCCACATTGTCGGCCGCTCGATGGGCGGCATGATCGCCCAGATCCTGGCGAGCGAGCACCCGTCTCGTGTGCTCTCGGTCGCCTCAATCATGTCGACCACGGGAAATCCGGACCTGCCATCGGCAGGGCCTGACGTCATGACGATGTTGATGCGCCCCGCCCCCGATCCCGCCTTGGACGAGGCTGGTTTCCTCGATCACGGCGTTGCCTTCGCGCGGCGCATTGCGGGTACGGCACATCCATTCGACGAAGAGGCCCACCGTGCTCTCCTCTGGGAGGAAGTTCGGCGAGGCCGTGCGCCGGGTGGGTTCGGACGCCAGATCGCAGCGGTTGGGTTAGCTGGCGACCGCCGGTCAGGGCTCGCCGCGATCACGGCGCCCACCCTTGTTGTTCATGGGACAGAGGATCCTCTGTTTCCGCCTGCCTGCGGCGAGGACACCGCGGCCGCGATCCCGAATGCGGAGATGATGTTGATCCCCGGGATGGGGCACGATCTGCCGCCATCCTTGTACCGGACCATTGCCGATGCAATCGAGCGAACCGCTTGCCGTTCAAGCATCTCGATTTCGGGACTGTAGAAGGGCCTGAATCCACAGGTTCAAGCGACCGCTTTTAAGAAGGCTGTTGTGCCGTCCCTTTGGCGATGGTGGGTCGATAGCAGGCCGTCCACTTATTTGTCAGATCGGCTTCAGGGCAACGGATTCGTTGTAGCGAATATAATCGCGGTAACCGCGCACAGCCCTGAGCAACCCCCCACAATATCTGCTGCCAGTCATTGCGCCTTCAAATATTCTCATCCCGCTTCGGCATAGGGAGTTCCCGCTGCCGCGCCCGCGACGGCTTGGAAACCACGATCGATCAAACGAAGAAAGACGCGACCGGCAGCCGCGGCGTCGCCGGGCGTTTCAGCCACCTTGTACCCTTCGAAGAAGGCGACGCTCCACGTCGCCACGAGCAAGCCCGCCACCAGATGCGCGTCGGGATCGTCCGCGGGTCGATCAACCGCCTCTGCCATCATCTCTGCCAAAACGCGCGTGAACTCGCTGCACATCTGGCGGGCGCGCGCCTTCAGCGCCTCGCTGGCCAGTGCCGTCGCCACGAACCTCAGCGACGCACCGAAAAGCGGGAGGAGAGGGTTCCGGTCCTCGATACAACGATGAGCGAGCAAGCGCAGTGCCGTGACCGGGCTTGCTCTCTCATCCCGTCCGTGGATGGCCGCGGCCACCATTCCGCGTACCTCATCCTCACGATCGAAGAACATGTCCTCCTTGCGAGGGAAGTGATTGAATACAGTCATGCGGCCGACATCGGCGGCCTCCGCGATCTCGTCGACCGTCACCCGGTCGAAGCCGTGCTCCATGAACAGACGCGTGGCTGCATCGGAGATGGCTTGGCGCGTCGCCAGCCGCTTCCGGGTGCGCCTGTCCAGCATGGGGCTTGCCTGATCCTGCACGTCTATATATACTCAGTATAGTTTCATATCGAGATCATTCTGAGGTGACGTCATGCCAACGTCAACCGTGATATCCGGTGCGTCCTCCACCGAAACGCAAGCCGCACTCGTCAGCGGCGCGAGCTTCGCCGGCTTGACCACAGCATTCTGGCTGAACCAGCTTGGATACCGCGTCACGGTAGTTGAGGTCGCACCGGGTCTGCGGCGCGGCGGGACGCCCGTCGACATCGAGGGCGAGACAATCGCAATCCTGACACGCATGGGCTTGATGGACGCTGTTAGCGCTCGAACGCTTCCCCCTCG
The DNA here is from genome assembly GCF_900110155.1 of Methylobacterium sp. UNC300MFChir4.1. Classification (NCBI taxonomy): domain Bacteria; kingdom Pseudomonadati; phylum Pseudomonadota; class Alphaproteobacteria; order Hyphomicrobiales; family Methylobacteriaceae; genus Methylobacterium; species Methylobacterium sp. UNC300MFChir4.1. The sequence continues at coordinate 584,832 of NZ_FOCS01000001.1, read as the reverse complement.
ACGCTTCGCCTTCAAGGATGCGGAAAACGCAACGCTGGGCGATATGGCCCACCACCCAGACGATGAGGGGGGGCCGCGCTACGAGATCCACCGCGACGACCTGTTGGATGTTCTGTACGGCGCGATCGAGGGCGATGTGGAACTGCGGTTCAACCGTTCGATCGTGGCGATTGAAGAGCGTCCGGAGACGGTGTCGGCTACGTTCAGCGACGGAAGTCAGCACGAATTCGCACTGATATGTGGTTGCGATGGAAATCGCTCCAATACGCGCAGACTGGCGTTTGGCGACGGTGAGCAGTTCACCCATTTCATGGGCGGATATTTCTACCTCAAAGTCGTGCCAGACACCGGACTGCTCGAACCGAACAGCTCGGAGCTTTTTGCCATTCCTGGGCGGATGGCGATGCTGAACGGCTATGACGATCGTACAGATATTGGCTTCGGGTTTCGCACAGCCGGCGAGATCGAATACGACTACCGGAACAAGGATCAGCAACGTCGCCTGATCAGGGAAAATTTTTCCGGTCTGAAGTGGAAGGTACCGGATATGCTCGCTCGTATGGGCGAGGACAACGACTTCTATTTTGATCGTATCAGCCAGATCAGGATGCCGACGTGGTCTCACGGGCGCATCGTTCTTGTCGGCGACGCAGGCTATTGCGTGTCCCCGTTCGCAGGCCTCGGTGGCTCGACGGCCATCATCGGCGCGGGAAGGCTGGCCGACGCCCTGGCGCGGCATCCGGACAACCATGCCGCCGCATTTCACGCTTATGAGGAAGGGCTACGGCCGTTCGTTGAGCAAGTACAAGAACGGGCCGCGATCGACAGCATACAGATGCTATTTCCCGGCGACGATGGCGAAATGGCAGAGCGAGATCGTAAGCTGGCCATCGGTAACATCGGCGTTTGACGGCCGCTTTGGAGAAGCTCCGACGGCAGTCCCACTGGCCGAGTTGGGTCGCATGCGGGCCGTCCGCTAGAGGTCGAAACCGGCTGCCCCTAACCCAGCAAACTGGCCCGAAGGTCATACTTCAGGGCAGACCACTTCACTGGGGGCGGATCACCCTGGCGCGGTCTGTCGGACGAGACCCAAGACCGGATCGGCGTCGTCGCCACCGATATGGTGTTTCAAGCCTTCGTGTCCGGCGACGCCTTCGGCCCGAAGGATCAGCCGGTGCCGGGCCGTAGCAAGCGGGCGCAGACGATCCGCGGCGAGGCGAGCGATGCTTCCTGCCGCCGGCTGACCGAACTGCACACTGTCATTGAGGACGTGCTGCCGGTCCTGTTCGGCTCAGCCAGCCAAACCCAGAATAGACGGTGGCGATGGATGCGAAGCGATGAGCCTACGCGGCCGCCAGGATGACGCGACACCTCTACCGGCGGCTCGGTTCGAGATCAGCCCCCGGCGCGGCCTGCGCCGCGAAGAATCGGCCCGCTACGTCGGCGTCAGCCCCTCGAAATTCGACGAGATGGTCCGGGACGGCCGAATGCCGAAGCCGAAACGGATCGACGGGTGCGTGGTCTGGGACCTCCGGCGTCTCGACTTGGCGTGGGACGCTCTCGGCGGCGATGATGCAGGCCACAACCCGTGGGACTGAACTCCGTGGTCAGCATCGATCTGCCGTTCGTCGTCGCCGACACCGATCGACACGGCAACGTCCGGTACTACTTCCGCAGACGGCCTGAGAAGAAGGTGCGCCTCCATGGCAAGCCCGGCTCCGCCGAGTTCCAGAAGGCCTACGAGGCAGCTCGCGACCGGGCTTCTGAGGTCACGCCGGCGAAGGGCGGCCGCCCGGCCGCTGGCTCGTTCATCGACGTGTCGCAGCGCTACATCGCAAGCCCGACCTTCAAGAAGCTCGATGCCTCGACACAGGGCTGGCAGAAGCGCGCACTGAACGAGATCGCCGCCAGCGACAAGGGCACGGCATCGGTCGCGCTGATGCAGCCGCGCCATGTGCGGCGCCTGCGCGACGAGAAGGCCGAGACGCCGGCTGCCGCCAACACGATGCTCAAGGCGCTCCGGGCCATGTTCCAATGGGCCATGGAGGAGGACATCGTCGACGCGGATCCGACACGAGATGTGAAGCGCGCCCAGTACGTCACCAAGGGACACCACACCTGGACGCTGGACGAGGTCGACCTGTTCGAGCGCCGACACCCGCTCGGCTCGAAGCCGCCGCTGGCGTTCGCGCTGCTGCTCTACACGGCCTGCCGGCGCGAGGATGCGACGCGCCTCGGCCCGCAGAACATCCGCGACGGCCGCCTGCGCTACGTCCAAGCGAAGAACGAGCACCGCAAGCCCATCTCGGTCGACGTGCCGGTTTTCCCGGATCTGGCAGAGGCGATCGCCGCCCTGCCCTCCTCGCACTTGACCTTTCTGGTCACGGACTACGGCAAGCCATTCTCCGTGGCGGGGTTCGGCAACCGCTTCCGGGAGTGGTGCGACCAGGCCGGGCTGCCGCACTGCTCGGCGCACGGCCTGCGGAAAGCGACCGCGGCGCGACTCGCCGAGCGCGGGTGCACGCCGCACGAGATCATGGCCGTCACGGGCCATCAGACGCTGGAGGAAGTGGAGCGCTACACGCGGGAGGCGCAGCGTGCTGGGCTCGCTGACAGCGCCTGGAAACGGTTCGCCGCGGGGCGGCGTGGTCCCACCGCGGAGGCGGGTAAGGGTCCCACTTCCGGTAAACCACTGGCAAAGATGAAGAAAAATGCGCCGGTGGCGCTCCCAAGGGGAATCGAACCCCTGTTTTCGCCGTGAGAGGGCGACGTCCTAGACCGCTAGACGATGGGAGCTTTCCGGCGGCGCGGGGCTGCTATAGCCACCCCTCGGCGGGGGAGCAAGTGCCTTCGTCAGGAAATCCGCCGCGGCGGGTCAGATCGGGGGCGAATAGCGGTCGTGGTGGACAACGTGCAGGACGAGCGGGCCGGGATCGTGGCCGAGGGAGGCGTGCGGCTCGACCGGGCGCTGGTCGCGCTGTTCCCGGATCTGTCCCGGGCCCGGCTGCAGGATCTGATCCGCACCGGCCAGGTTCAGCGGGACGGTCTCCCGGCGCTCGACCCGGCCGCCAAGGTCGCCGCGGGCGCGCGCATCGTGCTCACGGTGCCCCCGGCAGCCCCGGCGGAGCCGGTGGCCGAGGCCGCGGATCTGCCGATCGTCCACGAGGACGACGACCTGATCGTCATCGACAAGCCCGCCGGCCTCGTGGTCCATCCCGCCCCGGGCCACGAGAGCGGCACGCTGGTCAACGCCCTGATCGCCCATTGCGGAGCCAGCCTGTCCGGCATCGGCGGCGTCCGCCGGCCCGGCATCGTCCACCGCCTCGACAAGGACACGAGCGGCCTGATCGTCGTCGCCAAGAACGACGTGGCCCACCAGGGCCTCACTGCCCAGTTCGCCGATCACGGCCGGTCCGGACCGCTGGAACGCGCCTACGCCGCCGTCGTCTGGGGCCTGCCCCAGCCGCGGGCCGGGACGATCCAGGCAAGCCTCGCGCGGTCGCGCTTCCACCGGGAGAAGATCGCCGTCGTCTCGGACGCGAGCGGGCGCCACGCCGTGACCCACTACGCGGTGGCCGAGGCGTATCGCGAGGCCGCCCTCGTGCGCTGCCGCCTGGAGACGGGCCGCACCCACCAGATCCGCGTGCATCTCGCCCATCGCGGACACCCCCTGCTCGGGGACACGGTCTACGGCGGCGCCTTCCGGACCAAGGCGGCCCGCCTGACGCCGGAGGCCCGCGCCGCCCTCGCGGCGCTCGGGCGCCAGGCACTCCACGCGGAACTGCTCGGCTTCAGCCACCCGCGGACCGGCGCGACGCTGCGGTTCGAGAGCCCGCTACCGCCCGATATGGCCGCGCTGGTGCAGGCCCTGAGGGCGGAAGAGGACGGGCCGCCGCGCCCGTAACCGCCGCGTCGCGGCGTGCGAAAGATCACGCCGTACCGCGTCACATCGTGACATGGTACGACCAAAATCGCCGGTGGCGCGTTGTTGACGACGTGGGTGTCATCGACCGCGACCGGCTCCCCGGCGTCCCGTACGAGATGGGGGGCCGGCAGGGTCGGCTCAAGAGCGGCCCTAGTGGACGGCACTGTTGTCCGTCGCGTCCGCCCGACAGGGGGACATAAGGTCCAGGAGAATGCCATGGCCGGTACGCTGCCCGTGCTCGCCAACGAAGGTGGCCTCTCGCGCTACCTCGACGAGATTCGCAAGTTCCCGATGCTGGAGCCGTCGGAAGAGTTCACGCTGGCGAAGGCCTGGCGCGACGCCGGCGACCGCGAGGCCGCGCACCGCCTCGTGACGTCGCACCTGCGCCTGGTCGCCAAGATCGCCATGGGCTACCGCGGCTACGGCCTGCCGATCGGCGAAGTCGTGTCGGAGGGCAATGTCGGCCTCATGCAGGCGGTCAAGCGCTTCGATCCCGACAAGGGCTTCCGTCTGGCCACCTACGCGATGTGGTGGATCAAGGCGGCGATCCAGGAATACATCCTGCGCTCGTGGTCGCTCGTGAAAATGGGCACGACCGCGAACCAGAAGAAGCTGTTCTTCAACCTACGCAAGGCGAAGGGCAAGATCTCGGCCCTCGACGAGGGTGACCTCAAGCCCGATCAGGTGAAGCAGATCGCCACCCGTCTCGGCGTGCCCGAGCAGGACGTGATCGACATGAACCGGCGCCTGTCCGGCGACACGTCGCTCAACGCGCCCCTGCGCGAGGAGGGCGAGGGCGAGTGGCAGGACTGGCTCGTGGACAACAGCCCGAGCCAGGAGACCGTGCTGGCGCGGGAGCAGGAGGGTCAGAACCGCCTCTCCGCGCTCAAGGACGCCCTCGGTGTGCTCAATCCGCGCGAGCGCCGCATCTTCGAGGCCCGGCGCCTCGCCGAGGACCCGATCACCCTGGAGGACCTCTCCGGCGAGTTCGGCGTGTCTCGCGAACGCGTCCGGCAGATCGAGGTCCGCGCCTTCGAGAAGGTGCAGGAAGCGGTCAAGCGCAACATCGCGAGCCGCGAGCTGCCCCGGACCGGCATCGAGGCCCGCTGAGCCGCGCGCCCGGCGCGCGACGCGCCGGGCGCGCCGGTTCGGGTCAGGGCTCGGACGGCGGGCGCCGTCGACCAATCACTGCCAGGCGTCGAAGGCGTTCTGCATCACCTGGGCGCCGGCGGCGCCCTTCTCGAAGGTCAGCACCGCCCGGCGGCCGGACGTGTAGCGCAGCGCGATATCGAACCAGTTGCGGTGGAGGAGCAGGTCGGTGTTGCGCTCGACGTCGTTCTGCAGCGACGACAGGCCGATCAGGAACAGGTTGTCGCGGACCCGAACCGGCAGGCCCGAGACCGGCGAGCCGCGGGCGCTCTGCTCGTCCTTGGCCTGGAGCAACCCGACATCTTGGACGGTTCTGGACGCGGCGTTGCTGCCGCTCTGGCTGAAGTCCAAGCTCACCGTGTGGGAGGCCGGCAGGGTCGCGTCGAGATTGCGCTGGATGGTCATCACCAGCGTCAGGCCGGCATCCGGGATGGTCACGGTGGCGACGACGGCGTTCTGGACCGGCTGCCCCTGATCCCCGTTGACGGTCTCGAGCCGCCACGTCACCCGCCCCGGCGTCACGGTCGGCTGACCGCCCTCGGCCCCCGTCGCCTCCTCGACGAGTTCCGCCCTCTGCGCGACCGCGACGCCCGCGTCGGCCGGCGCGGGCGTGGCCGCGGCCCGTGCCGGCGCGCCGTTCTCGACGCGCGTCGGGGCCTTGGGGGCCGGGGCGGCGTCGCCGCCGACCCGGTCGCCGAACTTCGTCTCGCCTTCCGGCTGCTGCGTGTCCGCGGTCTCCGTGCCGCTCGACGGCAGGTTCTGCGGCCGGTCGCGCAGCAGGAAGGCCGCGACGGCGATCAGGCCGATCACCACAGCCAGGACACCGCCCACGAAGACGTTGCGCAGCACGCGCGACCGACCGGTGCGCGGGGGGACCACCTCGATCCGCGGACGCTGACGCCCGCCCGCGCCCTCGGCCGCCTCGGCGTCAGGGTCCTCGACGGCGGGCACCTCGGCGCCGGACGTCTCGGCGCCGGACGTCTCGGCGACCGGCGGGGCCGTGTCGGGCGCGGCCGTCTGCGGCGTGCCCGGACGCGGCGGCGCGATCGGGATCGGTGCCTCGCGCGGCCCGTCCTCGGCCTCCCGATCCCCGTCGCGGGCCGCCACCGCGAACGGCGGCTTCGCCGACGGGAGGATGGGCGCCAGCGCGGGACCGGATCCCGGCTCCGGCGGGGAAGGCTCCGGGATCTCCGGCTCCGTCGCCGCGGGGACGATCGGCTCGGGGACGGCGGGTTCTGGCGCGGCGGGTGCGGGGACGGCCGGTGCTGGTGCCGGCGCCGAAACCGTGGCCGGGGCCGGAGCGGGCGTGACGGGCGCCTGCGCGGCATCGTTGGCGGGGGCCGGGAGGCCGCCGTGATCGACCTCGAGCCGCTCGATCGCGGCGTCGAGCGCCCGGCGCTCGAGATCGATGTCGGCCTCCGACAGCGGCGGATCGAGGGAGCGCAGCTGGCTGATGAGGGCGTTGCGCGCGCGGTCGTAGACCGCCTTGCGCAGGGCGGGCGTTCGGTCCGGCAGCGCGTCGAGCGCGCGGGCCAGAAGCGGGTAGTAATCGGCCATGATACTCTGGTCCGCCCCTTCGGCCGCCGTCCGGCAACGCCGGTCGGAGGCCGGGGACCGAGGTCCGCGCCCGCCCGACAGGTCCGGTCGCGGCCGTCGGCCGGTTTGTCGTATCCCGCCGCGCGGGATCAGGGCCCGCGCGCCGGTTGCCTTCGAGACGGCGGGCGGATCGCGATACGGACCGCCCGGCCGCCAGCCCGTTCTAGATCAAGCCCGCGCGGACTGGATACAGGCAGGGCCGCCGAAAACACGCGTCGTCAACGGGATAGCGCGCGAAGGGTCAATCCTCGAACGGGTTGTGCATGAGGATCGTGTCGTCGCGCTCGGGCGAGGTCGACAGCAGCGCCACCGGCGCCCCGATCAGCTCCTCGATCCGGCGCACGTACTTGATCGCCTGCGCGGGCAGATCCGCCCAGGACCGGGCCCCCGCTGTCGTCTCCGACCAGCCCGGGATCACCTCGTAGACCGGCTCGATCCGGGCCTGGGCGGCCTGGCTCGCCGGCAGATGGTCGATCGGCTGGCCGTCCAGCATGTAGCCGGTGCAGACGCGGATCTCTTCGAAGCCGTCGAGGATGTCGAGCTTGGTCAGCGCGATGCCGTGGATGCCGGAGGTCCGGACCGTCTGGCGCACCAGCACGGCGTCGAACCATCCGCAGCGGCGCTTGCGGCCGGTATTGACGCCGAACTCGCGCCCGCGGCTGCCGATGGTCTCGCCGATCTCGTCGAACAGCTCGGTCGGGAACGGTCCCTCGCCGACCCGGGTCGTGTACGCCTTGGCGATACCCAGAACGTAGCCGATCGCCCCCGGGCCGAGGCCCGAGCCCGTGGCCGCCTGGGCGGCCACGATGTTGGAGGAGGTCACGAACGGGTAGGTGCCGTGGTCGACGTCGAGCAGCGCGCCCTGGGCGCCCTCGAACAGGATGCGCTTGCCGGCCCGGCGCTCCTCGTCGAGCAGCGACCACACGGTGTCGGCGAAGGGCAGGATCTTCGGCGCGATCGCCTTCAGCTCGGTCAGCAGCGCCTCGGCATTCACCTCGTCGATCCCGAGACCGCGCCGCAGGGCGTTGTGGTGGGTCAGCACGCGCTCGATCTTGGCCGGCAGCGCGTCGGGGTCGGCGAGGTCGACGACCCGGATCGCGCGGCGGCCGACCTTGTCCTCATAGGCCGGCCCGATGCCGCGCTTGGTCGTGCCGATCTTCAGGCCGGCATTGGCCGTCTCACGGAAATGATCCAGCTCGCGGTGGAGCGGCAGGATCAGCGTCGCGTTGTCGGCGATCCGCAGGGAGGACGGCGAGACGTCCACGCCCTGCGCCTTGATCCGCTCGATCTCGTCGATCAGGTGCCAGGGATCGACCACGACACCGTTGCCGATGACCGAGAGCTTGCCGCCGCGGACGACGCCCGACGGCAGCAGCGCCAGCTTGTAGGTCACGCCGTCGATGACGAGCGTGTGGCCGGCGTTATGGCCGCCCTGGAAACGGACCACGATGTCGGCCTGCTCGGAGAGCCAGTCGACGATCTTGCCCTTGCCCTCGTCGCCCCACTGGGCGCCCACAACGACGACGTTGGCCATGCCTGCCTGCTTACCCGCGACGGAAACCGGGACGGCGCCGCCCACGGGTGCAGGCAACGTACGTCGTGAGCCGTTTCCGCGATCCGGGCAACGAAATCAAGCAAGGGGCCGCATGTTCGGACCGCATGGCGGTCGGCCGGAGCCGGTCACGACCGGCTTACTTGGCCTCGGTACCGGGGTCGCGACCGGGCAGTTCGTGCGGCTTGATCACCGGCATGGAGCCGGACTGATCGGGCTTCACCACAGTGCCGGTCGTGCCGGAATCCGGCGGCTTGATCACGCCGTCGTTCTTCTGGAGCTTGTCGCTGAGCGACTGGTCCTGCGGCGGCGCGTCCGCGTTCGGGCGAACGCGCTCGGGCGGCGCCGGGGCCGGACTGGTCGTCTGGGCGCCGGCGGGTACTGCCGCGACGGTCGCCGCCAAGGTCGTCGCGAGGGCGGCGAGCAGGGTCTTGTTCGGCACGAGGGCCTCCCCGGTTCGAGACACGAATTCGGGGAGGAACAGTCGGAGACGGGATCCGTTCCTGTCCGCGATCGGGTCCGACGTCCCGTCCTGTGGACCGGATCCGGCGGCCTCAACCCTGGCGGGCGGCCTCGATGTAGAGCTCGCGCAGGCGCCGGGTCAGCGCGCCCGGCCGCCCCTCGCCGATTGACCGCCCGTCGATCTCGACGACCGGCATCACGAAGGCGGAGGCGCTGGTGTAGAAGGCCTCCTGGGCCGCGTAGACCTCGTCCACCGGGATCAGCCGCTCCTCGATGCGCAGGTCGGCCTCCTGCGCGAGGCGCAACACCGAGGCCCGGGTGATGCCCGGCAGGAGCGCCGTGGAGAGCGGCCGGGTCACGAGCACGCGGTCGCGGCCGATGATGAACGCGGTCGAGGAGGAGCCCTCGGTGACCGCGCCGTCCTCGACCATCCAGGCCTCGGCGACGCCGGCCTCGGCCGCCTGCTGCTTGGCGAGCACCTGCGCCAGCAGGGCCACCGACTTGATGTCCCGCCGCTTCCAGCGCAGGTCCTCGACGGTGATCACCCGGGCGCCGCTCTCGGCGAGCGGGTTGGCGAGCACGGTCTTGGCCTGCGTGAACATCACCACGGTGGGCTCGGTGCCGGCCTTCGGGAAGGCGAAGTCGCGCTCGGCCACCCCGCGGGTCACCTGCATGTAGACGAGCCCCTCGCTGACGCCGTTGCGGGCGACGAGCTCGGTCTGCAGGCGCTCCCAGCCCGCCGCGTCGTGCGGGTTGCGGATGCCGATCTCGCCGAGCGAGCGGTCGAGGCGCGCGAGGTGCGCGGTGTTGTCGACGAGCTTGCCGTCGATGATCGCCGAGACCTCGTAGATGCCGTCGGCGAACAGGAAGCCGCGGTCCATGATCGGCACGCGCGCCTCCTCGTAGGGGAGGAACTGGCCGTTGAGGTAGACGATGCGGGGAGCGGTCACGGGGAGCTGTCCTGTGTTCGGCGCGGGCCCGGAAACGCGGGCCCGCGAGCGCGGGTCGAAGCAGGAATCGTGCGGAGTCTCAGCGGTCGCCGAAGACCCGCCCGAAGATCGTGTCCACGTGCTTGAAGTGGTAGCCGAGATCGAAGCACGCCTCGATCTGCTCGGCCGGGAGCGCCGCGGCGACCTCCGGGTCCGCCTTGAGCAGCGCCAGGAAATCGCCCTCGCCGCGCCAGACAGGCATCGCGTTGCGCTGGACCAGCCGGTAGGAATCCTCGCGGGAGACCCCGGCCTGGGTCAGCGCCAGCAGCACGCGCTGCGAGTGGATCAGGCCGCCGAGCCGGTCGAGGTTCTTCTGCATGTTGGCCGGGTAGACCAGCAGCTTCTCCATCACCCCGGTCATCCGCGCCAGGGCGAAGTCGAGGGTGACGGTGGCGTCGGGGCCAATCATCCGCTCCACCGACGAGTGGGAGATGTCGCGCTCGTGCCAGAGGGCGACGTTCTCCAGGGCGGGGGTGACGTAGCCCCGCACCATCCGGGCGAGGCCCGTGATGTTCTCGGTGAGGACCGGGTTGCGCTTATGCGGCATCGCCGAGGAGCCCTTCTGCCCCTCGGAGAAGAACTCCTCCGCCTCGAGGACCTCGGTACGCTGGAGGTGCCGGATCTCGATCGCCAGCCGCTCCAGCGACGAGGCGACGACGCCGAGGGTGGCGAAGAACATCGCGTGCCGGTCGCGCGGGATCACCTGGGTCGAGACCGGCTCGGCGGTCAGGCCCATCTTCTCGGCGACGTACTGCTCCACCCGCGGGTCGATGTTGGCGAACGTGCCGACCGCGCCCGAGATCGCGCAGGTGGCGACCTCCTCGCGGGCCGCGACGAGGCGGCGGCGGTTGCGCTCGAACTCGGCGTAGGCCTGGGCGAGCTTCAGGCCGAAGGTGACCGGCTCGGCGTGGATGCCGTGCGACCGGCCGATGGTCGGGGTGAGCTTGTGCTCCAGGGCCCGGGTCTTCAGGGCGGAGAGCAGCGAGTCGACGTCGGCGATCAGGATATCGGCCGCCCGCACCAATTGCACGTTGAGGCAGGTGTCGAGCACGTCCGAGGAGGTCATGCCCTGGTGGACGAAGCGCGCCTCGGGACCGACGATCTCGGCGAGGTGGGTCAGGAAGGCGATGACGTCGTGCTTCGTCACCGCCTCGATCGCGTCGATGCGGGCGACGTCGAAGACCGCGTCCTTGCCCTTGGTCCAGATCGTCTCGGCCGCCGCCTTCGGCACGACACCGATCTCGGCGAGCGCCGTGGTGGCGTGGGCCTCGATCTCGAACCAGATCCGGAAGCGGCTCTCGGGCGACCAGATCGCCGTCATCGCGGGGCGGCTATAGCGGGGGATCATGGGGGCCTCGGCACGGTCCGGATTGCGTGCGTGGCCGGTAGCATGCGCCGGGCCGGCCGCTCAATGCGCATCGGGCATGCCGGGACGGCAACCGACGTGAAACGCGCGCCGCACCGGGCTCAGTCGATCCGCACCCAGCCCTGGCCCATCAGCCGTTCCTGCGGCCGGAAGCGGGACTTGTAGTCCATCTTGCGCGAGCCCTCGACCCAGTAGCCGAGATAGAGATACGGCAGCCCGAGCCCGCGAGCCCGGCGGATGTGGTCGAGGATCATGAAGGTCCCGGGCGAGCGCGCGGCCTCCGCGGGATCGTAGAACGAGTAGACCATCGACAGGCCGTCCGAGAGGACGTCGGTCAGGCAGAACGCGAGCGGCGGTCCGGAGCCGCGGCCGGTGATCGCCGTGTCCGGCCCGTGCCGGCGATACGACACGAGGTGCGTGTCGACGTGGCTGTCCTCGACCATCATGGCGTAGTCGAGCACGGTCATGTCGACCATGCCGCCGTCGCCGTGCCGGGCGTCGAGGTAGCGGCGGAACAGGGCGTACTGCTCGGAGGCGGGCCGGTTCGGCTCCGGCGTGCCGACCCAGTCGGCGCTGCGGGCCAGGATGCGCCGCTGGCTGGCGCTCGGCTCGAACTCGTCGACCACCACGCGGACCGAGACGCAGGCCCGGCAGGTCTCGCAGGCCGGCCGGTACGCGATGGTCTGGGAGCGGCGGAAGCCGCCCTGGGTCAGGATCTCGTTCAGGTCGCGGGCGCGCCGTCCGACCAAGTGGGTGAAGACCTTCCGCTCCTCCTGCCCCGGCAGATAGGGGCACGGCGAGGGGGCGGTGAGGTAGAATTGCGGTGTGTCGCGCGGGTGGCTGGTCACGCTTCTCACAGACCCTGCGCCGGGTTCAACCTCGCGGCGCCGGCGTGACAGTGTACAGGCGACCGGCCGGGGCTCAATGGCCCGGCCGGTCGCACCGTCAGATTTTCATCAGGGGAATCGCGGCTCAGCGCGCGTGGACGACGGCGAGGCCGAGGAGCAGGTCGTGCCCGAGGCGGCGGTCGGAGCGCATGAGCCCGAACGCGATGTCGACGCACCAGAGCAGGAAGGTCGAGATCGCCACGTAGAACAGCAGCGCGTGGACCGCGGCCGTGATGACGTCGACCCGCGCGCCGCTCTCGGGCGCGACGGTCCGCAGGCCCATCATCCGCTGGCCGATCGTGCTCTGCTTCGGCCCGCCCACCGTGATCGCGCTGTAGATGATGCCGCTCGCCGGAAGGACCGCGAACAGCGTCCAGCCGAGGCCGAAGGTGACCACCCCGATCACGGTGATCGCGAGGGTCAGCAGGGCCGTGAAGCCGAAGATGAACAGGATGTCGAGGAGATAGGCGACCGTCCGGCCACCCAGGCTCGCCCGCACGAACGGGATCGGCAACGCGGTGGCGTAGCCGGGCGCTTCGAAGCGCTGCGCGTATCCGGGTTGTGGGTTCTGCATGGTGTCGCGTCCTGCAAGCGAGGCTGCGGACGTGAAGGTGGGTGCGCGCGCCGGATGCCGCAAGGGGATCCGTGAGGAGACGCGGGCGTGGGCGCGCCTCAGCGCCCGGCCGGGTCTCCGGCCGCGGCGTCGGGCGTGTCGAGGTAGAAGCGCTTGAGCATGTAGAGGGACGGGCCCGACAGGGTGCTCGCCTCGGTGGCGAGGGCGACCAGGGTCGTGCCGGCATCGAAGCGGCAGGTCAGCCAGTGCTGCCGGTTCCCGTCGGCGTAGTCGACGCGAACCGAGTTCGCCGCCGGCCCCGGCGCCGCGCGCAGGAGCCGGATCCCGTCCTGCGGCGCGACCGCCGGGAGCGCCCGGCGGCAGGTGGCGACGCGATCCCGGCGCAGGGTGTCCTGGCAGGCGACGAGCCCCGCGAGGAAGCCGACCACGACCGCGGCCCCGAGGAGCCAGCGGTGCCCGCGCTTCACGGATGGTTGCGCAGGCGCTCCGCGACCCGCGGCGCGTGATAGGTGAGGACGCCGTCGGCGCCGGCCCGCTTGAAGGCGAGGAGCGCCTCGACCATCGCGCGGTCGCCGTCGAGCCAGCCGTTGCGGGCGGCCGCCTCGATCATCGCGTACTCGCCCGACACCTGGTAGGCGAAGGTCGGCACCTGGAACTCGTCCCGCACCCGGCGGATGATGTCGAGATAGGGCAGGCCCGGCTTCACCATCACCGAATCCGCGCCCTCGTCGAGGTCGAGCCGGACCTCGCGCAGGGCCTCGGCCGAGTTGCCGGGATCCATCTGGTAGGTGCGCTTGTCGCCGACCAGCGCTGCCTTGGTGCCGATCGCGTCCCGGAACGGCCCGTAGAAGGCGCTGGCGTATTTCGCCGCGTAGGCCATGATCTGCACGTCGAGGAAGCCGGCCTTGTCGAGGCCCGCGCGGATCGCGCCGACGCGCCCGTCCATCATGTCGGAGGGCGCGATGATGTCGGTCCCGGCCTCGGCCTGGATCAGGCTCTGCTCGACGAGGACCGCGACCGTCTCGTCGTTGAGGATCGCGCCGTCCCGCATCAGGCCGTCGTGGCCGTGGCTCGTGTAGGGATCGAGCGCCACGTCGGTCATGATCCCGATCTCGGGCACGGCCCGCTTCACGGCGCGGACCGCCCGGCAGACGAGGTTGTTGGCGTTCAGCGCCTCCGAGCCGGTCGGGTCGCGCAGCGACACCTCCGTGTAGGGGAAGAACGACACCGCCGGGATGCCGAGCTTCGCGGCGCGCTCCGCGTCGCGGACGATCTCGTCCACCGAGAGGCGCTCGACGCCCGGCATCGAGGCGACCGGCTCGCGGCGGCCCTCGCCGTCGATCACGAACATCGGCCAGATCAGGTCGTCGACCGTCAGGGTGTGCTCGCGGACGAGGCGGCGCGACCAGTCGGCCTTCCGGTTCCGGCGCGGGCGCTGGGTGATCTTCAGACCCTCCACGCGGGCGCCCTCGCGGGCGGCCTCCACGGCGAGAGGGCGCGGCTCTGGCAGGGTGTCTGACATGCGGCTTCGCTACCGTTCGCGCGGACCACGCCGCGGATCGCGCGGCGCCCGTGCGCCGGAGGCGATCGACTACCACACCGGGCCGGCGCAACGAAACCCGACCGTTGACGCCGGACGGCGGAACCGCTTCAACCCGGCGACCCCCGACCGATCGATCAGGATCCAGGCCCTTCGCCATGAACCGGCCCCCATCATCCGCGAGCGCTCGATAGTGCCCAGCTACTTTCCGATCCGGCGCAGGACGCCGCGGCCGGGCGGCATCCCGAGCGACCGCATCGAGCGGGCCCAGGGCCCCGCGTCCGGCACGTGGGACACAGTGCTGATCTGGTTCATGCGGCTCACGGCCCTCGTCTGGCTGCTGAAGAGCGTCTTCGCCTGGGCGACCATCCTCGACGTCCTGCCGGGCGTGCGCCCCTTCGAGGCCGAGCCGTTCGGCCGCCAATCCGCGATCGTCTACTTCGCGGTGATCGACGCCGCGGCGGCGATCGGATTGTGGCTGACGAGCGCCTGGGGCGGCGTGATCTGGCTGCTCGCCGTCACGTCGGCGATGACGCTCGCTGTCCTGACACCGCAACTCTTGCCGTTATCGGTGCCGCTGCTCGTATTCGGAGGCTGTGTCGTGACGTTGTACTTCCTGCTGTCCTGGCTGGCCGCGCAGGAAGCACGGTGAACGAACCGTTCTTGTCTTCATTCAGTTTGTCTTTACCGCGAAGAGTAAATCGCGAATTCATCCTGTCGCTTAAATCGCCTTTCATTCCCGAGCCCTAGCTTAGCCATCATCAACGGCGCCGCATCCAACGGGTGCCGGATCATCGGATGGCGAGGCAGAGATGAAGACCCAGAACGCCCGAGTCGCGCAGATCGAGGCCCCCGAGGAAGCCGCCTCCACCAAGGGCTCCTACCTCGAGGCGCTGCACCTCGTGGAGCGGCTGCATCGCCGGCTGCTCGACGTGATCAAGGACGAGTTCGAGCGCCGCGGGCGCGAGGACGTCAACAGCGTCCAGGCGCTGCTCCTGTACAACATCGGCGACAAGGAGCTGACCGCGAGCGAGCTGCGGACCAAGGGCTACTACCTGGGCTCCAACGTCTCGTACAACGTGAAGAAGCTTGTCGAGGCCGGCTATCTCCACCACGCCCGCTCGAAGACCGACCGGCGCTCCGTCCGGATCAGCCTGACCGACAAGGGCCGCCAGGTCCACGAGATCATCCAGGGGCTCTACGACAAGCATGCCCGGACGATCACGCCGATCGGCGGGATCTCGGAGGAGGATTTCATTCGCCTGAACCAGGCCCTCACCCGCCTGGAGCGCTTCTGGACCGATCAGATCCGTTACCGCCTCTGAGGCGCGCCCTCAGAGGTTCAGCAGGCCGATGATCCCGGCGATCACCGCGTAGGCGAAGCCGGCGTTGATGGCGACGCCGAACATCCCGATCACGAGACCGCCCAGCACGACCAGACCGTCGCGCTCGACGAGACCGAGCCCGACCAGGCAGACGGCGAGACCCAGCGGGATCTGCCCGACGATGGGCGCGGCCACGATCAGCGCCAGCGCCAGGGCGAGCAGGACGATCCCCATGCCGCGCATGCCGAGCGCGGTCTCGAACACGCTGACGCGGGGGCGCGACCAGCGCTCCAGGCGGCGCAGGATCGGCACCGCGCGGGTGACGGCGCGCCGGACATCCGTCAGGGCGATCGAGCGGCCGAGGAGCATCCGCGGCAGCCACGGCGCCGACATCCCGGCGGCGATCTGGATCGCCACGAGGAGCAGGAGCAGGCCGCAGATCAGCGGGATCGGCGGCGGCATGGGCAGGCAGTTCGGCAGCCCGAGCAGGACCACGAGCAGCGCGAAGGCACGGTCCCGCAGGACCGCGACGATGTCGCCCACGGTGAGGCGCTCGCCCTCCTGGCTCGCCAGCACGGTGAGGACGTCCGACGTTCGTGCACCGGAGGTCAAGGATCTGCCAACCTTCGCTTTCCCGCGGGGGCTCTAGCCGAGAACATCTGGCACGCCAAGCACGGCAGATTCGCGACAGCGCGATGGCGTCCCGCGGGCGGACGCGCGGCGGACGGCCCGCGAAGTCCCGGCAAGCACAGCGCGCGCACCGACGCACCTTTCCGAAGCAACCTCGTCCCTGCGACACGAAGATCGGCGCGCGAATCCGACAATTCCGGGGGATCGCGAGCGGATCGCGATGAAACGCGGTTAATTTTCTTTTACCTTATTCGGCAGATGTCGGAGGCTCGACTGTGCCGAACCAGCGCCCTCGCCCGAAGATCGCTGGACGCGCGCCCGTTCTCGCGGTTCTGCTCGCGGGACAGGCGGCCGTCTCGCACCCCGCCGGCGGCAGCGAGATCGACACGCTGCTGTTCGGCAGCCTCGACGCCGGCGGCGACACCTTCCTGACCGTCGGGGCGAAGGCCGGCCTCACCTCCCTCGCGCAGGACGGTTTCACCGCACTGGCGAGCGTCGGTGGCGGGCGGCGCGCGGAGTCCGGTCCGGACGGCCCCCGCACGCGCTACACGGTCGCCGCCGCCGCCCTGGCCGGGTACCAGTGGGTCTTCGACTGGGGCGCGGTCGCGGCCTTTGCCGGGCCCGAAATCGCGCGGGAGATGCTGATCGCGGGGCCCCTCTTCGACGCCCTGCCGACGCGCTTCGGGCTCCGGCTCCACGGCGAGGTCTGGGCGCGCCCGAGCGAGGCGACGCTGCTCCAGGCGAGTGCCGTCGCGGGGTCGGCCCGCGACAGCCTGTGGGCGCGCCTCGCCTGGGGCTACCGGCTCTGGGAGACCTATCTGGGTCCCGAGGCCGCCCTCTACACGGACAGGACCGGCTACGCGAAGTGGAGCGTCGGGCTGCACGGGACCGACTTCGCCCTCGGCCGGTACAGCTTCCGCGCGTCGGCGGGCCTCCAGTCCGAGAGCGGCCGGGGCCGCGCCTGCCCCTACCTGAGCCTGTCCGTCTGGTCGCCCCTCTGATCGGCGCCCGGCCGGGCCTCGAGGGCGTCGAGGAACGCGGCCGCGTCGCGGCGGATCTCGGCGCGCCGCCTGTCGCCCAGCCCGCGGAGCGTCCGGTACGGCATGGCCATCCGCTGATTGCCCGCCAGCCGGTCCTCGTTCTCGATGAGGAAGTTCCAGTAGAGATAGTTGAACGGGCACGCCTCCGGCCCGGCCTTGACCTTCACGTCGTACGCGCAGGACGCGCAGTAATCGGACATCCGGTCGATATAGGCACCCGAAGCCGCGTAGGGCTTGGAGCCCATGACGCCGCCGTCGGCCCACAGCACCATGCCGTGGACGTTGGGCAGCTCGACCCACTCGTAGGCGTCCGCGAACACGATCAGGTACCATTCCTCAACCTGAGCCGGGTCGAGGCCGGCGATGAGGGCGAAGTTGCCGGTCACCATCAGGCGCTGGATGTGGTGGGCGTAGGCGTGGGCGCGCGTCTCGGCGACGACCTGCGCGACGCAGTTCAGCGCCGTCTCGCCGGACCAGTAGAACCACGGCAGGTCGCGGCCCGCGCCGAGGGCGTTGCTGTCGCGGTAGGCGGGCATCCGGGCCCAGTAGAGGCCGCGCACGTATTCCCGCCAGCCGAGGATCTGCCGGATGAAGCCCTCGACGCAGTGGAGCGGCGCCGCGCCGTCGCGGTAGGCGCGCTCGGCGGCCCAGCACACCTCCTCGGCGGTGAGCAGCCCGGCGTTGAGGGCGGGCGACAGGAGCGCGTGGTACAGGAACGGCGCGCCGGTCTTCATCGCGTCCTGATAGTCGCCGAAGGTCGGCAGGGCGTCGGCCAGGAAGTGCCGGAGCGCCGCGAGGGCGTCGGCCCGGGTCACCGGCCAGGAGAAGCCGGTGAGATCGCCGAAATGGTCGCCGAACTCGGCCTCCACGAGGGCGATGACCGCGCGCGTGACGGAATCGGGCTGGAAGCCGATCCGGTCCGGCGGACGATGCCCCCTGGGCAGGCGCTTGCGGTTCTCGGGGTCGTAGTTCCAGCGGCCGCCCGCGGGCTCGCCGTCGTCCATCAGGAGGCCGGTCCGGCGCCGCATGCCCCGGTAGAAGGTCTCCATCCGCAGGTGATGCCGGCCCTCCGCCCAGCGGCCGAAATCCTCCCGCGGGCACAGGAAGCGGTTGTCGCCGCGGATCTCGACCGGGATCGCCAGGGTCTCGCGCCAGTCCTGCATCATCTCCCAGACGCGCCACTCGCCCGGCTCGGTCACCACGACCCGCTCCGGCCGGTGGCGCGCCACGGCGCGCTCCAGCTCGCCGGTGAAGCTGCCGGTGTTGCCCGCGTCGGTCAGGCGCACGTACGCGACCGTGATGCCCTCCGCCTCCAGCTCGGCCGCGAAGTGGCGCATGGCGGCGAACAGGAAGGCGATCTTCTGCTTGTGGTGGCGGACATACGTCGCCTCGTCGCGAACCTCGACGATCAGGACGACGTCGCGCTCGGCGTCGAGGTCGACGAGGCTCGACACCCGGCGGGTCAGCTGATCGCCGAGGACGAAGCGCAGAGTTCCGGACGGCGCGGCGCGGCGTTTCCCGGCCATGCCTCAGACCTTCCCGTGCGGGGCGGAGCGGCCGCCATCCGCGGCGCGGCCAAACCCTCCGGTCCCGCCGTCGAAGATCACCCGAACCACGCCGTTCCCCCTTGCCACCGCCGCCGGCCCAATCAAGGTAGGCCCGGGGACGCGGCCGGGCAGGCGGCGGACCCGCGCCCTCCACGTGCACAAGGTCGCAGGCGGCAAACATGAAGTTCGCGTTCGCCGGCATCGACTTCCTCGGCGGGGTCTTCGAGGGTCTGCTGGACGCCGGCTGGACGCCGGTGAAGCTGTTCACGCGCCCCTGCGACGGGGTCTACGACCACAACGAGGTCGTCGTCGCCCGCGCCCGGTCCTTGCGGCTGCCGATCCAGCTCTCGCGGATCCGCGAGCGGGACATCGAGGCGCTCCAGGCCGAGCACGGGCGCGACTGGGCACTCGTGGTCGCGGGCTATCCCTGGCTCATCAAGGGCTGGAAGGGCCGCGCCGCCTACGGCCTCAACTTCCATCCCTCCCCGCTCCCGACGGGCCGCGGCCCCTACCCGCTGTTCCGGGCCGTCCTCGACCGCTACGAGACCTGGGGCGTCACCGCGCACGTGCTCGCCGACGGGTTCGACACCGGCGATATCCTGGCGCAGGAGATCTTCGCCCTGAGCCCCCGCGAGAGCCACGAGACGCTGCTCGCCAAGTGCCAGATGGCGGCGCGCCGCCTCGCCGCGGGCCCCCTCGGCCGCGACCTGCCCAACCGCTGGCGGCGCTCCGAGCCGCAGGGGGACGGCTCCTACTGGCCGCGCGCGACCGACGCCGACCGGACACTCGACTTCCGGCAGGACGTCGAGACGGTCCTGCGCCGGGTGCGGGCCTTCGGCACGGTCGAGACGATCGCGCGGCTCGGCGATGCCCGGGTCTACGTGGCGGAGGCGCAGGGGTGGCAGGAGCGCCACGCGCACACGCCCGGAGCGGTGGTGCACCGCCACCGCCGCCACGTCGTGGTGGCGGCCCTCGACGGGTACGTCCAGCTGACCCGCTGGTCGCCGGTTCCCCTCGCGGAGGCCGGGCAGATCGGCCGCTGACCGGCCCGTCCGGGAACCCGAACGCCGACCCCGATGTTTCCGGCGGCCCGGGCACTCCGCCGGGGCCCCACGGGAGTCCGCCATGTCGACCCGCGCCAGCCTCGCCGCAGCCCTCGGATTCGCCGCGCTCTTCACCGGCTCCGCCCTCGCGCAGGCGGTAATCGTCACGCCCGACGAGTTCGGCCCCGACGACGACGTGGTGGTGCGCGACTACATCGTGCGCCGGCCGGTGGGTCCGGGCCCGATCGTCGGATCGATCCCGCTGCGGCCCGGCAGCATCGTGCCGCCCGACGTGCGGCTCGCGCCCTTCACGGAGGCCCCGAACCCGCGCCTGCGCCGCTTCGGCTACTTCGTGGCGCCGGGCGACAAGATCGTGGTCGTCGATCCCGACACCCGCGCGGTGGTGCGCATCCTGGACCGCTGACGGCCGGCGGCGGCGCTCACCAGTCGCTGAGCACCGCGCGCTTCCAGCGGTCGGGCGCGACGCAGCGGTACTCGTAGGCCTCGTCCCAGGCGTGGTCGCCGGGGGTGCAGGGCGCGCGGCTGCTCGCGGGCGGCCGCGGCAGGCTCTCGCGGAGGGAAGCGGCCTCGATCTGCCCGTTGTCGCTCACGCGCATGACCGGCCCGGCCGCCGTGCCGTAGACCAGATCGCGCCCGTCAAAGCCGAGGCTGCGGGAGAAGCCGCCCTCGCGGTTGCCGTCGAGCCCGATCGCCTGCCCGGCCGCGAGCAGCATCGGGACGCCGGTGAAGCGCGCGGCGGCGGCGTCGATGCCGATGCCGTAGGTCCCCTCCCCCTGGAACGAGATCGCCCGGTCGGTGATGGAGCCGGTGAGGTTGCCCATCAGGATCCCGTAGCCGGTATGGGCGCCCGGAACGCCGCCGGTGGAGATCTGCAGTCCGACCCGCTGGCGGTTGCGGTCGGTGGTCGGCGACTGCGCCGAGACGTCGATCTCGGCGCCGATGCAGGAGGCGACCGGATCGGCCTCGTCGGTCATGTCGACACAGTTGAAATTGCCGGCCCAGGAGGGCCCGACTGGCCCCAGCCCGTTGGGCTCCTTGAAGATCGTGCCGTTGACCGCGACGTTCTGCGCGCCGGCGCTCGCGAGGGCGCGGTTGTGCAGCTCGCCCGTGATCGTCCACTCGTAGCCAGCGTTGTGCGGGCCGGTGGATCCGAGCGCCCAGAGCGCCTTGTAGGTGTGGGTGGCCTCGCCCGACCCCTCCGGCACGTGCCGGTCGACCCGCAGCGTCGAGACCGGATCGAAGCCTTGCGGCCGGTTCCAGAGGAAGACGTGGCCGCCATCGAGGCCCATCACCCCGGTCCCCTGCACGCTGCGGGAGAAATTCGGCGGCCACGGCTGCGGTGCGGACGCCGGATCCGTCGCCGGCGCGGCGCGCGGCGGCTGTCCGGGCGCCTCGGCGGCCGCGACCGTCGGAACGCCGATCGCGAAGCACGCCATCAGGGCGGTGCCGGGGCGGATGCGCATGATCGTCTCCGGATATCCTCTCGGCGCGGCCTCGCCCAGGATCGCACTGGCAGAACCCGCCCGCGGGACCAGATAGGTTACAGCATCGCATCGGCGACGCCGGCCACGGGCGCCCGCGGATGCGGCACCCGCCGCGCCATGGGAGCGAGCCGATGACCGCCCTGCGATTCCTGCGCAATTGGTTCCTGGTGTCGATCCCGCTCGGCCTCCTGATCGGCCGGTTCATCAAGGCCGGCGAAGGGCCGCCGAGACGAGACCGGCGGTGATTACCGGAGACCGGTCCGATAGACAGGGCGCGACTTGCTATTCTGACGCTCGGATGTCGATCATCAATAACATGTTAGCGAATCCGGCGCATTTTTACTGATATCGCGCCATACCGGCCGACCAGGGCAGGAACTTCGGCCGTGTCCCGCAACGCCAGCACCCCTGCCGCCGTCGCGGAACGCCGGGCGACCGAGCGGAGACCCACCGCCCTGCTGGCCTTCGCCCAGCAACGGGACGGCGCCCGCTATCCCTGCCAGGTCATGAACATCTCCGATCGCGGCGCGATGCTGGAGTTCCTGGGTTCGCAGGCGGTGCTGCTGGAGGACGTGTTCGACCTCGTGCTGGCGAGCGCCGAGATGCGCTACGCGGTCCAGATCGTCTGGCGGAAGGAGCGGACGGTCGGCGTCCTGTTCTGCGGCGAGGCCGTGTAAGAGGTCGACCCTGCGGGCTCAGACCGCGAGCGTCGCCATCAGCGTGAGCCCGACGGCCGGCAGCGCCAGCGCCAGGACCGCGAGGGTGTCGAGGGGTGCGGGCCGGCTCGCCGCGAGCCAGCGACGCTCGGCGAACTTCTCGGCCGCGAACCCGGACAGGACCAGGCCGCAGCCGACGAACGTGACAAGCGCGGACATGGGTCGACCCTTCTTCGCAACGCCGCGCCGTGTGATGCGCCTGACGGGAGTACCCGCGGCGCGGCCATAAAGTTTCACCGCGGCGCGGATACGCGGGCGAAAGCGGCAGCGCGCCGGGAAAGCCGCCGGCGCGCTCCCGCCTCTCCCGGGGACGAAGGGGTTGCAATCCCGCGCGGATCCGTCGAGGCGGGAGCCCAGCGTCATCGACGGGATTGTGGCGGGCGGCGGGAGGCCGGAAGCTTTGAAGACGAGCGGCAACGGCGTGGCCGTCGGACACGATGACTGGCTGTACTGGGTCGGACGCGCCCGCGAGGTCGAAGCCTTCTACGGCGACACCGCGACCTCGCGGCGGATCCTGAAGCGCTGGACGCGGCTCATCGGGCGGCGCGCACGGCGCCTCGACGACCTCGGGATCCGGCACGTGCACACCGTCGTCCCCGACAAGCTCGCGATCTATCCGGACCTGCTCGGCCGCCCCTTCCCGGGGCTCGACGATCCGCCCGGCGTTCGGCTCGCCCGGCTGGTCGCCGGGGACAGCGGGGCCCCGATGGTCGACCTGCAGACACCGCTCCTGGCGGCGCGAGTCGAGGAGCCCGTCTACCTGCGGACGGACACCCACTGGACCTACCGCGGCTACCTGACGGCGTACCGCGCGCTCTGCGAGGCCCTGGACGCGCCGGTGGCGGCGCACGTCTTCGCGGGGACCGGCGCGACCGAGCGCTTCACCTTCGACCTCGGCGAGAAGCTCGTCCCGCCGGTCGACGAGGCGTACGTCGCCTACGATTTCGCGCGCCGCGCGGCACGGATCGACGCGAACGCCCTGGTGGCTGTGCGGGAATCCGGCCGGGCGGTGCGGCCGCGCGGATTGTTCGTCGGATCCCGCGTCGTCCTGAGGAACCCGGAGGCGCCGGATCCGCGCCGCGTGGTGCTGTTCGGCGATTCCTACATCTACAGCCCGGGCGCCCGGCTCACGGCGATGCTGGCCGAGACCTTCGCCGAGGTGCACGCGATCTGGTCGGCGAACATCGACTGGGCCTACGTCGAGGACGTCCGGCCCGACATCGTCGTCTTCGAGATCGCCGAGCGGTTCCTGCGGCAGGTTCCGAACGACCGGATCCGCATCGATCGCTTCGCGGCGGCGCGCGCGCGGCGGGCCGTCCGCCCGACGCTCCGGGAGCGGATCCGGCGCTGGCTGCGCTGAACCCGGCCGCTTCTAAAAGCGAGAGCCCCGCCGCGGTGGCGGCGGGGCTCTGCTCCCTCAGGTGCGCGGCGGCTCAGTAACCGCGGCCGTAATAGCCCGGGCCCCGGTCGAAGGCGCCCGCCGCGGCGGCGCCGGCGGCCGCGCCCGCGATACCGAGACCGATGGCGGCCCCGGTCGACAAGCCGCGGTGACGGCGGTAGCCGAAATCGCGCCGGTGGCCGTAGCCGCGATCGTAGCCGCGGCCGTAGCCGTAGCCGTGGTGGCCGCCGTAGCCGTAGCCATAACCCTGCGCCTGGGCGCCGGTGGCGCCGAGCGCGCCGAGGGACAGGGTGACGGCGGAGATGAGAGCGAGCTTGCGCATCGGTGACTCCTTCGCAGTTGCGTTGGGACCCCAACCCAAAGCGCAACCAGGGGTTCCGATTTTCATGTGGGCAGGGCGCCGACCGCGCCGGATGTCAAAAGTGAGGATCGATGATCTGGTGAGCGCGCTGGGACTCGAACCCAGGACCTACAGATTAAAAGTCCGTTGCTCTACCAGCTGAGCTACGCGCTCGCGTCCCGGGCCGCGCGGCGGCCCGTCGGGGACGGCGCGTCCGCAATAGGTGAGCGGGACCGGGGGGTCAACACGACGGAGGTGGACAACCCTCAGGCCGCGTCGCCGCGGGTCCGCTCCACGATGTCCCGGGCCTCGTCGAAGGCCGCGTCCGCGTCGAGCTCGGTGGTGTCGAGCCGGACCGCGTCCTCGGCCATGCGCAGGGGGGCGGCGCTGCGCGACGCGTCCCGGGCGTCGCGGGCCTCGATGTCGGCCAGGATCGCCGCGAAGGTCGCCGCCTCGCCGCGGCCGGCCAGTTCGCGGTGGCGACGGCGGGCACGCTCCTCGGACGAGGCGGTGATGAACAGCTTCACCGCGGCCTCGGGGCACACGACCGTGCCGATGTCGCGCCCGTCGAGTACCGCCCCCTGCGGGTCGGCAGCGAAGCGGCGCTGCCACGCGAGCAGCCCGGCGCGGACCTCCGGCACCGACGAGACGCGGGAGGCCGCCTCGCCCATCGCCCGCTCGCGCAGGCGCGGATCGTCGAGCCGACCGGCGTCGAGGGCCTGGGCCGCCCGCGCCGCGGCGGCGGCGTCGTCCAGCGACAGACCGGCGTCGATCAGGGCAAGCGCCACCGCCCGGTAGAGGAGCCCGGTGTCGAGATGCGGCAGGCCGTAATGGTCGGCCAGACGCTTGGCGAGGGTACCCTTGCCGGACGCGGCCGGTCCGTCGATCGCGATGACGAGCGGCATGGCGGTCACGCCCCGATCTGGCCGCCGAGGGCCTGCATGGTCGGAAGGAAGCTCGGGAAGCTCGTGGCGATCATCGCGCCGTCATCCACCGTGACCGGGTTCCGCGCCGCGAGCCCCATCACCAGGAACGCCATGGCGATGCGGTGGTCGAGGTGGGTCGCCACCGTCCCGCCGCCCGGCGCCGCGGTGCCGTCGCCCTCGACCACGAGATCGTCGCCCTCGACCGCGTGGCGGACGCCGTTCGCGGCGAGCCCGGCCGCCACGGCCGCGAGCCGGTCCGATTCCTTCACCCGCAGCTCGTGCAGGCCGTTCATCCGGGTCCGGCCCTCGGCGAAGCTCGCCGCCACCGCCAGCACCGGGTACTCGTCGATCATCGCGGGCGCCCGCTCGGCCGGGACGTCGACGCCGGTCAGGCGGCTCGCGCGCACGCGCAGGTCTGCCACGGTCTCGCCACCCTCCTCCCGCTCGGCCACGCGCTCGATCTGCGCGCCCATCTCGAGGAGCGTCGTGATCAGCCCGATGCGCAGCGGGTTCATCATCACGCCCTCGATCACCACGTCGGAGCCGGGCACGATCAGCGCCGCCACCAGCGGGAACGCCGCCGAGGACGGGTCGGCCGGCACCACCACGTCGGTGCCGCGCAGGGTCGGCTGCCCCGTCAGCGCGACCCTGCGGCCGTGGCCGCCCGGCCCGTGCGGCTCGACGCTGACCGCGGCGCCGAACAGGCGCAGCATCCGCTCGGTGTGATCGCGGGTCGCGGCCGCCTCGATCACGGTCGTGACGCCGGGGGCGTTGAGGCCGGCGAGCAGGACCGCCGACTTGATCTGCGCGGAGGCCGCCGGAGTCTTGTAGGTGATCGGGATCGCCTCCCTGGGACCCCGCAGGGTCAGGGGCACGCGGCCGCCCTCGGCCTCGGCCAGGACCTGCGTGCCCATCCGGGTGAGCGGGTCGAGGATGCGGCGCATCGGCCGCGAGCGCAGGGAGGCGTCGCCGTCGAAGGTTGCGGTCACCGGCTGCCCGCCGACCACGCCCATCATCAGCCGCGAACCGGTGCCGGCATTGCCGAAATCGAGAACCTCGGCCGGGTCGCCGAGGCCGCCGATCCCGACGCCCCGGACCCGCCAGCTCCCGGCCCCGAGGCGCTCGACCCCTGCCCCGAGCGCCTTCGCGGCAGCGGCGGTGCGCAGGACGTCGTCGCCCTCCAGCAGGCCTTCGACCCGCGTCTCGCCCTGGCTGAGCAGGCCGAGGATCATCGACCGGTGCGAGATCGACTTGTCGCCGGGCGGGCGCAGGCGTCCACGCAGCGGGGCGCCCGCCGCGGCGGTGAGGGGCTGGGGGGTCGAATCGTGCGACACGGGACGTCCGTTCGGGCTCTGAGACGTGGGCCTGGATCCGGCGCGTCGCGCGGCCCTGCCGCGGCGCTGCAATCGGACGGTGAAATCGCCGCGCCGTTAACACGGGCACCGCCCGCCGTCATCCATCCGCTGCCCGCGCCGATCCCGGGCGCCGCACGCGGGGGCGCGCCGCCCGAAACGCCCTGCGCGGGCTCGATTGACAGGCGCTTTCACCGCGACTAACGGGGCGCCTCCCCCGAGACAGTACTGACGACGAGGTGTCCGCCCGTGGCCCGACCGGAACTTGGCTTGAAGCGCCAGTGCATGAGCTGCGGCGCGAAGTTCTACGACCTCGCCCGCGATCCCGCGGTCTGCCCGAAATGCGGCGCGGTCTATCAGGCGGTGGCCACCTCCAGCCGTGCGGCCCCCCCGGCGCTGTCGCGGGGCCCGGCCAACACCGACGATGAGGACGAGACGGACGAGAAGGGCCCGGAGATGGTCTCCCTCGACGAGGTCGAGGCCGCC
The DNA here is from genome assembly GCF_900110155.1 of Methylobacterium sp. UNC300MFChir4.1. Classification (NCBI taxonomy): domain Bacteria; kingdom Pseudomonadati; phylum Pseudomonadota; class Alphaproteobacteria; order Hyphomicrobiales; family Methylobacteriaceae; genus Methylobacterium; species Methylobacterium sp. UNC300MFChir4.1. The sequence continues at coordinate 558,483 of NZ_FOCS01000001.1, read as the reverse complement.
GAGGACGACGCCGATCCGACGCCCGAGGACGACTCGGTCGAGGACGGGGAATCCTCCGACGACGATACCTTCCTGGAGGAAGAGGATTCCGGCGACGACGACGTCTCCGACCTGATCGACGGCGATATCGAGAACGACGAGGAGGGCTGAGGCGGCCTCCGTCTCTCCCGACCAAAAACCCCCGGCGGCAGCGAAAAAGGGGGTTGAGTCCGCGATGCGAGCCGCCTATAGAACCGGCCTCGCCGACCGCGACCCGGACCGGCGAGACCCCGCGGTACCCAAACCGCGGTGGATGTAAAAAGTGGGGCCTTAGCTCAGCTGGGAGAGCGCTTCCATGGCATGGAAGAGGTCATCGGTTCGATCCCGTTAGGCTCCACCATCCCACCCTCGCGCGACGCGGCCCTATCGGGGACGCGGACCGCGTTTAAAAATATGGGGCCTTAGCTCAGCTGGGAGAGCGCTTCCATGGCATGGAAGAGGTCATCGGTTCGATCCCGTTAGGCTCCACCATTCCTCGCAGGCGCGACGCGGCCGTCCCGGCCTTCCGCGCCGTCAGGCAGATCCCCACAGCACCGTCCCTGCGCGCGCAGCGAAACGATCCCGTCGGCGCGACGACTGAGGTCGCGCGGTCCTGAGTCACCACGCGTTGCTCGTGATGGCGGAGAGGAGATCGCCCGAGGGTTTCAGGCGGAACCCGTCCCGGCCGTCCAGGCCCGCATCGGGACTCCTCGCTGTATCAATCCGGCTCAGCGGGTCAGGTGACCGAGCGGCAGCGCGGTCGTGTACTTCACCTGCCCCAGGGCGAAGCTCGAGCGGATGTTGGCCACGCCGGGGATCCGCGTGAGGTGGTCGAGGACGAGCTTCTGGTACTGGCCCAGATCCTCGACGACGACGCGCAGCATGTAGTCGGCCTCGCCGCTCATCAGGTAGCACTCCATCACCTCCGGGCGGCTGCGCACCGCCTCGTCGAAGGCCTGGAGCGCGGCCTGGGTCTGCTTCTCCAGCGACACGTGGACGAAGACGTTGACCGCGAGCCCGAGGCTCAGCGGGTCGACAACCGCCACGCAGCCGCGGATCACCCCCGCCTCCTTCAGGTCGTTGACGCGTCGCCAGCACGGCGACGTCGAGAGGCCGACACGCTCCGCGAGATCCGCGATGCTGATCTCGCTGTCCTGCTGCAGGCACTCGAGGATGCGCAGGCTCGCGGCGTCGAGGGCGGCCGGTCGGGCGGGCATGCGATCGGTCTCCGGTCGGGAACCGCGTGCGCGGCCTGAGGCGCAGGATGCGGCATGTTTTGCCGCCTACAGCCCGTATCAGGGAATATCAATCCGCGAACCCCGGCATCGCGGCAAATATCCGGCATGTCCCGCCGCCGCGATCCTCGTATGATCGCGCCGACCAGGGAGGCCGCGCCGATGAACGCCATACCGCCGAAAGCCACGATCGCGCGGTCCGCCGAGGTGGATCACGATCCGGCCGAGACCCAGGACTGGCTCGCCGCGCTGGAATCCGTCTTCCGCACCGAGGGTGCGGCCCGGGCGCGCTTCATCCTCGATCGCCTGGAGCGGCGCTCGAAGGAGATCGGCATCCTCGACGAGGCCCTGCCCTACTCGCCCTACCGGAACACGATCGCGCTGGAGAAGCAGCCGCGCTACCCCGGCGACCTCGACATCGAGGAGCGCCTGACCTCGATCATGCGCTGGAACGCGCTGGCCATGGTGGTGCGTGCCAACATGGCCTACGGCGAGCTCGGCGGCCACGTGGCGAGCTACGCCTCGGCGGCGGAGCTGTTCGAGGTCGGCTTCAATCACTTCTTCAAGGGCGGCACGGACGGCGACCTCGTCTATTTCCAGCCGCACTCCGCGCCGGGCGTCTACGCGCGGGCCTTCCTCGAGGGCCGGCTGTCCGAGGAGCAGCTGAAGCACTACCGCCAGGAGATCGCCGGCGACGGGCTCTGCTCCTACCCGCATCCCTGGTTGATGCCGGATTTCTGGCAGGTCCCCACCGGCTCCATGGGCATCGGCCCGATCCACGCGGTCTACCAAGCGCGGTTCATGCGCTACCTCGGCGACCGGGGCCTCGCCGACACCACCGGCCGGCACGTCTGGGGCGTGTTCGGCGACGGCGAGATGGACGAGCCCGAGTCGATCGGCGGCCTGGCGCTCGCCGCGCGCGAGAATCTCGACAACCTGACCTTTGTCATCAACTGCAACCTGCAGCGGCTCGACGGGCCGGTGCGCGGCAACGGCCAGATCATCCAGGAGTTGGAGAGCCTGTTCCGCGGCGCCGGCTGGAACGTCATCAAGGTGCTGTGGGGCTCGGAGTGGGACGGGATCTTCGCCCGCGACACCAACCACGCCCTGCTGCGCCGCTTCGCCGACACGGTGGACGGCAAGTACCAGACGCTCGGTGCCAAGGACGGCGCATACAACCTCGCGCACTTCTTCGGCGAGGACCCGGAGGTGCGCGAGCTCGTCGCCCACATGTCGGACGCCGACGTCGACCGGCTGAAGCGCGGCGGCCACGACTTCCGCAAGCTCTACGCGGCCTTCGCGGCCGCCAAGGCCACCAAGGGCCGGCCGACGGTGATCCTGGCCAAGACCAAGAAGGGCTACGGCATGGGCGGCGCGGGCGAGTCGCGCATGACCGCCCACCAGGCCAAGAAGCTCGACGTCGACGCGCTGCGCGCCTTCCGCGACCGCTTCGCCCTGCCGCTGTCGGACGCGCAGGTGGAGGGCCTGGCCTTCTACAAGCCGGCCGAGGACGGCGCCGAGATGCGCTACCTGCGCGAGCGGCGCGAGATGCTCGGCGGCGTCCTGCCGGCCCGCCGCCGCACGGCGCCGACCGTTCCGGTCCCGGCACTCTCCACCTACGCGGGCTTCGCCCTCGAGGCCGGCGGGAAGGAGATGTCGACCACCACCGCGGTGGTGCGCCTGTTCGGCAACCTCCTGAAGCACAAGGATCTCGGGCCGCGCATCGTGCCGATCGTCGCCGACGAGGCGCGGACCTTCGGCATGGCCAACCTGTTCCGGCAGGTCGGGATCTACGCGCCGCAGGGGCAGCTCTACGAGCCGGAGGATGCCGGCTCCATGCTCTACTACCGCGAGGCCCGGGACGGGCAGCTCCTCGAGGAGGGCATCACCGAGGCCGGGGCGATCTCGTCCTGGACGGCGGCGGCCACGTCCTACAGCGTCCACGGCCTGTCGATGCTGCCGTTCTACATCTACTACTCGATGTTCGGCTTCCAGCGGGTCGGCGACCTGATCTGGGCGGCGGCCGACCAGCGGGCCCGCGGCTTCCTGATCGGCGCCACGGCGGGCCGCACGACGCTCGGCGGCGAGGGCCTGCAGCACCAGGACGGTTCGAGCCACATGCAGGCGGCCGCGATCCCGAACTGCCGGGCCTACGATCCGGCCTTCGCGTACGAGATGGCGGTGATCGTCGACCGGGGCGCCCGGGCGATGATGGAGGAAGGCGAGGACGCCTTCTACTACCTCACGGCGATGAACGAGAACTACGCCCAGCCGTCCATGCCGCAGGGGGCGGAGGCCGGGATCCTGAAGGGCATGTACCGCCTGTCGGGGCCGGAGGCCGGACAAGGGACGGGCGCCGCTGTGCGGCTCCTCGGCTCCGGGGCGATCCTGCCGGAGGTGATCGCGGCGGCGGCGCTGCTCGCGCAGGATTTCGGCGTCGCGGCCGAGGTGTTCAGCGTGACGAGCTTCAGCGAGCTGGCCCGCGATGCCCGCGAGGCCGAGCGGCAGGCGATGCTCAACCCGGAGGCCGAGGCGCCGGTCAGCCACGTCGCGGCGCTGCTGCCGGGCACGGCGCCCATCGTCGCGGCGAGCGACTACGTCCGGGCCTACCCGCAGCTGATCGCCTCCTATGTCGGCGCGCGCTTCGTCGCCCTCGGCACCGACGGGTTCGGGCGCAGCGACACCCGCAACGCGCTCCGTCGGTTCTTCGAGGTCGACCGGCAGCACGTGGTCATCGCCGCCCTGCACGCCCTGTCTGAGGCCGGCACGGTGCCGCGCGCCGCGGTGGCGGACGCGATCCGCCGCTACGGCGTCGCGGCCGACGCGCCCGCGCCCTGGACGATCTGAGGCCGGGCGCCCCGTCGAGGGGCGCCATCCGTCCCACCCCTTCTCCGAACGCCCGAGCCACGGAATTCGCCCGCATGAGCGCCGCGCTGCAGATCGCCCTTCCGGATATCGGCGATTACCGGGACGTGCCGGTCATCGAGCTTCTGGTGAAGCCCGGTGACCGCCTCGCGGTGGACGACCTGATCCTCAGCATCGAGTCCGACAAGGCCACCATGGAGGTCCCCTCCCCGGTCGCCGGCATCGTGCGCGAGTTGCTGGTGTCGGTGGGGTCGAAGGTCTCCGAGGGCACGCCGATCCTGACGGTGGAGCCTGCCGAGGGCGGCGGGGTCGCACCGGTGCCGGACACCTCGCCGGCTGCCGCGACCTCGGCGTCCTCCGAGCGGAGCGCGGGTCCCCTCTCCCGTTCGGGAGAGGGACAGGGTGAGGGATCGGGGTTTTCCGGAAACGGCGCACCCCTCACTCCAATCCTGTCCCTCACGGGAGAGGAAGCCGGTCGCGCCTCGCCGAAGCCGATTCAGGCCGATCCGATCCAGGCGACGAGCGGCGACGTGCATGCCAGCCCGTCGGTCCGCCAGCTCGCCCGCGAGCTGGGCGTCGGGCTCGACCGCGTCGCCGCCACCGGGCCGAAGGGGCGGATCCTGCGCGAGGACGTGCACGCCTTCGTCAAGGCGGCCCTCAACGCGCCGGCCCAGGCGCCCGCCGCCGCGTCCGGCATCGGCGCCGGCCTGCCGCCCTGGCCGGAGGTCGACTTCGCCAAGTACGGGCCGGTGCGGCGCGAGCCGCTGTCGCGCATCCAGAGCCTCTCGGGGGCCAATCTCAGCCGCAACTGGCTGACGATCCCGCACGTGACCAACTTCGACCGGGCCGACGTCACCGAGATCGAGTCGTTCCGGGTCGGCCTCAACACGGAGACGCGCACGCCGCCCGCCCGGGTCACTATGGTGGCCTTCCTGATAAAGGCGGCGGCCTCGGCGCTGCGCGCCTATCCGCGCTTCAATTCCTCCCTGGAGGGCAGCGACCTCGTCCTGAAGGACTACGTCCATGTCGGCTTCGCGGTGGACACGCCGAAGGGCCTGATGGTGCCGGTGGTGCGCGACTGCGACCGCAAGGGCCTCATCGAGATCGCCACCGAGATGGCCGCGATGGCCGAGAAGGCCCGGGTCGGAACCCTCCCGGGTTCCGACATGCAGGGCGGCTGCTTCTCGGTCTCGTCGCTCGGCGGCATCGGCGGCGACGGCTTCACCCCGATCATCAACGCCCCCGAGGTCGCGATCCTGGGCGCGGCGCGCTCGCGCACCGAGGCGGTCTGGGACGGCAAGGCCTTCCAGCCGCGCCTGATCCTGCCGCTCAGTCTGTCCTGGGACCACCGCGTCGTGGACGGCGTCGCCGCCGCCCGCTTCCTCGGCCACGTGGCCTCGGTCCTGTCGGACCTGCGCCGCGCCCTCCTGTGACCGCCGCCGCCATGCCCGAGACCCTCGACATCCGCGTCCCCGATCTCGGGGACTACGCCGACGTGCCCGTCATCGAGATCCCGGTGGCGCCCGGCCAGCCGGTCGCCAAGGACCAGACCCTGCTGGTGGTCGAATCCGACAAGGCGACGCTGGACATCCCCTCCCCCGCGGCGGGCCGCCTCGTCGAGATGCTGGTCGGCCTCGGCGACACGGTCTCGGCCGGCACCCTCGTCGCCCGCCTCGCGGTCGAGGCGACCGACGCGCGCGGCGAACCGGCCCCTGCCTCGGCCCCGACCCCCGCGCCCACGCCCACGCCCGCCGCGCCGCCGCCGAAGCCGCAGGCCGGCGCGGGCTGCGATCTCCTGGTGATCGGCGGAGGACCGGGCGGCTACTCGGCCGCCTTCCGGGCCGCCGATCTCGGGCAGCGGGTCATCCTGGTCGAGCGCCACGCGACCCTCGGCGGCGTCTGCCTCAACGTGGGCTGCATCCCCTCGAAGGCGCTGCTCCACGTGGCCGCGGTCACCGAGGAGGCCGTCCGGCTGGCCGCGCACGGGATCAGCTTCGGCGCGCCGACGGTCGATCTGGAGAAGCTGCGGACCTTCAAGGCCGGCACCGTCCGCCGCCTGACCGACGGGCTCGCCCAGATGGCGCGCCAGCGCAAGGTCGAGGTGGTCCGAGGGACAGCCCGCTTCACCGGGCCCCGCACGGTCTCGGTGACGCTGCACGACGGCGGCACGCGCGACGTCACCTTCACGGGCGCCGTCGTGGCGGCGGGCTCGGCGCCGGTGGCCCTGCCGATGCTCCCGGACGATCCGCGGATCGTGAATTCCACCGGGGCGCTGGAACTGCCCGCCGTGCCGCGCCGGCTCCTGGTGATCGGCGGCGGCATCATCGGCCTGGAGATGGCGACCGTCTACAGCGCGCTCGGCGCGCGGGTCGACGTGGTCGAGCGCCTGCCCGGCCTGCTCGAGGGCGTCGACCGGGATCTCGTCGGCGTCTGGACGAAGCGCAACGCCCACCGTTTCGACCGCGTCCTGACGGGGATCGAGGTCGTCTCCGCCGAGGCGAAACCGGACGGGATCGCCGTGACCTTCTCGGGCGGGGCCGAGCCCGGAACCTACGACCTCGTTCTCCAGGCCGCCGGCCGCCGGCCCAACGGGGCGACGCTCGGCCTCGACGCGGCCGGCGTGGCGCTGGACGGCGGCTTCGTGCCGGTGGACGCCCAGATGCGCACGAACGTGCCGCACATCTTCGCCATCGGCGATTGCGTCGGCCAGCCGATGCTCGCCCACAAGGCGGTGCATCAGGGCCACGTCGCCGCCGAGGCCGCCGCCGGCCACAAGGCCGGGTTCGACGCCGCCGTGATCCCCTCGGTGGCCTACACCGACCCGGAGATCGCCTGGGCCGGGCTCACCGAGACGGCCGCGAAGGCGGCCGGGCGGGCCGTCGAGGCGGCGCGCTTCCCCTGGGCCGCTTCGGGCCGGGCCATCGCCAACGGCGCCGATTACGGCCTGACCAAGCTGCTGTTCGACGCGCAGACCAGGCGCGTCGTCGGCGGCGCCATCGTCGGCCCGAGCGCCGGCGACATGATCGGCGAGGTCGCGCTGGCGATCGAGATGGGCGCCGACGCCACCGATATCGGCCGGACGATCCACCCCCACCCGACCCTCGGCGAGACGATCGGTCTCGCGGCGGAGGCCGGGCTCGGCCTCTGCACCGACCTGCCGCCCGTCGCCCGCCGGTAGACACGACGTCGGCGCCGGGCCGGTGCGCCCGGCGGCTCGACGGATCGCCGCGTCTTGTATAGATCTCGGCCCGCGTCGCCGGCACGGCCGGGAAGCCGTCCGGTCGGAGCGTTCTGCCGGGCCTCGATTCGGCAGTACGTGGCGAAGATCTGGTGGTTCAGCTGGGAGGATATGATCCGAGATGCTGTGGCAAACCGGACCGTCTTTCCGCCCCGCTGCCCACATCTTGTCATTACTGTCGCGGGATCGATTCTCGCGCGGGGCCCCGCGGCCCGCAATGGCCGCACCGGCGCTCCGGGTGCCGCCCCTGGCCCTCGCGGTGCTGCTGGGGTCGGTCGCGGTGACCGGGTCGCCGAGCTGGGCGCGCGATGCCGCCGAGGCGCCGAAGCCGGCCGATACGCCGTCCGCCGCCGACGGGCCGCAGGCGCTCATCGCCTCGCTGCGGAGCCGTATCCTCGCGGCGCACAGCGCGACCTTCGCTCTCGAGAGCTGGTGTGCCGACTACAAGCTCGCCGGGGACCCGCACCTCGTGGCGGAGCGCGTGCCCGTGGCCGACAAGCCCCTGACGGCCGCGCAGCGCGCCCGTCTCGCGATCGGCCCGGACGAGCCGGTGCGCTACCGCCGCGTCCGTCTCGCCTGCGGGGACCGCGTCCTGTCCGAGGCGGATAACTGGTACGTGCCGGCCCGGCTCACGCCGGAGATGAACGCGACGCTGGACACCACCCGCACGCCCTTCGGCCGGGTCGTGCGTCCCCTAGCCCCGGTGCGCAGCACCGTCGAGGTGCGCGCGCCGGTCCGGAGCGCCGCGCCCGGACCGGACGATCCGCTCTTCGAGATCGACGCCGTGCTGTCGACCGGGGCCGGGCAGCCGTTCTGCGAGGTCGTCGAGACGTATCTGGGCGGTGCGCTGCCGCAGGCATCGCGGTAGAACCCAGCCGCGTTCTTGGTTGGGAGGAACAGGTATGGGTTCGAGGTTTCGTCGCGCGGTTCTGGCCCTGCTCGCGACGGGCGCGGCGTGCGCGCCGGCCCTGGCGGCCGATCCGGCCGGCGTATGGCTGACGGAAACCGGCAGTTCGAAGGTCCGCATCGCGCCCTGCGGCGGCGGCTTCTGCGGCACGATCATCAGCGCACCCGGGAAGGGGCTCGACGCGAAGAACCCGGACCCGGCCCTGCGAGGCCGCAGCGTCGTCGGCGTCCAGATCCTCGACGCGCGACAGCCCGAAGGCGGCGGCTTCTCGGGGTCGCTCTACAACCCGAACGACGGCAAGACCTATTCCGGTTCGCTGAAGCTCACGGGCCCCGACTCGCTCGAGGTCTCCGGCTGCGTCATGAGCGTGTTCTGCAAGCGGCAGACCTGGACGCGCGTGAAGTGATCGCGCGCGGAGGGCGCCGGGGCGAGGCGGTGCCGCGTCGCAACAACGCGGGATCGATCGCGCGCGACTGAGGTTGCCTGGGTCTGGAACCAGCAAGGATTCTCATGACCCGGACATGTCTCGCCGCCCTTCTCGCCCTCGCCACCGTCGCGCCGGCCAGCGCCCAGGTCGAGGCCCGGCCCGTCGCGCCCGCTCCCGGCGCGCCGGGCGTGGTGAGCCAGCAGATCGACGCCACCGGGAACGGAGCCGCCGTGAGCTATTCGCCCACCGGCCGGCCGGCCGACACGATCTCCAACAACTCGGCGGCGGCGGGCAATGCCAACCAGCCGTCGCGGGTCGCGCCGCAGGGCGGTGGCGGCGGCGGCAGCCGGTGATGGCGCCTGATCCCCGGTAACCCGAGCGGCACAGGACCCGCGAGAGGGGCCGTGATATCTGCCCGCGGCTAGAACGGGTGCGGGGCTCTCTCGGGGCGACCGCGCCGGTCTCGCCGAGGACGATCGGGCCGCACCCGTGACGGTGCGGCCCTTCCGCAGCGCGTCGCGCCTTAGGCGGCCTCGGTGAGGGCCTGCGCGACGGCGTCGAGGGCGGCCTCGGCCCCGGCCCCGTTCGGGCCGCCGGCCTGCGCCATGTCGCGGCGGCCGCCGCCGCCCTTCCCGCCGAGCGCCCCGGCCCCGGCCCGGACCAGCCCGACCGCGTCGTAGCGCGCGGTCAGGTCGTCGGTGACGCCGACCACCAACCCGGCCTTGCCGTCCGGTCCGATGCCGACCACCGCCACGATGCCGGAGCCCAGGCGCTTCTTCTCCTCGTCGACGATCGGCTTGAGGTCGCGCATGTCGAGCCCCTCGATGACGGAGCGGCGGAAGGCCACCCCGCCGATCTCGGTCTGCCGCGCGCCCGAGCCCGGGCCGCCCTCGCCGCCCATGGCGAGCTTGCGACGGGTCTCGGCCAGTTCGCGCTCCAGGCGGCGCCGGTCCTCCATCAGCGCGGTCAGGCGGTCGGGCGCCTCCGAGACCGGCGCCTTGAGGATGCCGGCGAGCGCCGCCAGCGTCCGGGCCTCCTCGGCCCGGTGACGGCGCGCCGCGTCGGCGGTCAGCGCCTCGATCCGGCGCACGCCCGCGCCCACCGCGCTCTCGGCCACGATGGTGATCGCCCCGATATCGCCGGTGCGCGCGGCGTGAGTGCCGCCGCAGAGCTCCACGGAGAAGTTCTTGGCGCGCGGTTGCGCGGCGTCGCCGTCGATCGGCAGCCCCATCGAGACCACCCGCACCTCGTCGCCGTACTTCTCGCCGAACAGCGCGCGGGCGCCCGACGCGATCGCGTCGTCCACGGCCATCAGCTTCGTGACGACGGGCGCGTTCTGCAGCAGCACCGCGTTGGCGATGTCCTCGACGCGGCCGAGCTCGTCGGCCTCGATCGGCTTCGGGTGGCTGATGTCGAAGCGCAGCCGGTCGGGGCTGACCAGCGAGCCCTTCTGGGCGACGTGGTCGCCCAGCACCTGCCGCAGCGCCTCGTGGAGCAGGTGGGTGGCCGAGTGGTTGGCCCGGATCGCCCTGCGGCGGGCGTTGTCGACCTTCAGCTCGACCGGCTGGTCGAGGCTCACCGATCCCTCCTCCACGGTGACGTGGTGGACGAACACGTCGCCGAGCTTCTTCTGGGTGTCGGTCACCCGCGCCCGCACGCCCGGCGCCAGGATCAGGCCGGTATCGCCGACCTGGCCGCCCGACTCCCCGTAGAACGGCGTCTGATTGACGAGGACGAGGCCGGTCTGACCAGCCTCAAGGGCCTTCACCTCGGCGCCGTCGCGCAGGAGCGCGGTCACGATGCCCTCGGCGGTCTCGGTCTCGTAGCCCAGGAACTCGGTGGCGCCGACGCGCTCGCGCAGTCCGAACCACACCGTCTCGGTCGCCGCCTCGCCCGAGCCCTTCCAGGCCTCGCGGGCCGCCTGCTTCTGGCGCTGCATCGCGGCCGCGAAGGCGTCGGTGTCCACGCCGATGCCGCGGGCCTTGAGCGCGTCCTGCGTCAGGTCGAGGGGGAAGCCGTAGGTGTCATAGAGGGTGAAGGCGGTCTCGCCGGAGAGCTTGTCGCCCTCCCGCAGGTCGCGGCTCTCGGCGTCGAGGATCGACAAGCCCCGCTCGAGGGTGCGGCGGAAGCGGGTCTCCTCCAGCTTCAGGGTCTCGGCGATCAGGCTCTCGGCCCGCATCAGCTCCGGGTAGGCCTGGCCCATCTCGCGCACGAGGGTCGGCACGAGGCGGAACATGGTGGGCTCGCGGGCCCCCAGGATCTCGGCGTGGCGCATGGCGCGGCGCATGATCCGGCGCAGCACGTAGCCGCGGCCCTCGTTGCCCGGCAGCACACCGTCGGCCACTAGGAAGGAGGCCGCCCGCAGGTGGTCGGCGATCACCCGGTAGGACGCCATCGTGGCCGCCTCCGGCGCCCGCGAGACCGCGTGGGCCACCGCGTCGATGAGCGCGCGGAACAGGTCGGTGTCGTAGTTCGAGTGGACGCCCTGGAGGATCGCCGCCATGCGCTCCAGGCCCATGCCGGTGTCGATCGACGGCCGCGGCAGCGGGTTCCGGACGCCCGGCTCCAGCTGCTCGTACTGCATGAACACGAGGTTCCAGAACTCGAGGAAGCGGTCGCCGTCCTCGTCCGGCGAGCCGGGCGGGCCGCCCTGCAGCGCCGGGCCCTGGTCGATGAAGATCTCCGAGCAGGGGCCGCAGGGGCCGGTATCGCCCATCTGCCAGAAATTGTCGGAGGTCCCGATCCGGATGATCTTGTCATCGGAGAAGCCGGCGATCTTCTTCCACAGGCCTGCGGCCTCGTCGTCGTCGGCGTAGACGGTGACGAGGAGCTTGTCGGGCTTGAGGCCGAACTCCTTGGTGATCAGCGTCCAGGCCAGCTCGATCGCGCGGTCCTTGAAGTAGTCGCCGAACGAGAAGTTGCCGAGCATCTCGAAGAACGTGTGGTGGCGCGCGGTGTACCCGACATTGTCGAGGTCGTTGTGCTTGCCGCCGGCCCGCACGCATTTCTGCGCCGTCGTCGCCCGGTCGTAGGCGCGCTTCTCCATCCCGGTGAAGACGTTCTTGAACTGCACCATGCCGGCGTTCGTGAACATCAGCGTCGGGTCGTTCTTCGGCACGAGGCTCGAGGACGGCACGACCTCGTGGCCCGCCTTGGCGAAGTAGTCGAGGAAGGTCGACCGGATCTCGTTGACGCCGCTCATCGGGGCTGACTCTGGCAGTACGGACGGGAAAGGGCGGCCGCGCGTCATCCGCCCGGCGCCCGCATGGCGCCCTCTTAAGGAGGGATGCCGCGCGAGTCACGGGCGGCCTGCCCCGAAATCTCCACGGGACGCCGCAACTCGGCCACAAGCGCGGCCGTGTTGTCGCCACATCTGTCAAGCGATGGTGAGTCCGTAGCGCCACAGCGGCGTGTGGAGAGTCGGGATAACGATGCAGGGCCGCACGGTCGGATCGCCGAGGACCATCACCGGCAAGCAGGGCCATTTCGGCTCGGGCCGCGCCGACGTGATCGCCGCACAGCCCATGCTGGGCCGTGCCCATGGCAGCCGCCCCGCGCTGTTCCGCTCCCTGCTCACCGTCTCGATGATCGCCGGCGGCCTCAGCGCCGCGCTGATCGGGTCGGGCGTGGACCTCGCCAAGGTCGGCCTGTCGCCGGCCGTGTCGGTCGCGGAGGCCGCCACCGAGCTCCCGATGCCGCGCCCGCGCATCCACACCGTCGCCCTCACCACCCCGCTGGAGCAGACGCCGCTGCGCGCCGCCGCGAGCTTCGCCCCGGTGCACGACCTCGACACCGAACTCGGCTCCAACACGGTCGACCGCGTGTCGTACGACTTCCTGCTCTCCGAGAGCGCCGTCGGCGATCCGAACGACATCCTCGAGTTCGGCCCGATGAAGATCCGGCGCCACCTCGTGCAGACGATCGTCCGGGCGGCCCAGGCGGTCCAGACCGATCCGGTGCTGCTGATGGCGGTAGCCGACAAGGAATCGAGCTTCGTCACGGCGGTCCAGGCCAAGACGTCCTCGGCGACGGGCCTCTACCAGTTCATCGAGCGGACCTGGCTCGGCGTGGTTCGCGACTTCGGCGCCAAGTACGGGCTGGAGAAGGACGCGGCGCTGATCACCTCCGACGCCAACGACCGGCCGGTGATCACCGATCCGGCGGAGCGCGCCCGGGTGCTGGAACTGCGCCGCGACCCGTACCTCTCGGCGCTGATGGCCGGCGAGATGCTGAAGCGCGACGCGGCCCGCATCGCCCTGCGCATCGGCCGCGAGCTGACCCTCGGCGAGGTCTACCTCGCCCACTTCCTCGGACCGGACGACGCCGAGGAGTTCCTCGCCAACGTCGTGAACAAGCCGGCCGCCGCCGCGGCGGCCCTGCTCCCGGGGCCGGCCCGGGCCAACCGCTCGATCTTCTTCGCCGCCGGGCGCTTCGTCGGGCGCGGCCGCCACCGCAAGCCCCTGAGCCTGTCGGTCGCACAGGTGCACGAGAAGTTCGAGGCGATGATGAGCACCCGCGGGACGCGCTACCAGAACGTCCGCCAAGTCTCTGGAATCATGGCGTATGCCGACGCCGACGCCGGGCTCGCCACGCAGTAACGGCTCTGTGACGCCGGGCGGGATTCCGAACGCCCGGCGCAACCAGCGGCGGATTGCCGACTTTCCTCCTTCGAGCGCCGCATCCTCGGGCGGCGCGGAAGTCGACTTCGGGGGGAGTCCTTGAAAAAGCACCAGACGAGCGCACCCCTGCCGCTCACCGATACGCTGTCACCGGGTATTCCGCTCGATCAGATCGGTCAGAAACTGGCGTCGTTCTACGATGATCTGGTCACCGAGGGTGTGCCCGAACACCTCGCGGCCCTGGTCCGCCGCGTGCGGCAGAACGAGGGCGACGAGGCCGCCCTGGGCGCGCCGAGCGTCGTGGCGGCCGAGGCCGGTCCGCCGCGTCTCGCGCTCGTCGTGGAGGACGATCCCGAGATCCGCGCGCTCGCCGAGACCCTCTTGGAGGAAACCGAACTCGACGTGGTCGGGTGCGACAGCGCCGAGGCCGCCCTGTCGGTCCTCCAGGCGCGCGGGGGCGACGTCGCCCTCGTCTTCGCCGACGTCCGGCTGGCCGGCGAGATGGACGGCCTCCAGCTCGCCCGCGCGGTGGCGACCCTGTGGCCCCGGGCCCGTCTGGTGATCACCTCGGGCCACGGCATTCCCCGCCCCGAGCTGCCGGCCGAGGCCGTCTTCATCGCCAAGCCGTGGCGCCCCCTCGACGTGCTGGTCGAGGCCGAGCGCGCCGCCGCCGACCCGGCCCCGCCGGTGGTCTGAGGCGTTCCGCGCGGCCGGGCCCGGCCCTTGCATCGCCGGTGACCGCGTCGGCGCGAGCCCGGAGCCTGCGACTTGCCGATCCTCTCCGTCCGCCACCGCACGGTCTACCGGTACCGGCGTCCGGTCGCCTTCGGCGAGCACCGGATCTTGTTCCGGCCGCGCGACAGCTACGATCAGCGGCTGATCGCGGCGACCCTCGACATCGCCCCGGAGCCGGCCGCCCTGCGCTGGCTGTTCGACGTGTTCGGCAACTGCGTGGCGGTCGCGACCTTCGACACCCGCGCCGAGACCCTGACCTTCGACTGCGGCATCACCCTCGACCACACCCCGGAGCACGCGCCGGTCTTCCCCCTGGCGCCGCACGCGACCCACTACCCGTTCGGCTACGGCGCCGAGGACATGCCGGACCTCGCCCGCTCCATCGAGCGGCAATGGCCGGACCCGCGGCACGAGGTCGATGCCTGGGCGCGGAGCTTCCTGCCGCCGCAGGGCCGTATCCCGACGCAGGAGCTGCTGGCCGCGATGACGCGCAGCGTGCGGGCGAACTTCACCTACCTCGCCCGCTCCGAGAAGGGCGTGCAGGACCCGCTCACGACCCTGCGCACGAAGCTCGGTTCGTGCCGGGACTTCGCGGTGCTGATGATGGAGGGCGTCCGGGCGCTCGGCATGGCCGCCCGCTTCGTCTCCGGATACCTCTACAACCCGCGCAACGACCGGGCGCGTCACGTCGGCGGCGGCTCCACCCACGCCTGGCTGCAGGTCTACCTGCCGGGCGCCGGCTGGGTCGAGTTCGACCCGACCAACGGCATCGTGGGCAACCGCGACCTGATCCGCGTGGCGGTGACCCGCGATCCGGCCCAGGCCGTGCCGCTGCACGGCTCCTTCTTCGGCCTCGCCAGCGACGATCTCGGCATGCGCGTCGACGTCGACGTGGTGGAACTGCCTGCCGACGGGCCGGCGGCCCGAACCGTGCAGGGGCCGGAGACGACCCTGGCGCGTTGAGTTCGCGCGCACCCGGACTCGGAACGAGCGTGCGTGGCGACTCCGCGCGGACGGCGACAGAGCAAGGTGGCCCCGATGAAGATCAGGACCGGTTTCGATATCGCTTTCACGCTGTCGCAGCCGACACCGATGATCCTGATGCTGAGCGTCCATCCCTCGCGGATCGACGACGTGCTGACCCCGCACGCGATCGGGTTCGATCCGCCGCTCGAGGCGCGGACGTACCGGGACGGCTTCGACAACATCTGCCACCGCATCGTCGCGCCGCCCGGTCAGCTGACCATCGCGGCCGACTTCACGGTCGAGGATTCGGGCGAGCCCGATCCGGTCGTGCCGGACGCCCGGCAGATCCCGGTCCAGGACCTGCCCGACGACGTCCTGATCTTCCTCCTGGGCTCGCGCTACTGCGACACCGACAAGCTCTCGCAGACCGCGTGGTCCCTGTTCGGCGGCACGCCGGAGGGCTGGGCCCGCGTCCAGGCGATCGTCGACTACACGCACGAGCGGATCCGCTTCGACTATCAGCGCGCCGACGCGACCCGGAGCGCGCACGACGCCTTCATGCAGCGCGAGGGCGTGTGCCGGGACTTCGCGCACCTGGCGATCACCCTGTGCCGGTGCATGAACATCCCGGCCCGCTACGCCACCGGCTACCTCGGCGATATCGGCGTGCCGAAGGACCCGGCGCCGATGGACTTCTCCGCGTGGTTCGAGGTCTTCCTCGAAGGGCCCGAGGGGCCGCGCTGGTACACGTTCGACGCCCGCCACAACCGGCCCCGCATCGGCCGCATCGTCATGGCCCGCGGCCGCGACGCCACCGACTGCGCCATCTCGACGAACTTCGGCTACGCCCACCTCGCGCGCTTCGACGTCCACACGGACGAAGCCCCCTGAGCCGCGCACGCGTTCGTGATATCGCGCACCGCACGGCCAAGCCGGCCTGCGTATTCCGCCGGACAGCAAATTCCGGGCGGAAGTATGGAACTGCTAGCCTATGCTCACGCTTGTAATGGCAAAGGTTATTGCACAGGTAGGCCACTCATGAAGACCACGGTCACCGCACTCGCCGCGCTCCTCGGCGTGTCTGTTCTTGCCGCCACGCCCGTCCTCGCCGCTTCGTCGTACGATCCCTTCGGCACGGATAATGCCGACGAGTACTACTCCGATCAGGGACAGTACGGTTACCAGGGCTCTTACGCCCCGGGCTTCGGCCAGGGCGTGCAGGCCGCGCCGCAGGCGCAGGTCCAGCCGATCCCCCGCGAGATCGTCGCGTTCAACGCGCCCTACGCGCCCGGCACGATCGTGGTCTCCACCGCCGAGCGGCGCCTGTACTACGTGCTCGGCAACGGTGAGGCGATCCGCTACGGCGTCGGCGTCGGCCGTCCGGGCTTTAGCTGGAGCGGCACCAACAAGATCACCGCCAAGCGCGAGTGGCCGTCGTGGACGCCCCCGAAGGCCATGATCGCCCGTCGTCCCGACCTGCCGCGTTACATGGCGGGCGGCATCGAGAACCCCCTCGGCGCCCGGGCCATGTATATCGGCAGCACCGAGTACCGTATCCACGGCTCCAACGAGCCGGACACGATCGGTCAGGCGGTCTCGTCGGGCTGCATCCGGATGACCAACGACGACGTCACCGACCTGTACGAGCGCGTGAAGGTCGGCGCCAAGGTCGTCGTCCTGAACTGAGCGCGCGGCGCGGAATCACCCGCGCCCCTTGCCCGCCTGTGCCGCACGGGCCGCGTCATCCCACCCGGGGGCGCGGCCCGTCGCGTGTGCAGTCGCCTGCGCGGGGCTGCGCCTCAGGGAACGACGCGGCCGACGGCCGTCTGCGGCGGGCTGAACGACGCGATCGGCATGTCGCAGAAGCAGCGCACGCCGAGGGGCCGCGGCCCCGGCAGCGGGCAGGAATACGGCTTCGGGCCGGTGATTCCCTGCTGGACGGCGTCGCAATTGTAGCCGACCGGGGCGCGCTGCGCCCGGCGCGGGACCGGCCGGTAACCGCCGTCGTAGCCCGGATCGTCGTAGTACTGGGCGAAGGCCGCGCTACTCGGAGCGACGGCGGCGAGCGCCAGGGCGGCGACCGCCAGACGGAGAGGTCCACGCAGGCCGGATCGGCCGGAAACAGTGAGGCGCATCCCTGAACCCTTCACTCGGCGCGGACCCAACGCGTCCGCCCGGCGGCTCTCGGCGGCAATACCGGCGAAAACGAGACGGCCCGCCCCCGGATCGGGAGCGGGCCGCGGCCCCGTTCGTCGGTGCGAGCGTCAGTGCGACGCGCGCTCGGCGGCGTCCTGGGCGTTCTGGGCCGTCTGCTTCGCGGCGTCCTGGCCCTGCTCCATGGCCTTGCGGGCCTCGTCGGCACCCTGCTGCATCGCCGACTTGGCGCGCTCGGCGCCCTGCTGCATCGCGCTCTGCGCGAGGCCGCTGAACTCCTTCGCCTGGGCCTGGATGGCGGCGAACTGGCTGCGGACGAACTCGGCCTGGTGCTGCATCGCCTCCTGCATGTCCCGGGAGCGGACGAGCTTCTGGGCGAGGTCGAAGGCCGCGTTCACGTTCTGCTCGGCATACTCGAAGCCGCGCGAGGACGCGTCCAGCGCGTTGGAGCGCGCCAGCTCGGCAGAGCCCTGCACGGTGTCGGCGGTGCGGCGAGCCGCGCCGATGAAGCTGTCGAACGCCTTCCGGGCCTGCTCGACGCTCTTCTCGGCGAAGTCGCGCATCTCGGCCGGAACTTCGTAGTTCGGGGGGTTGCTCATACGTCGTCTCCTCTCTTCATTGGCCTGTGGATGGCGCTTTGTGCGGTGCACAATAACTGATTCGCCGCCATATGCCACCCGCGCTCACGGCGTTAAGGTTGACATAACGTAAACGTGTGACGGTTGCGCCGAGAGTCCAGCGCCGCGGCGCGGGGGAGTTTACAATAGGGCTACGGTCGCGCGCGTTTCTCGGGCAAAGCGGGACCGTTGAGCGTCAGGATCGCGTTAGGGTTCGAGGTCGCGGGCTTTGGAGACGACAGTGACACCGACGGCCGCTGCAGCCCCGCCCGGGCTGGGGACTGCCTTCGCGACCTGGGAGCGCCTGCCCGCGCTGGCGGCCGCTCTGGGCGCGCGCGACGCCGTGCATCTCGTGATCGATCCGTCGGAGGCCCGGATCCTGTCCGCGTCCGAAGCGGCGGCGGGTCTCGTCGCGGTTCTGGACGGCCCGGCCCTCGCCGACCTGACCCGGCAGATCGCGACCGCGGTGGCGGGCGACGCCGCGCCCCGCCTCGCGCGCCTGCGCCTCGATGTCCGCCGGATCGCGCCGCCGGTCCTGTGCTGGCTGGCGCGCGGCGCGCAGGCCGACGGCCGGCCCGCGATCCTCATCGTCCCGACCGCGCCGGTGGCGGCTGGCCGCGCGCGTCCGATCCGCCCGCTCGATCCACCGGTCGACGCGCCCGCCGGGCATCCGGTGGCGGCGCGGGCGCTTCCACAGGAGCCGCAATCGCCTCCGGCGACGCCGCTCCGGCGCGACGACCGCTTCCTCTGGCGCCTCGATGCCGCCGGTGTCCTGACGACCCTCACAGGCCCGGAGGCGCTCGCCGGGCTGGTCGGGCAGCGCTGGCAGGATCTGGCCAAGAGCGGGCGCCTCTCCGGCGCCGACGCCGTGCTGGCGGCCCTGCGCGACCGGCGCACCTTCCGCGGGGAACCGGCGGTCCTCGATGCCGGCACCGGGGCGTTCCGGGTCGACCTGTCCGGAGCCCCGCTCGGGCGGGGCGACGCGGCCTTCTCGGGCTTCGGTGGCTTCGGCCTGATCCGCAGCGCCCCGCCCGGCAGCCCGAGACCGGTCGCGCTGCCGGAGCCGACCCCGGAGCCCATGCCCGAGCGCGTTCCCGAGCCCGTGCCCTCCGCGACGCCGGAGCCGGCAACGTCCGAGGTTGCCAAGCCCGCTGCTGGCCCGGCCGGGACCGGCGACGCCGCGATCCCTGTCGCGATTCCTGTCGCGGTCGACGCGGATCCCGTCGCCGCGCCGCTGTCGAACGACGAGCACGCCGCGTTCCGCGAGATCGCCCGCGCGCTGGGCGCCCGCTACGCCGGTGACGAGGCCGGATCGGGGTCGCCCCGGACCGCGGGAGGGGCGGTGATGCCGTTCCCGGCGCCGCAGGCCGGTCCGGCGGAGACCGGCGCGACCGCCGCGGATCCCGATGTCGAGACCGGGCCGGTGGAGGCCGAGCCGGTCGCCGACGCGCCGCCGTCCCCGGAATCCGATCTCCTCGGCGGATTGCCGGTGCCGGTGCTGGTCCATCGCGACGGAGCGATCGTCGCGACGAACCGCGCCTTCCTCGATCTGACCGGCCACCCCGACCTGCCGAGCCTCGCGCGCCTCGGTCTTCCGGGATTGCTGCCCGGCCTCCCCCCGGCGGAGACGGTCGACCCGTCCGCGCGCCGGACGACCGTCGCGACGGCCGACGGCGGCGCCCGTCCCGTCGAAATCCGGGCCGGCGCCCTCCCCTGGTCGGGCGCGACCGCGACGTGCCTGGTCGTGCGCCCGGTCGAGGACGCCGACATGGCCGACGCCCTCACGGCCGAGCGCCTCGCCCGCGCCGCTGAGACCGAACGGACGGCCAGCGCCGAGGCGACTCTGGACGCGCTGGAAACAAGCGTCGTCACGGTCGACGGGGCCGGGCGCATCGTCGCGCTGAACCGCGCGGCGGCCAGCCTGTTCGGCTGCGATCCGCGCGAGATCGTCGGCAGCAGCTTCGTCACGCTCTTCGACCGGGAGAGCGTCCTGACGGTCGCCGATGCCCTGAGGGGCACTGCCCCGGGGCGGCGGATCGTGCGCATCGACGGCGCTCCGATGTCGTTGACCGTGGCGGCGATGGCGGGCCGGCGCGTGGCCCAGATCGCCCGAGCCGAGGACGAGGCCCTCGCGCGGAGCGCGGAGGGCGGCCCGGAGCCCGCGCCGGGCCGCGCCGATGCCCTCGACCGGCTCGGCTGCGCCGTCCGCGAGCCCGTGTCCGGGATCGTCGACCTGGCCGGCGCGATGCTGAAGGAACCGTTCGGCCCCCTCGGGGACGCGCGCTACCGGGGCTGCCTCGCCGAGATCAAGGCCTCGGGCGAGGCGATGCTGGAGCGCGTCGGGAAGCTCTTGGACCTCGCCGCCGTCGAGGCCGGCGCGCTCCACTTGGAGCCGCGCGCCCTCGACCTCAACGACGTCGTGGCGAGCTGTGTCGCCCAGCTCCAGGCGGAGGCGGCGCGGGGGCGCATCGTGATGCGGACGAGCTTCTCGACCGATATCGGCGACCTGGAGGCCGACGAGCGCTCGGTCAGCCGCGCCGCCAGCTTGGTGATCGAGAACGCGATCCGACGCTCCACGGCCGGCAGCCAGATCATCGTGTCCACCGGGTCCGCCGAGCGGGCGGGGATCGCCGTGCGGGTGCGCGAGACCGGCGCCGGCCACGCGCCGCGGGCGGCAGCGCCGCAGGGCGATGTCGAGGACGGGCTGGCGCTGCCGCGGGCGCTCGTGGAGGCCAATGGCGGGCGCCTGCAGCTCTCCGCCCGACCGGAAGACGGCACGCTCGTGGAGATCATCATGCCCGCGCGGCGGGCGGCCAACGGCTAGGGGTGAGCGCCCCCCACCCCCGCGGGGCGGAAACAGAGGACCGCCGGTGACAGCGGGCTCGGGCGCGCGCGCTTGACAGCGCAGCATCGAAGCCCCAATCAGCCCTTACATTGCGCCCAATCTATTCACGGGAATTGAGCTGCGCAGGAGCGCGCCAAACTGCGATGATATCGTCCTCGTAGATTGGCGGCTACGTTACTTTGGAAGTCCTGGCTGCGCGGCGGAGACCGCGATACGATCGGGCGCCAAAACAGGGATGGGACGCCATGGTAGGCAAGGTGATCGAGGTTCAATCCGCGTGGCGCGAGGGTGCGCACGTGGACGATGCCAAGTACCGGGAGATGTACGCGGCTTCGGTCGCCGATCCCAACGCGTTCTGGGCCGAGCACGGCAAGCGCATCGACTGGATGAAGCCGTTCTCGACGGTGAAGAACACCAGCTTCGAGCCCGGCAAGGTCTCGATCAAGTGGTTCGAGGACGGCAAGACCAACGTCGCCCATAACTGTATCGATCGCCATCTCGAGACCCGCGGCGACCAGACCGCGATCATCTGGGAAGGCGACAACCCCGACGAATCCAAGCACATCACCTACCGCGAGCTGCACGCGCAGGTCTGCCGGATGGCCAACGTCCTGCGCAACCGCGGCGTCGGCAAGGGCGACCGCGTCACGCTCTACATGCCGATGGTCCCGGAGGCCGCCTACGCGATGCTCGCCTGCGCGCGGCTCGGGGCGATCCACGCCATCGTGTTCGGCGGCTTCTCGCCGGATTCCCTCGCCTCGCGCATCCAGGGTTGCGGCTCCAAGGTGGTGATCACCGCCGACGAGGGCCTGCGCGGAGGCCGCAAGGTGCCGCTGAAGGCCAATGTCGACGAGGCGATCAAGCGTCTCGGGACCGACCTCGTCGACCACGTGATCGTCGTGCGCCGCACCGGCGGCAGCGTCGCCATGGAGGCGGGCCGGGACGTCTACTACGACGAGGCCGCCGAGCAGGTGACGGACGAGTGCCCCGCCGTGGCGGTGGAGGCCGAGCACCCGCTCTTCATCCTCTACACCTCCGGCTCGACCGGGCAGCCGAAGGGCGTGGTGCACACCACCGGCGGTTACCTCGTCTACGCGTCGATGACGCACGAGTACGTCTTCGATTACCGCGAAGGCGACGTGTACTGGTGCACCGCCGATGTCGGCTGGGTGACGGGCCACAGCTACATCGTGTACGGGCCGCTCGCGAACGGCGCCACGACGCTGATGTTCGAGGGTATCCCGACCTACCCGTCGACCTCCCGGTTCTGGGAAGTGGTCGACAAGCACAAGGTCAACATCTTCTACACGGCGCCGACCGCGATCCGCTCGCTGATGGGCGGCGGCGAGGGGCCGGTGAAGAAGACCTCGCGGCAATCGCTCCGCGTGCTGGGCTCCGTGGGCGAGCCGATCAACCCGGAAGCCTGGGAGTGGTACTACAACGTCGTCGGCGACCAGCGCTGCTCGATCGTCGACACGTGGTGGCAGACCGAGACCGGCGGCATCCTGATCACCCCGCTGCCGGGTGCCACCGCCCTGAAACCGGGCTCGGCGACCCGGCCGTTCTTCGGCGTGAAGCCCGAGATGGTCGACGCCGAGGGCAAGGTCCTGGAGGGCGCCTGCGAGGGCAATCTCTGCATCGCCGATTCCTGGCCGGGCCAGATGCGCACGGTCTACGGCGACCACGAGCGCTTCGAGCAGACCTACTTCTCGACCTACCCGGGCAAGTACTTCACCGGAGACGGCGCCCGCCGCGATGCGGACGGCTACTACTGGATCACCGGCCGGGTCGACGACGTCATCAACGTCTCGGGCCACCGGATGGGCACCGCCGAGGTCGAGTCGTCCCTGGTCGCCCACCCGAAGGTGGCCGAGGCCGCGGTGGTGGGCTACCCGCACAACGTGAAGGGCCAGGGCATCTACGCCTACGTGACCCTGAACGACGGCGAGGAGGGCGACGACGCCCTGCGCAAGGAGCTCGTAACCTGGGTCCGCAAGGATATCGGGCCGATCGCCTCGCCGGACCTGATCCAGTTCGCGCCCGGCCTGCCCAAGACCCGCTCGGGCAAGATCATGCGCCGGATCCTGCGCAAGATCGCCGAGGACGATTTCAGCTCGCTCGGCGACACCTCGACGCTCGCCGAGCCGGCCGTCGTCGACGACCTGATCGAGAACCGGCAGAACCGGGGCTGATCGCACCCGCGCCGCCCCGGCGGCGCGGGTTCGGACCGGGGCGGGTGCCGGGGCGGCGCCCGCTCCCAACAAGAACCACGAGTCTCAACGCGAAGAACCGGGGGGCCAGAGCAGGCCCTCGCGGGAGGAACACCCATGAGCGGCACGACACTGAACACCCGAGGGCGCGCGGCGCCCCCGGGACCACGCCCACGCGAGACCGCCGCCGATCCGCAGGTCGAGCGGATCGCCCGAACCCCCGAGTTCCAGCAGCTCGTTCACGAGCGCACCCGCTTCGCCTGGATCCTGACGATCTTGATGCTGGTCGTCTATTTCGGCTTCATCGGCCTGATCGCCTTCGACAAGTCGCTCCTCGCCGTGAAGGTCGGCGGCACCGCCTCCCTCGGCCTGTTCGCGGGCGTGTTCGTGATCCTGTTCGCCTTCGCGCTCACGGGGGTCTACGTCGCCCGGGCCAACACGCGCTTCGACGCGCTGAGCGAAGCCCTGAAGCGGAGCGTGGCCCGATGAACCGCCTCCTCCTCGGCCTGACGCTCGCCACGATCGTCGCGAGCGCCGCCTACGCGGCCGGCCCGGATCTCGGTGCCGTCGCGCAATCGGCCACGAACTGGCCGGCCATCCTGATGTTCCTGTTCTTCGTGCTGCTGACGCTCGGCATCACCTACCGGGCGGCCAAGGGCACCAAGTCGGCCGCCGACTTCTACGCGGCGGGCGGCGGCATCTCGGCCGGCACCAACTCGCTGGCGATCGCCGGCGACTACATGTCGGCGGCCTCGTTCCTCGGCATCTCCGGCCTCGTCTACACCTCGGGCTTCGACGGGCTGATCTACTCGACGGGCTTCCTGGTCGGCTGGCCGATCGTGCTGTTCCTGATCGCGGAGCGCCTGCGCAACCTCGGCAAGTTCACCTTCGCCGACGTGGCGAGCTTCCGCCTCGACCAGACCGCGATCCGCATCATCTCGGCGGTGGGCACCCTGGTGGTGGTGGCCTTCTACCTGATCGCCCAGATGGTCGGCGCGGGGAAGCTGATCCAGCTTCTGTTCGGCCTGCCCTACCTCTACGCGGTGATCATCGTCGGCGTCCTGATGATCGTCTACGTCGCCTTCGGCGGCATGAAGGCGACCACCTGGGTGCAGGTGATCAAGGCCTGCCTGCTGCTCGGCGGCGCGACCTTCATGGCCGGCGCGGTTCTGTACAAGTACGGCTTCAACCCGGAATCGCTGTTCGCCAGCGCCGTTCAGGTCCACCCGAAGGGCGACGCGATCATGGCGCCGGGCGGTCTGGTGTCGAACCCGGTCGAGGCGATCTCGCTCGGCGTCGGCCTGATGTTCGGCACCGCCGGCCTGCCGCACATCCTCATGCGGTTCTTCACGGTCTCGGACGCCCAGGCCGCCCGCAAGTCGGTGTTCTACGCCACCGGCCTGATCGGCTACTTCTACATCCTGACCTTCATCATCGGCTTCGGCGGCATCGCGCTGCTGATGTCGGACCCGGTCTACTTCAAGCTCGGGCCGGCCGGCGCCTTCGACAAGCTGAAGGACATGATCGGCGGCACCAACATGGTGGCGGTGAACCTCGCCAACGCGGTGGGCGGGCCGTACTTCCTCGGCTTCATCTCCGCGGTGGCCTTCGCGACGATCCTCGCGGTCGTCGCCGGGCTCACGCTCGCCGGGGCCTCGGCGATCAGCCACGACCTCTACGCCCAGGTGATCGCTCGCGGGCGCACCACCGAGAAGCACGAGGTCAACCTGTCGAAGATCTCGGCGGTGGTGATCGGGATCGTGGCGATCTACCTCGGCTACGTGTTCGAGAACCAGAACGTCGCCTTCATGGTCGGCCTCGCCTTCGCGGTGGCGGCGAGCTGCAACTTCCCGGTGCTGGCCATGTCGATCCTGTGGCGCGGCACCACCACCTGGGGCGCGCTCGCCGGCGGCCTCGTCGGCCTGCTCGCGGCGGTCATCATGGTGGTGCTGTCGAAGGCCGTATGGGTGACCACGCTGGGCAATCCCGCCCCGCTCTTCCCCTACGACAACCCGGCGCTGTTCTCGATGCCGCTGGCCTTCGCGACGATCTGGATCGTGTCTCTCGTGGACAAGTCCCGCCGGGCCCAGCGCGAGCGGGCCGCCTTCGAGGCGCAGTACGTGCGCTCCGAGACCGGCATCGGAGCGGCCGGCGCGCACGCGCACTGACGGCCTTCCGAAGCGTCGAACTGGCGGAGGGCGCGGCGCGAGCCGCGCCCTTCGTCGTTCCGGTGACAACTGCGTACGCGCCCATGTTGATGAAGGTCTTCACAATCGCTTTACCGGTTGACCGCCCCGATCGGTGCGATAACGCATAGGTGATCTGCGCCGTGCGCAGAACCGCCCGGGAATCGGGCCGGTGAGCGGGCGATCCGTGTCGCGGGCCGCCCAAATGCGTCTGGGAGGACCTGTTTCATGGCTGTGGCAACCGCGAGTGCGCGGACAGGGGACGCCGCGAGGCCGATGACGTCGGCCGAGAAGCGGGTGATCTTCGCGTCCTCGCTCGGCACCGTGTTCGAGTGGTACGATTTCTATCTCTACGGCTCGCTGGCGGCGATCATCGGCGCGCAATTCTTCTCGGCTTACCCGCCGGCCACGCGCGACATCTTCGCCCTGCTGGCCTTCGCGGCCGGCTTCATAGTCCGCCCGTTCGGCGCCCTCGTGTTCGGCCGCGTCGGCGACCTCGTCGGCCGCAAGTACACCTTCCTCGTCACGATCCTGATCATGGGTCTGTCGACCTTCATCGTCGGCATCCTGCCCAACGCGGCGACCATCGGCATCGCGGCCCCGATCATCCTGATCGTCCTGCGCCTCGCCCAGGGGCTCGCGCTCGGCGGCGAGTACGGCGGCGCGGCGACCTACGTGGCCGAGCACGCCCCCAACGGCCGGCGGGGCTTCTACACGAGCTGGATCCAGACGACCGCGACCCTGGGCCTGTTCCTGTCGCTGATGGTGATCCTGGCGACCCGGACCATCACCGGCGAGGCCGCCTTCGCCGAGTGGGGCTGGCGCATCCCGTTCCTGGTCTCGGTGCTGCTGCTCGGCATCTCGGTCTGGATCCGCCTCCAGCTCTCCGAATCGCCGGCCTTCCAGAAGATGAAGGAGGAGGGCAAGACCTCCAAGGCGCCGCTCACCGAGGCGTTCGGCCAGTGGCGGAACGCGAAATTCGCGATCATCGCCCTGTTCGGGCTCGTCGCCGGCCAGGGCGTGGTTTGGTACACGGGCCAGTTCTACGCGCTGTTCTTCCTGCAATCGATCCTGAAGGTCGACGGCTACACGGCCAACCTGCTGATCGCGTGGTCGCTGCTCTTCGGCACCGGATTCTTCGTGGTCTTCGGCTGGCTGTCCGACAAGATCGGCCGCAAGGTCATCATCCTGGCGGGCTGCGCGATCGCGGCGGCGACGTTCTTCCCGATCTTCAAGGGGATCACCTCGACGGCCAACCCGAAGCTCGAGGCGGCGATCGAGAACGTGAAGGTGACGGTGACGGCCGATCCGGCCGCCTGCGGAACCCTGTTCAACCCGGTCGGGACCCGGGTGTTCACCCAGCCCTGCGACCTCGCCCGCGACTTCCTGTCGAAGTCGTCGGTCCGCTACTCGACCGCCCCCGGCGCGGCCGGCCAGCCCACCACGATCCGGGTCAACGACACCGAGATCCCGTACCCGCAGGGCGGCAACGTCGAGGCCAACAAGGCCACGACCGCCGCGCTGCAGGCCGCGGGCTACCCGAAGGCCGGCGACCCCGAGATCGTCAAGATGTCGAACCCGTTCGACATCTTCCGGCCGCAGGTCGCGCAGGTGATCGGCCTGCTGTTCATCCTCGTGCTCTTCGTCACGATGGTCTACGGCCCGATCGCCGCCATGCTGGTGGAGCTGTTCCCGACCCGGATCCGCTACACCTCGATGTCGCTGCCCTACCATATCGGCAACGGCTGGTTCGGCGGCCTCCTGCCGGCGACCGCCTTCGCCATGGTGGCCCAGACCGGCGACATCTATTTCGGCCTCTGGTACCCGATCGTCATCGCGGTCGCGACAGTGATCATCGGCGTGTTCTTCGTGCCGGAGACCAAGGATCGCGACATCTTCGCCGACACCTGATCGGCGCGAGCCGGCCGGACCGAGGTCCGGCGCGTGTCAAAAACGCCCAGGCAGCTCACGCTGCCTGGGCGTTCTCGTTCGCACGGCACGACGCGGCCGTCCCCCTTGTGTCGAGCCTGCAACGCGGCGGCGAAATAGCGACCCGTGCGGTTCCTCACGGATTGCGTTTCGTCTGATCCTATACGGATGTGTCAAGTATCGAGGCCCGGCGGAAACAGGCCTCCACCGACCGGATCCGGAGCGTCGATTGTCCTGATTCAAACTTTTGATGTTGCGAGAGGCGACTTATTGCAACTGCAAGTAATCTGACCGGCGACCCTGAGCTCATCGAGGGCGCGCCCGTCACCCGAGCCTGGACAAGATTTAACCTGCCGACAATCGGCCCGGTGGAACCCGATGCGGTACGAGCCCGTATCGGCTTTCCCTCCGCACCGGGCCCCTGGGATATCGAACGTGAACACCGTCCTGACACTTCTGCGCAGTCAGCCCGGCACGAAGCCACCGCTTCTCCTTGTGATTACCTGGTCCCTCGTCGCTGCTGGGCTCTGGATCCTGATCAACGGGTACGCCGGACGGCTGGTCTGGTGGTGGTGATGCGCCTCACCGCCCCCGATCGCTCTCGGGGTATCCGGTGAGATAGGCGCCGAGGAGATACCCCGCCTGATGCGCGGTGAGATATCCCAACACGATCAGGACGCGCAGCAGGTCGATCCCGTAGACCGACACGAAGATCGTCGTGGCGGTGAACAGGATCACCGACGAGGTCAGGGCGAGGATGATCACCGAGTAGGATCGGCCGAGAAGCCATCCCACGAGAAACAACAGCGCTGCGACCACCATCTCGTCACTCGACCCGGAGCTGTTCCAGGAAGTTCTCCACGCGAGCTTCCGGCGCATTTCCCCGCGATGATGGCGTGCGGCCGAGAAAATTTCAACCCGCGGCGCAGACACCGCGCATATTCGACAAGTTTGGAATATTACACCCGCAATGTTGCACCAAAGATAGTTTTCCCGGACGCCGACCATTCATTGCCGAGCTTGGTCGAGCACCGCGTCTGTTCACGGCAATGCTGGGCAGAAGCGCCCGCTCGGCAAACAATCGACCCGGCCGATCCGATCGCGGCGTATCGTTAACGCGGCGCGGCGGCGCGACCGCGGGCGTTCCGGGGCGTCCGGACCGGTGCGGCCGCCCCCGAGGTGGCGCGCCGTCCCGGAGGGCGGGAGACGGCCCGCCGGCTCAGTGCCGGAAGTGGCGGTGCCCCGTCAGGACCATGGCGAGACCGGCCTCGTCGGCCGCCGCGACCACGTCCGCGTCGCGCATCGAGCCGCCGGGCTGGATCACCGCGGTGGCGCCCGCTTCGGCGGCCGCCATGAGGCCGTCCGCGAACGGGAAGAACGCGTCCGACGCCACCACCGAGCCGACAGCGAGGCTCTCGGCCAGCCCGAGACGCTTCGCCCCCTCGGCGGCCTTCCAGGCGGCGAT
This sequence comes from Methylobacterium sp. UNC300MFChir4.1, assembly GCF_900110155.1. Classification (NCBI taxonomy): domain Bacteria; kingdom Pseudomonadati; phylum Pseudomonadota; class Alphaproteobacteria; order Hyphomicrobiales; family Methylobacteriaceae; genus Methylobacterium; species Methylobacterium sp. UNC300MFChir4.1. Next base: position 530,067 of record NZ_FOCS01000001.1, on the reverse strand, counting down.
GCGCGAGGAATCGACCCGGGACATCTGGCCCGCGCCGATGCCGACCGTGGCGCCGGCCTTCGCGTACACGATGGCGTTCGACTTCACGTGCTTGGCCACCCGGTAGGCGAACCGGAGATCGGCCAGCTCGGCCTCGCTCGGCGCGCGCTTGGTCACGACCGTGAGCGGCATGTCGTCGACGACCGCCGCGTCCCGGCTCTGGACCAGCAGCCCGCCCGCGAGGGTCCGCACGGTCTCCCCGCCGGCCCGCGGGTCGGGCACGCCGCCGGCCAGCAGCAGGCGCAGGTTCTTCTTGCCGGCCACGATGGCCGCCGCCTCGGGCGTGGCGTCGGGGGCGATGATCACCTCCGTGAAGATCTCGACGATCCGGCGGGCCGCCTCGGCGTCGAGGGTCCGGTTCAGGGCGACGATGCCGCCGAATGCGGAGGTCGGGTCGCAGCTCAGGGCCCGCTCGTAGGCCTCGAGCAGGCTCGCCCCCTCGGCGACGCCGCAGGGGTTGGCGTGCTTGATGATGGCCACGGCGGCGGTCCGGGCCGGGTCGAACTCGGCCACGCACTCGTAGGCGGCGTCCGTGTCGTTGAAGTTGTTGTAGGACAGCTCCTTGCCCTGGAGCTGGCGGGCGGTGGCCACGCCCGCCCGGACCTTACCGGGGGCGCGGTAGAAGGCGGCCGACTGGTGGGGGTTCTCGCCGTAGCGCAGTTCCTGGCCCAGGGAACCGCCGAAGGCCCGGAACCGGGCCGGCGCCTCGGCGCCGAAGCGGCCCGCCATCCAGTTGGCGATGGCGGCATCGTAGGACGCGGTGCGGGCGAAGGCCTTCTGCGCCAGGCTCCGGCGCAGATCCGCGCCGAGTGCGCCGTCCTGCGCCTCGAGGGCGGCGAGGACGCCGGCATAGTCCGACACGTCGGTGACGACGGCGACGTCCGCGTGGTTCTTGGCCGCCGCGCGGATCATGGCCGGGCCGCCGATATCGATGTTCTCGATGCAGTCGGCGTCGGACCGGTCGGCCGCGATGGTCGCCTCGAACGGGTAGAGGTTGACCACGAGGAGATCGATCGCGCCGATGCCGTGAGCGGCGAGCGCGGCCTGGTGCTCCGGGTTGTCGCGGATGGCGAGCAGGCCGCCGTGGACCGCCGGGTGCAGCGTCTTGACCCGGCCGTCCATCATCTCCGGGAACCCCGTCAGGTCGGCGACCTCGGTGACCGGCAGGCCGGCCTCCTGCAGGGTCCGGTGGGTGCCCCCGGTCGAGACCAGCGCGATGCCGCGGGCGTGGAGCGCCCGGGCGAAGTCGACGAGGCCGGTCTTGTCCGAGACCGAGAGGAGCGCGCGGGAGACCCGCACCTGATCGTGCGCCATAGCTTCGTGCCGAAAGTTCGAGATTTTCCGGCGCGGTAGCATGGAAACGGTGAGCCCGGCCAGCCGGCCCTGTCCGGAGACCCGTCAGGGCGCCACGCCGCGCAGGGGCGCGGAGGCCCGACGCTCGAAGTTCCACCGGACTTCCACATCGTCGGATACCCGCAGATGAAGGACGATCTGGTCGGTCCGGCGCGGTCCGGTCAGGCCCGAGAAGTAGACGCTCTCCTCGATGGCGATCTCGGCGTTCTCGGCGCTGAACACCCAGACCTCCCCGAGCGCCGAGGCGAGTTCCAGCCCCTCCGGGACGCTGCGCACCGCGATGCCGGGATGCAGGTGGAAACGGATCGCCACGTCCTGCGGGCGCAGCCGCCGCCCGCGGCTGAGCCCCTTGCCCTGGCGCAGGAAGGCGTCGCGGCCCTCCAGGCGCGCCGTCGCGTGGAAGAGCTGCCAGCGGCGCTCGTGCACGATGCCGAATTCGGGGGCGTAGCCGTTGTGCCGGGCCGCGAGGACGACGCTGTCGGCCTCCTCGGCCCGCTCGGCCGCCACCGCCGATGGACCGCTCAGGACCACGGGCCCGCGCCGGCCGATCAGCCAGTCCGCCAGCAACCGCTCGCCCCACCACCCGGTGCGGGTGAGGAACCGGCAGGATGAGGCGTGGGCCACCGAGGCCGTCGAATGGGCCGGCGTCGAGCGGGCGAGGAGGCGCAGATCCGCGCCGCTAGCCGGCAGGCCGCAATTGACCACGATGCGCTGCGGCCCGCTCGACATCTCGAAGGCGAGGCAGCCCGCACCGGCATTCACCGCGTAGGGCAGCGGCGGGCTGGCACCGACATCGGCGACGATCACCACCCGGCCGCCCTCCAGGCGCTCGTAGCCCGAGTTCGGCGCGTGCATCAGCGGGCGGGCGAGCGCGCCGTCGTAGACCAGCAGGGTCGCGAGATGGTCCGCGTCCGTGGCGCCCATGCCGTTGAAGTGGCTCAGCGAGGCGTCCGGGTGGCGGAGCAGTCGCAGCAGCGGCAGCATCCGGTCGACCGCGCGCAGGAGCGCCAGCGGCGGCTCGACGCTGCGGCTCAGGTAGCTCTGCCGCAGCGGCAGGAGGTCGAGGAGCAGCTCCATGGCGTAGCGCGGGTCGCGGGACCGGTGGCCGCCGTCGGTCAGGATCTGCCGGTCGAGCTCCCGCGTCAGGATGCGGGTCGCCCGGCGCAGGATCGGCTGGATGCCGTCGCAGCACAGGCCGGCGTAGCAGAGCGCCACCGCGGCGTTCAGGCGCCATTGCGGCGGCACACCGCGCCGGAGGTCGCGCTCGAGCTGCTGGGCGTTGCGGCCGATCGCCTTGAGGAAGTTCTGGTAGAAGCCGTGGTCGGCACCCTCCAGCACGAGGGGCGACTGGCACAGGAACGAGATCAGCCGGCGCGCCGCCACCGGCGTCTGGCGGGCGAGGGCCGCGTCGCCGCGGCCGGCAATGAAATCGGCCACGAAGGCGCGGGCATTGGCGCGGGCCAGCGCGGTGTCGGCGGCGCGCAGGTGGCGCAGCCAGCCGAAGCCGTAGAGCTCGTCGGCCCATTCCGGCGACGGTGCCGCGTAGTCGAAGGGCGAGCCGCCGCTCGCCGCGAGCGATCGGCCGGCGAAGACGAACAACCCGGCATAGATGTCGTCCGCGAAGGTCGCGTCGGAGGTGCGCAGGTCCTGCGGCGCGATCACCAGGCCGGCGACCCGCATCCGGGCGAGGATGTCGGGCGGGGCTGTGACGCTGGCGCCGGCGGCGCGGACCGCGCGCGCGGTCTCGCGCGCGACGAGCCGATAGAAGCGCCAGCGGTCAGGCCCCCAAGCCACGCGATCTCCGAGCTACGCGTTCTGAAGGCCCCAAGGCCTTGAGCCCTCGCGCACGAGGATCGGCTGGCACCCGTTTCGTAAGGCTAGTGGGGGCCTCTTAACCGGCGGTTTACGCTATGTCATGTCCGACGCCGTGAAGGCGAAGGATCGCGGCGGCGCGCCCTCCCGGCGGGCTAGCCCGGCATCAGCGCGGCGTCGAACGCCTTCAGGTTCGACCGCATCAGGTCGAGATACGTCGCGGCCGGGCCGTCCGGCGCCGAGAGCGCGTCGGAATAGACCTTGCCGCCGACGCGGGCGCCGCTCTCGCGGGCGATCTGCTGCATCTGGCGCGGGTCGCTTATGTTCTCGAGGAACACCGCCGGCACGCGCTCCTTCCGGATCTGGCGGATGATCGCGGCCACGTCCCGCGGGCTCGCCTCGCTGTCCGTCGACACGCCCTGCGGCGCGATGAAGCGCAGGCCGTAGGCCGCCGCGAAGTAGCCGAAGGCGTCGTGGGTCGTGATGATCCGCCGCCGCTCCGGGGGGATGCGGGCGATCGCCGCCCGGACGTCCCGCTCCAGCGCGTCGAGCTCGGCGAGGTAGGCGGCCGCCGCCGCCCGGTAGGCGTCGGCATGGACCGGATCGACCTTGGCGAGGCCGTCCCGGATGTTCGCCACGTAGGTCCGCACGTTGGCGACGTCCTGCCAGGCATGCGGGTCCACGGCGTGGTCGCCGTGTCCATGTCCGTGGTCGCCGTCCTCGTGGGCGTGCTCGTCCTGCGCGGGGATCGGCTTCACGCCCGCGGAGGCCACCACCACGGGGGCGCGCGTGCCGGAGGCCCGGATCAGCCGGTCGAACCAGCCCTCCAGCCCGAGGCCGTTGACGAAGACGATGTCGGCTTCCGCGAGCTTGCGCGCGTCGGCCGGGGACGGGCTCAGGCCGTGCGCGTCGGAGTCCGGACCGACCAGCGTCGCCACCGTCACGTGCGATCCGCCGACCTGCCGGACGAGGTCGCCGAGGATCGAGAAGGTCGCCACCGCCCGCACCGGCCGGTCCTGCGGTGCGGCCGAGACCGGCCCCGCCGATCCGAACCACAGGGACAGGATCGCGAGCGCCGCGATCCGGAATGTTCTCGCCACGCGCCGCACCGCTCCACCTGCCGCAACCCCGTCGCGCCTGCCACTAATGTAACATTGTTACATACACAAGCGGGATACACGGCAGGTGCCCTATGCGCGGCGTTGGGCGCCGCCGCGGGCCGCGGCGACGTCCCGAGCGTGAGACGGAGATTTCCATGTCCCGACCTTTGACGGCGGCCATCCTGGTGACCGGGGCGCTCGGCCTCGGGCTCGCCGGCGCGGCGGTCGCGCGCGATCACGGACCCGAGGGCTTCCGCGGGCACGGCCGCTGGAGCGCGCTGACCCCCGAGGACCGCGCGGCCTTCACGGATGCCCGCATCGCCGCCCTGCATGCCGGCCTGAAGCTCAACGCCGACCAGGAGAAGCTGTGGCCGCCGGTGGAGACGGCGATCCGCGACATGGCCAAGCTGCGCCAGCAGCGCCGCGAGGCGATGCGCGACCGGCCGAAGTTCAGCGACGACGCCCCGGCGGCGCTGCGGGCGATGGCGGACGCGGCGAGTGCGCGGGGCGACGCCCTGCGCAAGCTCGCCGACGCGTCCCAGCCGCTCTACGCCAGCCTCGACCAGGACCAGAAGCGGCGCGCCATGATCCTCGCCCGGCCGATGGGCCCGATGGGCGGCCACGGCATGCGGGGCGGCTGGCACCGGGACCGCGGTGACGATCGCGGCGACGATCACGGGCCGCGCGGCGACGGCCGCTGAGTAAAAGCCTTGATCCGCGGCGGCGGCGGCGGCAAACCGCAGCCGCCGCGCATCCTGCCCCGGGGCGGCACTGATCCGACCCGGTAGGTCTCATGGCGCGCCTTCCCGGCGACACGGCTCCCCTTCTCGCCCGGCTCTGGCGCACGTGGCTGTACCCGCACCGGGCCACCTTGGCGGTGGTGCTGGTGCTGATCGCCCTGGTCGGCGCCTCGACCGGGCTCTACCCGGCGCTGATCAAGGCCGCCTTCGACGCCTTCGACCGCAAGGACGCCGCCGCCATCGCGTACGGACCGCTGGTGGTGATCGTCGTCACGGCCACGCGCGGCTTCGCCCTCTACGGCCAGACGGTGCTGACCAACCGGGTGGTGACCCGGGTCGAGGCCGACATGCAGGCGGCGCTCTACGGGCATCTCATCGATTCGGATCTCGCCCAGCTCGGCCGCGAGAGCCCGGCGGCGCTCACCCAGCGCTTCACCACCGACTTCGCCTTCATCAAGGAGGCGCTGACCCGCATCTCGACGGTCCTGCTCCGCGACATCGCGATGCTGATCGGGCTCGTGGCGGCGCTGATCTGGATGGATCCGGTGCTGACCCTCGTGGCCGGCGTCACGGTCCCGTTCGTGGCGGGACCGATCGGGCGGATCGGCCGGAAGCTCCGGCGGGTCTCGACCTCGACCCAGGAGCAGATGGGCGCCACCGCCAGCCTGATCTCCGAGAGCCTGCAGGGGGCCCGGGTCGCCAAGGCCTACGCGATGGAGACATACCTCAAGGGCCGCGCCGCGGAGGCCCTCGACGAGGTGCGGCGCCTCAAGATGAAGGCCGCCAATGCCCGCGGCCGCCTCGACCCGCTGCTGGAGATCGGCGGCGGCATCGCGGTGGCGGGCGTCCTGGTGCTGGTCGGCCAGCGGGTCCTGGCCGGCGAGAAGACCGTCGGCGACTTCACCGGCTACGTGGCGGCCCTGCTCCTCGCCGCCCAGCCGGCCCGGGCGCTGGGCAACCTCAACGCCATCCTGCAGGAGGCCGCCGCCGCGCTGCGGCGCTACTTCGACGTCATGGACGAGAGTGCCACGATCCGCGAGGCGCCGGAGGCCCGGCCGCTGGCGGTGACCGGCGGCGCGATCCGCTTCGCCGACGTCCGGTTCCGCTACCGGCCGGACGCGCCGGCGCTGGAGGGCATCGACCTCGCGGTCCCGGCCGGATCGGTGACGGCGCTCGTCGGGCGCTCGGGCTCGGGCAAGTCCTCGCTGCTCAACCTCGTTCCGCGCCTCTACGACGTCACCGGCGGCGCCGTGACCATCGACGGCCAGGATGTCCGGGACGTGACGCTGGCTTCCCTGCGCGCCGCGGTGGCGGTCGTCTCGCAGGAGGTCGTGCTGTTCGACGACACGATCGCCGCCAATATCGGCTTCGGCCGACCCGGGGCGACGCCCGCGGAGATCGAGGCGGCGGCCGAGGCCGCCGCGGCCCACACCTTCGTCTCGGCCCTCCCGGAAGGCTACGGATTCCGGGTCGGCCCGGGCGGCGGCCGGCTCTCGGGCGGCGAGCGGCAGCGGGTGGCGCTGGCCCGCGCCTTCCTCAAGGACGCGCCGATCCTGCTCCTCGACGAGGCGACCTCGGCCCTCGATTCCGAATCGGAGCGGCTCGTCCAGGAGGCGCTGACCCGGCTGATGCGCGGCCGCACCACCCTGGTGATCGCCCACCGGCTCTCGACCGTGCGCGACGCCGATCAGATCGCCGTGATGGAGGCGGGCCGGGTGATCGAGACCGGGCGCCACGACGACCTGCTCGCCGCCGGCGGCGCCTACGCGCGCCTGCACCGTCTGCAGCTGTCGGAGCCCGCGACCGCCGAGTGACGCGCCGAGTGACGCGCCGAGTGACTCGCCGAGTGACTCGCCGAGTGACTCGCATATGCGGCGACGCCGTCATGCGCCGGCTCCGTAGATTCGCGCGCCGGAGCGCGCCATAAGGGCCTCAGTCGATGAGGACCACACCGTGAGCGACCTGACGTTCGAGATCCAAAGTCATCCGGCCCCGCGGACCGCCGAGGAGCGGGCCGCGCTGATGGCGAATCCTGGCTTCGGCAAGGTGTTCACAGACCACATGGTGGTGGCGCGCTACACCGCCGGCCGCGGCTGGCACGACGCGCGGATCCAGGCGCGCGAGGCCATCCCCCTCGATCCTGCCGCCGCGGTGCTGCACTACGCGCAGGAGATCTTCGAGGGCCTGAAGGCCTACCGCACCGCGGACGGCGGCGCGGCCCTGTTCCGGCCGGAGGCCAACGCCCTGCGCTTCCGCCGCTCCGCCGAGCGGATGGCGATGGCGCCCTTCCCGGAGGACGCCTTCGTTGAGGCGATGCGCAGGCTCGTCGAGATCGACCGCGCCTGGATCCCCGACACGCCGGACGGCAGCCTCTACCTGCGCCCGTTCATGATCGCCAGCGAGGCCTTCCTTGGGGTCAAGCCGGCCTCGGAATACCTGTTCGTGACGATCGCCTCGGCCGTCGGCTCCTACTTCAAGGATCCGACCGGCACCGTGACGGTGTGGGTCTCGGAGCACTTCACCCGCGCGGCCCCGGGCGGCACCGGCGCGGCCAAGTGCGGCGGCAACTACGCGGCGAGCCTCGCGGCGCAGTCGGAGGCGGCGTCCCAGGGCTGCGAGCAGGTGGTGTTCCTCGACGCGGCCGAGCGCCGCTACGTCGAGGAGCTCGGCGGCATGAACGTGTTCTTCGTCTTCGAGGACGGCACGCTGGTGACGCCGCCGCTCTCGGACAGCATCTTGCCCGGCATCACCCGCGACTCGGTGATCACGCTGGCGCGGGAGGCGGGCCTGACCGTGAAGGAGGAGCCCTACACGATCGACGCGTGGCGCGCCGACGTGCGGGAGGGCCGCCTGACCGAGGCCTTCGCCTGCGGTACCGCCGCGGTGATCACGCCGATCGGCACCGTGAAGGGCCGGGAGGAGAGCTTCACCATCGGGAACGGCAAGGCCGGCCCCGTGGCCCAGCGGCTGCGGAGCCTGCTGGTGGACATCCAGCGGGGCAATTCCAATGACGCCCACGGCTGGTTCCAGAAGATCTTCTGAGAATCGGCGTCCGCCCGCGGCCGTGTGGTCGGGGTCGGGACTGCCGGGTTCGCCGCGAGGACCGGGCAGGCGTCTGCCCGATCCTCGCCCTCGTCCCGAGGTCGCGGCGCGCGTTGCGGACTTCTCGGGCGGTCTTCGGCGGAGCGCGCGGTGACGGATACGGCTGCCGCTCGCGTGACGGACGCGTCGGTCCACCCTCCCGAGCCGCCCATCGGCCCCTGGAACCCGGGCGTCCGGTCCGATCTGCCGTCCGCCTTCCTGCCCCTCGTGACCGTCTACCGGCCGGAGCACGTCGAGACGCCGCTCCGCGACGCCCTGGACCTGAGCGATCTCTGCGGGCTGCCCGCCCGCCAGCTCACCCGGTTCCGGGCCGGGCGCCTCGTCGTCCACGAGGTCCTGATCCGGGTGATGTCGGATCTCTCCGTGCCGGTGGGCGAAGTCTACGCCGATCTCGGCGTGAACTTCCGCGCCATCGTCGCGACCGTCCTGCGCGAGGGCATCGAGCCCCGCCTCGCCGAGGTCGAGTCCGCCCTCGACCGGATCCGCGCCGAGGCCGACGCGGTGCTCGCCCGCGAGATCGCCGCCATCCTGGAGGAGAGACCTCCCCCGCCGCCGCCAGAGCCGCGCTGGCTCGACCGCCTGCTCGGGCGCCGCCCGCCGACGGTCCAGGCGCCGCGCGAGGATCTGGCGACCCGGGCCCTGCGCCATCTCGAGAGCTGGCAGCGACGCGCCGCCGAAGCCGGCGACGCCCTGGAGATGGCCGCCTGCGAGGCCCTGCGCGCCGTGGTGTCGGGACTCATCGCGCGGCAGAATGCGGTCATCCGCGACGCCGCGCTGCTGCGGACCATCGCGGGGACGCTGGTCTCGAACGGCTACGGCAGCCGGCGCGTCGGCGAGCAGATCGAGCCCTGGATCGACGCCGTCGTCGAGGCGCAGCGCTACCGGCGGCTGGCGCCGCAGGATCATCCGGTGGTGATGAACGTGAAGGGCGCCTCGGCGTCCGGAAAGAGCACGATCCGCCCCTACCAGCTCGGCCTCGCCAGGCGGCTGGGCATGGCGTGGTCGGACTTCGCGGTGATCACCCCCGACGTCTGGCGCAAGTACCTCCTCGACTACGACAGCCTGGGCGAAGCTTCGCGGTACGCCGGGACGCTGACCGGCTACGAGGTCGAGATCATCGACATGAAGCTCGACCGCTACGTCACCCGCAAGGCGGCGGAGCGGCGGATCTCGAACCTGCTGATCGACCGGTTCCGGTTCGACAGCTTCCAGGCCGACGCGGGCTCGGACGGCGGCGGCCAGTTGCTCACCCGGTTCGGCGACCGCGTCTACATGCAGTTCATGGTCACGCCTCCGGCCGACACCGTGGAGCGCGCCTGGAAGCGCGGCGAGCTGTTCGGCCGCTACAAGGCTGTCGAGGACCTCCTGGCCCACAACGTCGAGGCCTATACCGGCATGCCGCGCCTGTTCTTCAACTGGGCGCTCTCACGGGACAAGCAGGTGGTCTGCGAGTTCCTCGACAACAGCGTGCCGCTGGGCGAGCGCCCGCGCACCATCGCGTTCTGGGCGGACGGAACGCTCAACATCCTCGACGTGAAGGGGCTGATCGACATCGACCGCTTCCGCAAGGTCGACATCTTCGCCCACGGGCCCGACGCGGTGTTCGACGGCGCCGACCTCTCGGCCTCCGCCAACACCAGCTTCCTGCGCGAATGCCTGCGCCGGATGGCGGTCGTCCGCTTCGTTCAGGCCGAGACCGGCCGGGCCTTCATGCGTCTCGACCGCGGTCGGATCACGGCGCTGGATCCGGGAACCTTGGCGGCGGTGAAGTCGGGGCCCGACTGGGAGGCCGCCTGCGCCCTCATCGGCTTCCCGGCCGACCCGGCCTCGATCCCCGCCCTCGACGAGATTCTGAGCCCCGCGGAGGCACCGACGCTCGGTGCCTGGGGACCGATTCCTCCGGCCGGGCAAACGGAATAATATCGCCGTCCTGACACTTCACCCGGTCCGTCTCACCCTGGTATATTGCATACCTAGAACGGATGTGCATGATCGTCGGGGCACGAGAGACGCCGCCAGAGCAAGGCCGCGCCGCCCAAGAGAGAGGCTCAGGGATGGAACGCCAGGATTCGCCGTCGGCGAAATGGTGGCAGCTCGCCTTCGGCGTGATCTGCATGGCCATGATCGCCAACCTACAATACGGTTGGACACTGTTCGTGGACCCGATCGACCAGCGCTACCACTGGGGTCGCGCGGCGATCCAGCTCGCGTTCACGCTGTTCGTCGCCACGGAGACCTGGCTGGTGCCGGTCGAGGCGTGGTTCGTCGACCGCTACGGTCCGAAGATCGTCGTCGCCTTCGGCGGCGTGATGATCGCCCTCGCCTGGACCATCAACGCCTACGCCGACAGCCTGGCGATGCTCTATCTCGGCGCCGTCGTCGCCGGCATCGGTGCGGGCTCCGTCTACGGCACCTGCGTGGGCAACGCGCTCAAGTGGTTCCCGGATCGCCGCGGCCTCGCCGCCGGCGCCACCGCGGCCGGCTTCGGCGCGGGTGCCGCCATCACGGTGGTGCCGATCGCCCGCATGATCGCGTCGAGCGGCTACCAGGACGCGTTCCTGTACTTCGGCATCGGCCAGGGCGCCGTGGTGCTGGCCCTCGCCTTCCTGCTGCGCAAGCCGTCGACCAACACGCCGGTCCAGCGCAAGAAGACCCGCCTGCCGCAGACCAAGGTCGACCGCAGCCCCCGCGAGGCGGTGCGCACCCCGGTCTTCTGGGTAATGTACGTGATGTTCGTGATGGTCGCTTCCGGCGGCCTGATGGCGGCGGCGCAGATCGCCCCGATCGCCCACGACTTCCAGGTGGCCGGCGTGCCGGTGAGCCTGTTCGGCCTGCAGATGGCGGCGCTGACGCTGGCGATCTCGCTCGACCGGGTCTTCGACGGGTTCGGCCGGCCGTTCTTCGGCTACGTCTCCGACAACATCGGCCGCGAGAACACGATGTTCATCGCCTTCTCGACGGCGGCGCTGGCGGTGATCGTGCTGCTGACCTACGGTCACGTCCCGATGGTCTTCGTCCTGGCCACCGCGGTGTATTTCGGTGTGTTCGGCGAGATCTACTCGCTGTTCCCGGCGACCTGCGGCGACACGTTCGGCTCCAAGTACGCCGCCAGCAACGCCGGTCTGCTCTACACCGCCAAGGGCACCGCGGCCTTCCTCGTCCCCTTCGCCAGCATCCTGTCGGCGGCCTACGGCTGGTCGGCGGTGTTCACGCTGATCATCGTCCTCAACGTGACGGCGGCGGCGCTGGCGATGTTCGTCCTGCGCCCGATGCGGGCCCGCTACCTCGCCTCGGAGGACCAGCCCGCGGCGCTCGGCGCCCAGCCGATCCGGGCGGCCTGATAGGCCCCCGCCCCACGACGTCGCGCAAGCGACGCCAGACCTTCGCGGATCTCCCACCCTCCCCCTCCTCGGGAGTGCGGGGGATCCTCCAGCCAGCCGGCGCCGAGCGCCGCCCGTCCAAACCGATCTTCCGGGAGAAACCGTGATGACCGCAGTCGCCAAGATCGTCCACACCGCCCCCGAGGTCGAGGTCGAGCCCGATCTGACCGACGGCTTCCACCTCGTCATCGACGCGCTCAAGCTCAACGGCATCGACACCATCTACGGTGTCCCGGGCATCCCGATCACCGATCTCGGGCGCATGGCCCAGGCCGAGGGGATGCGGGTCATCTCGTTCCGCCACGAGCAGCACGCCGGCAACGCCGCGGCGATCGCGGGCTTCCTCACCCAGAAGCCGGGCATCTGCCTCACCGTCTCGGCCCCGGGCTTCCTCAACGGCCTGACGGCGCTCGCCAACGCCACCACCAACTGCTTCCCGATGATCCTGATCTCGGGCTCCTCCGAGCGCGAGATCGTCGACCTGCAGCAGGGCGACTACGAGGAGATGGACCAGCTCGCCATCGCCAAGCCCCTGTGCAAGGCGGCCTTCCGGGTGCTGCACGCCGCCGATATCGGCATCGGCGTCGCCCGCGCCATCCGCGCGGCCTGCTCGGGCCGGCCGGGCGGCGTCTACCTCGACCTGCCCGCCAAGCTGTTCTCCCAGGTGATGGACGCCGAGGCCGGCCAGAAGTCTCTGGTCAAGGTGATCGACCCGGCGCCTGCCCAGCACCCCGCCCCCGAGGCGATCGCCCGGGCGCTCGAGGTCCTGAAATCCGCCAAGCGGCCGCTGATCGTGCTCGGCAAGGGCGCCGCCTACGCCCAGGCCGATGACGCCATCCGCGCCCTCGTGGAGACCAGCGGCATCCCCTACGTGCCGATGAGCATGGCCAAGGGCCTCCTGCCCGACACCCACCCGCTCTCGGCCGGCGCGGCGCGCTCGACGGCGCTGAAGGACTCGGACGTGGTGCTGCTGGTCGGCGCCCGGCTGAACTGGCTGCTGTCGCACGGCAAGGGCAAGAGCTGGGGCGAGCCGGGCTCGACCAAGTTCATCCAGATCGACATCGAGCCCCGCGAGATGGACTCGAACGTCGAGATCGTGGCGCCCGTCGTCGGCGACATCGCCTCCTGCGTGCAGGCGCTGCTCGACGGCATGGGCCAGGGCTGGCAGCAGCCCCCGTCCGACTGGATCGAGACGCTCAAGACCAAGCGCGAGGCGAACGTCGCCAAGATGGCGCCGAAGCTCATGAGCAACGCCTCGCCCATGAACTTCCACGCCGCGCTCGGCGCGCTGCGCACCATCGTCAAGGAGCGGCCGGACGCGATCCTCGTCAACGAGGGCGCGAACACCCTCGACCTCGCCCGCGGCATCATCGACATGTACCAGCCGCGCAAGCGCCTGGACGTCGGCACCTGGGGCATCATGGGCATCGGCATGGGCTTCGCCGTCGCGGCGGCCGTCGAGACCGGCAAGCCGGTGCTCTGCGTCGAGGGTGACAGCGCCTTCGGCTTCTCCGGCATGGAGGTCGAGACGATCTGCCGGTACGGCCTGCCGGTCTGCATCGTAGTGTTCAACAACAACGGCATCTACCGCGGTACCGACACCGATCCGACCGGCCGCGACCCGGCCACCACCGTGTTCGTGCCGGATTCCCGCTACGACAAGATGATGGAGGCCTTCGGCGGCGTCGGCTACCACGTCACCACGCCGGACGAGCTGACCCGCGCGGTCAACGAGGCGATGAACTCGGGCCGCCCGGCCCTCGTCAACGCCGTCATCGACCCGGCGGCCGGCAGCGAGAGCGGCAACATCGGCAGCCTCAACCCGCAGAGCGGGATCAAGAAGAAGAAGTGAGGGCGAGACTCTCGCGAGATCTCTGATCCCACACCATCGAAGCCGGGCTCGCGTGTCGAGCCCGGCTCTTTGCCTTGACGAGAACGGCGTCGCGGATCCGCGCGGGACGGTGTTCCGCTGAAGCTCCCGGCCTCCGGGAGACCTTCCCCGCACCGTCATCGCGAGCGAAGCGAAGCGGCCCGGGGGGCGCGGTCCAGTTCCGCGCGGAGCGCGGGGATGGCTTCGCCGCGCCCGCTGTGACGGCGCCGGATCCGTCATCCGTTCGGTGACGGTGCATCCATGATCGACCCCGACCTCGCCGGCCGCCTGCACTTCCGCCACCGGCTCCCCACCGAGGAGCCCCTCCCCCCGGGCCGGCACGACCTCGGCCTCTTCGCCGAGCGCGACGCGGTGCTGGTGGTCCCCGAGGGCCTCGATCCGCGCCGGCCCTGCCCGCTCGTGGTGCTGTTCCACGGCGGCGGCGGCAGCGCCGAGCGCATCCTGCCGATGCTGGAGGCGCACGCCCGGACCGAGCGCTTCCTGCTCCTCGCGCCGCAATCCCTGTTCCCGACCTGGGACATCGTCATCGCCGGCCACGGGCCCGACCGGGAGCGCGTCGCGGCGGCGCTGGGTCACGTCGCCGACCGGTTCCTGCTCGATCCGCAGCGGCTCTGCTTCGCCGGCCATTCCGACGGCGGCAGCTACACGCTCTCGTCGGGGCTCGCGAACGGCGACGTGGCGAGCCACCTGATCGTCTCGTCGGCGGGGTTCCTGTCGGTGCACCTGCAGGTCGGCGCGCCGCGCATCTTCCTGTCTCACGGGACGCAGGACGAGCAGATCCCGATCGACCGGAGCGCCCGGGTCCACGTGCCGGCCCTGCGCGAGGCCGGCTATCCGGTGACGTTCGTCGAGTATGACGGCCCGCACGCCCACCAGCCGGCCGTCGTGGCGCAGGCCGTCGCGTTCTTCCTGGCGGACCCGGCCGAACGCCCCTGAGGCTCAGGCCAGGGCGGCCCGCGCCGGCGCGCGGGCGCGGACCGGTGCCTCGCGCGCGTCGGTCTCGGACAGGAGCGCCGGGATCAGGTCGGTCTGCGAGACGATCCCGACCAGGCGTCCGTCGTCGTCGACCACCGGCAGGTGGTGAAGCCCCGCCTCCGACATCCGCGGCACCAGGGCGGCCACGGGCGTGTCGGGACCGACCGGCTCGACCGCGCTCATGATGTCGGCCGCGCAGCCGTGGGGCGCGCGGCCGCGCTCGGCGGTGAGGCGTAGGCGGCGGCCGAGACCGAGGCGCGGCCCGCTCCGGTCCCAGGCGGCCTTGTCGAGCAGGTCGGTCTGCGTGACGATGCCGAGGACGCGCGCGCCCTCGTCGGTGACCGGAAGCGCCTTGATGCGGTGACGGCGCAGCAGCCGCATGGCCTCGGAGAGCGGCGCGTCCGGCGCCACTGCGATCACGTCGCGCGACATGATCGCCGCGCAGGTGATCGGGCCCGAGCGGCGGCCGTAGACCCGCATCTGCACGCGCCGCAGGATCTGCTCCAGGTCGCCCCGATCGACGTCCAGGAGCTGGTCGAAATCCTCCAGCGCGGCGTCGAGGTCCGAGGCCCGGAAGCCGACCCGGGCGTCCGAGGGCGGATCCGCCGTCCGGGGCCCGGCCGGGCGCAGGTGCGGGTAGGCGCGCCCGGTGAGGTTGTTGAACAACAGGGCGGTGGTCAGCAGCAGCAGCGAGTTGACCGCCACCGGCCACAGCACGAAGCCGTAGCCCAGCTCCCGGATCGCCGGGCCGCCGAGCACCGCCGTCAGCGCCACGGCCCCGCTCGGCGGGTGCAGGCAGCGCAGGGCCATCATCAGCGCGATCGCCACCCCGATGGCGCAGGACGCCGCCACGAACGGGTCGCCGATCCAGGCCGCCGCCGTGACACCGACGAGCGCCGCCACGATGTTGCCGCCGAGGATCGACCAGGGCTGCGCCAGAGGGCTTGCCGGCACCGCGAAGAGCAGCACCGCCGAGGCGCCCATCGGGGCGATCAGCACCGGCAGGGCCTCGGCCGGGACGGAGACCCGGCAGACGAAGCCGGTCGCCAGGATGCCCACGAGGGCACCGGCCGCCGAGCGCAGGCGCTCGCGCTTGCTGACCGGGGTCAGCTCCGGCAGGAAACGGCTCAGGAATGCGCGCATCGGATCCGGGGCTCGCACGTGAAAAGGACGGCGCCCCGGGGAGCGCCGTCCTGTCTCAGGGTCGCTGAAGTCGGGCGGTCCTTATCAGACCGCGCGGGCCTCGTGCATCGCCCGGATCTGCTCCTGGGTGTAACCCAGGTCTGCGAGCACCTCATCGGTGTGCTCGCCGAGCAGCGGCGACGCCTTCACCTCGACCTGCATGTCGGAGAACTTGATCGGGCTTCCGACGGTCAGGTACTTGCCGAGCTTCGGGTGCGCCACCTCGACGACGGTGCCGCTCTCCCGCAGGGACTTGTCCTCGGCGATCTCCTTCATCGACAGCACCGGCGCGCAGGGGATGTCGTAGGTGCGCAGGATGTCGACCGCCTCGAACTTGGTCTTGTCGGCGAGCCACTCCTCGATCGTCTTGAAGATGTCGAAGATCTTGTCCTGGCGGGCCCGCGGCGTGTTGTAGCCCGGATCGGTGATCCACTCCTCCTTGCCGAGCGCCTTGCAGATCGGCGCCCAGGCGTGGCCCTGGATCGTGAAGTAGATGTAGGCGTTCGGGTCGGTCTCCCAGCCCTTGCACTTCAGCACCCAGCCCGGCTGGCCGCCGCCGCCCGCGTTGCCGCCGCGCGGCACCACGTCGGAGAACTCGCCGTGGGGGTACTGCGGGTACTCCTCGAGGTAGCCGAGCGCGTCGAGGCGCTGCTGGTCGCGCAGCTTCACGCGGCAGAGGTTGATCACCGAGTCCTGCATCGACACGGCGACCTTCTGGCCCTTGCCGGTCTTGTTCTTCTGGTGGAGCGCCGTGAGGATGCCGATGGCGAGGTGCATGCCGGTGTTGGAGTCACCGAGCGCGGCGGCGCTGACGGTGGGCGGCCCGTCCCAGAAGCCCGTGGTCGAGGCGGCACCGCCCGCGCACTGGGCGACGTTCTCGTAGACCTTCAGGTCCTCGTAGTGGTGGCCGTCCGAGAAGCCCTTCACCGAGGCGAGGATCATGCCCGGATTCAGCTCCTGGATACGCGCCCAGGAGAAGCCCATCCGGTCGAGGGCGCCGGGTCCGAAATTCTCGACCATGACGTCGGAGTCCTGGATAAGCTTCTCGAGGACTTCCTTGCCGGCCTGGGTCTTGGTGTCGAGGGTGAGCGAGCGCTTGTTGGAGTTGAGCATCGTGAAGTAGAGCGCGTCCGCGTCCTCGACGTGGCGCAGCTGCGTGCGGGTCACGTCGCCGGCGCCGGGGCGCTCGACCTTGATCACGTCGGCGCCGAACCAGGCGAGGAGCTGCGTGCAGGCCGGGCCGGCCTGGACGTGGGTGAAGTCGATGATCTTGATGCCTTCCAGCGGCTTGCTCATTGGGCGTTCTCCCTGTGCGGTTCGGTGATCGGGTCCTTCGGATGGTCCGGCGGGCTCAAGGCGCCCGACGCGCCGGATCCGAGGAAGCTTCGAGTTCGGCGACGCGCTGGCGCAGGCGCTTCTCCTCGGCCCAGCGCTCGGTCTCGTCGCGGATCACGGCGACGATCCCGGTCACCCGGTCGGAGGCGTCCCGCACCATCCCCACCGTGAAGGCGATGGAGAGCTGGCGGCCGTCCTTGTGGAGCGCCGGCACCCTCAGGGTCTCTGCCCCGTAGCGGGTGACGCCGGTGCGCATGGTCTTGGCGTAGCCGTCCCAGTGGCGGCGTCGGTGCCGCTCGGGTGTGATCAGATCGAGGGTCTGGCCCAGGGCCTCGGCGGCGGTGAAGCCGAAGATGCGCTCCGCGGCCGGGTTCCAGACCGTGATGGCGCCGTCCGGATCGGACACCACCACCGCGTCGCCGATCGCCTCGGCCAGACCGTGGATTTCGTGGGAACCGGGCGCGGCCAGGGTCGGCCCGGTCGCCGTCATGGGCGCCACCCGGTCGGCGGCGCGGATGAGAGGTGGATCGCGGCAGTCCGGCGCCTTGTCATGGGGCGGCCCTTCCTGAACGTCACGCGCGGAAACGGCGGTAAAATTCCGGTCCCGCATCCTTGAAGGGCTGTCACCCGCCCTCTTCGGTTGGTATTTGGTATGCCAAATGGAGAATGGCGTCAACCGACGGGGTGACAGGTGGCACTTTTCTTCAAGCGACCGGTGGAGCTTTCCGGGCGAGGCCGTCTGCCGACGCGCGCCGTTCGACCGCCGCCGCGCGACGCGGCAAGGCGCTCATGTCCTTCTCAGATTTGCCGCTTTCGGCGAGCAGGACTCCGCCCGTCAGGCAGCTCGGACCGGCGGTTCGGCACACCGCCCGGGAGACCATTTCGGTGATCCGTTTCGAGAAAGTCAGCAAGGTCTACCGGACGGAAGGCCACCGGCGGACCATCCTGGAACAGGTGTCGTTCACCCTGAAGCCGGGCGTGTCCTACGGCATCCTCGGCATCAACGGCGCCGGAAAATCCACCACGATGCGGCTGATCGCCGGCACCGAGGACGCGACGCGCGGCCGGATCCACCGCGGCCTCAGGGTCTCGTGGCCCCTCGGCTTCGCGGGCGGCTTCCATCCCAAGATGACCGGGCGCGACAACGTCACCTTCGTGGCGCGCATCTACGGCGAGGACCCGCGCAAGGTGCTCGATTTCGTCGAGGACTTCTCGGAACTCGGAAGCTACCTCGACGTGCCGATCTACACGTACTCGTCGGGCATGGGCGCGCGGCTCGCCTTCGGCATGAGCATGGCGATCCCGTTCGACTGCTACCTGATCGACGAGATCACCTCGGTCGGCGACGCGCGGTTCTCGAAGCGCTGCGACGAGGTCTTCTCGCAGCGCCGGAAGAACGCCGACATCATCATGGTGTCGCACTCCATGGAGACCATCCGGCAGTGGTGCACGCAGGGATTGGTCCTGCTGAACGGTCGCGCGATCATCTACGAGGACGTGAACGACGCCATCGAGGTGTACCGGCGCCTCAACGCCTGACCGCGCCGGCGGCGGCCGGACCGCGACGACATGCTTTTGCCGCCTCGCCGTGCGAGAGACGGTCGCGGCGCCGGGTGCGGCGCGCGCGGGATCCCGGTAACGGGTCGACCTTCGAGGCCGGGGAGGCCGGGAATCAGGCCATGAACATGGAGATCCGGAAGGCCGAGGGGCAGCCGGTCACGCCCGCGGACCGCCAGCAGGCGGTGAGCGAGTCGCTGCGGCAGATCGCGCGCATGTCGCGCTTCGCCGACCGTAAGAAGGGCATCCGGTCCTTTCAGGCCGACGCCAAGAACGATCCCTGGATCCCGATCCTGTTCGTCGTCTGCTTCCTGCTGCCGACGCTCGCCGGGGCGGCCTATTACGGCCTGATCGCCTCGGACCGCTACGTCAGCGAGGCGCGATTCGCGATCCGGCCGGCCATCGGCTCCGCCGAGAAGACGTCCTCGGAGACCGGTGGGACGAATTCCGGCATGGCGAACCAGATGGTGGCGCAGGACACGCTGATCACGCGCGAGTTCATCCTCAGCCGTCCGATGCTGGAGCTCCTCGAGGCGCAGCTTCCGCTGCGCCAGTGGTTCAGCAACGAGTCCATCGACTACTTCTCGCGGTTCGATCCGGAGAAGCCGATCGAGAAGTTCGTCCGCTACTGGAAGCGGCGCGTCGGCGTCGAGGTCGAGGCCGGATCCGGCATCTTGTCGGTGGAGGTCGAGGCCTTCGATCCCCAGGAATCCCTCGCCATCGCCAAGGCCATCATGAAGGAGGCCGAGCGCAAGGTGAACGACCTCAGCGTCAAGTCGCGCGAGGATGCCGTCGCCGAGAGCACGCGGGAGCTGCGGCTCGCCGAGGAGCGCATGACCAAGATCCGCCTCGCGACGCGCGACCTGCGCAACCGCGAGGGCGTGCTCGACGCGCAGAAGACGAACGACATCAACGTCAAGATGATCGCCGAGATGCGGGCCTCGCGGATCAACCTCGCGCTCCAGCTCGCGATCGGGCAGCGGGACCTCGGTCCCGACGCCCGCCGGATCATCGACATCAAGCAGCAGATGAAGGACCTCGACGACAACATCGCCCGGATCGAGCGGCAATCCGCCAGCCAGGATCCGGAGCAGAAGCGCCTGCTCTCCGACGCGTTGACCAAGTTCGAGGTCTTGGAGAACGACCGCAAGAACGCCGAGAAGTACTATCAGCAGGTGCTGACCGCCCACGAGCGCGCGCGCATCATCGCGGCCCGGCAGATCGAGTTCTTCAGCCCGATCGTCGAGCCGGTGAAGGCCGAATCCTCCACCGAACCGCGGCGGCTCCTGATGATCGCGTTGATCACCGCGGGCGCCGGCGTCCTGTTCGGCGCCGCGATGTTCGCCCGGAAGATGATGACCTGACGCGCGTCCCGCCGGGTTCGCCCGGGACGGTCCGGTATCTTCAGCGGCCGGCCCCGGTGCCCCGGTCGTCCGCCGCCGGGCCGATGGTGCCGCCGGTCCAGCCCTGGGCGCGCCAGCCCTCGGCGCGCTGGTCGAGATCGATCGACCCCGCCTGGTCGAGAATGGACAGGACGCGCTCGGCCCGAGACTCGTCGGCGCGCACCGTCACCAGGGTACCGCCGCGACGCACGCCCTCGGCGTAGGTCTCGGCCTCGTCGGCGCTGAGGCCCGCCGCGGTCAGACCGCCGATCAGGCCGCCGGCCGCGGCGCCCACGCCGGCGCCCGTCACGGTGGCGACGAGCCAGCCCGCCGCCGCCACCGGCCCGAGCCCCGGGATCGCCAAGAGGCCCAGCCCAGCGAGCAGGCCGGCGCCGCCGCCCAGGACCGTGCCGACCGTGGCTCCGGTGCCGGCGGAATCCGCCGCGTCCACCGGTCGGGGAACGGCGGTCCCGGGCGCCCGCGGCGGGACCGCGGGCTCGTTGCGATTCGCGATGATGCTGATGTCCGCGTGGGGGATGCCGGCGGCCTCCAGCCGGTCCACCGCCCCCGCGGCGGCGTCGTAATCGTCGAACAGGGCGGTCAGGGCGCGCAGGGCCATCGAGCTCTCCCGGTATGTCCGGGCCCGGGCCCGGAGACGTGGCGGCGGCGCGGGCGGCCCGGACGCGGGCGCGGTCGGATGCCGGATCGACGCTCTCGCCGACCGATCAAGCGATCGCGGCGGCCCGGGTTCCCGCGAGCGCCGGCCCCATCTTAACGCCGCGCTAACCATCCGCTCGGCAGATCTTGCCGGGTACGTCCCGGGCCTGTCCCGGGCGAACGGCAGCGGATGGCAGCGATGGCAGAGACGGCGAGCGCGCCGGCACAGACAGGAGCGGCGGCCGTCCTCGGCCAGCTCGCGCTGCCGACGCGCGGCGATCTCCAGGCGCTGTCGAAGCGGTCGGACCTGCTGTTCGCGACCGGCGTGCTGGGGATCCTGGCGGTCCTCATCTTCCCGTTGCCGGCGATCCTGCTCGACCTGCTGCTGGCAGTGTCGATCATCCTGTCGGTCCTGATCATGATGACCGGCCTGTCGATCGACAACCCGCTGGAATTCACCGTCTTCCCGACGCTGCTGCTCATCGCCACGATGTTGCGGCTCGCCCTCAACCTCGCCTCGACGCGCCTGATCCTCGGGCACGGGCACGAGGGCACGGCGGCGGCCGGGCACGTCATCGAGGCCTTCGGCCACTTCGTGATGGGCGGCAACTTCGTCATCGGGATCATCGTGTTCGCGATCCTGATCATCGTGAACTTCGTGGTGATCACGAAGGGCTCGGGCCGCATCGCCGAGGTCGCGGCCCGCTTCACCCTCGACGCGATGCCCGGCAAGCAGATGGCCATCGACGCCGACCTGTCGGCCGGCCTGATCGACGAGAAGACCGCGAAGGCGCGGCGCGCGGCGCTCGAGGAAGAATCCTCCTTCTTCGGCGCCATGGACGGTGCCTCGAAGTTCGTGCGCGGCGACGCGGTGGCGGCCCTGCTGATCACCTTCATCAACGTGGTCGGCGGCATCATCATCGGGGTGGCGCAGCAGGGCCTGAGCTTCGGCGAGGCCGCCAAGAGCTACACCCTGCTGACCATCGGCGACGGCCTCGCGAGCCAGGTCCCGGCGCTGATCGTGTCGACGGCGGCGGGCCTGCTGGTCTCGAAGGCCGGCGTGCGCGGCGCCGCCGACAAGGCGCTCGGCAAGCAGCTCGCGCACTATCCCAAGGCGCTGGGCATGTCGGCCGCGGTGATGCTGCTGATCGCCCTCCTGCCCGGCATGCCGATGCTGCCCTTCGTCCTGCTGGGCGGCGGCGCCGG
Source organism: Methylobacterium sp. UNC300MFChir4.1 (assembly GCF_900110155.1). Classification (NCBI taxonomy): domain Bacteria; kingdom Pseudomonadati; phylum Pseudomonadota; class Alphaproteobacteria; order Hyphomicrobiales; family Methylobacteriaceae; genus Methylobacterium; species Methylobacterium sp. UNC300MFChir4.1. Next base: position 508,356 of record NZ_FOCS01000001.1, on the reverse strand, counting down.
CTACGCGGCGTGGCGCATCAACAAGACCGCCAAGCTCGCGCCGCCGCTCGACGCCCTGGGCGCCCCGATGGATGCGGCCGCGGTCGCCGCGGCGAGCGCCGCCAAGGAGGAGACGGTCACCGACCTGCTGAAGCTCGACGACCTCAAGCTCGAGATGGGCTACGCGCTCCTCGCCCTGGTCAACGGCGAGGGCCAGGACCGGCTCACCGACCAGATCAAGGCCCTGCGCCGCCAGCTCGCCGCGGAACTCGGCTTCGTGATGCCGTCGGTGCGCATCCTCGACAACGTCCAGCTCGACGCCAACGCCTACGTGGTGCGGGTCAAGGAGATCGAGGCGGGCACCGGCCGGATCTTCCCGGGCCAGTTCATGGCGATGGATCCGATGGGCGGTCAGGTCCAGCTACCCGGACAGCACATGCTGGAGCCGACCTTCGGCCTGCCGGCAACCTGGATCGACGCGGCCCTGCGCGACCAAGCGCAGCTCAAGGGCTACACGGTGGTCGATGCCGCCACCGTCGTGTCGACGCACCTGACCGAGATCATCAAGGCCCACGTCTCCGAACTCCTCAACCACGTCGAGGTGTCGAAGCTGCTCCGCGAGCTGCCCAAGGAGCACGCCGAGCTGCTCAAGGAGATCGTGCCGTCGCAGATCTCCACCACCGGCATCCAGCGCGTGCTGCAGTTCCTGCTCGCCGAGCGGGTCTCGATCCGCGATCTCGGGGCGATCGTGGAGGCGATCGCCGAGGTGGCGGGCGCCGTCAAGAATCCCCGCGACGTGGTCGAGCACGTCCGGGCGCGCCTCGGCCGGCAGATCTGCGCGCAGTACCAAGACCCGAACGGCATGCTGCCGATCATCACCCTGTCGCCGGCCTGGGAGCAGGCGTTCATGGAGTCGATCGTCGGCGAGCGCGAGGAGCGCTACCTCGCGATGCAGCCCTCGAAGCTCAGCGAGTTCGTCAACACCGTGCGCGACCGCTTCGAGACGGCGGCGCGCCAGGGCGAGATGCCGGTGCTCGTCACCTCCGCCCAGACGCGGCCCTTCGTGCGCTCGATCATCGAGCGCTTCCGCCGCGAGACGCCGGTGATGAGCCAGGCGGAGATCCACCCGCGGGCGCGGCTGCGGACGGTGAACTCGATCTGAGGATCCAGGGGCCGCGACACCGGCGTGGGCAGACTCGTGCCGGCGCACGGGCCGAGGGAGCAATCACGGGATCGGCGCGCGCCGCGCGCAGACGAAGCGCGCGGCGAAGCGATCCCGGGTTTCGCGGTGTGGCGCGCGGGGGCCGAGGCGGCGTCACCCCCGCGTCGAGACGGCGGTCAGCCCCTCAGATCGCCTTCTGCTTGAGCTCCCGCTCCAACTCGTGCGCGTCGAGACCGGGAACGACGACGGGCGGTTCCGGCACGGCGGCCGCCTTGTGCCCGTGCGCGGCCGAGCCGATCGCCGCGGCCAACCGCGAGCGCTCGAAGGCGATCACCACGATCACCGAGACCAGGGCCGGGAGCCAGAAGTAGAAGATCCGGAAGATGATCACCGCCGCGATGATCGCGTCCTTCTGCGCCTCGTCGGTGATGTGCATCGCGGTGATGAACACGATCTCGAACACGCCGAGGCCGCCCGGCGCGTGCGAGGCCAGCGCCACCGAGAAGGAGGCCAGGAAGATCGCCAGGACCGGGATGAAGCCCGGGTTCATCGCCTCCGGCAGGGCGAAGTAGATGATGCCCGCCGCGCCCAGGAGCTCCAGCGGCGCCGCGAGCAGCTGGCGCCCCATGATGCCGGGCCGGGGATATTCGAGCTTGAACGACCGGATGTGCAGCGGCCGCAGGTGCAGGATCGAGCCGATCACGTACAGGCCGACGAAGCCCAGCATGCCGATGCCGACGATCAGCGCAGTCTTGGAATCGGTGAGGAAGCCCGGGAGCTTGCCCTCGAGGCGCGTCAGCAGGTTCGGATCGACCACCAGCGTGAAGCCGCCGAGGAGGACGGTCCCGAGGAAGAACGTGAACGAGCAGAGCGCCACCAGCACGGCGACCTGCGCCGCCGTCAGGCCCTTGGCCGTGTAGGCCCGGTAGCGGACCAGGGCGCCCGAGAAGACCGAGGCGCCGATATTGTGCGAGAGCGCGTAGGTCGTGAACGAGCAGAGCGAGACGAAGAGCCACGAAATGTGGCGCACGCCCAGATGCAGCAGGGCGATCCGGTCGTACCAGGCGAGCGCCGCGTAGGCGACCAGGGTCGACAGGGCCGCCAGCAGGATCCGGTGGGGCGGGATCGCGAGGATCGCGGCCCAGATCGCCGCGAGCGAGGTCGTCTTCAATTCCTGGTAGAGGAAGTAGCCCGATATCACGACGGCCGCGAGGCCGATCAAGGGCCAGATGAACTCGCTGATCTTCTTCATGAACACCGACGCCCTGGGGAGAGCCCCTGATGCGCCGGCACGCGACGCGCTGCAAGCGGCATGGCGCCGCCGCGATCCCCCTTGTCAGGTGATCGTGACGGTTTCGTGCCGCGGAAGCCGGCCGAGCGGTCGGACGGGCCGCGTCAGCCCCGGGCGCGGTTGAGGCCGATCCCGTCCATGGCGGCCTGATCGCGGGCCGATTCGGCAGCGCGCTCGGCGGTCCGCTCGCGGTCGTTCAGGATCTCGACCTTCTTGAGCTCCTCGAACGCCTCGCCCAGCTCGGCCTTCGCCTCGGCGAGCTGACCCTCGAGCGCCTGGGCGGACTGGATCATGTTGTCCCGGCGCGTCGCCGCGGCCCGGGCGTAGGTCGGGTAGGCGAAGTGACCGACGTCGGTGATTCCGGCCCGGGCCTCCTCGACGGCGACCTCGCGATCGAGCTCCACCGCCATGCGCTGGAAGTCGGCCATCATCATCTCGATCTGGGTCACGCGCCGGCGCTTCTCGTCGACCTGGAAGCGGCGCAGGCGGATCAGCGTGTCACGCGATTTCATCAGGACGCTCACTCCACGCAACGCTTGAGGCCGCGCCCGGGATCGTGCCCGGACCGAGCCTGTGTGCGAGCCTGCCCACGGCAAACCCGCCCGGATCCCCCATGTGCACCATGATCGCGCCGAAGCGTTAACGCCCCGGCCCATGGTGCCTAGGCCCTGCCGACGATCTCGGTGAGCCGTGCGTAACCATCGCCGATGGACGTTGCTTCTTCCTTACCCTGCCCCAGAAAAGCCTCAAGATCGGGCATGAGCGCGACCGCCTCGTCGACCTCCTGGGAGGAGCCCGCCCGGTAGGCGCCGAGCCGGATCAGCTCCTCCATGTCGGCGTAGGTCGACAGCAGCCGCCGCGCCCGCCGCACGACCGGGAGGTAGGCCGGGTCGCAGGAGCGCGGCATGGTGCGCGAGACCGAGCGCAGAACGTTGATCGCCGGGTAGCGCCCGCGCTCCGCGATGGCGCGCTCCATGACGATGTGGCCGTCGAGGATGCCCCGGACCGCGTCGGCCACGGGCTCGTTGTGGTCGTCGCCCTCGACCAGGACGGTGAACAGGGCCGAGATCGTGCCCTGCCCCACCCCTGGACCGGCGCGCTCGAGCAGGCGCGGCAGCTCCGAGAAGACGGTCGGCGTGTAGCCCTTGGCGGTGGGCGGCTCGCCGGCGGCGAGGCCGATATCGCGCTGGGCCATGGCGAAGCGTGTGATCGAGTCGATCATGCACAGGACCTTGGCGCCCTGATCGCGGAAGTGCTCGGCGACCGACAGGGTCACGTAGGCCGCGTTCCGGCGCATCAGGGCCGGCTCGTCGGAGGTCGCCACCACGACCACCGAGCGCGCGAGCCCCGCGGCGCCCAGATCGTCCTGGAGGAATTCCTGCACCTCGCGGCCGCGCTCGCCCACGAGGCCGATCACCGCCACATCGGCGGCCGTGTAGCGGGCCAGCATCGACAGCAACACGGACTTGCCGACGCCGGACCCGGCGAAGATGCCCATCCGCTGGCCCGCGCACATGGTCAGGAAGGTGTTGATGCACCGGACGCCCAGATCGAGCGGTCCGCCGACGCGTGTGCGGGCATGGGCGGGGGGCGGGTCCGCGCGCAGGGGGTAGACGTCTGGCCCCTGCACAAGGGGGCCCAGCCCGTCGACCGGACGCCCGAGGGCGTCGATCACCCGGCCGAGCCAAGCGCCGGAGGGCCGGATCGCGCCGGCCGATTCGTCGCGGACATAGGCGGGGCAGCCGCGCCGCACGCCCTCGAGCGAGCCGAACGGCATCGCGAGCGCCCGATCGCCCTGGAACCCGATGACCTCGCAGGGCACCAGCCCGTGGCCGTTGGCACCCTCGACATCGACCCGGCCGCCGAGTCGCATCGCGGCCACAGGTCCGGCGACCTCCACCAGCAGGCCGCGGATCGCCACGACCCGCCCGAACGTCTCCAGCACCTCGATCCGCTCGAGGGCGGCCTGCGCCGACGCGAGCGAAGCAACGGATCTTGCCGGATCCTGTGTCATCGGCCTGGCTCTCAACGCTTCGTTTACCGGCCTCCTTAACACTGCGGGTCACGGGCTCGTAGCGGCTCGATCCGGGTCGCGACCACAATCGCGCCCGACGAAGTCGTACCGGTGTGTCCGACGGACAACACCGGGGATCGAACCGTTGCGCAGGAAGTACTTACGCCGAAGGGGGCGAGCGACCTGGACGGGGGCGGATCGGAATCGGGGCCGAGGGCGAGGCCGGAGGAACGGTGTTTCTCCTGTCAAGCTCGCGGAACTTCGAACGAGACGCTTGCGGGCAGGAATCAGGTTTTGTTAACGATTAATCCATAGCGTTCCACGTCAAGAGCGACGGAGCGCCCGTCCACAGGCCGGTGGCGGGCGAAGGCTGGGACGTGTCTGCGCGCTGATGCGGCCGGCGGGGCTGGGGACCGACGATGCGGGTACTTTTGATCGAGGACGACAGCGCGACCGCGCAGAGCATCGAGCTGATGCTCAAGTCCGAGAACTTCAACACCTACACCACCGACCTCGGGGAAGAGGGTGTCGATCTCGGTAAGCTGTACGATTACGACATCATCCTCCTCGATCTGAACCTGCCCGACATGTCGGGCTACGAGGTGCTCCGCTCGCTGCGCGTGGCGAAGGTGAAGACCCCGATCCTGATCCTCTCCGGCATGGCCGGCATCGAGGACAAGGTGAAGGGCCTCGGCTTCGGCGCCGACGACTACCTCACCAAGCCGTTCCACAAGGACGAGCTGGTGGCGCGCATCCACGCCATCGTGCGCCGCTCGAAGGGCCACGCCCAGTCGGTCATCACCACCGGCGACCTGATCGTGAACCTCGATCAGAAGACCGTCGAGGTCGGCGGCGCCCGGGTGCACCTCACCGGCAAGGAGTACCAGATGCTGGAACTCCTCTCGCTCCGGAAGGGCACGACCCTCACCAAGGAGATGTTCCTGAACCATCTCTACGGCGGCATGGACGAGCCGGAGTTGAAGATCATCGACGTCTTCATCTGCAAGCTGCGCAAGAAGCTCGCCAACGCCAGCCAGGGCAAGAACTACATCGAGACCGTCTGGGGCCGCGGCTACGTGCTGCGGGAGCCGATGGACGGCGAGGAGCGCATGGCGGTCTGATCCGCCGGTCGCACCGTCTCCTGAAAAGCCCCGCGCGGTCCGGCCGCGCGGGGTTTTCGCGTTCCGGCGATATCCGCAGCCCTCACCGCGTCCCGGTGGCCGAGAAGACCTGCGCGGCGGGCGCGATCACCACGTAGCCGCCGCAGGGCGCGGCCCGGCTGATCACCGCGCTGGCCACGCCCCAGATGTAGGTGCCGCGGCGATCCTGCGCGACGACCGGGCCGCCGGAATCGCCGAAGCAGACCCGGGCACCGTTGGCCCGCGCGATGGTCAGCCCTGTGCTGCTCGCCGCCACCGGCGTCAGCGTGGCGGTGCGCAGGCGCCCGACGGTCCGACCGGAGAGGCCGGCGCCGGCGATGCGCAGGCTCTTGGGGACCCGGCCGGGATCCGCCGCCAGCGGAACCGGCCGCCGGTCGCGCACCGGCTCGGTCAGGCGCAGGACCGCGAGGTCGAGGGAGAGGTCGGAGAGGCTGACGCCCGACGCCTCGTTCGGCAGCATCTCCCCCGGATCGGGACTGTAGCGGGCGGCGACACGCGCCCCGTAGACCGGCCGCGCCGGCTCGCTGCCCCGGAAGAACACGACCAGCGCGCCGAGCGGATCGCCGTTCACGCAGTGGGCCGCGGTGAGCACGAGATCCGGCGCGATGAGCACGCCGGTGCAGCGGGTCAGCTTCAGCGCCTCCTCGGGCTGGGTGATCGTGCCGATCGCCACGGTGGCCTGCGCCAGGGCATCCCGGCCGGCGGCCGAGCCGCCGTCGATCGCGGCGGCCGGGCCCGACAGGCCCAGACCGAGGGTGAGCGCCGTCGCGGCGGCGGCGCGTCGCGCCCCGATGGTCCGGAAGGTCGTCCCGAAGCTGGTCACGTGCTGCTCATCTCCGCCGCGAGCCCCCGGACCACAGATGCCGCCCGCGCCGCGCCGCGCAAGCGGGCGCGAGGACGCGGCCGCCGTCACGTCCGTGTCATCGACGGCCGGCTCGGCGATCAGCGCGCCACCGTCCAGGTCGTGGTGCCGTCCTTGTTGTCCTTCACGGCGACGCCCATCGCCGCGAGGGCGTCGCGCGCCCGGTCCGAGGCGGGCCAGTCCTTGGCGGCCCGCGCCGCCCGGCGCTCGGCGATCAGCGCCTCGACCGCCGCGACGTCGACCCCGGACGCCGCGACCTGATCCTGCTCGCGGTCGCTGCGGGTACGCGCGAGGAAGCCCAGCAGGTTCGCGCCGGCGCGGAGCGCCCCGGGCTGCGCCTCCGCACCGCTCCCGAGCCGGTGCAGCTCGTTGATCGCGGCCGGCGTGTTGAGGTCGTCGCAGAGCGCCTCGACGACCCCGGCGGGGATGTCGGGCGCGGCGGGCGCGTCCCCGGCGGCGTTGTACCAGCGGTCGAGCACGCGGGCCGATTCCTCGAGGCCGCGCAGGGTCCAGTCGATCGGCTGCCGGTACTGGGTCTTGAGCATGGTGAGGCGCACGACCTCGCCGGGCCAGTCCTTCAGCACGTCGCGGATGGTGATGAAGTTGCCGAGCGACTTCGACATCTTCTCTCCCTCCACCTGGAGGAAGCCGTTGTGCAGCCAGACGTTGGCCATCACCGGCGTGCCGAAGCAGCAGCGGGACTGCGCCACCTCGTTCTCGTGATGCGGGAAGATCAGGTCGATGCCGCCCGCGTGGATGTCGAAGGTCCGGCCGAGATGCTTGGCCGACATGGCCGAGCACTCGATGTGCCAGCCCGGGCGGCCGGCGGCGGCGATGCCGGCGGGCGACGGCCAGGACGGCTCGCCGGGCTTCGCCGGCTTCCACAGGACGAAGTCGAGGGGCGAGCGCTTGTAGGGGGCGACCTCGACCCGGGCGCCCGCCTCCATCTCGTCGAGGGGCCGCTTCGACAGGCCGCCGTAATCCGGCATCGAGGGCACGTCGAACAGCACGTGGTCCTCCGCCACGTACGCGTGGCCGGCCCGGACCAGGGCCTCGATCATCGTCACCATCTCGGCGATGTGGTCGGTGGCGCGGGGCTCGACGAAGCGGGCTCGCGCGTCCGGCACGTTCACGTCCTCCGGCATGAGCACGCCGAGGTCACGCACGTCGCGGTGGAACTGCGCCAGCGTCCCGTCGGTGAGTTCGCGGATGGTGATGCCGCGCTCTGCCGCCCGGGCGTTGATCTTGTCGTCCACGTCCGTGACGTTGCGCGCGTAGGTGACGTGCTCCGGCCCGTAGAGGTGGCGCAGCAGGCGGAACAGCAGGTCGAAGACGATGATCGGCCGGGCGTTGCCGATATGGGCGGCGTCGTAGACCGTCGGGCCGCAGGCGTAGACGCGGACATGCTGCGGGTCGATCGGCGCGAACGCCTCCTTGGCGCCGGTGAGCGTGTTGTAGAGCCGCAACATCGGCGCCATGAAACCCATCCCTTCTCCGGCGCCGGGGATGACGTCCGGCCCGGAGCCGTGGCCGGAAATCCGGCCCTGCCTTCAACGACCTGAGGGCCCCGCGCGGCGAAGAGCGGCCGAAACGTGGCGGATCGGCCAGCCCCGGCACGGCACCCTGTTGCATCGCGGCGACGGCGCGGCCCGCGCGATGGGGCTAACCCAAAAGCGTGAGGAATTCGAGATGGCTTGCGCGCCATGCGGGTAAGGCTTCCTTAACCGCGCCGTCGGACCGTCCGGGCCACGATCCTCACGCCACAGATCCTGTGCCCAAGGACAATCCATGCGACGCTCGGCCGTTGGTTCCCTCGCTCTCGCCACCGTTCTCGCCTGCGCGGGCCTGACCCACGCAGCGCTGGCCGGCACCGACGGCGAGACGCCCGCGAAGGCGCCGGCCCGTGTCGAGAAGACCTTCCTGATCCCGTCGAGCGACGGCTACGGCGTCGGCGAGTGCCTGACGACGCCGGGCAGCGCCTGCGGCCAGGTGGTCGCCAACGCGTGGTGCGAGGCCCAGGGCTACGCCGCGGCGAACTCCTACGGCGTCGCCGCCGCCGACGAGTATACCGGCGCGATCAGCCAGCCGGTCCCGGCGCCGTCCGAGCGCCCGATCCGGATCACCTGCCAGGACTGAGCCGGCCGCGGACGGCCCGTCGCCGGGCCGCCGCGCGGAAAGCTCGCGTCACCGGGCGCCGCTCACTTCATGAAGTCGGCGCATTTCTGCGCCGGTTCGGTGCCCCAGGGCGCCAGCGGCACCGCCGAGGTCGAGTTCTTCGGCGAGCCCTGAATGACCTTGTCCGAGTAGACCATGTAGATCAGCGTGTTGCGCTTCGCGTCGCAGCCGCGGACGATCTGCATCGACTTGAAGATCAGCGACCGGCGCTCGCTGAACACCACCTCGCCCTGGCTGAGCTTGCCCTTGAAGGCGATCGGCCCGGTCTGCCGGCAGGCCAGCGAGATGTCCGAGACATCCTCGGCCAGGCCCAGTGTGCCCTTGATCCCGCCCTTCTCAGGCTGGGTATACCAGCACGACACGCCCGAGACCGACGGATCGTCGACGCCGTAGACCACGAGCTTGTCGTTGGGCGTCAGCGGGCGCCAGACCGTCGACTTGTCGAAGATCCGGTCCGGCTCCTGCGCCGCGGCCGGACCGGCCGCTGCCAGGCCCAGTGCGAGAAGCCCAACATAGGTGAGACTCCGAAACAACATCGCCGGTCAATTCCCCCTCACGCTTGCGGGCCGGATGTAGGAGGGGTGTCGCGGTCTTGCGAGGGGGCGTAGAATGGCCCCGCTTCCGTCCCGAAGCGCGGATGCGCGCGGGCTCCGGATACTCCGGATCGCCGCGCACCCGATCAACGCGATGCAGCCTATGCCTCACCGCCCGATCGTCCGTACGCTCGGCCGCCTCATCCTGAGCGCGGCCATAGCCCTCGGACTGTCCTCTCCGCTCGCGACCTCCGCCAGCGCGCAGGAGGCCGCGCCCGCCCCGGCGCCCGCCGAGGCGCGGCCGGCGCCGCAACTGCCGTCGCCGCAGTGCCGGCGCTACCGGGCTGAACTGGCCTCGCTCCAGAGCGGCGCCAGCACGACGCGCGCGCTCAACGACGAGATCGGTCGGCTCGAAGCTTATTTCCGCGGCCTGAACTGCGAGGGCGGCAAGTTCCTGTTCTTCGACACCCGGCCGCCCCAGTGCGGCGCGGTGGAGCAGCGCATCCGCGCGCTCAAGGCCACGTACGGCGGCGCCGTGATCGACGACAGCGGCGCCCGGAAGCGGGAGCTCCAGGGGCTGGTCGCCTCCACCTGCCCGCCGCGCGAGGCCTATGCCGGCTCCGGTGAGGCCTACGGCCGGGGCGGCCCGCAGATGGTCTGCGTGCGGACCTGCGACGGCGGCTACTTCCCGATGAAGAACCTGCCAGAGGGCCGCGGCGGCGCCGACGAGATGTGTCAGGCGCTCTGCCCGGGGACCGAGGCGCAGGCCTATTCCATGCCATACGGCGACGACGCCCTGAAGCACGCCGCCACGGTGAAGGGCAGCCGGGCCTACACGAACCTCGCCAACGCCTTCAAATTCCGCAAGGAATTCGTGCCGAACTGCTCCTGCAAGCCGGAGGGCAAGTCCTGGGCGCAGTCTCTGGTGAAGGCCGAGAGCATGCTGGTCCGGCACAAGGGCGACATCTTCGTCACGCCGATGCAGGCCGAGGCCCTGTCCCGGCCGAAGGTGCGCCTGACCCTCGTCGGCCGGGCCGACCGGACCGCGGCGGAGCTCGCCGCCGACGCCGCCGGCCGCGCGGGCGTCGACACAAAGGGCGGCGCGGGACCCGGCCGCGACGATGCGGCGAAGGTCCAGCCTGCCGCGGCCGACGGCACGAAGGCCGCGGAGGCCAAGCCGGATCACGTTGCCGTGCGCATCATCGCGCCCGACGTCATCGCGGTGCCCCAGCGCCTCACCCCCTGAGACCGGTTTCGCGCCGACGGGCGCGGAACCATACGCGACGTCCGGTGTTCGGCTCGGCCTGAACCGAAACGAGACCGCGATGCGCCTGCTCCGCCTGATCCTCCTCACCGGCACGGTGCTGCCGGGCCTGACGCTCGTGCAGCTCGCCGACGCCGCGCCGGGCCGGATCCAGGTGGCGCAGGGCGGACCGGAGGAGCGCGGCCCCCGCGGCGGCGAGCCCCCGCACGGCGGCCCGCGCCCCGAGCGGCCGCCGCAGGAGCGTCCCGGCCCGCCGGCGGGCCCACCGGCCGCGCGCGAGCGGCCCGAACCCCGGCCGGAGCGGGCGCCGCCGCCCCCGCGCGAGCGGCCCGAACCGCCCGCCCAGCGCCAGCCGCAGGCCGAACCGCCTCCGCGGGAGCGCGCGCCCGAGCGCCGGCCGGAGCCGCCGGCGGCCCGTCCCCCGGCGCCGGACCGGCAGGACCGCCAACCGGAGCGGCAGCAGGACCGGCAGCAAGACCGGCGGGATCAGCAGCCGGACCGTCCGGACCGCGGGCCGCAGGATCGGCCCGGCCCGGGACGGTCCGAGCGTCAGCAGGCGCCGGATCGAGATCAGGCTCCGCCGCCCCAGGGGCGGCCCGCGCCGGAGCGTCCGCCGGCCCCGCCGCATCAGCGCCAGGCGCCCGACCGGGATCGCCCCGGTCCCGACGACCAGCCGAACCGTCCCGCGCAGCGCGACGCGGCCCCCGACCGGTCCGCGCCGGATCGCGGACCGCCGGGTCAGCGTCCGGGCGGTCCGGGTGCGCCCGGCGATCGGTCTCAGCCGCCGAACGCGCCCCCCGGCGCACCCGGTCGGCCGGCCCAGCGCCCAGACGCGCAGCCCGACAATCGCCAGCCCGAGAACCGCCAACTCGAGAACCGCGCCCAGCCGAATGGCGGTCCCGGCGCCGAGCCCGGCCGGCCGCAGGCGCCCAACGCCGCTCCGGGCGTTCCGGGACGGCCGTTCCAGCCGCAGGGAGCCCAGCCCGAGGGACGGGCGCCGGCCCAGCCCAACGGTGCTCCCGGCGCCGAGCCCGGACGGCCGGTGCCGCCCAACATGGCCCCCGGGATTCCGGGACGGCCGTTCGTGCCGCCGGGCCAGGCTCCCGCCCCCGGACAGGCCCCGCCGCCCGGCGGCCCGCAGCCCGGGACGGCGCCGGCACAGCCGGGACAGCCGCCGGCGGGCGGCCCGGACCGTCCGGCCGACCCGAACGCCTTCAACCGGCCAAGACAGCCCGGCTACGTCCCCGGCGGTTTCCGCCAGAACGACGGCGTGCGCGACTTCGATCAGGTCCGCACAGACCGGCGCGAGTTCCGGGAGGATGGCCGGACCTATTACCGGGAGCCGGGCCGCATCATCGTGCAGGACCGCGACGGCTACCTGATCCGCCACGACGAGAACGAGCGCTTCCGCACCCTCGACCCGCGCGGCTACCGGTTCGAGCGGCAGGGCGCGGACTTCTACAGCTACGTCGACCGGCCCGGCGGCGAGCAGATCGTCACCGTCACGAACGATGACGGTCGGATGCTGCGCCGCTACCTCCGCTACCGCGACGGTCGCGAGCTCGTCCTGATCGACAACAGCTACGCCGGCCCGCTCCGCCCGATCTACGAGGACGTGGTGGTGCTGCCGCCGCCGGAGATCCGCATCCCGCGGGACCGCTACATCGTGGATTACGCCCAGGCCGACGAGGCGGAGGTCTACGAGGCGCTGACGGCGCCGCCCGTGGTGCAGGTCGACCGCCGGTACACGCTGGACCAGATCCGCTACAGCCCGGACCTCCGCGCCCGCCTGCGCTCGGTCGACATCAACACGATCACCTTCGACACCGGCTCGTTCACCGTCACGCCCGATCAAGCGGCCAAGCTGTCGGTGATCGCCGGCGCGATGAACCGCGCCATCCAGGCCAACCCGCGGGAGGTGTTCCTGATCGAGGGCTTCACCGACGCCGTCGGCTCCGCGCTCGACAACCTGTCGCTGTCGGACCGGCGCGCCCAGTCGGTGGCGACCGTGCTGACCGAGCAGTTCCGCGTGCCGCCGGAGAACCTGACCACCCAGGGCTACGGCGAGCAGTACCTGAAAGTGAACACGCAGGGCCCGTCGCGGGAGAACCGCCGCGTCGTCGTCCAGCGGATCACGCCGCTGCTGCAGCAGGGGCAAGGTCAGGGGCAGGGCCAGGCAGCGCCTCCGCCGCCTCCGCCGCCGCGCTAGGGCGGCCGCCGCGCGGGCCTGTCCTGCGCGGCAGTTGACCGTGCGGCCACAGCGCCTCACCACCGGTTGAGGACAGCGGCGCGGGACGGTCATGAACAGCGAGGCGGAGGACGGGCTCATCCGGTCGGGCACACCGGTCTTCCGCCGCACGGCTCTGGCCCTGGCGGCGGCCGGCTTCTCGACCTTCGCGGTGCTCTACGCGGTCCAGCCGCTCCTGCCGATCTACGCGGAGGATTTCGGCGTCTCGCCGGCTGCGAGCAGCCTCGCCCTGTCGCTGCCCTGCGGGCTGCTGGCGGTGGCGCTGCTCGTCGTCAGCCCGCTCTCGGAGATCTGGGGGCGCAAGCCGGTGATGCTGGCCTCGCTGGTCGCCTCGGCGGTGCTCACGGTCGTAGCCGCCCTGGTCCCCGGCTGGTACGGCTTCCTGGCGCTGCGCGCGCTCACCGGGCTGACGGCCAGCGGACTCCCGGCCGTCGCCATGGCCTATCTCGCCGAGGAGATGGACGCCAAGGCCATCGGCCTGTCGATGGGCCTGCTCGTCGGCGGCAACGCGCTGGGCGGCATGTCGGGCCGCCTGATCAGCGGCGTGATGGCGGACTTCGTCAGCTGGCGCGCCGGGCTCGCGGTGATCGGCGGCCTCGCGCTCGCCGCCGCGCTGGCGTTCTGGCGCTGGCTGCCGCCCTCGCGCCGCTTCGTGCCGCGCCGGCTGGCCTGGGCGGAAGTCCCGGGCAGCTTCGCCCACCATTTCCGCGACGCCGGCCTGCCCTGGCTCTTCGCCGAGGCGTTCCTGCTGATGGGCGGCTTCGTCTGCATCTACAATTACATCGGCTTCCGCCTGCTCGACCCGCCCTACGCGCTGAGCCAGGCGGTGATCGGGATGATCTTCTCGGTCTACCTCGCCGGTATGGTCAGCAGCCCTGTCACCGGCGAGTTGGCGAGCCGCTTCGGCCGCCGCCGTGTCCTCTGGGTCGCCACCGCCGTCGGCCTGGCCGGCATCGTGATGACGCTCTCGGACCGCCTGCTGGTGATCCTGGCCGGCATCGTAGTGACGACGGTAGGCTTCTTCGGCGCCCACGCGGTCGCGAGCAGCTGGGTCGGGCGGCGGGCGCTGCGCGACAGGGCCCAGGCCTCGGCGATCTATCTCGGCCTCTACTATCTGGGCTCGTCGGTCCTCGGGACCGCGGGCGGCTGGTTCTTCGCCCATTCCGGGTGGAACGGCGTGGTGCTGTTCGTGGGCGGGCTGTACGGTCTGGCGCTGATGATCGCCCTGCGGCTGTCCCGCCTGAAGCCGCTCGCGACCTGATCCGGGAGATCCGCCGATGAACGCCCGCAGCCACGCCCGACACGTCGTCGACCAGTTCGGCGCGCAGGCCTCCGCCTACGTGACCAGCGCCGTGCACGCCGCCGGCGCCGATCTCGACCGGATCGGCGAGCGGGTCCGCGCGCGACCGGGTCTGCGGGTGCTCGACCTCGGCTGCGGCGGCGGCCACGTCGCCTTCGCGGCGGCCGCCACTGGCGCCGCCGTCACGGCCTACGACCTGTCGGCCGAGATGCTGGCGGCGGTCGCGGCCGAGGCGGCCCGGCGGGGGCTCGACCGGATCGAGACCCGGCAGGGCGGCGCCGAGGCCCTGCCCTTTTCCGACGCGAGCTTCGACGCCGTCCTGACCCGCTACAGCGCCCACCACTGGCGCGACGTGCCGGCGGCCCTGGCGGAGGCGCGACGAGTGCTGCGGGCGGACGGGTTCCTCATCGTCAGCGACATCGTCGCGCCCGAGGATCCGCTGCTCGACACGCACCTGCAGGCGCTGGAGCTGCTGCGCGACCCCTCGCACGTGCGCGACTACCGGGTCTCGGAATGGCGGGCCCTGCTGGAGGCGGCCGGATTCGCGCCCGGCGACGCGACGCCGAGCCGGCCGCGCATGGAGTTCGCCAGCTGGATCGCCCGGATGCGGACGCCGGAGACCCACGTCGCGGCGATCCGGGCGCTGCAGGTCACCGCGCCCGCGGAGGTCGCGGCGCATTTCGCCATCGAGGCCGACGGCAGCTTCCTGCTCGACGCCGCGCTGATCGAGGCGCGCCCGAAGCCCGGCCGCTGATCGCTCAGGCGGCCGCGCCGGAGAGCCGGCACGCCGCCCGCTCCCGCCCGATCAGCGGCAGCAGGCCGGCGAGGTCCGGCCCGTGCTCCAGGCCGGTGAGGGCGAGCCGGAGCGGCATGAACAGGCCGCGGCCCTTGGCCCCGGTGCGGGTCCGGATCTCGGTCGTCCACGCCTTCCAGGTCTCCGGGCCGAACGGCTCGGGCGGCAGGGTCTCGCGGGCGGCCGCGATCACGGCGGGCTCGGTGAGCACCGGCTCGACGGGACCGGCCACGACCCGCAACCAGTCGGCCGCCTCCGCGACGCGCCCGAGATTGGCCCGCACCGCGACCCAGAACGCCTCTGCCCGGTCCTCCGGGATCCCCAGAGCCGCGAGGCGCGCGGCCGCCTCCGGGTACGGCATGACGTGGACCAAGCGGGCGTTGAGGCCGTCGAGCTCCGCCGGGTCGAACCGGGCCGGCGCCCGCGAGATCTCGCCGAGATCGACGAGGCCCGCGAGGGTGTCGAGGTCGGGCACCGCCCGCACCGATTCGGCCGAGCCGGTGAGCACCGCCAGCGAGCGCACCGCCGCGGGCTCGTAACCGGCCTCGCGCAGGCCGCGCAGCGACAGGTGGCCGAGGCGCTTCGACAGCCCCTCCCCGTCGGCCGTCGTCAGCAGGTTGTGGTGGCCGAAGACCGGGACGGGCGCGCCCAGGGCCTCGAAGATCTGCACCTGCACGCCGGTGTTGGTGACGTGGTCCTCGCCGCGGATGACGTGGGTGATCCCGAGACCGGCGTCGTCCACCACCGACGGCAGCGTGTAGAGGTAGCTGCCGTCGGCGCGGATCAGCACCGGGTCCGACAGGGACGCGCAGTCGACATGGGCCGGCCCGCGGACGAGGTCGTCCCAGCCGACGGTCCGCGCCTCGAGCAGGAACCGCCAGTGCGGCCGGCGGCCCTCGGCCTCCAGCGCCGCCCGCTCCTCGGCGGTCAGCTGCAGAGCCGCCCGGTCGTAGATCGGCGGCTGGCCGCGGCCGAGCTGACGCCTGCGGCGGCGCTCCAGCTCCTCCGGCGTCTCGTAGCAGGGGTAGAGCCTTCCCGCTGCGCGCAGGCGGTCGGCGGCGGCGTCGTGCTGCGCCGTGCGGTCGCTCTGCCGCGCGAACAGGTCGGGCACGATGCCGAGCCACGCGAGATCCTCGCCGATCGCCTGGGCGAAGGCCTCCGTGGAGCGCTCCGCGTCGGTGTCGTCGAGGCGCAGCAGGAAGCGGCCGCCGGTCCGGCGGGCGAACAGGGCGTTGAGCAGGGCCGGCCGGGCGTTGCCGATATGGAGATACCCGGTCGGCGAGGGTGCGAAGCGGACGAGAGTCATGGCCCGCTCTCTAGCCGATCTGCGCGGGAATGTGCGCGGGACTTCGCGATCACACCGGCCGGATGCGTCCCCCGCAGCGCCCGCTACCCAGGACGCGGGAAACCCGGCAGAAGGGCGCGCGTGGTGCGGTGCAGGATGTGAGCGGCATGGCGACGGACGAGACGGCCGACATCGTGGTGGTCGGCGGCGGGATGGTCGGCCTCGCCAGCGCCATCGCGCTGAGGGACCGCGGGCTCGACGTGGTGCTGCTGGATCCCGGCGAGGCGCGGGCCCGGACCTCCTACGGCAATGCCGGCGTGGTCAGCCGCGGCTCGATCCTGCCGATGTCGAGCCCGGCCCTGTGGGGCAAGCTCCCGGCCTACCTGCGCAACGCCGATCGCGGCCTGCGGCTGCACTACGGGCATCTCCCGCGGATCGTGCCCTACACGGCGCACTTCCTCGCCGCCGCGCGCGCCTCGCGCTGGCGCCGCGCCGCGGAGGCGCTGCTGCCGCTGACCAGCGCCGCCTATCCGGCCCACGAGCGGCTGGCGGCCCGGGCCGGGACCAGCGACCGGCTGCAGCGGACGGGTTGGATCAAGGCCTACCGCACCGAAGCTGCCTTCGCGTCCGCCGCCCTCGAGCGCGAGATCCTGGCCGGGCACGGGGTCGCCTTCGACATCCTCGACACCGCGGCGCTGCGCGCGCTCGAGCCGGCGCTGGTGCGGCCCTACGCGCGGGCCATGCTGCTCACCGAGACGGGGTCGGTCCGCGAGCCCGGCCGGCTCATCGAGGCGTGCGAGGCCCTGTTCACCGGTCTCGGCGGCCGCCGCCTGCGGGGCAGCGTCGCCCGGCTGGAGCCCCAGGCGGACGGCTGGCGCGTCGATCACGACGGCGGCGCGGTGCGGGGCCGACAGGTTGTCCTCGCGGCCGGCGCCGCGTCCGGAGCGATCGCCCGGACCCTGGGCTACCGTTTCGCCGTTGCGGCCGAACGCGGCTACCACCGCCACTACGCCCTGCATCCGGACAGCGCGCCGCTGACCCGGCCGATCCTCGACACGGGCGCGGGCTCGATCCTGTCGCCGATGGGCGAGCACCGGGTCCGGGTCCTGTCCGGTGTCGAGCTCAACGCGCGCGCCGCCGCGCCCGACCACACCCAGATCGATGCGGCGTCCCGGGAGGCGGCCTCCACCCTTCGGCTCGGCGGCCCGCTGGACAACGCGCCGTGGCTCGGCTCCCGGCCGTCGACCCCCGACGGGATGCCGGTGATCGGCCGCGCCCCCCGGCACGACGGCCTGCTCTTCGCCTTCGGCCACGGCCATATCGGCCTGTCCACCGGCCCGATCACCGGCGAGATCGTCGCCGACCTCGCCACCGGCCGGGAACCGGCCGTGCCGGTCGCTGCCTTCGCGCCAGAGCGGCTCCTGCGCTGGCCGCGGCTGCTCTGAGAGCCGCGTCCCTCAGCGCCAGTCGTAGGGGTTGTAGGGCTCGAGCGCGGCCTCGACCTTCCGCAGGATATCCGGCTGGCGCTGGAGGTCGGCCTCCCGGGCGAGTGCCCGGAGGAAGGCCTGCGGGCCGTGCTCCAGGTCGCGCGTCAGGCCGCTGTAGCGGTCGGCCGGCTCGACATGGGCGGGATTGACCGCGACGCGGTAAGCGAGGCCGCAGGTCGGCGGGTCGATCCCCAGGCGATAGCAGATCCGCACCCGGGCGAAGGGGACGTCCGGGCGGTAATCGACCCGGTAGCCGCCGAGACGGAAGGCGCCGCCGGTCGCGCGCTCGGCATAGGCCAGCGTCCGCGCCACCGTGGTGAAGCCGGCGGTGCGCCGGTCGCGCACGAGGTCGATCGCCGCCCGTTCCGTGGGCACGAAGGATTGCGCGCAGGCGGGGCCGGACACCAGCGCGACCAGAAGAGCGGGGACGGCGAGTCTCATGGCTTCTTCATGCAGACTGCGACGGGCTGGGCATCCTTGGCGGCCTTGGCGGTCATGTCGAGGCAGCCGACCGTGGACACGCCGTCCGTGACGGTCACCGACGGCACCACCGCCATGCCTCGGCAGTAAGCGCCAATCAATTCCTCGTCACGGCGGCACGCCACGTCGAGGCGCACCTGGCTGTTCAGGGACGGTCCCGGCGGACCGGCTGGTCCGGCCGGGCCCGGGTCGCCCGCGGGGCCGCGGGCGCCGGTGGCGCCGTTCACCCCCGCCGGCCCGGCCGGCCCCGCCGGTCCCCGATCACCCTTCGCACCGGGAGGTCCGGCCGGTCCCGGCTTCGGGGCATCGCAGGCGGCGAGCGCGAGCGCCACCGCGCCGACCACGAGCGCGATCAGGGGGGATCTCATGGGGTTCTCCGGCACGCTGCGCGAGGAACTGGCGCGCGCAGGCGGTGCGTCAACACCGCGTCGCCGACACGCCGGCGCTATTACAACCAAAAGTAGCGGCCCTTTGATAACCCTGGTCTAGTCGATTGGATTAAGAGTTTCGCAAAAGCTTGGCGTCACATCGGATGAGATGTCTACTTCCGAGTGATCTGCTCGCATATGAACAGCCGAGGACTTGTAGGAACGCAGGTCAGAGTGACGCCAGGTTGCCTCCTCGCGCGCCTGGGGCGCGAAACCGGGGGCGCGGCCGCGGTGGAGTTCGCCCTGGTGGCCCTGCCCTTCCTGGCGCTGTGCGGCGCGATCATCCAGATCGTGTTCCAGATGTGGGCGACGCAGAATTTCGATCGCGCGCTCCAGAACGCGGTCCGGACGATCTTCACCGGCCAGTTCCAGCTCGACACCGCCGGCCAGACCAATCCGGCGACCGTGCTCGCGACCCTGAAGGCTAGGATGTGCGGATCGGCCGTCAGCCCCGTGCCCACCGTCTTCAACTGCCAGAACGTCAAGATCGACGTCGCGACCTCGAGCAGCTTCGCGAGCGCGACTGCGACCAAGCCGATCGACACCGCCACGGGCACGTGGAGCACGAGTTTCGGCTCCAACTACAAATGCGCTTCGCCCGGGACGATCGTGATCGTCACAGCGGCCGTGCCGTTCCCGACCTTCTTCAATCTGATGGGCCTCAATACGAAGCAGTTCACCAGCGGCTCCGCGGAGGGATCGAGCCTGCTGACCTCCACGGCGGTGTTCCGCACCGAGCCCTATCAGATCGTCGGAGCGAGCCCGTGCCCGTCCTCGCCGTCCTGACCCGGCGGGCGGCGCGGCTCCGGCACGACAGGCGCGGCGGCGCGGCCGTCGAGTTCGCCGTCATCCTGCCGATCCTGCTCGCGATCTGGGCGGGCATGACCGAGGTGACGCACGCCATCGACGAGTGGCGCAAGCTGACGCAGCTCGGCCGCACCGTGGCGGACCTGACGGCGCAGGGCGACACACAGAACCCGATCAGCACCACCGTGATGAACGACATCCTCGCCTCCGCCACGGCGGTGATGCGCCCGTTCGACACGTCGAAGGTCAAGATCGTGGTCAGCGCGATGGGCACCGACGCGAAGGACCCGAGCGGTCCTCCGGTGGTCTGCTCGAGCGTCGCCAACACCAACGGGACCGCGCGGAGCCCCGGCCCCGCGCCCAGCCTGACCGTGCCGGACGGCTACCGGATGCCGGGCATGCGCTACGTCCTGGCTGAGGTCAGCATCAGCTACACGCCGATGATCGGGAGCGCGCTGGTCAAGCTCGCCAAAGGCGTGAGCAACACGATCACGTTCACCAGCAGCGCGCCGTGGCCGACCCGCGGCGGCCAGGCCTACGGCACCAGCACCTACACGGAAGTCGTCCTGCCGGACGACAAACAATCGAACTGCGATGGCACGAAGATCGTTCGCAAAACCTGACGGCCGCCCCGAGCGGCGCCGCGATTTCCTGCGCGACCGCGGCGGCAACGTCGCCCTGCTGTTCGCGTTCCTGAGCGTGCCGATGGTGATGGTCGGCGGCGCGGCGATCGATTACGGCTTCGCCACGCGGCTGGAGACGAAGCTCCAGGCCGCGGCCGACGCTACGGCGCTGCTGCTCTGCCAGACGCCGCTGACGACGTCCGAAACCGAACTCAACGCCCTGGCGCAGACGACGATGACCGGTGCCATGGGGGCCGCGAGCCTCGTGGTCGACCGGCTGGCCATCACCAGCAGCCCGCGCAAGATCACGCTGACCGCTCACAAGCAGTCGACGACCTTCTTCGGCGGCCTGACCGGGACCCAGCGCATCAACCCGGGCGCCGTCTCGCAATGCGCCACGCCGCTGCCGAAGACTTTCGAGATCGCGCTCGTGCTCGACAACACGGGCTCGATGGCCGCCTCGAGCGGGGGACAGTCGAAGCTTCAGGCCGTCCAGACGGCCGCGACCGACTTCGTCAACTACGTCTACACCAGCCCGGCCTTCTCCAGCGCGAGCAAGATCTCCATCGTGCCGTTCGCCGCGTCTGTGGCTGTCAATCCAGCCACCTATCGTTACGCGACCTGGATCGATCAAGCTGCGCAATCCAGCTATCACTGGCTCAACGTCAACGGCCTTCAGGGCACGGGCATCACCAATCGCTTCGACATCTTCTCGAAGTTGCAGGCGGCCAACTCCGGCTGGGCCTGGGCGGGATGCCTCGAAACTCTGCCCTATCCCCTGAATGTTCAAGACGGCGCACCGACCGCGAGCAACAAGGATTCTTATTATCTCCCGCTCTTCGCCCCCGACGAGCCGGGTGACGGCTCGTCGGAATATAGCGAATACTCGACCAAAAACTCATCGAGTATCAGCTTTAACAGCTATATCGACGATTATACGAACAGCCCCGATTGCCCCAAGCCGACCCGGGACACGTCATTCTCGACGGCCGAGGCGCGTGCATGCAAGTATCTCAGCCCCCGCGATCCGTCGCCCACCTCGCGAAACCGCTACACGGGTATTCCCAACGGGCCGAATTTCGGCTGCACGACCCAGCCGCTTCAGCGACTGACCAGTGATACCACGACGCTCAAGAACTTGATCAACCTGATGGTAGCCTCAGGCTCGACCAATATTCATGAAGGTTTCATGTGGGGATGGCGCACGCTTTCCCCGAACAGCGTGTTCGCAGACGGCGCGCGCTACTCCTCGAACAGCGCCAATTCCGACCTCAGCACGATCAACAAGATCATGATCCTCATGACAGACGGGGAAAATACCTGGCCCGTAAATTCGAACCCGTCCTACAATAAATCCATGTATTTTCCCTTCGGCTATTTTACGAACGCCGATGGATCGAACCCGAATTCGCGGCTTCCGCCCAGCAATCAAAATATTTCGAATGCCCGCACAGCGCGGGATGCGCTCGACAAACTGACAGCCCTCGCGTGCAGCAACGCGAAGACAAATAATATATCGATCTACACGATCGGCTTCAGCGTCCCGGCGGATCCGATCGACTCGGCCGGCCAGACGCTGCTGCGGAACTGCGCCTCGTCACCGGACCAGTTCTACCTCGCCAACTCGTCCGACGACCTGATCAAGGCCTTCAAGTCGATCCAGGCCAGCATCGGCGCGCTGCGGCTGACTCAGTAGGCGCCGCGCCGGCGCTGCGCGGGATCCGGCGCGCGGGCCGGACCCGGTCAGTCGTCGCGGTAGACGCGCTCGCGGCGCTCGTGCCGCTCCTGCGCCTCGAGGGACAGGGTGGCGATCGGGCGCGCGTCGAGGCGGCGCAGGGAGATCGGCTCGCCGGTCTCCTCGCAGAAACCGTAGGACCCGTCCTCGATCCGGGCCAGCGCCGCGTCGATCTTGCCGGTGAGCTTGCGCTGGCGGTCCCGGGCCCGCAGCTCGATCGCCCGGTCCGTCTCGGAGGACGCGCGGTCGGCGAGGTCGGGGTGGTTCTCGTTCTCGCTCTGCAGAGCCACCAGCGTATCCTGCGCCTCGCGCAGGATGTCGTTCTTCCAGCTCAGCAGCTTGCGCCGAAAATATTCGCGCTGCCGGTCGTTCATGAAGGGCTCGTCGTCGGACGGGACGTAGCCGTCCTCCAGCTGCACCTTCGCCATGCGTCACCCTCGCTGGATGGTAAACCGCCCACCAGGGGATGGCCGGTGTGCGGCGATAACGTGAGGTGCCGTATAGTCGAGGTGCCTCATCGCCACAACGCACACGGATGCAGGGGCTGTAACTGGCTGTCACTGCATCGCCGCGTGCGGCAAACAGGCCACGGTACAGATGTTTTACGCTGTCATCTGGTCCGCAACCGTACGATCGCCTCGGCGATCTCGGTCGTCAGGCTCCGGGCGATCGGCAGCCTGTAATGGGTCTGGTCGAAGAACTGGTCGGGATCGGCCGCCGCGGGGCGGCCGTCGCGCCAGTCGACCACCGTGCTGAGCGCGTGGGTCGCCAGCACCGTGCGCACCTCGGCCCGGCAGGCCGCCTCGGCCCGCGCCCGAGGGCTGCCGGGCGGCGGCTCGCCGCGGGCGTAGACCGGCGGGAACACCACCACGACCGGCGTCTCCGCCGGGATCCGGGTCAGTTCGGCGCGCAGGCGCGCCGCGATCGGAAACGGGCCGCCGTGCCGCGGCTCCGGCTCGGGCCCGACCGGCTTCTCCAGCGCCGCCTTCTTGGCGGGATCGACGCCGAAGCCCTGGCTCAGGTAGTTGCGCTCGTAATCCCACCAGCCGTCGGCCGCGGCGGTCTTGCGGCGCGGGTTCAGGAGCCAGCCGATGCGGTTGACCGTCTCCTGCGCGGCCGAGAAGCGGATCAGCCCGCGCAGGTAGGCGGGCCAGTCGCCCACGAGCCAGTAGGGAAAGCCGTGCTCGCTCGGGAAGGACGGGTCGTCCGCGCACCAGAACGCGTCGGCCGAGAGCACGATCGCGGCGGGGCGGGCGTGGTGCTGCAGGTACCATCCCAGCAAGGCGAACTGCTCGGACGGGCCGGTGGCCGGCACCGAGAGCTGGAGGAACGGGATGCCGGTGAGCCGGGTCAGTGCCGCCGGCTCGATGAGTTGGATGTGCGAGTTGCCGATCACCACGCCCGCATAGGCCGGATCGCGGCCGCGGACGGCCGAGGCCGTGCGGGGCCCCTGCGGCCGCACGGCCCCCCGGGACAGCAGCGTCGAGCGGCCGGTATCGTAGGGGTCGACCAGCACCGCGAGGGCGAGGTGGCCCGCGAAGAGTCCGACCATCGACAGGGCCAGGGCGCGGGCGAAGCCGCGCCAGTCCCTGTCGGTCGTGGGGGGTGCGGGCGCCATCCTCAGAACTGGAAGTAGATGAACTCGTAGTTCGCATCGTCGCCGATCTTCAGCAGGACGAGCACGAACAGCAGCGCGAAGCCGAAGGCGAGGAGCCGGCGCGGCGGCAGCCGGTACACCGCGTTCCAGGCGGTGGGCCCGACCGTCGCGACCAGGGCGGCGATGGCGATGGTGCGCCACTTGAAGCCGGAGCCCCTCGGCGCGAGCCCGAAGAGTCCTTTGAAGATCGCGAGGGCCGCTTCGAAGCTCGTCGCGCGGAACAGAACCCAGGTCAGCACGACGAACAGGCTGGTGAGCACCCAGCCCAGCGGCGCGGGAATCGCGATCCGGGCCCGGCGCGCCAGGACACCGGCCCCGAGGCCGATGCCGTGCAGCGCCCCCCAGGCGAGGAAGGTCAGGCCGGCCCCGTGCCAGAGGCCGCCGAGCGTCATCGTGGCGACGAGCGCCCCGACCTGCCGCGGCAGCCCGCGGCGGTTCCCGCCCATCGGGATGTAGAGGTAGTCGCGCAGGAAGCGCGACAGGGTCATGTGCCAGCGCCGCCAGAAGTCGCGGAGCGACGTGGCGCGGTAGGGCGCGTCGAAGTTCTGCGGCAGGACGAGGCCGAACAGCAGTGCGATGCCCAGCGCCATGTCGGTGTAGCCGGAGAAGTCGAAGTAGATCTGGAACGTGAAGCCGAGCGTCGCCTGCCACGCCTCGACCACCGTGACGGCCTTGCCGGCAGCGGCGGCCTGGAACACCGGGTTCACGTATTCCGCGAGCGGATCGCCGAGGAACACCTTCTTGGCGAGGCCGACGGTCAGCAGCATCAGCCCGCGGGCGAAGCGCTCGGCGGCGTCGGGCCGCGCGTAGGGCGCCTCGTCGAACTGGTGCATGATCTCGCTCCAGCGCACGAGCGGGCCGGCGAGAACCTGCGGGAAGAACGCGATGTAGAGGGCGTATTTCACGAGCCCGAAGCCCGGCGCCCGGCCGGCCCGCAGGTCGGCGAGATACATGATGTGGTGGAAGGTGAAGAACGAGATGCCGAGCGGCAGGGCGAGACCGAGCCGCTGCGCCTCCAGGCCGGGGATCAGATTGGCGAGGTCGGCCGCGAAGTCGAGGTACTTGAACACGCCGAGTAGCGCGAGGTTGGCGGCGATCGCCGCCGGGATCAGCCAGCGGCCGGGCCACCGGCGATAGGCGCGCGCCACGCACCAGTTCGCCAGGATCGAGCCGGCCAGCAGCGGCACGAACCGGACGTCCCACCAGCCATAGAACACGAAGGACAGGGCGACGAGGAGCGGCAGCCGCCACGCGGGGGCGGCGCGCGCCACCAGCCCGTGCAGGATCAGCGCGGCCGGCAGGAAGGCGAGGAGGAAGACGAAGGAGTTGAACAGCATCGGGCGAGGCGGCGCGGAGGAGCCCGGATGGGCCGCCGTTGTCTCCGAGCGGGAGGGACCGCCTTGTCGAGGATCAAGGCCGGCCCGTCAATCGCCGCAGAGGCGGCGCGCCCGGCCGGGCGCGGCCTCACGCTCCGCGGCTGGCCGCCTCGATGGTCAGGCCCAGCCCCACCGAGCCGAACGTGTCGCCCTCCACCACCCGGGCGGCCGGCAGCGCGGCCGTCAGCGCGGCGCGCAGGTGCGGCAGGCCGGTGGAGCCGCCGGTGAGGAACAGGGCGTCGACCCGGTCGGCCGTCAGCTCCGCCTGCGCGAGGCAGCGCGCGATCCGGGCCGCGACGGCGCGGGCGAGGTCCCCCGTCTGGGCGGACAGGGTCGCGCGATCCACCGGGACCGCGAGCCCGGGCTCCAGGAGCCCGAGGTCGAGCAGGGTCGCGTCCTGTTCGGACGCCGCGATCTTGGCGCTCTCCACCGCCCCGGCCAGGGCGTGACCGCGCTCGCCCTCCACCGCCTCGCGCAGCCGCGTGAGCAGGTCGGGCCGGGCGCCGTCGCGGATGACCTCGTCGATCTCGCGCAGGGTCTTCTGATTGTAGAGGCGGTTGATCGCCGACCACGTGGCGAGGTCGTGGTAGTAGGCGTTCGGCACCGCGAGGTCGCCGCGGCGCATCGGGCTTCCGAGGCCCAGGAGCGGCATCACCGTGCCGAGGCTGAGCTGTCGGTCGAAATCGGTGCCGCCGATCCGCACGCCGTCGTTGGCCAGGATGTCGCCGGCCCGGTCCGGCCGCCCCCGCCGCTCCGGCGCGAGGCGCACGATGGAGAAGTCCGAGGTGCCGCCGCCGATGTCGGCGACGAGGGCGATCTCCTCCGCGCGGACCTGGCGCTCGTAGTCGAGTGCTGCGGCGATCGGCTCGTACTGGAACGAGACCTCCCGGAAGCCGACGTCGCGGGCGATGTCGCGCAGCGTGTCCTCCGCGCGGCGATCCGCTTCCGGGTCGCCGTCGACGAAGTGGACCGGGCGGCCGTGGACCACCGTGTCGAGGCTCTGGCCGCTGGCGGCCTCCGCCCGCGCCTTCACGGCGGTGAGGTAGCGGGCGATGACGTCGCGCAGGCGCAGCCGCTGGCGGCCGACCGGGGTCGCCTCATCCATGAGCGGCGTGCCGAGCACGGATTTCAGCCCGCGCATCAGCCGGCCGGACCGGCCCTCGACATAGGCCGCCGTGGCGGCTCGGCCGATGATCGGCTCCCGTCCGAGCTCGAAGAAGATCGCGCTCGGGATTGTCCGGTGCGCGCCCTCCAGGGGCAGCAGCGTCGGGCCGTCCGGGCCGATATGCCCGAGCGTGGTGTTCGACGTGCCGAAATCGAGGCCGCAGGCCGCCATCGTGTCGTGGATCCGGGAGTGGAGAGAAGGGCCGTGGGCCTACAGGGCCGCCATGCCGGGGTCCAGGGCGTAAGAGCGGGGCCCGGGGCTCCCGGACGGGGGTTGACGGCCCGATCGCGCACCGGCGGCGGAGCCACGCCTCGGATCGACGCCCGCATGCGGCCCACACGCGGCCCATATGCGGGAAGCGTGGACAGTGCCGCGGCGGCACACCCGGACCCGCCGGGCCGTGCTATGAGGCCCCATGCGTTCCGACATCGATCTCGGCCTGACCGGCGAGCGCCCCGCGCTCCTCGACCTCACCGAACTGCTCGCCACGCGGCTCCTGGTTCAGGGCAATTCCGGGTCCGGCAAATCGCACCTGTTGCGGCGGCTGCTCGAGCAGAGCGCCGGCCTCGTGCAGCAGGCGATCATCGATCCGGAGGGCGACTTCGCCAGCCTCGCCGACCGCTACGGCCACGTCGTGGTGGAGGCCGACGGCGACGACGTCGCCCTGCAGCGGATCGCCGCCCGGGTGCGGACCCACCGGGTCTCTGTGGTGCTGTCGCTGGAGAATCTCGACGCCGACGGCCAGATGCGGGCCGCCGCCGCCTTCCTGGGCGGCCTGTTCGACGCCGACCGCGACCATTGGTACCCGATGCTGGTGGCCGTGGACGAGGCGCAGCTCTTCGCGCCCGCGGCCGCCGGCGAGGTCTCAGACGAGGCCAGGCGCCTGTCGCTCGGCGCGATGACCAACCTCATGTGCCGCGGTCGCAAGCGCGGGCTCGCCGGCATCATCGCCACGCAGCGCCTCGCCAAGCTCGCCAAGAACGTCGCGGCCGAGGCCTCGAACTTCCTGATGGGCCGAACCTTCCTCGACATCGACATGGCACGCGCCGCCGACCTCCTCGGGCTGGAGCGCCGGCAGGCCGAGACGTTTCGTGACCTGCCGCGCGGGCATTTCGTGGCCCTGGGACCGGCCCTGTCCCGGCGCCCGCTCACCATCGCGGTCGGGCCGACCCAGACCGTGAGCCGGAGTTCCTCGCCGGTCCTCGTGCCCCTGCCCGACGCCCTGGAGGATGCCCGCGCGCTGATCCTCACAGCGAGCCCCGCCGAGACCGTCGCGCCGCTGGCGCCGCGGCCGAAGCCGCGCCCCGCGCCGGCGCCCGACGTGCTCGTCCAGCTCGCCAATTACCGTCCGCCGGCTCCGGCGGAGGAGCCGGAGGAGGAACCCATGGACCCGGAGGCCCGCGAGGCGGCGCTCGCCGAGGTGCTGGCCTCCGTGCTGGCGGATGCCGACGCCGCCGCCTGCACTCCCGCCACGCTCTACCAGGACTTCACGGTCCGCTGCCGGATCCGGCGCCTGCGCGGCGACACGATGGGTCTGCCCGAGTTCAAGCGGCGCCTCGCCGTCGCGCGGGCCGAGGCCGGCGGCGCGGTCGCGGACAATTCCGGCTGGGAGCAGGCCCAGGCGATCGCGGCCGGCCTGCCGGACGACCTCGCCGGCCTGTTCCTCGTGGTCGCTCGGGCCGCCATCGAGGGCGCCCCCTGCCCCACCGACACCGTGCTGGCCGAGGCCTACGGCACCAGCTCGGGCGGCCGGGCGCGGCGGATGCTGGCCTATCTCGAGGAGCGCGGCGCCATCGTCACCCGCAAGGACCTGCGCGGCGCACCGATCATCGCGGTGCCGGATCTCGGCGTCGAGACCGGACCGGGCGAGCCGCAGATGTTGCCGACGGGTCCGAAGCGGCGGGCGGTGTAGCGGGCGGGGTAGCGGGATCGGGCGCTCGCCGGGCGCGGTACCGGGATGCGCCCGGGGTCAGGTGCGGAAGCCCGGTCAGACGCGCCGGGCCATCTCCAGCTTGGCGAGTTCCACCGCGGCGCGCAGTTCGATCTCGGCCATCAGGCCGTCGAGCCGGGGATCCCCCGAGAGGCCGGCACGCTCGTTCAGGCGGCCGGCGATGGCGCGCAGATCCTGCGGCGCGACGCGGCCGCCGAGCAGTGCCGCCTTCAGCCGGTCGAGGCCGTCGAGGAGGTCCTGGCCGCGCTGGGCGGAGCGCCGGCGCCGCTCCTGGGGCGTGTCGGCCTCGGCCTGGAGAAGCAGGACCGCGTCGAGCCCGGCGAGCGTCGCGGCGGCGGCCGGCGCGCCGGCAGACGTCGTCGACGACGGGGCCGCGCCGAGGCTGAAGGCTGCGCCGCCCTCGGGCTTCCGGGCGGACGCGACACCGCCGGCGCTCTGGATCGGCTGGCGAGTCTCGACACGCATGATCCGGTTCGCGTTGCTCCAAGCGCCCCCGCGCAGAACCGGAAATTCGGCCGCCAGGGTTAAGCGCGGGTAAACAAGCCGGCAGAAGCTGCCGGGTCGGCAGGTTCGGTGCCGGCACCGCGAGGCGCGGGGCCAGACCTGGCCCGGAAAAACTTTGTTTTCTTCAACGGCTTGCACAGATCGGGCGGCTGGCACGACCCTGGCAGGATGGGGGCAGGTCCGTCACGGTCGAAACACGGCATGCGCCCGCGTCACGCGTTCAGTCCTCTCCGGTCTCTCTCGGTCGCCCTCGCGGGCGCCCTGCTTCTCGCCGCGCTGTCCGTGCCGGCGCTCGCCCTGTCGCGCGTCAAGGATCTCGCCTCCATCGAGGGCGTTCGCCAGAACCAGCTCGTCGGCTACGGCATCGTGGTCGGCCTCAACGGAACCGGCGACACGCTGAACAACATCCCGTTCACCAAGCAGTCGCTCCAGGCCATGCTGGAGCGCCTCGGCGTCAACACCCGCGGCGCCACGATGCGCACGCAGAACCTCGCCGCCGTGATGGTGACCGCGAGCCTGCCGCCCTTCGCCGCCCAGGGCACCCGGATCGACGTGACGGTCTCGTCGCTGGGCGACGCCAAGTCCCTCCAGGGCGGCACCCTGCTGGTGACGCCGCTGCTCGGCGCCGACGGCGAGGTCTACGCCCTGGCGCAGGGCTCGGTGGCGATCGCCGGCTTCGCCGCCGAGGGCGATGCCGCGAAGATCACCCGGGGCGTGCCGACCAACGGCCGGATTTCCAACGGCGCCAATATCGAGCGCGAGATCGCCTTCAAGCTGAACGACGCCCGCTCGCTGCGTCTGTCGCTGCGCAACCCGGATTTCACCACCTCGAAGCGGATCGCCGCGGCGATCAACGACTTCATGGGCGCCGACACCGCCGAGCCCACCGATCCGGCCACCGTCACGATCCAGATCCCGTCCCGCTACAACGGCAACATGATCCGCCTCATCACCGAGGTGGAGCAGCTGAAGGTGGAGCCTGACCAGACCGCCCGGGTCGTGGTCGACGAGCGCTCCGGCATCATCGTCATGGGCCGAGACGTGCGCGTGTCGACGGTGGCCATCGCCCAGGGCAACCTCACCGTCACCATCACCGAGCAGCCGCAGGTCAGCCAGCCGGCGCCGTTCTCCGACGGACGCACCGTCGTGGTGCCGCGCACGGGGGTGAAGGTCGATACCGGGGACGGAAACAAGCTCGCCCTGGTGAAGGAGGGTGTCAGCCTGCGCGAGTTGGTCGACGGTCTCAATGCCCTGGGCGTCGGCCCGCGGGATCTCATCTCGATCCTCCAGGCGATCAAGGCCGCGGGCGCGCTCCAGGCCGATATCGAGCTGATGTGACCGAACGGACGCGAAGGGACGATCCATGCTGCAACTCGCCAGTCTCGCGGCCAGCGCCGCCGCCAGCGTCGGAACCTCGGTGGCCGGGAGCGCCGTCGACGGGATCATCAAGACCGCCAACAAGGCCAAGGCCTTGAAGACGGCGACCGAGTTCGAATCGATGTTCCTGGAGAACAGCCTCGACCGGCTGACCCAGTCGGAGGGCACCGACGGGCCGCTCGGCGAGAACGGGACCGGCGGCGGTGTCTACCGCTCGATGCTGACCAAGGAATACGCGAAGCAGATCGTGAAGAGCGGCGGAGTCGGCATCGCCGATTCGGTTTTCCGTGAGATCATGAAGATGCAGGGCGCGGCGAGCGAGGGAGCGATCCATGCAAAGGGCTGAACCGCTGCGCGTCGGGGACCGGATCACCGCCGAGGCCCTGGTGGCGGGCGTGCTCGGCAACATGGCCGCGCTGGAAGCCGTGCTCGCCGAAGAGGCGGCCTACGTCCGGGAAGGGCGACTGCAGGAGGGCGTCGCCGCGGCCGAGCCGAAGGCCGCGCTGGCCGCCGCCTACATGCAGGGTCTCGAGGTCGCGAAGGCGAACGCCGTCGCACTGAAGCGCTTCCATCCCGACGGGGTCGAGGCCCTGCGCACCGCCCACCGGCGGTTCACCGCGGCCGTGGAGGCGAACCAGACGGTGCTCGCCAGCGCCAAGACCGTCTCGGAAGGGCTGATCAAGACCCTGGCGGAGGAGATCGGTCGGGCACAGCTCCCCTCCGGCTACGGGCGGCAGACGCCAGCGCCGTCCCCGTACGGCCGCGGCGTGCGCAGCGGGCCGTTGGTCCTCTCGCGCAACCTCTAGGGCCCGCCCGGACGGCGGCCGGCGCCGATCCGGACGTAGGTCCGCACCTCGCCGAGATCGGTGTCGACGCGGTTGTCGACCGCGATGCGGCCGGCGACAACTGGCGCTGCCGCGACGCCGCTCCCCGCGGCCAGATCCGCCCCCGCGACGACGCGGCCCGAGACGCGGAGGCAGCTGCCGCTCCCCGGCAGCCGCACGAAGCCCTGGCCCTTGGACGGGCACGGCACCGGCCCCGGGATCACGGGCAGATCCCGCAGGTCGAGGGCCTCGGCCGGGCCAGCGCCGGCCACGATCGCCGCGAGGGCAGCGCAGACCGGGATCCGGCCGCGCATCTCAGGCGGCCTGGCGGGCGAGATCCCGGTGAAGCAGGTCGATGTAGTGCTCGACCTCGCCGACGAACCCGTCGAGGTCGGGCTCGTGGATGCGCAGGCGGGCGAGGTCGCGCAGGAGGATGTCGAGGGCGATGGCGCGCTCTTCGGGATGCGCGTAGCCCGCGAGGTAGGTGTCGACGGCCTGCTCGACCAGGACGATCGCGCCGCTACGCGGGACGGCTCCCAGGCGGAGGACGAGTTCGATGGGTCCGGACAGCGCCATGCCGACCTCTCCTCAATCGAATGACGGCGCGTGGGCGCGACCGCACGCTGCGCTTCATTCTCGGAAAGCGGCAAGACTATGGTGAACCCGACACGTCGCGAGATTTTTCGAGCGTCAGGCGCGCGTTGACCGGTCTCGGCGATCAGCTCAGCTGATGTAGTTCACGAGGGAGAGCTTCGAGAGCGTCGCGGTCACCTGATAGCTGGCTTGGAGCCGGTTCTGCACGTCGAGCAGCTTGGTGATGACCTCCTCGGGGGAGATCTGCTCGATCCCGTCCAGGGTGTTCTGGACGGTGTTCTGGAGCGCCTTGTTGGTCGTGCCGGCATTCGAGAGCCGCGTCGACGCGACGGTGAGCTGCGTGACCGTGTCCTGGACGCTCGGGGTCTGGTTGGCGGACGAGAGCAGGCTGCCGGCCTTCGTCGCCACCGTCTGGTAGGTGTTGTAGGTGTTGGCGTCGTTCGTGGTGGGCAGGCCGAAGGCCATGGTCGCCAAGCCGGCGAGCACGTTCTGGACGGCGGGATCGTTGGCGCGGGCGCCCGTCCCGACGCTCCCGGTCGCGCTCACCTGGACCGACTGTGTGTCGATCGCCGAGGTCGGCTGCGGCACTGCCGGCGGCGCGGGCTGCGTGTAGGTGTTCTCGCCCTGGTACCACAGCACCGTGTCCTGGGGCGTGGCCGCCCTGTAGCCGACCGGGGTGGTGCCATCGTACAGGATGCGCTGCGGCATCACGCCCGACCCCGACGGGCCGCCTTCCGCCGCGCCGGAGAAGAAGTTCGACGCGGTCGCCGCGGTGGCGTTCACCGCCAGCGTGCTGTTGGCCGCACCGGTCAGCGCGTTGCTCAGTGTCGCCGACAGGTTGGCCATCGTCTGGGCGGGCGTCGAGCCGATGGCGAAGTTGGTGATCGATTTCGGGTCCGCGCTCGTCGCGGCCGTGAGCGTGATCGTCGTGGAGGTGCCGTCGGCCATCTTCAGCGCGAACGACACGGTGTCGCCGGCGCTCGGCTGCGTCGTCATGCTGAGGCTGAAGCTGCCCGGGCTCGTGGCCGTGCCCGCCGTGTAGGTCGCGCCGATCGCCGAGCCGGTCGTGGTCGGCGCGCCCGCCAGGGTGAATCCGAACTGTCCTCGGGTCAGGTTGTTCGACTCTTCGGTGACCTGCACGCTCGTGGCCGGGCTGGCCAGAGTCTGCGTCAGGCGGCCGTTGCCCCCCGCGCCGAGCTCGGCGGTGACCCGCTGCGAGATCAGGGTCGAGAGGCCGTCGAGGGTGTTGCCGCTCGCGTCGGTCGTGCCGTTGAGGATCTTGCTCGAATCGACCACCGGCTGGGTCGTGGTGTCGGTGCCGCCGAACAGGTAGTTGCCCGCCGCCGATTCGTTGAGCGTGTCGAGCGCCGTCTGCAGGTTGGCCAGCGCCGTCGACCGGCCGGAGACCGAGTTCGCCGCCACGCTCTGCAGGCCGTTCTGGAGCATCGTCCCGGTGGAGGTGCCGAGGGTCGCCACCTGCGTCAGGCTCGTGACCGCGAGGTCGGTCCGGGTCTGCGCGGCGGTGATGCCGGCGGCGTAGCCGGAGAGCGCGCTCAGGGTGGCCTGCGCGGACAGAGCCGTCGACCGCCCGGAGCCGAGGCCGCCATAGGTCTGCGAGACCTGACCGCTCGAGAGCTGGTTGGTCAGGTCGTTGAGCTGGCTCTTCAGCGCCTGGAGCTGCGAGGCGTTGCGGTTGGTGATGTAGGAGCCGGCCGCGAAGGGCGTGATCGTCGTCATGATCAGATCTGCAGCAGCTGGTTGAGCATGTCGCGGGCCGCGGTGAGCACGCGGGCGTTGGCACCGTACGCGGTCTGCAGGGCGATCAGGTTCGACATCTCCTGGTCGATGTTGACGCCCGCCCCGGCGGAGAACCGGCTCTGCGCCGTGGAGAGCGCCGTCTGCTGGGTGGCGTCGAGGGCCGCGGCGTTCGACGCGTTGGCCCCCTGCGTGGACACGATGTCCTGCGCGAAACCGATCACGGTGGCGCTGTAGGGGGCCGAGACGCCGCCGATACCGCTCGACGACGAGAAGGTCTGCTGGTTCGCGGTGAGCGCCGTGAACAGCTTCTGGGCGCGGGCGCCCGACGTGCTCGTGTCCGTGGCGCTCGTCGCCGTCAGCGCGGCGGTGTTGCCCGCCAGCGCGCCGTTGACCGTGATGCGCTGGGCGAAACCGGTGAGCTGCGAGCCGCCGTCGAACGTGCCGGTGTAGAGCTTGTTGCCCGTACCGTCGACGAACATCGCGATCGACGGGTTGCCGGTGTTCAGGTCCGACGCCGAGACGGCCGTAACGCTGGCGCTCGCCGCGCCGGCGACCTTGCCGGCCGCCCCCAGCGTCAGCGTCGCGCTGGTGGCGGTCGAGGAGACCGGATTCGCCGACAGCGCCGGCAGCTTGTAGGCGCTGCCGGAGGCGTTGAACGTGGCGAAGGCGGACTGGATGGCCGCCGCGTATGTGCCGGGCCCGCCGCTGGCGTTGAAGGTCAGCGTGAGGCCGCTGGCATCCGTGGTCTGCGCGGCGGGCACGACCGCGCCGCTGGATGTCGCGGACGCCACCAGCGTCACGTTGCGCACGGCCCCGGTGTTGTCGGTGACCGGGAAGGTGATCGTGTTCCCGGGCTGCATCGTCGAGACGCTGATCTGCGTGTCGGTCCCGCTGTACGTCCCGGTGGTCGCGGTATTCGTGAGCGCCTTCGAGAGGCCGGCCGCGAGATCGTCGAGCTGCCGCTGCGCCTGCGGCAGGGTCTGGTCGCGCATCTCGATCTCGGCGGCCAGGCTGCCGGACCGCAGCACGCCGGGGGCGCCGAGGTCGATCTTGCCGCCGCCCGGCAGCGTCGCCGTGATGGTTCCGACCGTCCGCTGGGCGGGGTCGGTCGAGTAGCTCGCGGTGGGGCTGAGCACGCCGCGTCCATCGAAGGTCAGGGTCGCGGCGTTCCCGCGGTCGACCAGCGTCACCCCCGACTGGGTCATGACCGAGACCGTGCCGTCGCGCTGCTGGACCGTCTGCACGTCCATGTAGCTCGACAGGCTGTTGATCGCCTGGTCGCGCTGGTCCTGAAGATCGGTCAGCGAGGTGCTGTCAGTGGTGTTCTGGATCTTGCCGTTGAGCGTCGCGATGTTGGACAGGATGGTGCTCGCCGCGCTCGTGTCGGTGCCGAGCTGCGACTCGAGGCCGGTGCGCAGGTTCTGCACCGTTCCGGCGGCGCTGTTGATGAGGCTGGCGACGGCCGCGGCATTGCCCAGCACCGTCGTGCGGGCGGCCGCCGAGGTCGGGTTCGCGGCGAGTTCCTGGAGCGATTGGGTGAAGGTGTTCAGCGTCCCGTCGAGGGAGGTGGCGCTGCCGGGCACGCCGTAGAGGGCGTCGAGCTGGGCGGCGATGCCGGACTTGGTGCCCGTGTAGGCGGCGCCCGAGGTCTCCAGCCGGAGCTGGTTCAGCGCCGCGGCGTCGAAGCTGCGGGTGATCGTGCCGGCGGCCACGCCGGAATTGTTCGTCCCGGTGGCGACCGTCGAGAGCGTGCGCTTGACGTAGCCCGCCGTCCCGGCATTGGCGACGTTCTGCGAGACGATGTTGATCGCCGCCTGGGTGGCGGCGAGGCCTGCGCTCGAGGTGGAGATCGCATTCAGCGACATGTCACGGCCTCCGCGGCTCGAATCGCACCCTCACTCAGCGGATCACGTTGAGCAGATCAGACATCATCGTCTGGGCCGTCGACATGACGCGCGTGTTCGCAGAGTAAGCCTGCTGGGTTACGATCATCTTAGAGAATTCGGTCGCAATGTCGGTGTTCGATTGCTCGTTGCTCGCGCCCGAGATCGTGCT
Source organism: Methylobacterium sp. UNC300MFChir4.1 (assembly GCF_900110155.1). Lineage (NCBI taxonomy): Bacteria > Pseudomonadati > Pseudomonadota > Alphaproteobacteria > Hyphomicrobiales > Methylobacteriaceae > Methylobacterium > Methylobacterium sp. UNC300MFChir4.1. The sequence goes on along the minus strand of NZ_FOCS01000001.1, from coordinate 473,469 downwards.
GCCGTTGAGGCCCGCGAGCGGAGGCCCCGAATCGACCGTCTGGAGATAGTTCCCGTTCGTATCGGCCTTCAGGCCGTCGGCATTGGCGAACTGGACGACGCCGACCGAGGCGAGAGCCACGACCGAACCGTTGGAGAAGGTGCCGTTGACCTTTCCGTCCGGACCGACGGCCACGCTCGTGAGCGTCCCGGAGCTGTTGCCGTTCTGCGTCAGCGCGTTGGTCGTCGCCGCACCGGTCGTGTCGGCATACTGCGTCAGGCCTGAGGCGCTGAGATTCATGTTGAGGCTGGGGAACGTGTAGTCACCCATGGTGATCGGCCCCAGCGGAATCGGGTTCGTCGAGGGCGAGGTGAGCTTCCCAGTGGAATCGAAGGTGAAGGCCGTGCCCACGTTGTTCCAGTCGGACGTGGTGAGCGCGCTCGGGTTGGTGGAGTAGTACAGGTTCCACACGGCCGGCTGAGCCGGCGTGGTCGTCGCGTCCTGGACCTTGGCCCAGCGGGTCGTCAGCGTGAGCGGCGCGCCGGTCGACGTGTAGACCGGCAGCGACGGGCCGGCGATGCTGTTGCTCATGAAGGTCGAGACGGCACCGGTCTGGGTCGAATCGACCTTGACGCCGGTCTGCCCCGATCCGGAGGTCACGACCGCTGCGGTATTCTGATTGTAGAGATCGGATCCCGACGTCGCCGAGGCCGACGTGCTCGGCGTCGAGGGCAGGTTTGCGGCGTAGGTGATCGTCGTGGTGGCCTGCGCCGGCAGCGCCGAGTTGCCGATCTTGATCGGACCGATGCTGGTCGTCTGACCGGTGATCGGATCGAGGTTGGATCCGGTCAGGTATCCGCCGGCGCCGTTGACGAGATAGCCGTCCTTGTCCTGGGCGAAATCGCCCCGGCGCGTGTACAGGCTCGTGCCGCCGAAGGATGTGGCGCCGTTCGCGTCGCCGGTCTTCTGCACGACGGTGAAGAAGCCCTGGCCGTTGATGGCCATGTTGGTGGGCACGCTCGACGAGACCACGTTGCCGGCCAGGGTGTTGGTGAGCTGCGACTGGGGCAGCACCGAACCCGCGACCTCTCGGCCCGGCGTCTTCTCGGACATCAGGTCGACGAAGCTGGTGTCGATGCGCTTGTAGCCGGTCGTCTGCGAGTTCGCGATGTTCCCGGAGATGTTGCTGATGGCGTAGGACTGCGCCTGGAGTCCGGAGACCGAGGTCTGCAGGGCGGTGAAAAGATCCATGGCGAACGATCCCGATGCGCGCCGCACTGGCCCGCAGGCTGGTCCGGCCGCAACCGGCATGCCAGGGCTAAGTCCTTGGGAATCCTGGACCGGATTGTCGACGACCCGGCAGGGTTGACCGGTCATGGCCGCGCGCCCGGCAGATCCTGCCGGGTCGGACCCGCGGGCGCGGAGATCCGGACCGGAAGTCCCGTCCGCCGCGTTTACGCGGTGTTATTCGACACGCGCGAAGATGCCGCCGGGCCGGGGCCACGCGCGGTGCGTCCTGTCCGGAAGCGCTGAACGGGTACGGATTGCGGATCTCGGGATCATGCGGGCGAAACGGACAAGCCTCGTCCACATCATCTACTTCTCGCGTCTCAAGCTGTCGTCGGACGCGGCGAAGAGGTCCGAGCAGATCAGCGATATCGGTCGCATCGCTCAGAAGAAGAACGAGTTCGCGGTGATCACGAGCTTTCTGGTCATCGAGGGCAACTTCGCCTGCCAGGTCATCGAGGGCGAGCGCACATCCGTGCACGAGACCTTCGACCGGGTGAGTGCCGACAGCCGGCACCGCGAGGTCCAGATCAGCGAGTGGCGGGAGATCACCAAGCGCGAGTTCGTCCACTCGTTCAAGAGCGCGCAGCGCACGGCCGGGAACGACACGCTGTTCGCCAAGGCCAACCTGCTCCCGATGCTCCAGCGCGGAACGCCGAAGGCGTCCGCGATACACGGGCTGTGCCTGTCGCTGCAGTCCGACGCGATGTCCCGTCAGGGCATCGACCACCTCTTCATCTGAGCCGCCGATGTCCGAGAGCGATACGCCCCCGATTCTCATCGTCGACGATCAGGAGAAGCTCCTGCGGCTGATCGTGATGCTGATGACCCGCATCGGCTTCCCGGACGTCGAGGGCGTCACCAACGCGCCCGAGGCGCTGGAGCGTATGCGGCAGCGCCGCTACGCCCTGGTGATCTCCGATCTCGACATGGAGCCCATGGACGGGCTCACCCTGCTGCGCGAGATCCGCGCCGACGACGCGCTGATGAACACGCCCTTCATGCTCACCGAGTCGTCCTTCGACTTCGAGGACATCAACCTCGCCCACCAGGCGGGCGCGGACGCCTTCATCCTCAAGCCGTTCGACATGGCGGTGCTAAAGACCAAGCTGAAGCAGGTCCTCAACCGCAAGCCGCGCAAGCGCGAGGCGCCGATCGCGTCCGAATCGACCCTGAGCGTCGAATTCCCGATGCTCGGCAAGTTCTGACGCCGCGCACCCCTCGCGGGCCCGGCGACGCGGAGGCGCCGCCGAAGCGCGTCACGCCGCCCGCTTCTGGTAATCCTTCACGTCGGTGAAGCGCACGGCCGGGTAGCGCTCCTCCTCGTAGCGGAGCGAGAAGGCCGTGGTCGCCATGAAGACCGGGGCGCCGTCGAGGTCCTTGGCCATGGCCGAGCCGTGCGAGTCGATGAACTTGTCGAGCTCGGCCTCCGAATCAGACGACACCCAGCGGCAGACCGAGAATCGCGACGTCTCGTAATCCACCGGCAGGCCGTACTCGGCCTGGAGCCGCTCCTTCAGCACGTCGAGCTGCAGCGCGCCGACCACGCCGACGATCGCCTGGCTGCCGTCCTGCGGCACGAACACCTGGACGACGCCCTCCTCGCCCATCTGCTGGAGCGCCTCGCGCAGCTTCTTGGCCTTCATGGCGTCGGTGAGCTTGATCCGGCGCAGGATCTCCGGCGCGAAGCTCGGGACACCCCGGAACACGATGTCCTCGCCCTCGGTGAGCGTGTCGCCGATCCGGAGCGTGCCGTGGTTCGGAATGCCGACCACGTCGCCGGCATAGGCCTCGTCGGCGATGGCACGGTCCTGGGCGAAGAAGAATTGCGGCGCCGAGAGCGAGATCGGCTTGCCGGTGCGCACCAGCCGGGCCTTCATGCCCCGGTTGAGCTTGCCCGAGCAGACCCGCATGAACGCGATCCGGTCCCGGTGATTCGGGTCCATGTTCGCTTGGATCTTGAACACGAAGCCGGTCATGCGCGGCTCGGTCGGCTCGACGAGGCGCTTGTCGGCGTCCTGGCCGCGGGGTGGCGGCGCCACCTTGGCGAGACCGTCGATCAGGTCGCGCACGCCGAAATTGCGCAGCGCCGAGCCGAAGAAGACCGGCGTCAAGTGGCCCTCGCGGAACGCGTCGAGGTCGAACGGCTTCAGCCCGCCCTCGGCGAGTTCGACCTCCTCGCGCCACGCGTCGGCCGCGCCGTCCTCGGTGAGCAATTCGTCGAACAGCTTGTCGCCGGGACCCGAGACCGGGACCATCCCCGCATCCTCGGCGGCGTCGAGGCGGCGGACACGGTTGCCGCCGAGCTCGTAAGTACCGGAGAAGTTGCGGCCGGTGCCGATCGGCCACGTGACCGGGGCGACGTCGAGGGCCAGCGTCTTCTCGATCTCGTCCAGAAGCTCGAACGGGTCTCGCGCCTCGCGGTCGAGCTTGTTGACGAATGTGACGATCGGGATGTCGCGCAGGCGGCAGACCTCGAACAGCTTGCGCGTGCGCGCCTCGATGCCCTTCGCGGCATCGATCACCATGACGGCCGAATCGACCGCCGTCAGCGTCCGGTAGGTGTCCTCGGAGAAGTCCTCGTGGCCGGGCGTGTCGAGGAGGTTGAAGACGCAGTCGCCGTACTCGAAGGTCATCACCGAGGTGACCACCGAGATGCCGCGCTCCTTCTCGATGCCCATCCAGTCGGAGCGGGTCGAGACCCGGTTGCGCTTGGCCTTCACCTCGCCGGCGAGCTGGATCGCGCCTCCGAACAGCAGAAGCTTCTCGGTGAGCGTGGTCTTGCCCGCGTCGGGGTGGGAGATGATCGCGAAGGTGCGCCGCCGCGACACCGGATCGGCCGGCCTCGCCTCGGTCTTGGTCTGCATCAGCATGGAGCGAACGCTCTGGGTCGGCGGAACGTGGTGGTGCGCGGCGCGGCACTCGCGCGGTCTCGAGATCGTGTAGCGGCAAGCCCCGATATTGGCAAAGACGGCGGCAGAATGGGGCCTCCTTTCAGGCACCGTACAGGGGCGCGACACCACGCTTCCCCGGTCGATCCACGCTTCGCGAGGCCCCGATGTCGCGCGCCGCAGCACGCTGCTGTCTGGTCACCGCTCTGCTGTTCGCCTCCGCGGGCCCCGGGCCCCGCGCGGCCGAGGCGCCGCAGCGCGCCGCAGCGGCCGACGCCGCCTTCCTCGATGCCCTGACCTGGGGCGCCACGCCCTCGGCCTTCGCGCAGCTCACCGCGGAGGGGCGGGCACGCTGGCTACACGATCAGCTTCACCCGCCCGCCGAAATGCGCCTGCCCCCCGACGCCCAGGCGCAGGTCGACGCGCTGACCCCGCCGGGCAGCCTGTTCGAGCGGGCCCAGGCCCTGGACGCGCAGGCCAAGGCGGCGAAGGACATCGCCGATCCCGAGGCCAGGAAGGTTGCGCAGCAGGCTTTCCAGGCGGCGCTCAACACGGCCGCGCGGAACGCCGCCTCCGTCTGGGTGCTGCGGGCGCTCTACAGCCCCGACCAGCTGCGCGAGCGCCTGACGTGGTTCTGGTTCAACCGGCTCAACGTCCACCAGGGAAAGTCGACGCTGCGCGCCGCCGTGGGCGACTACGTCGAGACGGCGATCCGCCCGCACGTGCTCGGGCGCTTCCGCGACCTGCTGATGGCGAGCCTGCGCCACCCGGCGATGCTGCGCTACCTCGACAACGACGCCAACGCCGCCGGCCGCCCCAACGAGAACTACGCCCGGGAGATCATGGAGCTGCACACGATGGGTGTCAGCTCCGGCTACACGCAGGGCGACGTCGAGGCGCTGGCCCGGATCCTGACCGGCGTCGGCATCGACCTGAGGCCCGAGAACCCGAAGCTCCGCCCCGAGCGCGCCGCCGACTTCCGCCGGGACGGCCTGTTCGAGTTCAACCCGACTCGGCACGATTACGGCGACAAGGTCTTCCTCGGCGCGCGCATCCGGGGCCGCGGCTGGCCCGAGGTCGAGGAGGCGGTCGACCTGATCGCCCGCAACCCCGCCACCGCCACCAGCGTCTCCCGGGCGCTGGCGACCTACTTCCTCGGGCAGGCACCCGACGACGCCCTCGTCGCCCGACTCGCCGCCGTCTTCACGCGGACCGACGGCGACATCGCCGCGGTGATGGAGGCGCTGGTGCGTGAGCCGGCCTTCGCGGCCGAGCGCGGCGGCGCCTTCAAGGACCCGGTCCGCTACGTCTTCTCGGCTCTGCGCATGGCCTACGACGCGCGAGTCATCCGCAACGCCGGCCCGGTGCTCGGCTGGCTGAACCGCCTCGGCGAGGGCCTGTTCAACCGCTCGACGCCGGACGGCTACCCCCTCGACGCCGCGTCCTGGACCGGACCCGGGCAGCTCGCGACGCGGTTCGAGATCGCCCGGCAGATCGGGTCCGGCTCGGCCGGCCTGTTCAAGCCGGCGCTGCCCGATCAGGCCGAGGAGCCGGCCTTCCCGGTGCTCGCCAACGGGCTCTATTTCTCGGCGCTGTCCGGCACCCTGTCGGCGGCGACGCGCGCGGCCCTCGCCCAGGCGGTCTCGCCGCAGGACTGGAACACCCTCTACCTCGCCTCGCCGGAGTTCATGCGATGAACCGTCGCGACCTGATCCGCGCCTCGGCGGCGCTCGGCCTATCCACGGTGGCCGGCCGCGTCTGGGCCGCCCCGAAGGCCGACGCGCGCCTCCTCGTGGTGTTCCTGCGCGGCGCCTACGACGCCGCCAACGTGGTGATCCCGACCGGCAGCGACTTCTATTATCGGTCGCGGCCGAACCTCGCGATCCCGAAGCCCGACGCGTGGGACCCGAAGGCGGCGCTCGCGCTCGACGCCGACTGGAGCCTGCACCCGGCTTTGCGCGACACGCTCCTGCCGCTTTACGCCAAGGGTCAGGCCGCCTTCGTGCCGTTCGCCGGCACCGACGACCTGACCCGGAGTCATTTCGAGACCCAGGACACGATCGAGATGGGTCAGACGGTCGGCGCGGCCCGCGACTACAATTCCGGCTTCATGGCCCGGCTCGCCGCGGAGCTGACCCGGGTCCGGCCGATCGCCTTCACCGACCAGATGCCGCTCATCTTCCGGGGCGGCGAGACGGTGCCCAACATCGCCATCAACGGGGTCGGCAAGCCCGGCATCGACGACCGGCAGGCCCGCCTCATCGCGGCGATGTACAGCGACACCAAGCTGGCCGCCGCCGTGACCGAGGGGTTCCGGGTGCGCGACGCGGTCTACCACACGATCTCCGATCATGCCGGGCAGGCCGACCGCGGGGCGGTCTCGCCCAAGGGCTTCGAGCTGTCGGCCCGGCGGATCGGCCGCCTGATGCGCGAGAACTTCAACCTCGGCTTCGTCGATGTCGGCGGCTGGGACACGCACGTGAACCAGGGCGCGGGCACCGGCTACCTCGCCGACCGGCTCGGCGAGCTGGGGCGCGGACTCTCGGGCTTCGTCGAGGAGATCGGGCCGGGCTGGTCCGACACGGTGGTGGTGGTGCTGTCGGAGTTCGGGCGCACCTTCCGGGAGAACGGGAGCCGCGGCACCGATCACGGCCACGGCAGCGTCTACTGGATCCTCGGCGGCGGCGTCCGGGGCGGCCGGATCGCGGGACCGCAGGTGCGGGCCGACGAGGCGCACCTGTTCCAGAACCGGGACTATCCGGTGCTCACCGACTATCGCGGCCTGCTGGGCGGCCTGTTCCGGCGGCTCTACGGGCTCGACCAAGCGAGCCTGCGGCAGATCTTCCCCAGCGCGGACCCGGCGGATCTCGCGCTGCTGTAGGGAGCGGGCCGTCGCAGCGTCGCGCCGTCCCAGCACTCGCGAGCCCGGGCTCTCAGCCCCTCCGTCATCGCGAGCGCAGCGAAGCGACCCAGGGCCGCACGACATCGGCAGGCGTCGCGCGACGCTGGGTTGCTTCGCTGCGCTCGCAAGGACGACCAAGCGCATGTCGTGCCGACGTATCGATGCTCCTCAGCGGATCCCGACATCAGCGCGCGAAACACCTTCGACGGGTTGGCTCCGCGCCTCTCTGTCCGCGCGATCAGGCCGCGGCGGCCGCCAGGGCGCGCAGTTCGCCGACCAGCTCGTCGACCCGCTCCGTCCGGGCATCCCAGGCGAACATGAAGCGCGCCCCGCCGCCGATGAAGGTGTAGAACCGCCAGCCCCGGGCGCGCAGGCCCTCCATCGTGGCCGCCGGCATCGTCAGGAAGACCGCGTTCGCCTCGACGGGAAACAGCGCTCGCACCCCCGGCAGCCCGCCGACCGCCTCGGCGAAGCGGCGGGCGCAGGCGTTGCCGTGGGCCGCGTTCCGCAGCCACGCGCCGCTCTCCAGCATGCCGACCCAGGGGGCCGCGAGGAAGCGCATCTTCGAGGCGAGCTGGCCGGCCTGCTTGCAGCGGTAGCCGAAATCCTCCGCGAGCTTGGCGTCGAAGAACACCACCGCCTCGCCGGCATGCATACCGTTCTTGGTGCCGCCGAAGCACAGGACGTCGATGCCCGAGCGCCACGTCATGTCGGCGGGGCTGCACCCGAGGCTCGCGCAGGCATTGGCGAAGCGCGACCCGTCCATGTGCAGGGCGAGGCCCAGCTCGCGGCAGGTCGCCGACAGGGCCCGCAGCTCGGCGAGGCTGTAGACCTGCCCGGTCTCGGTGGGCTGCGTGATCGTCACCACGCGCGGCCGCGGGAAGTGGATGTCGCTGCGGTTCTGCGCCAGCCCGCGGATCGCCTCCGGCGTGAGCTTGCCGCCCTCGGTCCAGACGGTCAGCAGCTTCGAGCCGTTCGAGAAGAATTCCGGCGCGCCGCACTCGTCGGTCTCGACATGGGCCGAGTCGGCGCAGATCACGCTGTGGTAGGACTGGCACAGCGCGGCCAGCGCCAGCGCGTTGGCGGCCGTGCCGTTGAAGGCGAAGAACACCTCGCACGGGGTCTCGAACAGGTCCCGGAAGGCGTCGGCCGCCCGGGCGGTCCAGGTGTCCTCGCCGTAGGCCGGGGCGTGGCCGCGATTGGCCGCCTCCATCGCAGCCCAGGCCTCCGGGCAGATGCCGGAATAGTTGTCGCTGGCGAATTGCTGCGAGTCGTCGTGTCTCATCCGCGCAACCTAGCACGGCGCAGGCGCGGATGGATCGCGCGGACAGGTTGGAACTGGTGCGCGCTTGGTGTAATAGCCCCGTCAAGGCGTGAGCTCCACGCCGATTCGGAAACCGACGTTCCCGTCCCTCCCGGGTTCAAACCGGGCGAGGGACGTTGCCGGTTTCCAGATCGGCGGCGGGCCGCGTGAACCCAGAACTTCAGGTCCAGAGGATCAAGTCCGTTGCAGGTACTCGTTCGCGACAACAACGTCGATCAAGCGCTCCGCGTCCTCAAGAAGAAGATGCAGCGCGAGGGCATCTTCCGCGAGATGAAGCAGCGCAAGGCTTATGAGAAGCCGTCCGTGCGCAAGGCTCGCGAGAAGGCCGAGGCCGTCCGCCGCGCCCGCAAGCAGGCCCGCAAGACCGCGATCCGCGAGGGCCTGATCGCCGCGCCGAAGCCGAAGCCCCGCTTCCCCGCCGGCGGCCGTCGTCCCGGCTTCCCGTCGCCGTCCGCCACGCAGGGCCAGGGCGGCAACGCCGCCGGCCAGACCCCGGTCAGCCCGGCTCCCGCCGCCTGAGCGACACCACGTCAGTCATGAGAGAGCCCGGCCTGCGCGCGCAGGCCGGGCTTTTTCTTTGCGTCGCGTCCGGATGAAGGCGCCCGGGCACGCGAGCCGCACGTGGCGCGGGTCCCCTCTCCATCCGGGTCGAGCTTGTCCCGAGTCGGGCTTCTCCAGACGGATCTCGGGCAGGCCCGAGATCCGTCTGGAGAGGGGGAAGGTCGCGCCTGTAACGCCGAGCCGGGGCTCTGCGCTCGCGATGACGTGAAGAGCTTTGAGCGCCGGGCGCTCAGGCCGCCAGCTCAGGCCGCCAGCTCAGGCCGCCAGCTCAGGCCGCCAGCTCAGGCCGCCAGCTCAGGCCGCCAGCTCAGGCCGCCAGCTCAGGCCGCCAGCTCAGGCCGCCAGCTCAGGCCGCCAGCTCAGGCCGCCAGCTCAGGCCGCCTTGGCGGCCATGGTGGCGTGCTCGGCCTGGACCAGCACGTCGAGGGCCCGCCAGGGCTTCTGCATGTAGACTGCCTGATCGGGGAGCCGCGCATCCCGGCTCGCGCCCGAGGTGACGACCACGCGCACGTCCGGCCACCGCCTCTTGACCGCCTGCGCCAGCGACACGCCGTCCATGGCGCCCGGCAGGCGCACGTCCGCGAAGAGCAGCGCCACGGTCACGTCGGACCGCTCCAGCACCGAGAGGGCCGCCTCGGCGCTCTCGCAGGCGATCACGCCGAGATCGGTCTCCTCGAGCACCGCCGTCGCGAGATCGCGCACAGCCGCATCGTCCTCCACGACGAGCGCCACGGGGGCGGAACTATCGGGCGTTGCGCGATCCATCAAAGTCTCCTGCTGCCGGTGCCTTGCCCCGCGTCGGGTGGCCGCCTGTACGGCGAGCTTCTGATTCCCCGATTCGGCCATGCTGATCCTTCATGAGGCGGCTCACAAGAGTCGCGTCGCTCTGGAGGCGAATGCCTGCCCTGCGGACAGGCGGCACCATTTTCATGCGGAACGCACGAAAATGGCGCAGTTTCCGGGCGGTTAAGAAACTGTTCACTGGAGTGGACCGACTGTTAACGTCCTGCAGCGGAACGTCTCAACCCGCGCGGGGCGTTTCGCGGGATCGAACGCGGCTCAGAGCTGAAGGATCATCGTCCGACATGTGCCGTTTCCTCGCCTACAGCGGTGAGCCGGTCTTCCTCTCCGACCTCGTCTGCGCGCCGACCCACTCGCTGGTGCACCAGTCGCTGCACGCCGACGAGGGGAAGACCGAGACCAACGGCGACGGTTTCGGCATCGGCTGGTACGCCGAGCGGCCCGAGCCGGGTGTCTACCGCGACATCTCCCCGGCGTGGTCGGACGAGAACCTCGTGAACCTGTGCGGGCAGGTGCGGGCGCGGACGTTCTTCGCGCACGTGCGCGCCTCGACCGGGACGGCCACCGCCCGGGCCAACTGCCACCCCTTCGTGTTCGGCCGCCACCTGTTCATGCACAACGGCCAGATCGGCGGCTACCACCGGATCAAGCGGCGCCTCGAGGCGCTGATCCCGGATTCCTACTACGACCATCGCCGCGGCAGCACCGACTCGGAGGCGATCTTCCTCCTGGCGCTCGCCAACGGCCTCGAGGCGGACCCCGTCGGCGCGATGGCGCGGACGCTGAAGACCGTCCGCGAGTTGATGGAGTCGGCGAATGTCTGCGAGCCGCTGCGCTTCACCGCGCTGCTCACGGACGGCGAGACGCTGACCGCCTATCGCTGGGCCTGCGACGGCCGGCCGCCGAGCCTGTACTATCGCGAGGGTCCGGGCGGCATCGTTGTCGTCTCGGAGCCCATCGACGGCTGCCGCGAGGGCTGGCGGGTGGTTCCGAAGGGCGCGACCCTGCGCGCCCGCCACGGGAGCGCGACGCTCGTCGAGGCGCCGGAGCCCGCGCGCGCCGCCGCCTGAATACAGACGGCCCCAGGCATGCCGCCGCGGGGATTGCCGGGGCGCGCCACATCGCCACATTCCGCCTGCGGCCGATGGTGCGGCCGAGCGGGAATCGACCGATGTATCCGGATACCGAGCTTCACATCGCCGGGCGCTGGCGCGCGGGTGCCGACCGGGACACCCTGGGGGTCCTGAACCCCGCCACGGGCGAGACGATCGGCCAGTGCGCGGTCGCCACCACGGCGGATCTCGACGAGGCCCTGGCGGCCGCCGCCCGCGCCTTCCCGGCTTGGCGCAAAGTCGCGCCCTTCGAGCGCGCCAAGGTGATGCGCAAGGCGGCCGACCTGCTGCGCGCCCGGGTCGACGAGATCGCCCGGATCATGACGCTGGAGCAGGGCAAGCCGCTCGCCGAGTCGCGTGTCGAGACCCTGGCGGCGGCCGACATCATCGACTGGTTCGCCGAGGAGGGTAAGCGCGCCTACGGCCGCGTCATCCCGGGCCGCGCCGACGGCGTGCTGCAGGCGGTGGTCCGCGAGGCGGTCGGGCCGGTGGCCTGCTTCACGCCCTGGAACTTCCCGATCAATCAGGCGGTCCGCAAGATCTCGGCGGCGCTCTGCACCGGCTGCACGGTGATCCTGAAGGGCCCGGAGGACACGCCGGCGAGTTGCGCCGCCCTGATCCGCGCCTTCCTGGATGCGGGCATCCCGGGCGACGCGCTCTCGCTGGTCTACGGCGATCCCGAAGCCATCTCGGCCTACCTGATCCCGCACCCGGTCATCCGGAAGATCTCGTTCACCGGCTCGACCGTGGTCGGCAAGAAGCTCGCGGCGCTCGCGGGCGAGCACATGAAGCGCGCCACGATGGAACTCGGCGGCCACGCCCCCGCGATCGTGTTCGGCGACGCCGACGTGGAGAAGGCGGTGGCCGTCCTGGCCCCCTCAAAGTTCCGCAATGCCGGCCAGGTCTGTGTCTCGCCGACCCGCTTCCTCGTGCACGATTCGGTTTTCGATCGCTTCGTCGAGGGCTTCACGACCTTCGCCAAGTCGGTGAAGGTCGGCGACGGGCTCGATCCCGAGACCAAGATGGGACCGCTGGTCCACGGGCGGCGCCTCGACGCCGTCACGGCGCTGGCGGCGGACGCCGAGTCGAGCGGCGCGACGCTGCGGGCGGGCGGCAAGCGCATCGGCAACCAGGGCAACTTCTTCGAGCCGACGGTCTTCACCGAGGTGCCGCTGACCGCCCGGATCATGAACGAGGAGCCCTTCGGCCCCCTGGCGATGATCAACCGGTTCTCCGACGACGAGGAGGCGCTCACCGAGGCCAACCGCCTGCCCTACGGGCTCGCGGCCTACGCCTACACCCGCTCCGCCGAGCGCGCGGCGCGGGTGTCGAACGCGGTCGAGAGCGGCATGATCTCGATCAACCACCACGGCCTCGCCCTGCCCGAGACGCCGTTCGGCGGCGTCAAGGATTCGGGCTACGGCAGCGAGGGCGGCCCGGAGGCCCTCGACGCCTACCTGGTCACCAAGTTCGTCACGCAGGCGAATTTCTGACGCACCGGCCGGCGCGCCGCGGCGCGCCGGCCCCTCCCCTCAGTAATGCGGCGGCGGCGGTTCCGGCCCGCGCGGCGCCGCGCGGGCGGCCGCCTCCTCCACCTGCTCCCGCAGCGCGTCGAGCTGCCGGACGAGCCGGTCGATCACCCGCCACTGCTCGGTCACGGTCCGGTTCAGATCCTCGATCGTCGCATCCTGCTCGGTCAGGCGCATCTCCAGGCGATCGATCCGTGTCGCCTCGTCCATGTCGGGTCTCCAGGCAGTGCCGTGTCGCGAGCTGTCCCCGCCCCGATCGTCTCGGACCGCCGGCGCTCGACGCTCCTCCTAACGCAGGCCGCGCGCCGAACAACCTGACGGACCGCCTCCAGCCATGACCAGTCGAGAACGTCCATCAGTCGATGTATAGCCTCGAAGACCGTTAATTGCGCAAAATTTATTTATATCTCGCGTGTCTTTGCCGTCTGAATAAATGCATTTTGCGTTGATAGACTGCGCTCCTACAACTTTCTCGCGCTCTCATCGAGCCTGTTTCATGACGAGAGCACGCCATTGACGGTTTTTTAAGCGCGTCTCCTCATGATCGTCCGAACTTTACAGATCAGGCGGGCACGGGCTCCGATGGCGATGTTTGGTTCACGCGACGACGCCCTCCTCGCGGCGATCGACCGGACGATGGCGCGGGTGGAATTCGACCTCGACGGCACCGTCACCGACGCGAACGCCGTATTCCTCGACCTCGTCGGTTACACGCTCGACGAAGTCCGGGGCCAGCATCACAGAATGTTCGTGCCTGAGGCCGACAGGTCCGGTCCGAACTACAGCGCCTTCTGGGACCGGCTGCGCGCCGGTCAGCACGAGGCGCGTGCCTTTCCGCGGGTGACGAAAGCCGGCCAGACCGTGTGGATCCAGGGCTCCTACAACCCGATCCTCGACCGCCGCGGCAAGCCCACCAAGGTCGTCAAGCTCGCCACCGACATCACCGCGGAACGCGCCCGCAACGCGCTCCACGCCGGTCAGGTCGAAGCGCTCAACCGTTCGCAGGCGGTGATCTGCTTCGCCCTCGACGGGACGATCACGGACGCGAACAGCAACTTCCTGTCCACGATGGGCTACACGCTGGAGGAGATCCGCGGGCGGCATCACCGCATATTCATGGCGCCGGCGGAGGCGGCCAGCCCGGACTACACGGCGTTCTGGGCCGCGCTCGGCAACGGCCAGTACCAGGCGGGCGAGTTCCGGCGGATCGGGAAGGACGGCCGCACCGTCTGGATCTTCGGCGCCTACAACCCGATCCTCGACGCCGACGGCAAACCCTGCGCGGTGGTGAAGTTCGCTACCGACGTGACCCGGCAGGTCGAAGACCGCCAGCGCCGGGCCGAGGGGCAGCGCGCGATCGACGCCGACATCGCGGCGATCCGCGATTCGATGAGCCGGGTGGTCCGGCAGGCGGACGAGACCGCGGAGGCCTCGAGCCGGACAAGCCGCAACGTCGATGCGGTCGCTGCGGGTTCGGAGGAGTTCGCCGCCTCGATCGAGGAACTCAGCCGTCACGCGATGCAGGCGAAATCCTCCGTCGATCTGGTCGTTTCCCGCGCCGAGGAGGCGGGGGCGATCGTCGTGGGGCTGACCGGCGCCGCGGACCGGATCGGGGCGGCGGTGAGCCTGATCCGGTCCATCGCCGACCAGACGAACCTACTGGCGCTGAACGCCACGATCGAGGCGGCCCGGGCCGGAGCGGCCGGCAAGGGCTTCGCGGTCGTCGCCGCCGAGGTGAAGGCGCTCGCCGAGCAGACCGCCAAGGCCACCGGCGAGATCGGAACCCAGATCGCCGCCGTGCAGGCCGAGACCTCCCGGGCCGTCTCGGCGATCGACGGGATCGGCGCCACGATCGAGCAACTCAGCGCGATCTCGCTCAGCGTCTCATCGGCCGTGACCGAGCAGGCCGCGGTGACCCGCGACATGACCGAGAACATGCAGTCGGCGGCGCAGGGCGTCGCGGCGATCCACACCGCCATGGCGGAGATCGCCTCCTCGGCGAGCGTCGTCGACGCCTCGGTGCGCAAGGTCTCGGAGGCGGCACGCGCCCTCGCGTGAGCCGGCCCGGCAGGGCCTCAGGCCGCGCGGGTGGCGACCGGATCGGCCACGGAGATCCGGTCCCGTCCGCCATTCTTGGCGGCGTAGAGCGCGGCGTCGGCCCGCTGCATCAGCAGGTCGAACGCGATGCCGGGGCGCGCCTGCGCGATCCCGATACTGACGCTGACGCGCAGGGCCGGAAGCTCGGGAACCGCGAGTTGCGCGAAGGTCTGGCGCAGCTCCTCGGCCCGGGCCAGAGCCTCGGCGGGCGAGACGTCCGGCAGGAGGCACGCGAACTCCTCACCGCCGAGGCGGCCCAGCAGGGCCTCCCGCGGCAGCAGGGTCGACGCCATGGTGCAGAAGCCGATGAGGACCGCGTCGCCGACCCCGTGGCCGAAGCGGTCGTTGACGGCCTTGAACCGGTCGAGGTCGAACAGCAGCAGGGCGGCGTCGCCGTGCCGCGCCATCGCGTCCGCGGCGGCCCTGGCGAAGGCCCGGCGGTTGCGCACGCCCGTCAGCGCGTCGGTGGAGGCGGCGATGCGCTGCTCCCGCTCCGCCCGCTCCTTGACCAGCGCCATGAAGGTGAAGGCCGAGGCGATCGAGAACATCAGGGTGACGAAGCACAGGATCGCCACCCAGTGCGACGCGAGCGGGCTGAGACCCGGCTGCGGGGGCGCCACCAGCGTCGCGGGGATCCGCACGATGTAGAAGCTGCCGTGCAGTCCCAGGATGGTGGCGGCGGCGATCCGGGAGGCGAGCCGCTCGGCGCGACCGCGCCAGATCTCCGCGGCCGCGGCGCAGCAATAGAGCGCCGCGGTCCCCGAGGCGTAGATGATGCGGGCCTCGATCGACGCGTAGAAGGTCGGGATCAGGCACAGGACGCACCAGCCGAGGGCGCCGGCCATGGCGATGCCCACCCGCGGCTCCCGATGCTCGAAGGAGCGGACGCCGCTCCAGATGAGGCCGTAGGCGGCGAGCACCACGGCATTGGCCAAGCCCACCGAGATCAGGTCGGGGATCTGGTTGCGCAGCGCGAGGCCGGCCGATCCGGCCGCGCCCACGAGATGCGCCGCGCCCCAGTAGGCGAGCACCCGGGATTCGGGCGCCTGCCGCCACGAGGCCATGAAGAGCGTGCCGACCAGGAAGGTCGTCGCCGCGCTGACGACCAGCAGGGTGGCGGGATCGAGTTGCACGGACGCCTGTCTATCCTTGACCCGGACGTTGAGCCGCCCCCGCCCCCGCGTCGCGCTACCGCCGAGCAGCGATACGAGCCGGCAGAGTATATCGCTCTATCTTGCCGGAAGCCACAGTAAGCTAGATTAGAACGACCAACCGGGACGAAGGTGCTAGTACACCGGCATATTCGTCCCGGAGCCTGCCGGGTCTCTCGCGCTGAGTGCCGCAGGGTCGCCGACTCTGACCGCGGCGCGGGCCCGCCCCCGCACGGCCCCGGAACGCCGGGGCCGGAACGCGCGGTGCGGCCCGCCCGTCAGGCGCGGTGGATCACCGGGACCGCGGGCGCGCCCTCCCACTCGGTGTTGGCGGGGATCGACTCGCCCTTCATGACGATGGTGAGCGGGCGCAGCCGGGCGAAATCGCCCACCTTGGTGTCGTAGAGCACGGTCGAGAACGCACCCACCGAGACGCCGCGCCCGACGACGACGCGGCCGATCTTCATGATCCGGTCCTCGTAGAGGTGCGTCTGCAGTGCCGAGACGCGGTTGATCGTGGCGTAGTCGCCGATGGTGACGCAGTCGAATTCGGTGATGTCGGTGGTGAGCATGCAGACGCCCTTGCCGACCTTCACGCCGAACAGCCGGAGCACCCAGGGCAGGAAGGGCGTGCCCTGGAGGTGCTCGAGCAGCACCTTGCCGGCGAGCCCCCAGTAGGCCACCGCGATCGCCTCGGTGCGCATCGCCCACCACGACCACATCGGCTGCATGCCGGGCTTGTAGACGCCCATCAGCAGCCACTTCATCGCGATGACCGCCGAGGACTGGATCAGCGCGATGGCGACGCTCGCACCGACGAAGCTGTAGGCGAGACCCCACCAGTCCTGCTCCAGGATGGCCGGGTAGAAGTACCAGTCGATCGCCGTGATCGCGAGGGTGATGTAGAGCATCGGCGAGAACGAGGTCGCGAAGGCCTCGAAGACGCCGCGCCGGATCTTCGGCCACGCGCCGGGCTCGTAGGTCTGGGCGGTCGAGCCGAGATCGACCTTCTGGCGGGCCGGCAGCCGGATCGGCGGCGAGCCGAACCACGTCTCGCCGGGGCTCATCGCGGCGTTCTCGGGCGGCTTCGACTTGATGCCGATGAGAACGTCGTCGGGGATGACGGCGCCGGGCGGCACAACGGCGTCGTTGCCGACGAAGACCCGGGCGCCGGTGCGCACCGGCTCCAGGTGCATCCAGCCGCGCCGGATCTCCTCCTCGCCGTACACCACCTCGTCGGCGATGAAGTTCTTCGCGCCGACCTCGGCGAGGTCGTAGCGGCCCGCGAGGTTGGTCGAGATCTCGGCGCCGTGGCCCATATTGGCGCCCATCAGCCGGTACCAGGCCCGCATGTAGACGGTCGCGAACAGCGACGAGAGCGTCTCCAGGGTGACCTCGACGGCGAGCGCCAGCGACCATTTCCGCAGGTAGAACAGCGAGTGGATCGAGTAGGTGCCGGAGCGGGTCCGCGGCAGCACCACCCAGCGGATGCCGGCGATCAGCAGCACCGTGCCGGCGGTCATCAGCATGGCGGTCGGCCAGGTGAGGATCGGCAGGTACCAGTGGTAGTCGATGTCGGTGATGTCGGAGAGCGAGTCCGAGATCTGGTCGAAGATGAAGAAGGCCGGGAAGATCGGCAGCAGACCCACCGCGGGGATCGCGCCGAGCAGCACCACGTAGGCCGCCATGAACGCCGCGCGGCGCGCGAAGGAGGCCTCGGCGGGCGCGGGCAGCTCCGCGGGGTCGGCCATCCCGACCTTGCGGCCGGGCGAGCCGTCCCACCGCTCGGCCGCGCCCACCCGCGAGCCCGTGGGGATCGTGGTGAGGTCGGCGATCTCCGCCTGCGGCCCGATCACCGCGTCGTGGCTGATCACGCAGGAGGTGCCCACCGCCGCGTCCGCGCCGATCTCGACCCTGCCGATGACCAGCTCGTTGCCGACGATCTCCGCGTTGGCGATGACGAGGCGGCCGCCCAGGGACGCGCCGTCCCCGATGGTCAGGAGGTCGGCCGCGCCGATCTCGATGTCGGAGATGAGCGTGTCGCGTCCGACCTTCGCACCCATCAGCCGGAGGTAGACGGCGATCGCGGGCGAGCCCTGGAGCCACTTCACGTGGACGAGGGGCGCCAGCCGCTGCGCGAGCCACCAGCGATAATAGTAGGTGCCCCAGAGCGGGTACCGGCCCGGCTTGGTCCGGCCGAGGATCAGCCACTTGCCGGCGACCGCCGCGACCGCGGTCACGCCGTTGATCGCCACGTAGACGAGGAGCAGCACGCCGAGTTCGGCGAAGAAGCTCAGGCCTCCGCCGGTGAGCAGCAGGTAGGTCACGAACATGCCGAGCCACTGCGCGGTGGCCAGCGCGATCACGAAGGGCAGCGCGACGAGCTGCCCGAGGCCGCACAGCGCACGGCGCAGCAGCGGCGGCGGCGCGAAGCTCAGGTCGCGGGTCGCGGCCCCGGCGCCCATGCCGCCCGTCCGGGCGATGAGCGCGTCGGCCATCGCCCGCACGGTGCGCAGGGCGTAGACGTCCGGCAGCGTGATCCCGGCCAACGGCGGGTTCTCGCGCACCGCCGAGACGAAGCGCGCGGCGAGCAGCGAATGGCCGCCGAGATCGGCGAAGAAGTCGCCCTCGAGGGCGATCGGCTGGTTGCCGAAGATCTGCTTGGCCGCGGCGACCAGGGCCGCCTCGGTCTCGTTGGCGGGCGTCTCCTGCTCGCCGTCGGCGGCGACCACCGTGAGCGGGGCGACCTTGAGCGCCTTGCGGTCGACCTTGCCGGACGTGAGCCGGGGCAAAGTCTCGGCCACCTCGAAATGGCCGGGCACCATGTAGGGCGGCATCTGCCCGGCGAGGGTCCGGCGGAGGGCGGCGGCGTCGATGGACCGGCCGCGCTCCGGGATCAGGAAGGCGACGAGGCGGTCGACGCCGTCGTCGTTCCGCAGCACGACGGCGGCCTGGTTGACGTCGGGCACCGCTCGGATCCGGGACTCGATCTCGCCGAGTTCCACGCGGAAGCCGCGGATCTTCACCTGGTCGTCGATCCGGCCGTGGAACACGATCCGGCCGGCGGCGTCGAGGGAGACCGCGTCGCCCGAGCGGTAGAGCACCGGGTCGGTCCCGTCCGACGCGAACGGGTTAGCGATGAACTTCTCCGCCGTCAGCTCGGGACGGGCGAGGTAGCCCCGCGCCACGCCGGGACCGCCGATCAGCAGCTCGCCCTGCTGGTCTCGGCCGAGCAGGGTCAGATCCTCGCCGGCGACGTAGACGGAGTAGTTCGGGATCGGGCCGCCGATGGTCACCGGCTCGCCGGGCCGCATCTCGGCCGCGGTAGCCACCACGGTGGCCTCCGTCGGGCCGTAGGTGTTGAACAGTTGGCGGCCGCCGGTCGCCCAGCGGGCGATCAGCGGCTCGGGCAGCGCCTCGCCGCCGAGCAGGACGAGGCGCACCCGCGGCAGGTCGCCGGAGATCATCGCCAGGAGCGTCGGGACGGTGTCGAGCACCGTGATCCCCTCGGCCTCCAGGATGCCGGGAAGCGATTCTAAGTCGCCCATCATGGCGGGGCTCGCCACGAACAGGGTCGCGCCCACGAGATACGGCACCCAGATCTCCTCCATCGAGAGATCGAAGGCCACCGAGGCGCCCTGGAAGACCACGTCGTCGGCGCGCATCCCGTAGAGGGCGTTCCCGGACCGCAGGAAGTGGCAGATGTTGGCGTGGCTGATGACGATGCCCTTGGGCACGCCGGTCGAGCCCGAGGTGTAGATCAGGTAGGCGGGGTGCTCGGGCGTCAGCCCGGCCGCGCGCGGATCGGGCAGCGGCGCGCCGGCGGGCGTCCCGGAGTCGAGATCGGCGGGCGTCAGGGCCGGGGCGACGTCGGGCGCCGTCGCGGCGAGCGCCGGGGAGACCAGCAGCGCCTTCGCGCCCGCGTCGGCGAGGCACACGCCCACCCGGTCCGCCGGCGCCTCGGCGTCGAAGGGCAGCCAGGCCGCGCCCGCCATCGTGATGCCGATCTGCGCCACGAGGAGGTCCGGGCCACGGGCCATCCAGAGGCCGACGACGTCACCCGGCCCGATGCCGCGATGGGCGAGGCCGGCGGCGATCCGGCCGGCCCGGGCGGCGACCTCCGCGTAGGTCAGGTGCGGGTGGACGCCCCCGGCGCCGACGCCGGCGCCGTCGACCAGGCAGGGATGATCGGGCCGGGTCTCGGCCGCGTGCAGGAAGATCTCGGCCAGGACCTCGTCGCGGATGAGGTCGGGCCGGTGGTCGCCGCGCAGGATCGCCGCCGCGGCTCCGAGAGGCGCGGGCTCCCCGGCCGTCGGTCCGGGCCGGGTCTTCTCGGCGACGTCGCTCATCCGCTGCTCCGCTGGCCGCCCGCTCGGGCCGGCGCCTGTCCTGGCCGCCGCCCTATAGCCTGCCGATCATGCCGTTATCGAGGCGGCTTTGCACTGCGCCGGCGCACGGGATCAAGCCCAGCGCCAGCCACCGGGCTCGAGGATCAGGACCTCGCCCTGGCGGATGCCCAGGCGGGGCGCCGCGTAGACGTCGAGGTGGCCGAGGGCGACCAGCGCGGCCCGCGCGACGCCGCCATGGGCGACGATGACCGTGTCCCGCTCCAGCCCCGCGATCATCGGCCCGACGCGCTCGACGAGGCCGGCATAGCTCTCCGCGCCGAGGCCGGGCGGGCGGTAGTGCCAGCGGTCCCGGTCGCGGCCGGCGGCCCCGGCCGGGTCGCGGCGGCGGATCTCCGCCCAGGTGGAGCCTTCCCAGCTGCCGAAACCGATCTCCCGCAGGCGCGGGTCGACGCGGTACGCCTCGGGCGGCAGGCCGAGGGCGCCCCGCAGGATCTCCATGGTGCGCCGGGTGCGCTTGAGCGGGCTCGCGACGAAATCGGCCGCTGCCAGGGCCGGCCCCGCCGCGGCGGCGAGGCGCTCCGCCACGGCCGCGGCCTGTGCCTCCCCCTGGGCATTGAGGTCGGTGTCGCGCCCGCCCTGGAGGCGCCCCTCGGCGTTCCAGGCGGTCTGGCCGTGCCGGATGAAGTAGATCGTACCCAACCGTCTCAACCCCGTCCTGCACAGGCGTCCGGAACAGCCTGGACTACCGGCCGTTCTCGCCGGCGGTCGGCAATATCCGGAACTAGGTCCTGCCCCATGTCCAAGAAGCACGGCAAGCATCATCGCGGCCACAAACGCGGTGACGGCATGACAGGTGAGGCGGATCTGCATGGCGCCACCGTGGATCACCGCCCGTCGACGGCCCGCTGGGCCGGCAGCGTCGACAGCGTGGCCGAATCCGTCCCGGCGGCGCTCGGCCGGCACGGGCCGGTACCGATCCGCCCGGCGCCCGGCATCGTGGCGGTCGAACCGGGAGTGCCCTTCGATCTCGGCTCGGTCGATCCCGACGACGTCGGCGGCCTCGAGAAGGACTGGGCCAAGGACGCCCTCGCCCAGGAGCGGGCGCGCATCGTCGCCCTCCAGGAGCGCCTCTACGCGGAGCGCGCCCGGAGCCTCCTGCTGGTGTTCCAGGCGATCGACACGGGCGGCAAGGACGGCACGATCCGGTCGGTGCTCAAGGGGGTGAACCCCCAGGGCTGCGCGGTGGCCTCGTTCAAGGTGCCCTCGAGCGAGGAGCTCGATCACGACTTCCTGTGGCGCTACCACGCCCGGGTGCCGGGGCGCGGCACGATCGGTGTGTTCAACCGCAGCCACTACGAGGACGTGCTCGTCGTGCGGGTGAAAGGCCTCGTGCCGGACGCGGTCTGGCAGAGCCGCTACGGCCGGATCAACGATTTCGAGCGCCTGCTCACCGAATCGGGCACGACGGTCGTGAAGTTCTTCCTGCACATCTCCAAGGCGGAGCAGAAGCGGCGCCTGGAGGCCCGGATCGCCGACCCCGAGAAGCACTGGAAGTTCGACCCGGCCGACCTGGTCGAGCGGAAATCCTGGGACGCCTACCAGCAGGCCTTCGCGGACGCCCTCGGCCGCTGCTCGACGCCCGAGGCGCCCTGGCTGGTGGTGCCGGCCAACCACAAGTGGTTCCGCAACTACGTGATTGCCCGGACCGTGGCGGATACGCTGGAGGCCATGGACCCGCGATTCCCCGAGGCCGCCAAAGGTATCGCGGATCTGACGGTCCCCGACTGACGCGGGAGAATCCGGGATGCTGGTGGTTCGAGAGGTCGCGGTCTCGGGCTACCGCTCGCTGCGGCGGATCGGCTTCCCGGTCGACGCGCTGTCGGTCTTCGTCGGCGGCAACGGCACCGGCAAGACCAACCTCTACCGGGCCCTGGAGCTGCTGCAGGCCGCCGCCCGGGGCACCCTCACCCGCGACCTCGCCGCCGAGGGCGGCATGGACTCCGCCCTCTGGGCCGGCCGCCGGCGGCAGGGCGAGGCCGCACGGATCCGCCTGTCGGCCACCCTGCGCCACGACACGATCGGGCAGGAATTCGTCTACGCCGTCGAGATCGGGCTGGTGCAGCAGGTCGGCGGGACGACTTTCGGTGCCGCCTTCCGGAAGGAGCCGCAGGTCAAGGCCGAGCGCCTGACGGTTCGCACCCGCGGCCGCGCGGCCGTGATCCTCGATCGCGACGGGCGGAGCGGCTTCGTCCGGGACGCGGAGGGCCGCAAGCGCACCCTCGGCGGTGACCTGCTGCCGACCGAGACCGCCCTCGGCAGCCTCCTCGACGCCACCGGCCATCCCGAGATCGCCGTGGTCCGCCTCGCCCTGGCGGGGTGGCGCTTCCACCACGATTTCCGGACGGATGCCGAGTCGCCCCTGCGCCGGCCCTGCCTCGCGGTGACGACGCCGACCCTCGCGTCCGACGGCGCGGACCTCGCCGCCGTCTTCGCCACCCTGGCGCATATCCGGGAGGACACGACCGAGATCGACGAGGCCGTCGACGGCGCCTTCCCGGGCGCGGCGCTCGTGCTGCCGGAGCCGGGCCGTCACGCGCGCTTCGGCCTGCGCTTCCCCGACTTCCCGGGCCGGACCTTCGATCCGCCGGAACTGTCGGACGGCACCCTGCGCTACCTCGCCCTGGCCGGCGCGCTGCTCGGCTACCGGCTGCCGCCGTTCATCGCGCTGAACGAGCCCGAAACCAGCCTGCATCCCGATCTCATGGATCCGCTGGCGCGGCTGATCGCGCGGGCCGCGGAGCGCACGCAGGTCTGGCTCGTCACGCACTCGGAGCGGCTGGCGGCCGGCATCGCGGAGCACGGGAAGGTCCGGCCGCGCACCGTCATCAAGCGCGACGGCGAGACCTGGATCGACGGGCTCACGTTCTCGGGAGAGTTCGACGAGGCGGAGGACGCGTGAGCCACGCCGGGCCGCTCACGCCTCAGGTCCGGGCCGCCGCGACGACCGACCCGTCTCAGTCCTTGTCGAGGGTGAGATCCGGCGCCTCGGGATTCTTCATGCCGACGACGTGGTAGCCGGCATCCACGTGGAGGATCTCGCCGGTCATGCCGGCCGCCATGTCGGAGACGAGGTAGGACGCGGTCTCCCCGACCTCCCCGATCGTCACGGTCCGACGCAGGGGCGCGTTGTACTCGTTCCACTTCAGGATGTAGCGGAAATCGCCGATCCCGGAGGCCGCGAGGGTCTTGATCGGGCCGGCCGAGATGGCGTTGACCCGGATGTTCTTCGGGCCGAGATCGGCCGCGAGGTAGCGCACCGACGCCTCCAGGGCCGCCTTGGCGACGCCCATCACGTTGTAGTGGGGCATCCACTTCTCGGCGCCGTAATAGGTCAGCGTCACCAGCGAGCCGCCCGGGCGCATGATCTTCTCGGCGCGCTGGGCCACGGCGGTGAACGAGTAGCAGGAGACCAGGAGCGACTTGGTGAAATTGTCCTCGGAGGTCTCGATGTAGCGGCCGGTCAGCTCGTCCTTGTCGGAGAAGGCGACGCAGTGGACGACGAAGTCGATGCCGTCGGGGAAGACCCTGGCGGCCTCCGCGAAGACCGCGTCGATCGTGGCCGCCTCGGTGACGTCGCAGTGCCCGATCACGTGGGCGTCGAGTTCCTTGGCCAGGGGCTCGACGCGCTTGCGCAGGGCGTCGCCCTGGTAGGTGAAGGCCAGTTCGGCCCCGTGGGCGCGGGCGCTGCGGGCGATGCCCCAGGCGATCGAGCGGTTGTTGGCGACCCCGAGGACGATGCCCCGCTTGCCCGCCAGAAGGCCCTGCCCGTGTTCCGCCATGATCGATCCCGAAGCCGCGCGACCCCTCTCGGGGCCGGGGGGCCTCCTTAGCGGAGGCGGCCCGGCGACGGAAGTCCGGGACGCCGCCGAGCACCTTCATGCGCGCCCCGGTGGCTACGCCGGCGCGTCAGGCCGCGTTGGCCGCCCGGCGGCCGCGGGCGAATTCGGTCAGTGCCGCGTCCTCGCCCTCCGGCAGGACGATCGCCGTCGTGGCGAACAGGTCGCCGCGGGTGCCGTCTTTCTTCGGAAGCCCCTTGCCGCGCAGGCGGAAGGTGCGGCCGGAACTCGTCATCGCCGGGATCTTCATCTCGACGGCGCCGGTGAGCGTCGGCACGCGGATCGTGCCGCCGAGCACGGCATCCTCCAGCGGGACGTCGACGCTGGTGCGCAGGTCGGCCCCCTCGACGGTGAAGCGCGGGTGCGGCCGGATCCGGATGGTGAGGAGGGCGTCGCCCGGCTCGGCCCGGAGGCCGCCGCTCTGGCCGAGGCCGCGAAGCCGGATGGTCTGGCCGTCGACCACGCCGCGGGGAATCACGACGTCGACCTCGCGGCCCGTGGGCAGGGCGAGGCGCAGCTTCTCCTCGCTGGCGACCTGCTCCAGCGTCACCAGCAGTTCCGCGGCGACGTCCTCGCCCCTGGCCGCTTGACGCTGGCCGCCCGGACCGGCCCCGCCGGCGCGGAAAGCCTCCCCGAAGATGTGCGAGAAGATGTCCTCGCCCATCCCGCCGCCGCCGCCGCGCTGCGCGCGCGCCATGTTCTCGAAATCGAAATTGCCCCCGCGCCCGCCGCCGAAGCCGCCGAACCCCTCGAAGCCGGTCGCGCGCGGCTTGCCCTCGGCGTCGATCTCGCCGCGGTCGAACTGCTTGCGCTTCTCGGAATCGCCCAGGATCTCGTAGGCCGAATTCGCCTCGGCGAACCGGTCCTTGGCCTTGGCGTCGTTCTTGTTGCGATCGGGGTGGAAGTCCTTGGCGAGCTTGCGATAGGCCTTCTTGATCTCGGCCTCGCTCGCCCCCTTGGCCACGCCCAGCACGTCGTAGGGATTGCGCATGGATCTCTTGGCTGTGCGGTTGGCTGTGCGATGTGGGTTCGCAACCGGGATGTGGGATGGATGTTGCATCCCTGCAACGGTTCTGGCGGCGAAAGTCTGCGGGTTCGGGCCGAACGTCAAGCGGCCGATCTCGCCGCGGCTCCGCGCCGGCCCTATCGTCGGACACGGCGCGGAACGGCGCCTCCGGGCCGGGGGCCGCGCCCGTCTGGATCACCTGAAACCGGAGAGCCGATGCACTACGCCTGCGACCACCTCCACCTGCGCAGCCGCGACGCCGTCGCGGCCGCCTCCTTCTACGTCGAGACCTTCGGGGCCCGGGAGGTGAAGCGCGTCGGCGCGGACCCGGTGCAGCGCGTCGTGCTCGACCTCGGCGGCCTCGCCGTCTTCATCGAGCAGGCCCCGGACGAGATCGCGCCGGCGACCGCCACGCCCTGCCTCGGAATCGAGCATTTCGGGCTGCGCGTCGCCGACATCGAGGCCGCGATGGCCGATCTCACCGCCCGGGGCGTGCCCGTGCGGACCGGCATCACGGAGCGCGGCCCCGGCCTGCGGATCGCCTTCGTAGAGGGCCCCGACGGGGCGCTGATCGAGATCCTGGAGCGGAAATCCGCCTGATGGCGCCGCGACCCGCGCGCCGCCGCGCCCTCACCGCGGCGCTGATCCTGCTGCTGGCGGCGTCCGGCGGGGCGGCGGCGCGCCCGTTCACGGACGCGGCCGGCCGCACGGTCGAACTTCCCGAACGGGTCGGGCGGGTGCTCGCCGCGGGACCGCCGGCCGCGGTGCTGCTCTACACGCTGGCGCCCGACCTCATGGCCGGCTGGGTGAGCGCCCCGCATCCCGAGGCGCTGCCGTTCCTCGCGCCCCGGACCCGGGCCCTCCCCGCCTACGGCCGCCTGACCGGGCGCGGCGGCACGGCGAACGTCGAGGCGGTGCTGGCCGCCAAGCCGGACCTGATCGTGGATTCGGGCAGCCTCGGGCCGACCTACGCGTCGCTCGCCGACCGGGTCCAGGCCCAGACCGGGATCCCCTACATCCTGCTCGACGGCAGCTTCGCGAAGACCCCGGAGGCGTATCGGCAGCTCGGCGCGGCCCTGGGCCGTCAGTCCGACGCGGACGCCCTGGCGGCGGAGGCCCAGAGCCTCGCCGACACGGTGGACCGCGCCGTCGCGACGGTCCCGGAGGTCAAGCGGCCGCGGGTCTACTACGCGCGCGGGCCGCGCGGGCTGGAGACGGGGTTCGCCGGCTCGATCAACACCGAGCTGGTCGAGGCCGCCGGCGGCCGCAACGTCGCGCAGGACGGGGGCGGCCGCCTCGGCAACGTCTCGCCCGAGCAGGTGCTCGCCTGGAACCCCGACGTGATCGTCACCCTCGACCCGGCCTTCGCGGCCGGGCTGCGCGCCGACCCGCTGTGGCGGGACGTCCGGGCCGTGCAGACCGGGCGGGTCTACGTGGCGCCGCTCCAGCCTTTCCCGTGGTTCGACGCCCCGCCGGGGGTCAACCGGCTGATCGGCCTGCGCTGGCTGGCGGCCCGGCTTCATCCGGACCTGTTCCCGCAGCCGATGCCCGAGGTGGTGCGCGCCTTCTACGGCCGCTTCTACCATGTCGACCTCGATGCCGGTCAGGCCGACGCCCTCCTCGCCCCGACGCCACCGGGCGCGTCCCCGGGCCCGGCGCGGTGAGTCGCGTCCCGGCCGCCGCCGAGACGATCCGGGCGCGCAGCCGCCTCCGCCTGCCCGCGGCGCTGCTGGCCGGTCTCGCCCTGCTGGCGCTGACCGCCGTGGCGCTGGCGGTCGGCAAGTACCCGGTCGCGCCCGCCGACCTCGCCGCGATCCTCGGCCACCGCTTGCTCGGGCTGCCCCTCCGGGTTCCGGCAACGGCGGAGACGGTCGTGATGCAGGTGCGCCTGCCCCGGGTGATCGCCGCGCTGGTCGTCGGCGCGGCCCTGTCGGCCGCGGGGGCGACGTACCAGGGCCTGTTCCGCAACCCGCTGGTCTCGCCCGACATCCTCGGCGTCTCAGCCGGCGCCGGGCTCGGCGCCGTGCTGGGGATCTATCTCGGCCTGCCGGTGGCACCGATCCAGGCCCTGGCCTTCCTGGGCGGGCTCGGCGCCGTCGCGGCGGTGTACGGCGTCGGCCTCGCCGTGCGGCGGCACGACCCGGTCCTGACGCTGGTCCTCGCCGGGGTCGCGGTGGGCGCGGTGCTCGGGGCGGGCATCTCGCTCCTCAAGGTGCTGGCCGATCCCTACAACCAGCTGCCGGCGATCACCTTCTGGCTCCTCGGCAGCCTGTCCTCGGTCACCCTCGGCGACGTCGCCGCCACCCTGCCGATGCTGCTTCTCGGCCTCGTGCCGCTGGTGCTGCTGCGCTGGCGCATGAACCTGATGAGCCTCGGCGACGCGGAGGCGCGGGCCCTCGGCGTGGAGACGCGGGTGCTGCGCCCCGTCCTGATCGCCGGCGCGACCCTGATCACGGCGGCGGCCGTGGCGATGACCGGGGTCATCGGCTGGATCGGGCTGATCGTGCCGCACGTCACCCGGCTGCTGGTCGGGCCGGATTACCGCCGCCTGCTGCCCGCCTCGCTCGTCCTCGGGGCGGGCTACCTCGTGCTGGTCGACCTGATCGCCCGCAATCTCGGCACCGTCGAGGTGCCCCTCGGCATCCTGACGGCCCTGGTCGGGGCGCCGTTCTTCCTCTGGCTGCTGGCGTCCGGGCGCCGGGGCTTCAGCTGATGCTGCTCCGGGTCCGGGACCTCGCCTTCGGCTACGGCAGCCGGATCGTCGGCCACGACGTGTCGTTCGACCTCGCCGCCGGCGAGGTGCTGTGCCTCGTCGGTCCGAACGGCGGCGGCAAGACCACGCTGTTCCAGACGCTGCTCGGCCTGCTGCCCGCCCGCGCCGGGCGGGTGATCCTCGACGGCACCGACCTGTCGCGCCTGTCGCGGAAAGCCGTCGCCCGCACCATCGCCGCCGTGCCGCAGGCGCACGCGGCGTACTTCCCGTTCACGGTGCGCGAGGTCGTCGTGATGGGCCGGGCGAGCCGGCTCGGCCCGTTCGCCGCCCCCGGGCCGTCGGACGTCGCGGCCGCCGAGCGGGCGCTGGCCGCGCTCGGGATCGGGCATCTCGCCGATCAGGTCTACACCGAGATCAGCGGCGGCGAGCGCCAGCTCGCGCTGATCGCGCGGGCGCTCAGCGGCGAGCCGCGGCTCCTCGTCATGGACGAGCCGACCGCGAGCCTCGATTTCGGCAACCAGGCCCGCGTCCTCGGGCAGGTCCGCCGCCTCGCCCAGGCGGGCATCGCCGTGCTGTTCTCGACGCACGATCCCGGGCACGCCCTGCTCTGCGCCGACCGCCTCATCGCCCTGCACGCGGGCCGCCTCGTCGCCGACGGGCCCGCCGCCGCGACGGTCACGCCGGAGCTGCTGCGCCTAATCTACGGGATCGACGTGGTGGTGGCGCCGGTGCCGGGCCTCGCGGCGCCGGTCTGCGTGCCGGTCGTTGCCTGACGTGGTCGACGGATCGCGGGCCGGTCCCTCACCCGGCGCGCGACAGCGTCTCGACCGGCTCGGTCCGGCGGGGCTCCTCGGCCCGGAAAACCGCGCCGAGCACCGCCTCGCACTGCATCCGCACGCGGGCGTGGCACTCGCAGGCGGCGTTCGAGACCGCCCGGCGGTCGAGGATCGTGATGCGCCCGCGGCCGACCCGGATGAGGCCCTGCTCCTGCAGCACCCGCAGGATCCGCGTGAGGTAGGTCCGCTGGACCCCCAGCATGGAGGCCAGGACCTCGTGCGTGATCGGGAGGGTGTCGCCGCCCGTCCGGTCCTGCAGCGACAGCAGCCAGCGCAGGCAGCGCTGCTCGATCGGGTGCAGGGCGTTGCAGGCCGCGATCTGGAACAGCTGAGCCAGGAAGCAGTCGGCGTAGCGCGCGAACAGGTCGCGGAGCGTCGATGACTCGAGCTCGGCCTGCCGGAGCCGCGCCGCGTCGAGGCGTAAAGCCGCGCCGCCGATCTGCGCCAGCCCGCTGACCGCGGGCGGCAGCCGCCCCTCGCCGATGATCCCGCCGATCGCGCCCTCGTGCCCGACGCTCGCGACCTCGGCCGTCCGGCTGTCCCGCGTGGCGACGATCAGCGCCACGACGGTCTGGTCGCGGGGGAAGATGACGTGGCTCGCCGCGGCGCCCGCCGCCAGCGCCGTATCCCCCTTGGCGAAGGTCACCGGCTCCAGGTGGGGGGCGATCAGGGCGCGATCCGAACCCGGCAGCGCGTCGAGGAGCAGGTTGCCGGTGGAGGCGGCAGAGTCGATCGGCATGGGGGACGGAGAGGTGCGGGAGGAGAGTCTCCCGTCAGGATCCTCTCGGGCTCGCCCGCCGGTGCGCGGGCCCGTCAGCCATACCCCGCACTCTACGTCCTTGAACTAACCTAGGTTTCGCCGACGCCTTTCATCTACTTGTCCGTGCAGAGCCCCTGCTCGGAGAGCCGCTTGTGCTCGCGCGGGTCGCAGTCGGTCGTCAGGAACGAGGCCCATTCGGACGGGGTGCCGTAGAAGGCGTTGCGGTCGACGTCGCCGCGCACGCCCGGAACCCGGCCCGTGGACGTGAACTGCCACAGCATCCACTTGCGGTTGACGAAGCGCTGCTCCGGCTCGGCCGCGGTGGAGCGCAGCCAGTGCGGGTAATCGGGGAGCTCGCCCTCCAGGACGTCCTTGTGGAACGTGATGTCGGTGTAGATGATCGGGCGCTTGCCGGTGTAGCGCTCCATCTCCTCCAGCATCTCGGTGACCATCGCCAGGGCCTGGGCCTTGGGCAGCTTCTTCGGGCAGGTCTGCGAGTGGCCGTTCCACTCGACGTCGAGGACCGGCGGCAGGGCGGTGGGGTCGTTGGGGACGTTCTTCTTGAACCAGTCCATCTGCTCCCGGGCGGAGCGGCACCAGAACACGAAGTGGTAGGCCCCGCGCGGCACGCCGGCCCGGGCCGCGCCGTCCCAGTTGGTCCGGAAGCGCTCGTCGACGTGGTCGCCGCCCTCGGTGGCCTTGATGAAGGCGAACTGGGTGCCGGCGGCGCGGACCGAGGCCCAGTCGACGTTGCCCTGCCACTTCGAGATATCGATGCCCTGGATCGGGTGAAGCTTGGCCTTGGCCACGCCCGGATGGGGCTTGGCGTCGCCCTTCGTCGGATAGAAGTCGTTGTTCGACGCGCAGGCAGCGAGGCCGGCCAGGATCGCGGCGGCGGCGAAGCGCCCGGCGAGACGCCGGGCCGGCTTGAGGCGACTGATCAGGCCCCGAGCGAGATCTTCGATCGGTGACCGCGAAGGCGTGTAGATCCGCGACATCAGTGTTTAGCCCGCCACCGAAGATGCGCCACAGACAGGCGTATTCGATGGCCCTGGCGCGGTTAACGGAGCTTTGCGATCATTGCGGCGGAATTCCGGGACGCGTTGCATCCCCGCGACATACGGCGTCGATCCCCGGCTGGTTCACAGGGCCGCATACGGCTAAGTCGCGGTCCCGCAACGCGAGTCCGGACGGGGCACCGTGAGTAAGCAACTCTTTACCATAGGCTACGAAGGCCTCGACTCGGAGCGCCTCGTCGGCGTTTTGCGCTCGGCCGGGGTCGCGGTCCTGGCGGATGTCCGGGCGGTGGCGAACTCGCGCAAGCGCGGCTTCTCGAAGGGCGCGCTCGGCACCTCCCTGCGCGAGGCCGGGCTCGGCTACGCGCATCTGCGCAGCCTCGGCACCCCGAAATCCGGCCGGCAGGCGGCGCGGGCCGGGGACGCGGCGCTGATGCGCCGGATCTACTGCGAGGAAGTACTGGACACCGCTGCCGGGATCGCGGCGCTCGACGAACTCGCCGCGCTCGCCGAGGCGTCGCCGATCTGCCTGCTCTGCTTCGAGCGCGATCCGGCCGGCTGCCACCGGCGCGTGCTGGCCGAGCGCCTCGCGCCGCGGGGCTTCGTGGTCAGCGATCTCTACGGCTGAAGCGTCTCAGCGCCCGGGCAGCGGTCGCGGCTGCGGCTGCGCGCGCTTGCCCAGCGCGCCGGCGAGGCGCCGGACCGGGCCGAGGGCGGCCGTCAGTCCCCGCGGCGCGGCCCCGCGGGGCGCGCGCGGCCGGCGCCGGTCGGCGTCGGGCACCGGCTCGACCGGCAGGTACAGCGTGTCGAAGAAGGACATCTCGAGCAGCACGGCGCCGTCGTCGTCGGTGATCACCATCGCGGCCTCCATGAGGCGCGGGTCGCCGCCGTGCTGACGCATCAGCCCCTGCACGATCGTGCGCGCGGTCGACCGGGCGGCCTCGACATCCTCGACCCACTGGGCCGCCGAGGCCGGGAGCGAGGCGTTGCCGAGGCGGATGGTGAAGTGCGCGCGGACCATGGAGCGCTCCTGGGAGGGGACCGGCGGGACGCCGCCGGCAACGGGTGTCAGGCGGCCTGGGCGTCGTCGACCGCTTCGGCGACGCTCGCGTCGTCGGCCTCGGATCTCTCGGCCGCGGATTTCGGATCGAAGGCGTCCGCGAGCAGGCCGAGGCGCCGCGCCATGTCCCGCACCTCGTTGAGGGCGATCGACTTCTGGCCTTCCTTCACCGCCCGCGTGATGTCGCTGACCTGGGTGGTGGCGATCCGCTTCAGTTCGTCGGCGAGCTGCTGGCTGGTCATCATCGCATCCGGACTCGGCTTGTCGGGCTGAGCCGGGACCGTGGGGCGGCGGGGCTTACCAAGGCGTTTCGCCGGGGATCGACGCCTGTGGACAAGCTTGGGGATCCGCGGCCGGCGCAACCCTGCAGACCGGCTTCCGCGCGGGCTCAATCCTGCAGGTGCCGCGCCGCGATGATCGAGGCGGCCGTGCGGTTCTCCACGCCGAGCTTCGCGTAGATGCTCTCGAGGTGCTTCGTCACGGTCCGGTGGCTGAGCCCGAGGATCTCGCCGATGTCGCGGCTCGACTTGCCCCGGGACAGCCAGAGGAGGACCTCCGCCTCGCGCCCGGTGACCGGCAGGCGCACCCGCAGCCGCTCGACCCCCGCCGACAGCGCGTCGCGCGACAGGCGGAGCAGGATCTCGTCCGGGGTGCGGCCGATGAAGGTCAGGGCGTAGGCGACGCCGTCGCGATCGGTCAGCGCGAGGGGCTGGGCGGCGCCGGCGAGGCAACCGCGCAGCCACTCGCGGGCGCCGGCGGGCAGCGCGGGGGCGCCGGAGGGTACCGCGCCGAGCCCGGCGAGCAGGCGTCCGGCCTGCGGGGTCGACCACAGGATCGTGCCGTCCTCGGCGACCGCGAACAGGGTCCGCCCGGCCGTGTCGAGGGCGGTCCGGGCGCTCTGCGCGGCGCGGGCGCTCGCGAGATGCACGCGGATCCGGGCCAGGATCTCGTCGGGGGCGATGGGCTTCGTGACGTAGTCGATCCCGCCGGCGGAGAGCCCCTTCACGATGTGCTCGGTCTCGCTCAGCCCGGTCATGAAGATCACCGGAACGCCGGCGAGCTGCGGCTTGGCCTTGAGCCGCCGGCAGGTCTCGAACCCGTCGAGGCCCGGCATCACCGCGTCGAGGAGGATCACGTCGGGGGTGATCTCGTCCACCAGGGTCAGGGCGAGGTCGCCGCCGACCGCGACCAGCACGGTGGCGCCGGACCGCTCGATCGCCTCGGTGAGGAAGCTCAGCGTGTCGGGCGAATCGTCGATCACCAGGACGATGTCCCGGTGCGGCTGGACCTTCGGCGCCTCAGTCATGGCGGGCGAGTTCCTGCAGGACCGCGAGGTAGCGGCGAAGGTCGTATCCCTCGACGAGCCCGCGCATCCGGGCGACGAAAGCGGGCGGCACGGTCGGGTCCTGCTCC
This sequence comes from Methylobacterium sp. UNC300MFChir4.1, assembly GCF_900110155.1. Lineage (NCBI taxonomy): Bacteria > Pseudomonadati > Pseudomonadota > Alphaproteobacteria > Hyphomicrobiales > Methylobacteriaceae > Methylobacterium > Methylobacterium sp. UNC300MFChir4.1. Next base: position 440,786 of record NZ_FOCS01000001.1, on the reverse strand, counting down.
ATCTGGGTCAGCTTGGCCTCGATGGCGCGGATATGCCCGATCCGGCCGAGGCGCAGGAGCTCGCCGACATGCTCGGGCCCCGGCCCCGGGACGTCCGCCGCGGCCGCGGCCGCCCCGGACCGCCCCGGCGCGGCGCCCTCGGTCCATTCGAGGTGCAGGAGCTTGCCGATCCGCTCCATCACGTCGCGCAGGTCGAAGGGCTTGGCGAAGATCGCGTCGTGCGGGGCGTCGTCGCCCCGGGTCGGGCTGATCTCGTGGACGTTGGCGGACATCATGGCGATCGGGCCGGTATGCCCGGCCTGCCGCAGGGCCGCCGCCGCCGCCCAGCCGCTCATCCCGGGCATCGCGATGTCGAGGAGGACGAGGTCGACGCCGCCTTGCGCGACCGTCGCGAGGCACTCGGATCCGGAGCCGGCCTCCCGCACGGAGATGCCCTGCGGCTCCAGGATCGCCCGCATCAGCGCGCGGTGAGCGCTGTCGTCGTCGGCGACCAGGACGGTGCGGCGCGCGCCTGCGTAGGCCCGCTCCGGGGGTGCGGCCGGCGCGGCCGGGGCGATCGGCGCGGGCTGGGCCACGGAGGCCAGCATCAGGCGCAGCCGCGCCTGCGTGCCGCCGCCGGGGGCGGCAGTCACGGTGATCTCGCCGCCCAGGAGCTGCGCCAGCAGGTTGGCGATGGTGAGCCCGAGCCCGGTCCCCGGCGTGCTGCGGGCGGCCGGGGTCGAGCCGCGCTCGAACGGCTCGAAGATCCGCGCGAGGTCCGCCTCCGGGATGCCCGGCCCGGTATCGCGGATCGTGAACACCGCGATCTGGCTCCGGTAGCTGAGGTCCAGCGAGACGGTGCCGGCTTCCGTGAACTTGATGGCGTTCGACAGCAGGTTGAGCAGCACCTGCCGCAGGCGCTTCTCGTCGGTGGCGACCACCGCGGGCAGGATCTCGGGCCGTGAGAACCGGAATTCCAGTCCGGCCTCCCGCGCCTGGAGGCGGACCATGTCGACCAGCTGGTCGAGGAAGTCGGTCAGCCGGACCTCGTCGCGGTGGATCTGGAGGCGCCCGGCCTCCATGCGCGAGATGTCGAGGAGGCCGTCGATCAGGCCCGACAGGTGCTGGGCACTGCGCCGGATCACCCGCAGGCCGTTGACGCGATGCGCCGGGATCGCGGGGTCGGATTCGAGGAGCTGGGCGTAGCCGAGCACGGTGGAGAGCGGCGTGCGCAGCTCGTGGCTGATCCCGACCACGTAGCGGCTCTTGGCCTGGTTGGCGGCCTCGGCCCGCTCCTTGGCCTCCTGCAACTTGGCGTCAGTGACCTTATGGGCGGCGATCTCGGCCTGGTAGAGCGCGGTCTGGCGCATCGTCTCGGCCTGGGCGACGCGCCGGCTCTCCTGGGCGAGCACGAACAGCCACGCCACGACGCCGAGGATCACCACCAGGGTGAAGAACACGCTGGTCAGCGCCGTGCGCAGGAACTCGCGATTCTCCGGGTGGGCGATCGTCGCGCCCGCGTGCACGATGCCGAGGATCAGGCCGATCACCGCGCAGAGCGTCAGCATCACCGCGAGGTAGCGGCCCAGTGGCGCGCCGATCCAGGCAGCGGTGCGGCCCGGCAGGATTCGCGCGACGGCGGCCTGCGCCTGCACCTCCAGGCGCCCGTGGGGTTTGCAGAGGTCACCGCAGCGGGCGTCGAGCGAGCAGCAGAGGGAGCAGATCGGGGCGTCGTAGGCCGGGCAATGGGCCATGTCCTCGCCCTCGAAGGGCAATTCGCAGACCCGGCAGACCACCTCGGCCGCGCCCCAATCCCGCTTCGGGACCCGCGCCAGGTACCAGCGCCCCGCCGTCGCCCAGGCGATCGCCGGCGCGGCGCAGAACGCGATCGCCAGGGTCAGCAACGGCGCAAAGGGCTGCAGGGTCGCGCCGAGCCAGCCGACATAGGCCGCGCCCCCGGCCGCGAGGGATAGCGCCATGGCGCCGGTGCCGACGGGGTTCACCGCGTAGAGATGGGCGCGCTTGAACTCGATGCCCGGGGGCGAGAGTCCGAGCGGCTTGTTGACCGCGAGGTCGGCGGCGAGCGCGCCGACCCAGGCCGAGACCACGGAGGCGTAGAGTGGCAGGGTGCTCTCGATGGTCTTGTCGATGCCGAGCTCCATCAGGAGCACCGCGATGGCGACGTTGAACACGAGCCAGACCACCCGTCCCGGATGGCTGTGGGTCAGGCGCGAGAAGAAGTTCGACCACGCGATCGAGCCGGCATAGGCGTTGGTCAGGTTGATCTTGAGCTGCGACACGAGGACGAACAGCCCGGTGAGCAGCAGCGCCGCCCGGCTCCCCTCCCCCGTCAGGTAGCCGAAGGCCACCGCGTACATGCGGGTCGGCTCGGCGGCGTGCTCGGCGGGGACGCCGTGCCCCAGCGCCAGGACCGCCAGCGCGGCGCCGAGCAGGATCTTCAGCATCCCGGGCAGGATCCAGCCGGCGCCGCCCGAGAGGACGGCGAGCCACCAGCGGCGGTCGCGCGGGCCCCGCGGCTCCGGCACGAAGCGCAGGAAGTCGACCTGCTCGCCGACCTGGGCGAGCAGCGCCAGCAGGACGCCGGTGGCGAGACCGAAGCGCGCGAGGTCGAAGCCGCCCCCGCCGCCGTCGAGCCCCGGGTAGCCGGCGAGCGCCCGCAGCGGCCCGGCGCCCTGCGCCGCCACGAAGATCAGCGGCAGCAGGCTCAACCCGATCCAGATCGGCTGCGTCCAGATCTGGAACCGGCTGATCAGCCGGATCCCGTAGACGACGAGGGGAATCACCGCCCCGGCGCAGAGCAGGTAGCCGATGCCCAGCGGCAGCCCGAAGCAGAGCTGCAGCGCCAGCGCCATGATCGCCGCCTCGATGGCGAAGAACAGGAAGGTGAAGCTCGCGTAGATCAGCGAGGTGACGGTCGAGCCGAGATAGCCGAAGCCGGCGCCTCGGGTGAGCAGGTCCATGTCGACGCCGTAGCGGGCGGCGTAGACCGTGATCGGCGCCGCCGTGGCGAAGATGATCAGGCCGACGACCAGCACGGCCGCCACCGTGTTGGGAAATCCCGCTGTGAGCGCCAGCGTCCCGCCGATCGCCTCCAGCGCGAGGAACGAGATCGAGCCGAGGGCCGTCTGCGCCACCTCGAGGCTCGACCAGCGCCGCGCCTTCTTGGCGGTGAAGCGGAGGGCGTAATCCTCCAGTGTCTCGTCGGCGACGAAGCGGTTGTAGTCCCGGCGGATGGGGATGATGCGCTGCGGACCGCTCATCGGGCCCCGGCCGGGACGATCAGCCCGTCGTGCCCGGGCAGCGTCGCGCACGGGCGGCCGCGCGACGCGCGCGCGCGCGAAAGACCGGGCACCGGAGCGGTGCTCCCACTATTCGCGCTCTCAGCCACCCCGACCTCAAAGTATTCCGCCGCGATGGTGCGGCGCATGCAAGACCACGGCCATACGCAAAATCGCGTATAGGCCGCACTGCAACCCAGGACCTAGCCTGCGCTCGTCGATCCGGGCCGCCTCTCAAGGCCCGGACGCGAACAGGGTCAGGCACATGGCAGACGACACCGAGACCGGCGCCGATCACGGCTTGCGCTCCCCGCTGCGGCGCAGGCTGCTCATGGGATTGGCCGGCGCCCCGGCGCTGGCGCTGTTGCCGCGCACCGCCTGGGCGGCGCCGCCGACCGCGGCGGTCAACACCACGGGCCTCGCGGTGACCGACAGCGAGGTGACGGTCGGCATCCTGCACTCGGTCACCGGCACCATGGCGATCTCGGAGACGGGCGCGCAGGAAGCGGAGAAGCTGGCGATCCAGCAGATCAACGACGCCGGCGGCGTGCTCGGCCGCAAGATCAAGATCATCCAGGAGGACGGCGCCTCCGACTGGCCGACCTTCGCCGAGAAAGCCAAGAAGCTCCTCGTCAACGACCACTGCGCCGCCGTGATGGGCTGCTGGACCTCGGCCTCGCGCAAGGCGGTGCTGCCGGTCTTCGAGCAGTACAACGGCCTGCTGTACTATCCGACCTTCTACGAGGGCCTGGAGCAGTCGAAGAACGTCTTCTACACCGGCCAGGAGGCCACGCAGCAGATCCTCGCCGGCCTCGACTGGGTCCACAAGGAGAAGGGCGGCGACAGCTTCTACTTCATCGGCTCCGACTACATCTGGCCGCGCACCTCCAACAAGATCGCCCGCAAGCACGTGGAGAACGTGCTCAAGGGCAAGGTCGTCGGCGAAGAGTACTTCCCCCTCGGACACACGCAGTTCAACTCGGTCATCAACAAGATCAAGCTCACCAAGCCCAAGGTGATCTTCGCCGACGTGGTCGGCGGCTCGAACGTGGCGTTCTACAAGCAGCTCAAGGCGGCGGGCATCGACCTGTCGAAGCAGGTGCTGATGACGATCTCGGTCACCGAGGACGAGATCGACGGCATCGGCGGCGAGAACATCGCCGGGGCCTACGCCTGCATGAAGTACTTCGAGTCGATCCAGAACGAGAACAACAAGGCATTCGTGGCCGCGTTCAAGAAGATGTGGGGCGAGAAGACGGTCATCGGCGACGTGACGCAGGCGGCCTATCTCGGCCCGTTCCTGTGGAAGATGGCCTGCGAGAAGGCCGGCTCGTTCGACGTCGACAAGGTGGTGGCGGCCTCGCCCGGGATCGAATTCAAGGGCGCGCCGGAAGGCTACGTGAAGATCGACGAGAACCACCATCTCTGGTCGAAGACCCGGGTCGGCCGGGCGAAGCCCGACGGCCAGTTCGAGATCGTCTACACCAGCCCCGAGCTGATCAAGCCCGATCCCTTCCCGAAGGGCTACCAGTAGTCACCTCGTTCGGAGGGGCAAATTAGCCCCTCCCCAGCGTCATCGCGAGCGCAGCGAAGCGACCCAGGGCAGCGAGACTTTCCGGCACGAAGCGCGTCCCTGGATTGCTTCGCTCCGCTCGCAAAGACGGCCCGGTTCGCCCGGAGGCCGTGACGAGTCGGCAGAAGACGCACTCCTTTTGCGGAAGACCGAAACCATGCTCGGCGACTACTCCCTCGGCGACCTCGGCGCGATCTTCGCCATGCAGGGCTTCGCAGGCCTGATCCTGTTCTCCGTCTACCTGCTGATGGCGCTGGGGCTCGCGATCATCTTCGGCCAGATGGGCGTGATCAACATGGCCCACGGGGAGTTCATGATCCTCGGCGCCTACGTCACCTATCTCTGCTCGACCTTCTTCCAGACCTACCTGCCGGCGCTGTTCCCGATCTACTTCTTCATCGCGATGGGCTTGGCGTTCCTCGCCTCCGGGGCTCTGGGCATGCTGGTAGAATGGGGCCTGATCCGGTTCCTCTACAAGCGCCCGCTCGACACGCTGCTCGCCACCTGGGGCCTGTCGCTGATCCTCCAGCAGGCCTACCGGTCGATCTTCGGCGCCCGCGAGGTCGGCGTCGAATTGCCGTCCTGGCTGATCGGCTCGGTGCAGGTCACCGACACGATCGAGATCCCGATCAACGGCCTGTTCGTCATGGCCGTCACCATCCTGATCACCGTCAGCGTCGCGCTGCTGATCTTCCGGTCGCGCTTCGGCCAGCAGGTCCGCGCCGTGATGTCGAACCGCGCCATGGCGGGGGCGGTCGGCATCGATACCGAGAAGGTCGATCGCTACACGTTCGGCCTCGGCTGCGGCATCGCGGGCATCGCCGGCTCGGCCTTCACGATGATCGGCTCGACCGGGCCGACCTCGGGCCAGCTCTACATCGTCGACACCTTCCTGATCGTCGTGTTCGGCGGGGCCGCGAGCCTGCTCGGCACTATCGCGTCGGCCTTCTCGATCTCCCAGACGCAGTCGACCCTGGAGTTCTTCCTCTCCGGCTCGATGGCCAAGGTCATCACCCTGCTCGCGGTGGTCGGCATCCTGATGCTGAGGCCGCAGGGCCTCTTCACCCTCAAGGTCCGGCGCTGAGGATGTTTTCCCGATGACGAACCCGGTCCAGACTCTCACCAAATCCGTCACCGTCAACGACAACCCGTTCATGAAGCCGGTGGAGTGGCTGAGCCTGCTCCTCCTGGCCGGGGTGATCCTGGTCGTCCTGCCGCTGGTGCTCGACAGCTTCCGCCTCAACCTCGTCGGCAAGTACCTCACCTACGCCTTCGTCGCCCTCGGGCTGGTGATCTGCTGGGGCTACGCGGGTATCCTCTCCCTCGGCCAGGGCGTCTTTTTCGGATTGGGCGGCTACTGCATGGCGATGTACTTGAAGCTGGAAGCTTCGAGCATCGAGAATACGAAAATCCAGTCGACTCCCGGCATCCCGGACTTCATGGACTGGAACCAGATCACCGCCCTCCCCTGGTTCTGGCAGCCGTTCAAGAGCCTGCCGCTGACGCTGATCCTGGCGGTCGCCGTCCCGGTCCTGTTCGCGATGCTGATCTCCTTCGCGATGTTCAAGCGCCGGGTCGGCGGCACCTACTTCGCCATCATCACCCAGGCGATTGCCGCGATCCTGACCATCCTGATCGTCGGCCAGCAGGGCTATACCGGCGGCATCAACGGCATCACCGACCTGCGCACCCTCCACGGCTGGGACATCCGCACCGACTCGGCGAAGTTCATCCTGTACTTCGTCAACGGCGGCCTGCTGATCGCCTGCATCCTGGCGGCGCAGTACGTGAAAAAGTCGAAGCTCGGCCGCATCCTCGTCGCCATGCGCGACAAGGAGGACCGGGTCCGGTTCTCCGGCTACTCGGTGGCGGGGTTCAAGGTCTTCGCCTTCTGCTTCGCCGCCGGACTGGCGGCGATCGGCGGCGCGATGTTCACCCTCCAGGTCGGGTTCATGTCGCCCTCCTTCGTGGGCATCGTTCCCTCGATCGAGATGGTGATCTACGCCGCGGTCGGCGGGCGCCTGTCGCTGTTCGGCGCGGTCTGGGGCACGCTGCTCGTCAACTGGGCCAAGACCAGCTTCTCCGAGAGTTTTCCGGATCTCTGGCTGTTCGGCCTCGGCGCCCTGTTCATCGCGGTGGTGCTGGCTTTCCCGAACGGCCTCGCCGGCATCTGGCGCGAGCATATCGAGCCTCGCCTCACCCGCCGGGTGAAGGGGCTGCGCGCCCCGCCGCCCGCCATCGTCCCGCCCCACGGCACTCCGGCCGAGTGAGCAAGCCATGAACGCCGCGATCCTCTCCTCCCCCGTGGTCGGCGCCGAGGCCGCCCCACCCGACTACCTCCTCGCCGTCGAGGCGCTCACGGTCTCGTTCGACGGGTTCAAGGCGGTGAACGACGTGTCGTTCTATGTCGATCCCGACGAGATCCGGGTGATCATCGGGCCGAACGGCGCCGGCAAGACCACCGTCCTCGACCTGATCTGCGGCCGCACCCGGGCCAGCGCCGGCTCGATCAAGTACAAGGGCCAGGAACTGACCAAGCTCTCCGAGAGCGCGATCGTGCAGGCCGGCGTCGGCCGCAAGTTCCAGACGCCGTCGATCTACGACGACCTGACGGTGTTCGAGAACCTGGAGATCTCGTTCCCCCGCGGCCGCTCGGTGTTCGGCGCGCTGACGTTCAAGCGGGACGCGGAGGTCCGCGACCGCATCCACGCCATCGCCGAGACGATCTTCCTGAAGGACCAGCTGAAGGAGCGGGCCGAATTCCTGAGCCACGGCCAGAAGCAGTGGCTGGAGATCGGCATGCTGCTGATCCAGGACCCGGAGCTGCTGATGCTCGACGAGCCGGTGGCCGGGATGAGCGTCGGCGAGCGGATCAAGACCGCCGAGCTTCTCAACCAGATCATCAAGGGCCGCTCGGTGCTGGTGATCGAGCACGACATGAAGTTCGTCGAGGACATCGCTCACCGGGTGACCGTCCTGCACCAGGGCAAGGTGCTGTCTGAGGGTTCGATGGAGCGGGTCAAGAACGACCCGAAGGTCATCGAAGTGTATCTGGGACATTGACGATGGCGTCGCTCCAGACTGCGCACATCCCCGGCGTCCAGGCGCCCCCGCTGGCCGCGGCCCCGGCCGCGACGCCGGCCCTCGCCGTCGAGGACCTGCACGCCGCCTACGGCCAGAGCGAGGTCCTGCACGGGCTGACCTTCTCGGTGGCGCCCGGCGAGATCGTCGCCGTGATGGGCCGCAACGGCATGGGCAAGACCACGCTCATGAAGACCCTGATGGGCCTCGTGCCGGTCAGGGCCGGCTCGATCCAGGTCGAGGGCGCGGACGTCGCCGGGCTCAAGAGCCACGCCCGGGTCGCCAAGGGCCTCGCCTACGTGCCGCAGGGCCGGATGATCTTCTCGACCATGACGGTGCAGGAGAACATCGAGACCGGTCTCACGGTCACCGGCACCCGCAAGGTGCCGCAGGACCTGTACGACATGTTCCCGGTGCTCCTGGAGATGAAGGGACGGCGCGGCGGCAACCTCTCGGGCGGGCAGCAGCAGCAGCTCGCCATCGCCCGGGCCCTGGCGAGCCGCCCGAAGGTCCTGCTCCTCGACGAGCCGACCGAGGGCATCCAGCCCTCGATCATCCGCGAGATGGGCCGGACCCTGAAGGCGATCCGCGACGCGCGCGGCCTCTCCATCGTCGTGTCCGAGCAGGTCCTGAGCTTCGCCCTCGACGTCGCCGACCGGGTGATCGTGCTGGAGAACGGCGCCATCGTCCACGAGGCCCCGCGCGACGGCATCGACGAGGCGGCGGTGGCCCGGTTCCTGTCGGTCTAGCCGCCGACCGTCCCGCGCGGTCCGTCATCGCGAGCGCAGCGAAGCGACCCAGGGCAACGCGAGGCCTCAGGACGGTGCGCCGCTGGATCGCTTCGCTGCGCTCGCGAAGACGCCAAAGATTTGACCATCGTAATCGCAGCAGGGAGTCGAAAAGAATGCCCGAGACGCTGATCAAGGTCGATCTCACGCAATCGGCCTATGACAACGACATGGTGCACAATCGCTGGCACCCCGACATCCCGATGGTCGCCTACGTGAAGCCGGGCGCGGACTTCATCGTCGAGACCTACGATTGGACCGGCGGCTTCATCAAGAACAACGAATCCGCCGACGACGTGCGCGACATCGACCTGTCGATCGTGCACTTCCTCTCGGGACCGATCGGCGTCGAGGGTGCCGAGCCCGGCGACCTGCTGGTGGTCGACCTCCTCGACATCGGCGCCAAGCCCGAGAGCCAGTGGGGCTTCAACGGCTTCTTCTCGAAGAAGAACGGCGGCGGCTTCCTCACCGAGCATTTCCCGCAGGCCCAGAAGTCGATCTGGGACTTCGAGGGCATGTTCACGAAATCCCGCCACGTCCCGGGCGTGCGCTTTCCCGGCCTGATCCATCCCGGCCTGATCGGCTGCCTGCCCGATCCCAAGATGCTGGAGACCTGGAACACCCGCGAGAAGGCGCTCTACGATACCGATCCGGAGCGGGTGCCGGCGCTCGCCACCCTGCCCTTCGGCCCGACCGCCCATATGGGCCGCCTGAAGGGCGACGCGAAGGACGCGGCCGCCGCCACCGGCGCCCGCACGGTCCCGCCGCGCGAGCACGGCGGCAATTGCGACATCAAGGACCTGTCGCGCGGCTCGAAGATCTACTTCCCGGTCTACGTCCCCGGCGCCGGCCTCTCGATGGGCGACCTGCACTTCAGCCAGGGCGACGGCGAGATCACTTTCTGCGGCGCCATCGAGATGGCCGGCTGGGTGCATCTCAAGGTCGAGCTGATCAAGGACGGCATGGCCAAGTACGGGATTAAGAACCCGATCTTCAAGCCGTCGCCGATCACGCCGAAATACGACGATCACCTGATCTTCGAGGGCATCTCGGTCGACGAGAGCGGCGGCCAGCACTACCTCGACGTGCACATCGCCTACCGGCAGGCCTGCCTGAACGCGATCGAGTATCTCAAGAAGTTCGGCTACTCGGGCGCGCAGGCCTACTCGATCCTCGGCACGGCGCCGGTCCAGGGCCACATCTCGGGCGTCGTCGACATCCCGAACGCCTGCGCGACGCTCTGGATACCGACCAAGATCTTCGAGTTCGACATCAATCCGGGCGCCGACGGACCGACCAAGTTCCTCGACGGCTCGATCCAGATGCCGCTCTCGCCGGATCTGTGATGGTTCGTTTCCCTGCCGGTCGCGGCTGACGCGACAGGCCTCCTCTCCCGTGCGGGAGAGGGGGCCCGCGATCCTTCGGCACCGTTCGTACCTCTCAAGTTCATTCCGGGAGCCTCCCATGCCCGTCTACGACTACGCCTGCGAGGCCTGCGGGCCCTTCACGGTGATGCGGCCGATGGCGGAGTTCCGCGAGCCACATGCCTGCCCGGATTGCGGCGGCGCGAGCCAGCGCGCCTTCCTCACCGCGCCGCGCATCGCCGGCATGGATGCGGGCCTCAGGACCGCCCACGCCACCAACGAGCGCAGCCGCCACGCGCCCCGGCGCTCGGGCAGTCACGGGGCCGGGTGCGGCTGCTGCTCACCCAAGAAAGCGAGCGCCGCTCCGGCCGCCGCCAAGAGCTTCCCGAAGGCGCGGCCCTGGATGATCAGCCACTGAGCCGCCCTCAACCGGGGGGACGATCAAGATCAGGAGGACATCACGCCATGATGCACGGAGACATCTCGTCCAGCCAGGACAGCGTCGGCGTCGCCGTCGTGAACTACAAGATGCCGCGCCTGCACACCCGCGCCGAGGTGCTGGAGAACGCCAAGGCGATCGGCAAGATGATCGTCGGCATGAAGACCGGCCTGCCAGGCCTCGACCTCGTGATCTTCCCCGAATACTCGACCCACGGCATCATGTACGACGCCGCCGAGATGTACGAGACCGCCTCGACGGTCCCGGGCGCGGAGACCGAGGTGTTCGCCGCCGCCTGCCGGGAGGCCAAGGTCTGGGGCGTGTTCTCGCTCACCGGCGAGCGCCACGAGGAGCACCCGCACAAGGCGCCCTACAACACCCTGATCCTGATGAACGACCAGGGCGAGATCGTGCAGAAGTACCGCAAGATCATGCCCTGGACCCCGATCGAGGGCTGGTATCCGGGCGACCGCACCTACGTGTCGGACGGGCCGAAGGGGCTGAAGATCAGCCTGATCATCTGCGACGACGGCAACTATCCCGAGATCTGGCGCGACTGCGCCATGCGGGGCGCCGAGCTGATCATCCGCTGCCAGGGCTACATGTATCCGGCCAAGGAGCAGCAGGTCGTCATCTCGAAGGCGATGGCCTTCGCCAACAACACCTACGTGGCGGTGGCCAACGCGGCCGGCTTCGACGGCGTCTACACCTATTTCGGCCACTCCGCGATCATCGGCTTCGACGGCCGCACGCTCGGCGAGTGCGGCGAGGAGGAGATGGGCATCCAGTACGCCGCCCTGTCGAAATTCCTGATCCGGGACTTCCGCGCCCACGGCCAGTCGGAGAACCACCTCTTCAAGCTGCTGCATCGCGGCTACACGGGCATGATCAACTCGAAGGAGAACCGGCACGGGATGTCGGAATGCCCCTACGATTTCTACCGGCGCTGGATCGAGGATCCCGACGGGACCCGCGACGCCGTCCGGGCCATTACCCGTCAGAGCGTCGGCACGGAGGAATGCCCGATCGAGGGCATCCCGTTCGTGGGCAAGGGCGCGGGCGCGCCCGACCCGGCGCGCTGACCAGCCGGCCGGTCGTGCGACCAGGAGGACCATGGACACGACTCCCCTCGGCCCCACCGCCTTCCGGGCCCCGGCCGTCCTGCTCTCCGGACCGGTCGACTACGACATGTACAAGGACTTCCGCCGCCAGCTCGACGCGGCGGGGGACCGCGACCTCGTCGTCGTCGAGCTGACGACGCTCGGCGGCGACCCGGAGGTCGCCCGGATGATGGGCGAGGACATCCGCTTCAACAGCGCGATGGATCCGAACCGGCGGTTCGTCTTCCTCGGCAAGGCCGCGATCTACTCGGCCGGCACGACCTTCATGAGCTTCTTCGCCCGGCCCAACCGCTATCTCACGTGCGGGACGCGGCTGATGATCCACGAGCGCAAGATGAACAAGCAGCTCCAGGTCGAGGGACCGCTCACCACCTGCATCGCCTCCGTGAAGGCGACGCTCAACGAGATCCTGTGCTCGATCGAGATCCAGAACGAGGGCTTCGCCAACCTGATCCAGGGCTCTGACGTCACCCTCGACGAGGTGCTCGAGAAGGCACCGTCGAACTGGTACCTCGAGGCCGAGGAGGCCAAGCGGCGCGGCCTGATCGAGGCGGTGATCTGAGCCGCGTCTTTGCGAACGCAGTGAAGCAACCCAGGGCAGCGCGACACCGGCGCGCGCGGCGCTGCTGGATCGCTTCGCCTCGTTCGCGCGGACGGCGAGGTTTCACAACTCCGGGTAACAGGCCCCGAGGCTGAACCAGACCGGGGTGAGGGTCCGCGACATGGGAGATCCGGCTCGCGGGCGGCGCGGTCAGGGCGTCGCGGCCGGCTCCGTCAGGCGATCGACCGAGAGCAGGTACGCGATCAGCGCCGTCTGCTCTTCGCGCGAGACGCCCGAGCCGGCATCCGCCCAGTAGGCGTGCCCCTTGCCGGTCACGCGGGCGATCCGCGCCGTGTCCGAGGCCGCGTTGGCGGCGATCACCTTCGCCCGGAGATCCCGGTCGACTAGGGCGCGCAGGCTGTTGGCGGGATCGGGGGTGACGCCCCGGTACAGCGTGCCCGGGACGCCGAGCTGGCCCTCGGCATCGGGACCGACCGCGACGCCGGAATCGTGCAGGTACGGCGCCGTCCAGGCGAGGCCCACGAGATTCGGCACCTTGTAGCCGCCCTCCGTGCCCCCCTGCCCCCAGGCGAGCTGCACCTGGGCGAGGGCGTCGCCCGCGAGCGGCACCGGGACGATGACCGAGTCGGCCGGGGTCGGGAACGGCGTGTCGGCGGCGAACATCGCCGGCGCCGACAGGCGCGCCTCCATCTTGGCGCCCGCCCGCGCCCGGGTCGGCTCGGTACCGATCTCGGCCTCCGGGACGACCCGGTGGTTGGTGAGCGCCGGGCCGGAATGGCAGCTGCCGCAGCCGGCCTTCTCGAACACCGCGCGGCCCGCGCGGACCCGGTCGGGATCCTGCCCGGCGGCCGGCGGGTGCAGCAGGTTCTGGAAGGCCGACATGGCGTTGTTGGCGTGGTTGACCGGCTCCCCGGGCACGGACGTGAACAGGCCGTTGTCGGTGACGTAGTTGGTCGCCGGATAGGTCGGCAGGACCGCGTAGCTGTTCAGCCCCGGCGAGGCCGGGGTCGGATCGACGCTGCGCAGCACCTCCGACGGGCTCCGGCCGCCGTCCGGCCTGTAGCGGAACGCCTCCGTGGCCGACCCGCGCAGCACGATCCCGAGATACGTCTCGGGATCCATGCCGAACAGCCAGGGCGCGGCGGCGGCGAGCTGGGTCGTGTCGGAATTGGCCGCGTGGACGTTGTTGTTGAGCGAGGACAGGCCCGCGAAGGGCCCGATCGCCTCGCGCCCGCTCCAGCTGTAGGGCTCGCCGTGGGCCGAGAAGCTCGACGGGATCGAGGTCGGGTTGGTGACCCGGTCGGCGGACGAGTCGAAGCTGCCCGGCGGCCAGCTCGCCACCTGCACCTTCGTGGCCGCCTCGACGGAAGCGGCGTTCGGGAGCGCCGGCCCCGTGCCGGTCGAGCCGGTATGCTTCGGATCGGCGGGGGGCTTGGCATCGGCCTCCGGCACGCTGGCGTGCATGAAGTAGGCCGAGGAGTTCTTCGCGAGCGCCATCAGCAGCCCGGCATTGAGGTCGGTGTTGGGCGCGCCCTCCACGACCCTGCCGGTGCCGGGATCGACCGCCGCGTGGCACAGGGCGCAGGTGATCCCCATGCGCAGGTGGCCGCGGTCGTAGAAGGTCTTGATCCCGATGATGAAGGCGCCGCCCTTCGGCACGTCGAGCCCGGTCGGGACCAGCTCGCCCGCCCGGTAGACGCGGTCGCCGACGCGCACGTCCCTGGCCATGGCAACTTTGAGATCGGTGGTGCCCTGGCCACCGAGCTTGGCCACCGCCAGGGCGACCTGCGTGGGAGTCAGGCCGCCGTCGAGCATGCCCATGACGTCGGTGAGGAAGACCTCGTTGCCGAACGTCTCCTGATAGAAGGCCTGCCGGCCGCGCTCGACCATGGCGGGATCGATCGCGACCGCACCGCTCTTCGGCGAGAGCGCCTTCCGTCCGGCCTCGGTGCCGCTGAGCCGGTCGGCCTCCGCGCGCGAGACGCGGCGTCCGAGGATGTCGAAGGCGGTCTCGATCGGGTAGCGGTCCGGGTTGAGCAGGTCCGCCCGGTCGGGCATCGGCGCGTAGCTGAAGCGGCCGGCGCCCAGGGCGACGCCGGCCGTGACGGTCGCCAGACCGGCGGTGATCAGGATGCGGCGCGGCCAACCCATGGAAACCGTTTGTCCTTCCCGGCGCCCGCCCGCGAGGAAGCGGGACCGGAGGGCCGGGCCTTTAACCGCCGGCCATTGCCAGGGTTCACGGGGGCGGCCGGGACCGGGTGTCGCGTCCCGGCCACCTCGAATCCTCAGATCTGGACCTGCCCGCCGTCGGCGAACAGCTCGACGCCGTTGACGAAGCTCGCCGCGTCCGAGGCGAGGAACAGCACCGCCTGGGCGATCTCCTCGGGCCGGCCGACGCGGCCGGCCGGGATCTGGCCGGCGAGGACGTCCTTGGTGGCCGCCGCCTGATCGCCGCCGCCGAAGAGCTCGTCGAGGCCGGCGGTCTCGGTCACGCCCGGGCTGATCGTGTTCACGCGGATGCGCCGGTCCTTCAGGTCGAGGATCCAGTTCCGGGCGAAGTTGCGCACGGCCGCCTTGGTGGCCGAGTAGACGCTGAAGGCCGGCGTGCCCGAACTGCCGGTGGTCGATCCGGTGAGGACGATCGCGGCCCCGTCCCGCAGGAGCGGCAGCGCCTTCTGCACGGTGAAGAGCACGCCCTTCACGTTCGTGTCGAAGATGCTCTGATAATGCGCCTCGGTGATCGCGCCGAGCGGCGCGAAACTGCCGCCGCCGGCATTGGCGAAGACCACGTCGATCTGCGCGTGCTTCTGCTGGACCGCGTCGTACAGGCGGTCGATGTCGGCGAGGTTCGCCATGTCGCCGCGCACGCCCGTGATCCGGCCGCCGATCTGCCTGACCGCCGCGTCGAGCGCCTCCTGGCGGCGACCGGTGATGAACACCGAGGCCCCCTCGGCCACGAAGGCCTGCGCGGTCGCGAGGCCGATGCCGCTGGTGCCGCCGGTCACCACCACCACCTTGTCCTGAAACCTGCCGGTCATCGTCGTTCTCCGCTGTTCGGCGCCGTGGGCGCCGCTGGTCGGAGAGATGCCGCCGGAACGATAGTGCGGGTAGTCGGCGAATGTGGCACCCAGCGTTCCACAGGAGGAACGATGGTCCGCGCCGATCTCAACGACTACGTCTACTTCGCCGAGGTCGTCGCGCATGGCGGCTTCGCCGCGGCCAGCCGGGCGCTGCACCAGCCGAAATCGAAGCTGAGCCGCCGCATCGCGGCCCTGGAGGCGCGCCTGGGCGCCCGCCTGATCGAGCGGTCGAGCCGGCGCTTCCGCGTGACCGAGGTCGGCCAGGGGTTCTACGAGCGCTGCCGGGCGATGATGCTGGAGGCGGAGCGGGCCGAGGCGCTGGTCGCGGAGGCGCAGACCGAGCCGCACGGGCGGATCCGCATGAGCTGTCCCACGGGCCTCACCGACATCGTCGCGGCGCGCGTCCGCGGCTTCCTCGTCCGATACCCGAAGGTGCGGCTGCAGCTGGTCGTGACCGACCGGCCCGTCGACCTGATCGAGGAGCGGATCGACGTGGCGCTGCGGGTCCGACGGGACCTGACGAGCGACGCGTCGCTGACCATGCGCACGCTCGGAACCTCGCGGTGGATCCTGGTCGCCGCGCCGCGGATCGCGCGCGGCCTCGGCCCCGACATCGCCGCGCTCGGCGCGGTCCCGACCCTCGGCACCCGCGACGATCCGGGCGAGGCGGAGTGGCGGCTGGAGCACCGGGACGGCACGATCTTCACCCTGCGCCACGAGCCGCGCCTGACCTGCGGCGACTTCGCCGCGCTGTGCGACGCTGCGGCCGACGGCCTCGGGGTCGCGTTCCTGCCCGACCACGCCTGCACCGATGCCGTCGCGGCCGGCCGGCTCGTGCCCGTCTACCCGGACTGGCAGGGTCAGCCCGGGATCGTGCACATCGTCTTCACGACCCGGCGCGGGCTGCCGCCGGCCGTGCGGGTGCTGATCGACCACCTCGCGGCGACATTCCCGAAGCTGTGAGGCGCGCGCCCTAGTATCCGCGCGCCGCGTCGACGCCGTCCGGCACCTGGCCGGTCCGCCGATAGGCCCTCAGGTTGGCCGCCACCGTGGCGGCCGCCGAATCCATGTCGGTCGGCCCCGAGACGTGCGGCAGCACCGTCACGCCGGGATGCGACCACAGCGGCGACTCCGCCGGCAGGGGCTCGACCGCGAAGACGTCGAGCACGGCGTGGGCGAGGTGGCCCTTGTCCAGGGCGGCGATCAGGTCCTCGGTGACGACGATCGGTCCGCGGGCGAAGTTGATCAGCGCGGCGCCGGGCTTCAGGGCGGCGAGGCGCTCGGCGTTCACGAGGCCCCGCGTCTCCGGCGTCAGCGGCACGAGGCAGACGAGGATGTCGCACCGGCCGAGCATCGCCGGGAGGCCGTCGGCGCCGTGGAACGTCTCGAGGTCCGGCACCGCCTTGGGGCTGCGGCTCCAGCCGACGACGCGGAAGCCGGCTCCGGTGAGCCGCTCCGCCGCCGCGGTCCCGAGCGCCCCGAGGCCGAGCAGGCCGACCGTGGTGTCGGACGGCTTGCGGTAGGCGTGCGGGCGCCAGACCCGGTCCCTCTGCTGGCGGGCGTAGGCCGGCATGTCGCGCTGGAGATAGTAGGTCCAGGCCAGCACGGCCTCGGCCATGGTGCGGGCCATCTCGCGGTCGACGAGGCGGACGATCGGCAGCGGCCGGTCGAAGGCACCGACGAGCTTCTCGACCCCGGCCCACAGGCTCTGCACCCAGACGAGCCCCGGCAGCGCCGCGACCTCGGCCGGATCGGGGTTGGCCACGACGGCGACCCGCGCGGCCGCCCGGGCCGCGTCGTCCATCGACCGGAACGGGATCAGGCGCTCCTCGGGCATGGCCGCCGAGAGGATCCGCAGGTACTCCGCCTCCTGATCCGGCCCCTTGCACCCGACCAGGGCGATCGCCTCCGCCATCAGCATCCTCCGCACCGTACCGCTTCGCCCGTCCACGCGCGGGCGAAGCAGGCGCTGTGCCTGACGGGATCCGGATCGTCGAGATGGGTCGGGCGCCGGCTCGGTCAGCGCGCCTCGATCAGCGCCGGGTAGACGAGGCGGACGTTGCGCCGATCCTCGGGGATCGCGGTCTCCGCCCGCTTGCGGATGCTGCCGGTCGTCGCCGCCACGACGGGCTCGGTCGGCCGCAGGCGCCAGCGCTCGGCCGCCTGGATCGCGACGCGGGGCTTGGGCCGTTCGAGGTGCCGGTCCGCGCCCTCGGTGGGGGCGGTCGCGAGCCCGCCGAGCGTCATCGCGGCCAGCAGGGCGTAGCGGGGCCAGGATCGGCGGGGACGAGCGGGACTGGAAGGCATGGGAGGGGCACCGCGTGGACCTCCCTGTTCTGCGCCGCGCACATGAAGACGAAATCGAACCGAATCGATTTCCAACCCGTTCCCAACACCTGCCTACAGTCGCGGTAAATGCCCGCTGTCCAGGCACGGTTAAACAGGTGAATCGGGAGGACACGCGGACATGGCGAGCAAGGTCGAGGGGGGATCCGGGACGCCGGAGCGCGCGGAGATCGGCCGCGTGATCGACACCGACATCTCCGCGCGCCTGGACCGGCTGCCCTGGGGCCGCTTCCACGTCCTCGTGATCGTGGCGCTCGGCATCACCTGGGTGCTGGACGGCCTCGAGGTGACGCTCGCCGGCTCCCTGGTGGGCGCGCTGCGCCAGCCGCCGATGTCGTTCTCGGAGTTCGACGTCGGGCTCGCCGCCTCCTGCTATCTCGTGGGCGCCGTGACCGGCGCGATCGGCTTCGGCTGGCTCACCGACCGGATCGGCCGGAAGAAGCTGTTCTTCATCACGCTCGCCCTCTACCTCGTCGCCACGGCGGCCACCGGCCTGTCTTGGAACATCTGGAGCTTCTGCTTCTTCCGCTTCCTCACGGGCGCGGGGATCGGCGGCGAGTACACGGCGATCAACTCGACCATCCAGGAGCTGGTCCCGGCCCGGGTCCGCGGCTGGACCAACCTCGTCATCAACGGCTCGTTCTGGATCGGCGCGGCGCTCGGCTCGTTCATGTCGATCGTGCTCCTGAAGCCCGAGGTGATCGACCCGGCCTGGGGCTGGCGCGTCGCCTTCTTCACCGGCGGCGCCATCGGCCTCGTGATCCTGCTCCTGCGCACCTGGATCCCCGAGAGCCCGCGCTGGCTCGCGACCCACGGCTACGCGGCGGAGGCCGACCGTGTCGTCACCGGCATCGAGAAGCGCTTCACCGACGAGGGCGTGACCCTGCCGCCGGTGGACGAGAGCAAGCGCATGAAGGTCCGCACCCGCGACCACACCCCGCTCTCCGAGGTGTTCAAGGCGCTGTTCGTGACGAGCCGCAAGGAGACCATGGTCGGCCTCGCGCTGATGATCGCGCAGGCCTTCTTCTACAACGCGCTGTTCTTCACCTACGCGCTGGTGCTGGAGCGCTTCTATCAGGTGCCCGGCAACCATGTCGGCTGGTACCTGCTGCCCTTCGCGCTCGGCTCGTTCCTCGGCCCGCTGCTCCTCGGGCGGCTGTTCGACACGATCGGTCGGCGCAAGATGATCGCCTTCACGTACGGCATCTCGGCGCTGCTGCTCGCCGCGGTCGGACTGCTGTTCCGCCTCGAACTGCTCGGGCCGGTCGGCCAGACCGCGGCCTGGATGGTGGTGTTCTTCTTCGCCTCGGCGGCGGCGAGCTCGGCCTATCTCACGGTCTCCGAGACGTTCCCGCTGGAGATCCGGGCGCTCGCCATCGCGGTCTTCTACGCGGTCGGCACCGGCATCGGCGGCGTCTCGGGCCCGCTCCTGTTCGGCACGCTGGTCGAGACCGGCTCGCGCGACTGGGTGCTGTTCGGCTACGGCCTCGGCGCCGTGCTGATGCTCATCGCGGCGGTCGTCGGAGGCATCTGGGGCACCGCCGCGGAGGGCAAGTCCCTGGAGGAGGTCTCGAAGCCGCTGGCGGCGGCCTGAGGGCGGGCCCGGCGCGACAGCGGGACGCGCGCGGAGCGGAGCCGTCCGGCCTCGCTCCGCGCCCGGCCGACGCCGCCGCGGGCGCTCACGCCCCCTTCCGCCACACCTGCCCGTGGTAGACGAACTTGGCGCCCTCGTTCGCCAGTGCCGCCAGGCCCCGGAAAGCGGGGTCGTGGACGGTGATCACGCTGGTCGGGATCTGGCGCATCATGGCGGCGAAGGGCGCCTTCTTCTCGAAGGCGGTGCGGAAGCCGCTCTCCTCCAGCACCTTGAGGATCCGGGGCGCGATGCCCCCGCCGATATAGACCCCGCTCGTCGCCAGGAAGGTCAGAGCGAGGTCGCCGCAGACGCGTCCGAGCACCCGGCCGAACAGCGCGAGCGTCTCCGCAGCGTGCGGATCGGTGGCGTTCAGACCGGCCTCGGTGACCGCGGCCGGCTCGATCTTCTCGTGCGGCTGCCCGGTCCGGACATGGGCGACGGCCGCGTGGAGCCGCGACAGGCCCGGTCCCGACAGCACCGTCTCCACGGTGATCCGGTCCTCGACCCGCTCCAGCGCGTGCCAGACCTTCTCCTCGAAGGCGTCGGCCGGGCCGATATCGGTGTGGCCGACCTCGGTGGAGACGATGGCGAGATGCGCCGCATAGGGGACCAGCGCGGCCGCGCCGAACCCGGTCCCGGGGCCCAGCACCACGCGGGCGCCGCCGGGCACGGGGGGACAGGGGCCGACCGGCGTGAGGTCGTGGGGCTCGATATCGGCGGCGCCGGCCGCCACCGGCACGTAGTCGTTGACCACCGTCGCGGAGGAAAGCCCGAAATCCTCGGCGATGCGCTGGCCCGCGATCTTCCAATGCGCGTTCGTCAGCTGGATCTCCGGCCCGTCGACCCGGCCGGCGATCGCCAGGATCGCCGAGCGCGGTGCCGGGCCGCCACCCTTGGCGAGCGACGCCTTGATGGCGCTCGACGGATCGGGATGGTCGGCGGTCGCCTCGTGCGCGAGGAGGCGGGGCTGGTCGCCGGACGTCTCGATCAGACCGAACCGCGCGTTCGTCCCGCCGATGTCGCCGACCAGAACCGGAAACTCGAACATCGCAACATGCCCCTGCTCTCTGGCCCGCCGCGACGGGACTCGCGTCCAGCACGGCTCCGGCGATTCATCGGCCGCGCGACACCGCGCGGGCAAGTCCCAATCGGCGGCATCCGCCGCTCAGGATTGCGCGATCGTCTTGTCACGAGCCCGGCCGATCACGCCGAGATGGGTATCTCCGAAGCCGCTGCCGTATTTGAGACCGTAACCGAGGGCGCGGTCGAGGCCGATATGGGCCAGCCAGATGAGGACCGGCCCGATGGCCTCGGGGCGGCCCGAAGCGATCGCCAGGGACAGGCCGACGAGCGGCAGCGCGAGCGTGTGGGCCGCGTTGTAGAGCACGGCGCCGACCACGGGACCGGCCGCGTAGCCCAGCATGCTCAGGTCGGGGACGAAGAGCAGCGCCGCGAAGAGCCACCACGACGGCCCGAGCCAGCCATAGGCGAGCAGGGCGGCGACGAGGATGCAGCCCCCCTCCAGCCGCAGCAGCAGGCGCGGCCAGCCCGTGACGGAACGCCCCGACATCGCGATCTCCTCTGAACGGCGCGGCGCGTCAGGCCGGCGGCAGCGCGTCCGGGTCGATCGCGCCACCGGCAGCCCAGTTGCTCAGCAGGGCACGGACGGCGGCGGGGTCGGGCAGGCGCCGCCGGGCGACGGTCTCGCCGTCACCGACGCGCACCGCGACCCCGCCGTCCTCGTTGATCGACGCGAAGGCGATCTCGTCGGTGCGGTCGTCGCCGAAGAAGACGGGGACCCGTCCGGCGTAGGGCGCCTGCGCCATGAAGGCGCGGATTGCGTGGGCCTTGGTGGCCTGCGCGGGGACGATCTCGCCGACCGCCTTGCCGAGCTGCAGGCGGTACTCGGCGCCGAGCGCCTCCGCCGCGCCCTTCACCAGCGTCTCGGCCCGCAGGGCATCGTCCGGGTTCGCGAGCCGCCAGTGGACCGCCACCGAGGCGCCCTTGTCCTCGATCAGGACCTGCGCGAGCGCGGCGGTCTCGGCCTGCAGGCGCGCGACCTGCCGGCGCAGATCCGGATGGTCCTCCGCGCGGCCGCCCGTGAGCGCGCCGGCGACCCGGCGCTCGACGCCGTGGAGACCGGCCGCATCCAACCGGGACGGCGCCAGGAAGCCGTCGATCACTGTGACCGGCCGGCCGGTGACGATGGCGAGGGCGCCGTCGAGTCGCGCCCGGAGCCGCTCCAGATCCTCCACGAGGCCGGGCTCGACCCGCACGGCGTCCGGACGCGGCGCGATCTCGGCGAGCGTGCCGTCGAAGTCGAGGAAGAGGGCGATGTCCATCGCGGGGGATCCCGGGCTCGAGTGTCGGCGACGGGCTAGCACGGGCGCGCCGGACGACAAACGCCGGCAGCACTGCCCTATCTGGATCCGAAGCGGCACAGCACGAGGTTCTCCATGCGCGGATCGCCCTTCCGGCCCGTCCCCGATCCGGTCAGACCCGGCGAGGAGAGCGTCTGGGACTATCCGCGGCCGCCCCGGCTCGAATCCGTCCCGGACCGGCTGCGGGTCGTGCTCGGCGGCCGCGTCATCGCCGAGACGGGCTCCGGGTTCCGGGTGCTCGAGACCTCGCACCCGCCGACCTACTACCTGCCGCCCGCCGACATCGCGGACGGGACGCTCGTGAACCAGCGGCGCGGCGGGATCTGCGAGTGGAAGGGACAGGCGGTCCTGTTCGACGTGCGCGGCGGCGACCGTCTCGTGCCCGGGGCGGCCTGGGCCTACCCGGATCCGACCCCGGATTTCCGCGCGATCGCCGGCTACGTCGCGTTCTACGCCGGCCCCATGGACGCCTGCTTCGTCGGGGCGGACCCGGTGACCCCGCAACCGGGAAACTTCTACGGTGGCTGGATCACGCCCGGCATCGTCGGCCCGTTCAAGGGCGGTCCCGGAACGATGGGCTGGTGATTTCGTCCCCCGCCGCTTCTACGTTCGCGGAAAGCCACCACGAGGAGACCGCATGACCGCGCTGACCGAGACCGATCCGACCGGCGCCGGGTTCAGCCCGGAGGGGCTCGCCCGGATCGTGCCGTGGATGGACCGCCTCGTCGGCGACGGCCGGCTGGCCGGACTGTCGGTCACCGTGGCGCGGCGCGGGCGCATCGCCTTCGCGCGCGCCTGCGGGCAGGCCGACCTCGCCCGGGCAACGCCGTTCACCCTCGACACGGTCACCCGGATCTACTCGATGACCAAGCCGCTGACCTCGGTGGCGGTGATGCAGCTCTACGAGCAGGGCCTGTTCCAGCTCGACGATCCGATCTCCCGGGTCCTGCCCGAGTTCGCCGAGATGCGCGTCGCCGTGGGCGGCAACCGGGCGAAGCTCGAGACCGAGCCGGCCCGCCGGGCGATCACCGTGCGGGACCTGCTGACCCACACGGCCGGGCTGACCTACGGCTTCATGGAGGCGACCCTGGTCGACGCGCAGTACCGCGAGCAGGGCGTCGACTTCCTGGCGCGCGAGGGCTCCCTCGCCGAGATGACCGCGCGGGTCGCGAAGCTGCCGCTCCTCGCCCAGCCGGGCAGCGCCTGGAACTACAGCGTCGCCACCGACGTGCTCGGCCAGTACGTGGCCGCGCTGACCGGCCGCCCGTTCGCCGACCACCTCCGCGAAGCGGTGATCGGGCCTCTCGGCATGGTCGATACCGACTTCCACGTGCGGCCCGAGCTGATGCCGCGCTTCTGCGCCACCTACGCGTACGACCGCGCGCGGCAGCTGCGCCTGTTCGACGATTCCGTGGACACGGCCTTCGCGCGCCCGCCCGCCATCGCGTCGGGCGGCGGCGGCCTCGTCTCGACGGCGGCGGACTATCAGCGCTTCTGCCGGATGATCCTCAACCGGGGCACCCTCGACGGCGCGCGCCTGCTGGGCCGCAAGACGGTCGACCTGATGCTGGCGAACCACCTGCCGGGCGACCTGGCCGCGATGGGCACGCCGCGCTTCGCCGAGACCTCCTACACCGGCATCGGCTTCGGCCTGGGCTTCTCGGTGATGCTCGACCCCGACCGGGCCCAGATCCTCGGCACGCCCGGCGAGGTCGCCTGGGGCGGCCTCGCCTCGACTGCGTTCTGGATCGACCCGGCCGAGGACCTGTCGGTGGTGCTCATGACGCAGCTCGTCCCGTCCTCGGCCCTGCCGATCCGGCGCGAGCTGCGCGTCCTGACCTACGCGGCCCTGGCCGAGTGAGGGCCGGCCACGCGCGGGTCCGCGCCGGTCACTCCTCCTTGGGCGCCTCGGCGGCCGGCTTCTGAGTCGGCTTCGCGCCGGCCTTGGCGGTCGGCTTCGGGGCGGCGGTGGCGTATTCAGGATCGCTGCGCGGACCGTTCGCACCGTTGGTCGGGCCGGGGAGCTGGCCCGGCGCGAGATCGGTCACCTTGGTCCAGGTCTGCGACTTGCACAGGAACGCGATCAGGCAGCCGCGCACCGTCAGCTCGCCGGCCGTCTCGGTCCAGATGGTGACGTCGTAGGACTTGCCGTCCTCGGAATTGTAGATCTTGCCCTCGTAATGGGCGTCGGCATTCGGCTTCAGGCCCAGGATCAGCTGGTGTCCGAGGGACGGCCGGGCCTGCTTCTTGGGATCGGGGTTCTTGAAGTCGATCCGCGGCTCGCCCTTGTCGTTCAGCGGGACCTTCAGCCAGACCACGTATCCGCACAGCCGGTCACCCGCGGTCCCGCACTTCTCGAGGCGCACGCGCGCGCGGCCGTCCTCGGTGAGATAGGTGCCGCTGGGATCGGTCGGCGTCTTGGCCTGGGCCGTGCCCGCCAGCGCCGAGAGCGCCAGGATCGCGAGCGGCGCAACCCGGCGACCGATCGATGTAAACCGCATACCCGAACTCCCATCCCTCGCGAGTCGTGATGGAGCCTTGACCGCCCGTCCTCGCGTGTGCCGCTTCCGCGCAGGAAGGATCGCTCCCTCCGCGTCATCGCGCCCGCGCCGAGAACCGGACGGCGTGCGCGTCATGCCCGCCCTCTCCCGCGCGAAGTTGTCCGCATCATGACAACTCAGCCGGGACTCTGGACGGGAATCGACCCGGCGATACTGGGATCGGTGCGCGTTGGACGGTCAGATCCGGGTCGGCGGACGGCTGCGGCCGGGTCCGAGGCTGCGCTGCATGAGCGTCACGTCGAGCCAGCGCCCGTGCTTGTGGCCGACTCCCGCGAGCGTTCCGACGGGCGTGAAGCCGAGGCTCGCGTGCAGCGCGATCGAGGCGGGTGAGCCGCTCTCGGCGATGATGGCGACCAGGGTCCGGCAGTCGATCTGCTCGCTCGCCGCGATCAGGGCGGCGAGCAGGCGCCGGCCGACTCCGCCGCCGCGGGCCGTCCGGGCGACGTAGATCGAATCCTCGAGGGTCGAGCGATAGGCGGCGCGCTGGTGATAGGGGCCGGCATAGGCGTAGCCCGCGACCGCGCCGTCCCGTTCGGCCACGAGGTAGGGAAAGCCGCCCGCGCGCAGCACCTCGAAGCGGCGCGTCATCTCGGCCAGCGTCGGCGGCTCCGTCTCGAAGCTGGCCGTGCTGGAGGCGACGGCGTCGCCGTAGATCGCCGCGATGGCGGGAAGGTCGGCCTCCGTGGCCGGGCGTATCACGTCTGTCACGGCCGCAGGTTACGCGAGGCGGCGCGGCTCCGGCAATCTGCCCCGCACGAGCCGGGCGCGGCTCGATCCCGCGGACGGCGGCGGAGCCTCGGCGGGACCGGCGCCTCGGCGCAGATCCCGCACGGCTCGAGGATGCGATGACTTACTCGGCGGCGGACATCTCGGCCGTGAAGTGGCCGCACCAGTCCTTCGAGGCCACGACCGGCCAGAGACCCTTCGACTCGGGGGCCGGCTGGCTGACCGGCGGATTGAAGCGGCAGAGGCCCTCGTCACCCTGCGCCTGGGCACCGTTGAGCTTGTGATCGTCGAAGAAGCGGCAGCTTTCGCAAGCGGCGTTCGCGGAACCGGCCATCGGGTCTCTCCATCGGGTATCTCGGAGGGAGGGGACCGCCTCGGCGGCGCGCCCTCCACAGTTCTTAATTAGAATAGCTCGAAAGTAAGGTCAACGGCCGGCTTGCGCGGGGCTTGCGGGCGGGCGGCCGAGCGCGACGCGGTGCGAAAGGGTGGAGCGAGGGCGACTGGAGACGTGGACGCGCGGGCGGTCCGGGTCGGCGGTCGCCGCGCCGACGGTCCCGTCATCTGGGTGAGAAGGTCAGGTGCCGCGCGAACCGATCTCGCTGGCGCCATGGCCCAGAACGCAGCGAAGCCGGATTCCGCTGGGAATCCGGCTTCGGAGAAGCGGCGATGACTTGGTCATCACCCTTTGGCCGATCCGATCGCCGTCAAAGTAGACGGCGTCGGGACGGTCAGCCCTGCTTGGCCTTCTTGTTGGCGTTGTGGTGACCGATCGCGCAGCCCGCGGCCGCGCCCATCTTGCCGTGTCCGGCCATGTGCCCGGCGACTCCGCCGACCACGGCGCCCTTGAGGCAGCCCTTCGCCTGGGCGGGCGCGCCGGCCAGCAGGCCCGCGACGGCCAGGGCGGAAACGAGTGCGATCCGATTCGTCATCGAGACATCTCCTGTCGTTCCTGCGGCAACCGGCGGCCGGCCCCACCCGTTCCGGCGCCGACGCGACAGGGCCGCGCGCCTCTCGGAACCGTGACCCCTCAGCGCGCGAGCCCGGCCACGAGCCGCACGAGATCCGACTGGCGCGTCGCTCCGGTCTTGGCGAAGATCGCCTTCAGCTGCGAGCGCGCGGTCGCCGCGGTGATCGCGAATCGCGAAGCGGCTTCGGCCAGCGAGATTCCGCTCGACAGCGCCTGGGCGAGGCGCGCCTCCGCCGGGGTCAGCCGATAGGCCGCCTGGAGGATCGCGGTCGCGGGCGCGGCCGGGGCCCCGGGCACGCTCCCGAGGAGCAGCGTGCTCGCCCCGGCGAACAGGCCGCGGCTCGGCCCGACCAGCGGCACGACGTGGATCACGAGCGGCGGCCCGTCCCGTCGCGCCGCGACGACCGCCGAGATCGGCGGGCGGCCGGAGGGCCGCGCCAGGGCTTCGAGCTGCCGCGCGGCGTCCGGATCCTCCGCGGTGAGGCGGCCGCCCGAGAGCTTCAGGTCGCGCCCGAGGAGGGCGCCGAACGCGTCGTTCCAGCGGAGCGCCCGTCCGTCGGCGTCGAGGATCAGGGCGGCGCGGTCGATCAGCTCGAAGGCCTGCGTCAGCCCCGCGAGCCGGGCCCGCTCGACCATCGACGTCAGCAGGCCCGCGCGCTGCAGGAGCGGCGACAGGGTCGCGAGGCGCCGCTGCTCGTGCAGCTCGTACGGTCCCTGCTCCACGGTCCGCTGCAGGGAGAGGCACCACAGGCGTCCCTTCACGGAGAAGCCGATCCCGGCGAACCAGCGCAGGCCGCGGGAGGCCAGCAGGTCCTGGTAGAAGGGCAAGCGCGCGATCTCCTCCGGCGTGGTGAAGTCCTGATCGACCGCGATCCCGCGCGTCCGCATGAGCGGGATGCCGCGGAGGCGATGGTCGTCGCGGTGCCAGCCCTCGTCGAAGTAGCGGCGCGAGGCGTCCGCGAGGGAGGCGGTGCAGAGCGATTCGAGGCCGGTCCGGTCGGAGCGCAGCAGCAGGGCGCCCTCGCTGCCGGACGCCCGCACGACGCGCTCGGCCAAGTCAGGCCAGCGCGCGGGATCGATCACGGCCTCCTCGAGGTCCTCCCGGAAGCCGGACTCCAGGTCGTCGTGCAGGCGGGCGAAGAGATCCGGCCTCACGCCCGACATGTGACGCGCCTCCGCCGCGCCGGATACTGGCGCCCCGCGCCGGCTCGCCGAACTCTCGTCCTGGCTCGGTACGGCTCCATACCGTCGAACTATAGATCACGTTCTTAAATCCGGGCAAGCATCCCTCTAATTACAGGTTTAGATCGGCGGGAGCGTGCGCGGGACTTGTCGGGAGACGGCGCCGCCGCGTCGGGATCCGCGCGTCGACCCGCCGGCGGTGGGAATGACGGCGCCCCGGCCGCGCACACGCGTTCGGCCTGCGCCGGAACCCGCCCCCCTCTACGCGGCGGGCGAGGCTCAGCACTTTGCCACGGCTTGCCAGACACAACTTCTGATAGAGTTGCCGAGAGCCGGGTTCAAGCCTCGTTAACCAAGCTTGGCGATTGTATCGCGGTGCGCGGTTCGATCACGAGTTGTGATGGGACGAGCGCACTCGAGCAGGATGCGGCTGAAGGTCGATGGCGTTTACCCTGTCTGCGTTCCTCGGTGTCGCGCGACGGCGTCCCGGCCGGCCATCCGGTGCCGCGGCGGTCGCGCTCGCGCTCGTCGCCTGCGCGCCGCTGCTCGCCGGCTGCAGTTCCGGGCGCCCGCAGAGCGCGGCGCGCTCCGGCCTCGACGTGGCTCAGACCGGCTCGGTCACCGAGGGCCTCCCGGCCGCGCTGGTCGCGGCCGCCCAGGAGGAGGTCGGGCGGACCATGCGCCTCGGGCTGGCGAACTACCGGCTCAACGTCGGCGACAACCTGGAAGTCTCGTTCCTGATCGATTCCAGCGTCGTCCAGCCGACCTACCGCCTGAACCCGAACGACGAGTTCGACGTCGATTTCCGCACGCACCCGGAATACAACCGTACGGTGATCGTCCGGCCGGATGGCCGGATCTCGCTGCCGGGCAAGAACGGCATCAAGGTCGCGGGCCTGTCGCCGGAGGCGGCCGCCGCGCTGATCAAGAGCACCTACGACGACGTGCTGATCGATCCGGTCGTCACCCTGATGCTGCGCCGGTTCCGCACCGTCACCGACGATTTCCGCGACCTCACCCAGCGGGCCGACATGGGCCGCGTGAAGGTCCTGGCGATCGAGCCGGACGGCAAGATCAACCTGCCGATGGTGCCCCCGGTGCAGGCGGCGGGCCGGACCGTCCACGAGGTCATGGGCAGCCTGAACGCCGCCTACAAGCACCAGCTGGCCTCGGTGACGACCAGCGTCCGGCTCGCGAGCCTCGTCCCGGCCAACACCATGGTGTTCGGCGAGGTCCGCGCGCCGGGTCCCGTCACCCTGCAGGGGCCGCGGACGCTGGCGCAGGTCCTGGGCTCGGCCGGCGGCGTCCTGCCGACCGCGGCCGGCGAGGCCGTGCGGATCATCCGCTTCGACGCCGAGGCGGCCGGCAGCGTGCGCATCGTCGACATCGGCCAGCCGGGCTTGGCGGACTCGATCGTGGTGCCGCCCAACGCCACCGTCTACGTACCGCCCTCGCTGCTGGCCAAGACCGCCCGCGCGGTGGACCTGGTGGTGCGCCAGATCCTGCTCTTCAACGGGACCGGCTTCGGCGTGAACTACATCACCGGCCCGTCCGCCAGCACCTCCACCAGCGCCACCGTGAGGTCCGGCACGTGAGGCAGAGCGACCTGACCGCCGCCGACGCGGTCGAGGGCCCGGCCTTCGACCTCCGCGACGCCCTCGCGGCCCTGTTCCGGCACATCCGGCCGGCGCTGCTAATCCTGGTCGCGGCGATCCTCGGCGCCGGGATCTACCTCCTGCTGACGCCGGCCGAGTACACGGCCGACGCCAAGCTGATCATCCGTCTCGGCCGCGAGAAGGCCGGCGCCCCGCTCCAGGGCGGCGCGAACCAGAACTACATGTTCTCGGAGCGCGCGCAGAACGTGAACAACGAGATCGAGATCCTGCGCGATCCCAGCATCGTGCGCGACGAGTTCGCGACGCTGAAGGCGATCACCCCGACCGGCGACCTCGGGCCGCCCCCGGCGGACTGGACCGACTGGCTGATCTACCAGGGCCGTCAGGCCGTGCGGAGCGCGAAGGCGGTCAAGACCTGGATCGTCGATACGGTGCGGATCCCGTTCGAGGCGGTGGGCCTGCTGCGCCACCTGACCCCGGACGAGAAGCTCTACGAGGCGTACCTCGCGGCGTTCAAGGTCGTCTTCGTGAAGGAGACGGACGTGATCCTGACGGGCTTCACCTGGACGGACCCGCACTTCGCCGCCCAGGCGCTGAACCGGCTGCTCGACGCCTACAAGCGCCGCCACGTGGAGGTCTACGCCGACGAGACGCCCGCCTCGTTCTACCAGAGCAAGCTGGAGCGCGCCCGGGCCGACCTCGCCGCCATCGACGCGCAGCTCTCGACCTACCTCAAGGGCAACAACACCGCGAGCTTCGAGATCGAGCAGCAGAACGACCTCGGCACCCTCGCTGACCTCGCCAAGCAGAAATCGGCGGCGCAGATCGAGCGCGAGGTGGTCGAGACCCGGCTCAAGCGCACCCGCGAGGCCGGACCCGACCGCTGGCAGCCGACGCCGCCCGAGGCGGACCCGACGGTCACGGCCTTCGACCAGCGCTGGGCGGACCTGCGGACGAAGCGCGCCGAGCTGGCGGTGCGGTTCCGGCCGACCGCCCCCGAGTTCGTGAGCCTCGATCGGGACCTCGCGGCCCTGGCCCGACAGAAGTATCAGGCGCTCCTCGCCGCCGACACGGCGAAGCTCGCCATCCTCGCCGAGAAGATCCAGAGCATCACGGGGATCGAGCAGACCCGCCGCCGGGCGGCCATCGGCCAGAGCGACGCCGCCCTGGCCTACGGCCGGCTGACCCAGCAGAAGGGCCTGCTCACCGACGAGATCACCGAGACCCAGAAGCGGATCGACGCTCTGAAGACCGGCACGGGTCTCGACGCGCAGGCCGTCACCTCCTCGGCCCTCGTGGCGCGCGCCGTGCCGCCGCGGCTGCCCTCCGGCCCGAACCGGCCGCTGATCCTCGGGCTCGCGGCCGGTCTCGGCCTGCTCGCCGCCCTGGCCTACGTCGCCCTCGCGGAGATCCTGGCCCAGACCTACCGCAGCGCGTCGGAGGTCGCCCGCTCGCTGCGGGTGCCGGTGCTGGCCGCGGTGCCGCTGCAGACGGGAGCCGCCGCATGATCGCCACCGCCATCGCGCCGAAGATCGATCCGGCGATCCTGGAGCCGGCCCTCGTCCAGCTCACCCGGCACGAGGCGCGCGTGCGCCGGGTCGGCGTCACCGCGGTCCAGCCCGGCGAGGGCGTGAGCACCCTCGCGCGTGAACTCGCCGGCGCCTACGCCCGGCGGGGCCGCAGCGCCGTGCTGATCGAGGCGAACTGGTCCCGCCCGTCGCTGGCGGAGGCCTACGGCCTGACCGGCCAGCCGGGCTTCGCCGACATCGTCGCCGGCACGGTCGCCCCGAGCTGCGGCGTCCACCCGGTCGCCGACAACCTCAGCGTCGTGCCCGCGGGCAGCCCTTCGGCCATCCGCCAGGCGTCCCTGGACGACGGCCGCGTGGAGGATTTCCTGGCGCTCGTCGACGACCGCTTCGAGCTCGCGATCGTGGATTGCGAGCCGATCACCGAGATTGGCGACGCCGCCGCGCTCTCCCCCTTCGTGGACGGCTTCATCGTGGTGATCGGCGCCGAGCGCACCCGTCGGGCCGTGGCGCGGCGCGCCCTGGCCGACCTCAAGGCCGCCGGCGGGGCGCCGCTCGGCGTCGTCCTGAACCGCACGCGGCGGCCGATCCCGCGATGGCTCTACCGGTGGCTCGGATGAGCGCGGCGCCCGTCCGCGCGCTGCGGGTCCTGCCGCTCGCCGGGATCGGCTTCGCGGCCGCGGCCGGGGCGATCGCCCTGAGCGCGGCACCGCTCAAATTCGCCGTCGTCGGCCTCGCGGCGGCCTTCGGCGGGGTCGGCGCCCTGATCGTCGGGCGGCTCTATCGCCTCACGCCGCTCCTGCTCGTCGCCCTCGCGGTCGGGCTGACGGTCAAGCTCGACGTCAGCTTCCTCCAGCATTTCGAGGCCGTCGGGCAGTACCTGCCGAGCATCGGCGGCGGCGCCGGCCTGACGGTGAGCGTCGCCCTGCTGGTGGCCGTGGCGCTGATCGTCGCCAAGCTCACCGGACTCGGGGAGGATGCCCCGGGCCTGCGGCTCGACCGGCCCCTCGTGCTGACGCAGCTCGGCTTCCTGATCGCGGGGCTGCTCTCGCTCTCCAACGCCACCGACCCGGCCTATCTCTGGTTCGACACGTGGCGCTTCGCCGGCCTCCTCCTGGTCTCGGTCGCGGTCTCGAACCTGTCCGAATCCGACATCCGGACCCTCGCGCTGGCGATCTGCGCCCTCTGCCTCGTCCAGACCGCGGTGGCAGGCCTGCAATACGTCTCGGGCTCGGAACTCGGCCTCTCGGTGCTGGGCGAGGAACAGATCGTCGAGGAGAACATCAACTTCTCGGCTCAGCGCCGCGCCGGCGGACTGAAGGTCCACCCGAACATCCTCGGCTACTACTACGAGTTCGTCTGGCCGCTCGCCCTGGCGCTGGCCCTGTCGCGCGGCCCGCTGCTCCTGCGCCTCGCGGGGGCGGCGGGCGCCGCCTCGGCCCTGGTCGGCGTGGTCCTGACCCTGTCGCGCGCGTCCTGGCTGACCTTCCCGGTCTCGGCCGCCCTCCTGATCCTGCTGGTCTATCGCGACCGCCTGTTCTCCCGGACGAGCCTGATCGTCCTCGGCCTGCTGGCGATCGTCGGCGCCGTCGCGGCGCTCTACGCCGGCCCGCTGATCTGGGAGCGGCTCACCGCCGACGACGGCGGCTCGGCCGCCCAGCGCGGCCCGCTGAACGCCGCGGCCCTCGCCCTGTTCGAGCAGTTCCCGATCTTCGGCGTCGGCCTGAACAACTTCGGCAACCAGTTCGCGGTCCTCGACAGGACCGGCCTGTCCCGGCTCGCCGGACTGTTCGACCGGTCGAACCACGTGGTGCACAACCTGCACATCCTGATCCTCACCGAGGTCGGGGTCGTCGGCTACGCGGCCTTCGCGCTGGTCTTCGGCATCGGCATCGCCCGGGGCTTCCGCGCCGCCCGCCGCGCGCCGGTGGGCGATCCGCTCGCGGCGATCGCGGCCGCCTGCGCGGTCGGCCTGATCGCGCACCTTCTGCACGGGCTGGTCGATCCGGGCTTCCGCCTGAATCTCGGCATCGCCGAGCTGCTCTACACCGGCCTCGGGCTGATCGCCGGGGTGCGGGCGGCGCAGCGGCGCAGGGCCGTCGCGGCGTCCCGGGCGGTCCCGTCGACGGGCCCGATCGGCGCGGCGCGCGCGCGACCGGAGCGGATGCCCTCGCCGACCGGGCGTCGCCCATCCCTCGCAGCGTACGGAGACCGTCCGTGAGCGCCGTCAGCCTCAGCGTCCTGATCGTCACCTACAATGCCGGCCGGGACATCGAGACCTGCCTGGACCTGCTGGCGGCGAGCCGGGTGAGACGCCCCTACGAGGTGATCCTCGTCGACAACGCCTCGACCGACGGGACGCCGGAGCGCGTCGCGCGGGCCTTTCCCTGGGTGCGGGTCATCGCCGAGCCGACCAATCACGGCTTCGCGGGCGGCAACGCGCGCGCGCTGGAGCACGCGCGCGGTACCGCGATCCTGCTCCTCAACCCCGACGCGTTCCTGCACGACCCGGACGCGCTCTCGGGCCTCCTGGACCATCTCGACGCGCAACCGGATGTCGGGGCGGTCGGCCCGCGCCTGACCTTCCCGGACGGGACGCATCAGGTCGGTGACGCCGGCTACGAGCCGCGCCCGCTCTCGATCCTGGTGCACGCCGCCGGCCTGTCGGGCCGCCTCGGGCTGCGCGGCCTCTACCTCGCGAGCCGCCAGGCCAGGGGGGCGCGGGCGCTCGACGTCGACTGGATCTGCGGGGCCTGCCTGCTCCTGCGCCGCTCGGCGATCGCCGCGATCGGCGGCCTGGAGAGCCCGATGTTCCTCTACGGCGAGGACGTGGACTGGGGCTGCCGCCTGCGCGATGCCGGCCTGCGCGTCGCCTACCGCCCGGACATCGCCGTCACCCATCTCCAGGGCGGCTCGGGAAGCGCCCGCTCGGCCCGCTGGCTCGACGGGCTGGCGGCCATCTACAGCCTGCGCAATGCCGGGCGGCTCCTGTCGTCGCCCGCCTTCTTCTCCGGCCCGCTCCGGCTCGGCTTCACCCTGCGGGCCGTGGCCTACGGTCTCGCGGCCCGGCTGCGCCGGCAGCCGGACCTCGCCCGCAAGGCCGAGGACATGCGCAGGTTCTCCGGGCACCTGCGCAGTCTTCGTCTCCGACCGCGATGAACCGTCATGGCCGTTTGCGGATGAACACCATGTGGTAGCCCTTGAAGGGACCCGGCGTGAGCCGGAACAGCAGCTCCCAGAACTTGCCCAGGACGATGTTCTCGCCATGATAGAACGGCTGCCCGTCGAAACTGTAGGTGAAGTGCTCGAACCGGTCAGTTGGGAAAAGCCGCTTCCGCGCCGCCTCCGTGTTCATCGTGTAGAGCGGCACGAACGAGTCGATCTCGACCCGCCGCGGCTCGACGAGGCGCAGCACCCGGGCGTGCAGCCGCTTCGGCACGAGCCGCGCCCCGATCCCGACATAGCCCCAGCGGTTCGGCGTCCAGGCGCAGAGCCAGCCGCCCGGCGCGAGCACCCGGCCGAGCTCCGCCGCGGTGACCTCGGGGTGCTCGATATGCTCGAGGACCGAGAAGGCCGAGATCAGGTCGAAGCTCCCGTCCGGAAATGGCAGCACCCCGTCGTGACCGATCAGCCGGACCTCGTCGGCCGACCGGTTGCCGAGGACCGCCTCGTCGACGTCGCAGGCGACGACCTGGGCGCAGCGCCCCCGGAAGTCGCCGAGGTGCCGCCGCAGTGGGACCGGGTCATCGCTCCACTTGCCGCGCCCCGCGCCGAACTCCATGACCCGCATGTCGGAGCGGAGCAGCGCGTTGACGCGCACGATGTACTCCATCCGGTGGTCGTGCCGGGAATAGCCCCCGGCTCCCATCTCCCGGAACAGACGCTGTTCGACCGTGACCATGCCTCAGGCTCCTCTGAACGTGCTGCGCCGACGGCGCATATGAAATCCGGGGGATCGGGCGGGCGCCCGACGGTGGCGATCCTCGGCACCCGCGGGGTGCCGGCGGCGCACGGAGGGTTCGAGACGCTGGCGGAGCGCCTCGCGCTGGAGCTCGTGGCGCGCGGCTGGCGGGTCGAGGTCTATTGCCAAGTGCGCGAGCCGGCGCCCCCGATGGTCTGGCGCGGGATCCTGCTGATCCCGGTCGCGGTCCGGGGCGACGGCGCCGTCTCGACGATCGTGTTCGACCTGAAATGCACCCTGCGGGCGGCGTTCCGGCCGGCCCTGCCCCTCGTGCTCGGCTACAACACCGCGGTGTTCTCGCTGCTCTACCGGCTGACCGCCAAGCGCAGCGTGATGAACATGGACGGCATCGAGTGGAAGCGCGACCGCTGGTCGAAGCCCGCCAAGGCCTGGTTCTGGCTGAACGAGCGGCTCGGCAGCCTGTTCTCGACCCACCTCGTGGCGGACCACCCGGAGATCGCCCGGCACCTCGCCCGCCGGACCTCGGCCGCCCGGATCACCACCATCGCGTACGGCGCCGACCCGGTGCTGGAGGCCTCGACCGAGCCGCTGGCGACGTTCGGCCTGCGCCCGCGGGATTACGGCCTGCTGATCGCCCGGGTGGTGCCCGAGAACCTCGTGCTCCAGATCGTCCGGGCCTGGAGCGAGGTCCGGCTGGGCCTGCCGCTGCTCGTGCTGGGCAAGCTCGCGGAGTCCGACCCGTACCACCGCGCCGTCCGCGCGGCGGGCGGGCCGGACGTGATCTTCGCCGGCGCGATCTACGAGGCCGAGCGCGTGGCCGCGCTCCGCTTCCACGCCCGCTTCCACATCCACGGCCACACCGTGGGCGGGACCAACCCGTCGCTGGTCGAGGCGCTGGGGGCGGGCTCGCCGATCCTCGCCCACGACAACCCGTTCAACCGCTGGGTGGCGGGGCCGCAGGCGCTCTACTTCGGCGACGAGACCGAGCTGCGGCGGGGCATCCTCGGCTTGGTGCGGGCCGGGCCGCGCCGCCTCGAGGTCATGGGCGAGGCGTCCCGTCGCCGCCACGCCGAGGCGTTCACGTGGCGCGGCATCTTCGACGCCTACGAGCGCGTGCTGCGCCGTCAGCTGGCGCCCAGGCGCCAGGGCCGGGAGGCGCGGCCGGCCGTCCGCCGGGAGCACGGGCGCGCGTGAGCCGGGCACCGGCCCGGCGCGTCCGGATCTAGCGCCCACGGCCCGCCTCCGGGCCGCGCCCGCCGCTGCGGAGCTGCCGCTGGACCAGCATCGTCACGGTGCCGGCCGGGACGTCCCGGAGGCTGCAGACCCCGATCCCGATCGTCGCGCCCGCGCCGATGGCGACCGCCCCCTGCACGGCGGCGTGCGCGCCGACCACGGCGCCGTCGCCGAGATGGGGGCCGTCGGTGGGGAACGGCTGGCTCGGGAAGACCCAGTCCCGCGGCCCGACCAGGGTGCCGGGCAGGAGCGTCAGGTCGGCGCCCCCGGTGCCGCAGAAGGCGACCCGCGCCGGGTGCGGCACGAACAGCCCGGGCCCGAGGCGCGAGCCCGGATGCAGGCAGGCGCCGGTCAGCCGCAGGGACAGGTCCGCCACCAGGGCGGCGCAGCGGCGCCAGCCCCGGCCGTGCAGCAGGTGCGCGGTCCGGTGGAGGATCGCCACCTGCATGGCCGGCAGCGTGAGGTGCATCGCGCGCCGCAGCCGCGAGGTCGGCTTGCCCCCCGTCGTCTGGCGCAGGACGCGGGCGAAGTCGGCCGCCAGGAGGCGCCGTAGGCCCGGCAGGGTGACGTGGTCGGTCATCGGGCCGCTCACGCCGCGACCCCCCGGCCGGGAAGCGGCCGCCAGGGCTGCGGCATGACCTCCTCGTCGGCCTGGACGGGCTTGAGGATGGTGGTCCGCGGGCCGATCCGGGCCCGGTCACCGATCGGGACGGCGCCGAGCACGATGGCGCCGGCTTCCAGGACGACGTCGTCGCCCAGCACCGGCAGGCCGGGGCCACCGCCGATGTCCTGGTCGGGCTCCTTCAGCAGGCCGCCGATGGAGGCCTGGATCCCGAAGGCGGCGTCGCGGCCCACGGCGCCGGCGATGACCGTCCCGTAGGGCTGCGGCAGGAACAGGCCGCCGGCGATGCGGCTGGAGGGCGGGATGTCGGCGCCCGTCCACCAGCCGTTCACCAGCCACAGCAGCCACGCCGCCATCCGCCAGCCGCGCTCGTGGGCGTAGCGGGACAGGCGGTAGAGCCAGACCGCGTGGTAGCCCCGGCGCAGGCGGGCCGGTCCGCCGCCGCGGCGGCGCCAGTGATCGCGGTCGGCGGACAGGGCAGCCCGCACCTCGGCCCACCGGAGACGCCCCGCCTCCGCGTCCACTCCGCGCGAGAGACGCAGATCCGGTCCAGCGGCTGTCTCGGACATACGCAGTCCTCCGGTTTTTCCCAACGCGACAACTCTGCAACCATAAATTGAGCTTGCGGTTGCAAGCCATACGCAGCCTGCCACGATGCAATCGTAGGTCGCAGTTTTCAGTCAGGCTTCACCGAGAGATGCTTCGCTTGGTAAACCGATTGTCGGGACGGAGGCGCGCCGGCGGGCTGCGCTACGGCGCGAACC
This sequence comes from Methylobacterium sp. UNC300MFChir4.1, assembly GCF_900110155.1. NCBI lineage: Bacteria > Pseudomonadati > Pseudomonadota > Alphaproteobacteria > Hyphomicrobiales > Methylobacteriaceae > Methylobacterium > Methylobacterium sp. UNC300MFChir4.1. The sequence goes on along the minus strand of NZ_FOCS01000001.1, from coordinate 404,021 downwards.
TGCTCGGTCAGGCGGCGGGGCGCGGCGTCTACCTCGCGGCCGGCTTCGCGGCCTTCGTGATGGTCGGCCATTTCGCCGGACCGGCGGCGCTGGGCCGCTACGGCCTCGCCCTGGCGATCCTCGCGGTCGCGCTGATCGCGGCGGATTTCGGCACCACGCTGACCTTCGGGGCGCGGCTCGGCGCGGTCGGGCCGGAGATGCGGGCGGCCGAGTTCGGCCGGATGCTGTCGGCGCGCCTCGTCCTCGGTCTCGGGACCGGCGCCGCACTCCTCGGTGTCCTGCCGATGCTGCCGGACGCGATCCGGCCCGCCCTGGCGCTGGCCGCTCTCCTCATGCCGCTCGCGGCCGCCCGCTTCCTCGACGCCCTGTTCCAGGTCTGCGGGCGCCCGGGCTGGTCCGTCTGGCCGTCGCTCGCCAACGCCGCCCTGCTGGTCGGCGGGACGGCACTCGCGCTCTGGCTGCAGCTTCCGGAGGCGGCGCTCAGCCTCGTGGCGGTGGCCGCCGGCATCGCGTACGGCGCGGTCGGGCTGGCGCTGGCGCTGCGCCTCGTGCCCGCCCGCCCCGCCTCGCTGCCGCACGCGCTCGCGACAATCCGGGCCGCGGCGGGGGTGGGCGTCTCGAACGCCCTCGGCTCGCTCAACGGCCGGATCAGCCTGATGATGCTGGCCGCCTTCGCGGGCGCGGCCGAGCTCGGCCAGTTCACGGCCGGCTTCCGGTTCTTCGAGCTGGGCGCCGCGGTGGCGATCACCCTGTGCGCCCCGCTGGTGCCGGTCTTCGGGCGCGCCGTCGGGCCCCTGGTCGACGGACGGTCGCGCGCCGGCACGACCGCCCTGCGCGCGCGGGTCCGCGGCGCGCTGGTCCCGATCCTCGCCGCGTCCTGCGCCGGAGCGGTGGCGACCTGCGCCCTCGCGGAGCCCTTGGTGCGCCTCGCCTTCGGCCCGGATTTCGGCCGCGCCGTCCCGGTGCTGCGCATCGCCACCGGGATGAGCGTCCTGCTGATCGCCGCCACGATCCTGTTCGCGGGCCTCGTCCCGCTGGGCCGGACCGGCTTCGCGGTGCGCGGGAGCGCGGCGGCCTGCGCCACGAACCTCTTCGCCTGCACGCTGCTGATCCCCTGGGATCCGCTCCTCGGCGCGGGCATCGCCGCGCTGCTCGCCGAGGCCGCGATGCTCGGCGTCCTGGCCCAGGCCTTCTGGCGGGAGGCCGGACCGCCCCTCGCCCTGACCGACGTGCCGATCCTCGCCGCGCCGGCCCTCCTCACCGCCCTCGCCTGGGCCGCCGGTCCCGCCGCCCTGGCGCCCGCGGCGGTGCCCGCCGCCGCGGCCATCTCGGCCGCCCTCGCGGGGTGGCTGTGCCTGCGCCGCGCCCCGACCGATCCCCTAGACCTCCCGCTCCCGGAAGCCTCCTCATGAGCGATCGACCCGTGCTCTCGGTCATCATCCCGACCTACAACCGCGCCGACACGCTGCGCCTGTGCCTGAGGGCCTTCGACCGGCAGGAGACGGACGCGCCCTTCGAGATCGTCGTCTGCGACGACGGCTCGACCGACCACACCGGGACGGTCGTCAGCCGCGCCGTCGCCACGGCCCGGATCCCCGTGGTGCACCTGCGCCAGGAGAATGCCGGGGCGAACGCCGCCCGCAACCGCGCCATCGCGGCGGCGCGGGGCGAGCGCCTCCTGATCGTCAACGACGACACGATCCCGGTCCCGAGCCTCGTCGAGGCGCACCGCCTCGCCCACGCCCGGCGGGGCGGTCGTGAGACAGCGATCCTCGGACGGATGACGATCGACCCCGCCCTGCCCTTCTCGCCCTTCTCGGCGCTCCACCACGACGCCTCCTACGACGCGCTGGCGGGCCGCGACGCGGTCGGCTGGGACGCGTTCCTGACCTGCAACGTCAGCGTCGACCGGCGCTTCCTGGAGGAGGCGGGCGGCTTCGACCCGAAGCTGTTCTGGCACGAGGACATCGAGCTCGGCGAGCGGCTGGCCCGGCGCGGCATGCGCCTGTTCTACGCGCCCGAGGCGCTGGGCTACCACCACCACCTCCTGGACGAGGCGGCCTACCTGCGGATCGCCGAGCGCGAGGGCGCGGCGCTGGTGCTGTGGTACCGCAAGCGCCCGGACCTCGTGGCGGATCTCGGCCGGCTCGGCCTCGTCGGGCCGCCGCCGCTGGGCGCGGCGGCGCGCCACCGGGTCGCCGACCTCGCCATGCCGCAGGCGCTCCTGCCCGGCTGGCAGATGGCGGCGCGCGCGCTGACGCGGATCAGCCCCGAGGCCGGCCGCAGCGTGTGGCGGCGGCTGTTCCAGCGGCGCAAGCGCCTCGCCATCGCCCGGGCGCTCGCGGCATGAGGTGGCCCCGCACGGTCCTCGGCGCCCTGTCGGCCCTGCTCCTGCCGGTCCTGTCCGCCTGCGGGCCGGCCGACGCGCAGGTGCAGCAGAACATCCTGGTCGATCCCGCCGGCGGCGCGAAGCCCGGCTACACCACGGTGGCGCGGCTCGCCGACGTGCCCTTCGCCAGTCTCGGTCCCGGATCGAGCGTGCTGGTCCGGGGCGGCAGCTACGGCGATGTCGTGTTCGTCGGGTCCCGCGGGACCGCGGCGGCGCCCGTGACGGTGGCGGCAGAACCCGGCACGCAGCCGCGCCTGTCCAACTCCGTGGTGTTCGAGAACGCCGCCTACGTCACGGTCACGGGCCTGAGCGTCCAGGGCGCGGTGAATTCCGGCTTCATCATCCGCCGGGGATCGAGCCACGTCACGGTCGCGGGCTCGACCGTGTCCCGCTCCGGCCTGGGGATCTGGATCGGCGACGGTGCCGGGGCGGGTCACCGCATCACCGGCAACACCCTCGCCGACAACCAGACCCACGGCGTGGCCGTCGACGTGATCAACGCGCCCGCGGAGGATCCGAGCTACATCCTCGACAACACCGTGACCGGCAACGGCATCCACGGGATGGAGATCAACGGCTCCGGCTACGTCGTGGAGGGCAACCGCGTCGCGGGCAACGGCGTGGGGATGTCGGGCACCTCGGGCATCCACGTCTACGCCAAGGACGCCGCCCAGGACGCCGGCGACCGCAACATCATCCGGTACAACATCGTCACCGGCCAGAAGGAGACCACCGGCCAGGACGGCAACGGCATCCAGATCGACCAGTGGTGCGACGGCAACATCGTCGCGTTCAACGTCGCGGCCGACAACGACGGCGCCGGGATCAACCTGTTCGACGCCGGCTCCAACACGGTGGTCAACAACACGACCACCGGCAACATGCGCGATTCCGGCGGCAAGCACGTCTATCGCGGCGAGATCGTGCTGGCCTCCGACTACACCAAGCAGGTCGACCGCACGTCGAACAACCGGGTGCTCAACAACATCGCCTACGCGACCCGGCCGAACGTGGCCGCGATCGTGGTCGAGGCGACCACCACCGACAACAACAACGCGATCGGGCCGAACTTCCTCGGCAGCGCCGTCGGCGCCCCGCTCTACCGCTGGGGCACGCAGGCCACCGGCGACGGGGCGAGCCTGCCGCTCAACGGCCAGGGTGCCGACCTCACCGGCACGCCCGCCTTCCGCGATCCCGCGAACCCCATGGCCGGCGGGCTCGCCCTGACGGCGCCCCCGGCCCGCGCCGGCATCCCGCTCGGCGCCACCCGCGACATCGCCGGCCAGGCCTACGCCCCCGGCGAGGCCCCGACCTTCGGCGCCTACAGGAGCCCGTAACATGCTTCGCATCGGCATCGACGCGCACGTGCTCACCGGCAAGCCCCAGGGCAGCCGGACCTGGCTCGTGAACATCATCGGGCGCGCCGCCGCGCGCCACCCGGACGCCACCTACGTGGTGTATTCCGGCGACCCGGAGGCCTGCGCCCGCATCGTCTCGGGCGACAACATCGAGCACCAACGGCTGCCGCGCGTGCCCGCGACCGTGCGGCTGACCCTGGTCTGGCCGTGGCTGTTCCTGCGCGACCGTCTGGACACGCTGCTGACCACCTACATCGCCCCGCCGCTGGTGCCGGGCGACCGGCAGGTGGTGGTGGTCCACGACATCCTGTTCGAGACGCATCCCGAGTTCTTCCCCTGGTCGATGCGCTGGCGGAACAAGATCCTGACCCGGCTCTCGGCGCGGCGCGCCAAGCTGGTCCTGACCATCTCCGACTACAGCCGCGACTCCATCGCCAACGTCTACGGCATCGCGCGGGAGCGCATCGCCGAGGTGCGCTGCGGCTCCACGCCGCCGCAGGCGGTCACGGAGCGGACGCCGCTCGCCGACGGGCGCCCCTACCTGCTGATGGTCGGCCGGCTGGAGCCGCGGAAGAATCTCGGCCTCGTCCTCGACGCCTTCGCGCGGCTGCCGCAGGGCGCGGCCCGGCTGATCGTGGTCGGCAAGGGCGACGGCGAGCGGCCCGAGACTCTCGACCGCCTCGCCCGGACGCCGGACGCGGTGCACATCGCCGGCATCGACGACCAGGGCCTGTCCGACCTCTACGCCCGGGCCGCCGCCCTGGTCTTCCCGAGCCGCGGCGAGGGCTGGGGCATCCCGGTGCTCGACAGCCTCGCCCGGGGAACCCCCGTCATCGCCTCGAGCCTGACGGCCATCCCGGAAGCCGGCGGCAGCGCGGCGAGCTACTTCGACCCGGACGCGCCCGACCGGGTCGACCGTCTCGCGGAGCTGATGGGCGCGGCGGTCGAGGGGCGGCTGCCCTTCGACGCCTGCGCCGCACGGGCCCACGCGGCGCGCCACGACTGGGACGGGCCGGCCGCCACCTTCGTCGACCTGATGCGCCGGAGCTTCACGGCCCGCACGCATCTGCGCGACCTGATCCTGGCCGCGCCGAACCTGCGGGGGTGAAGCGTGGGGGTGACGCGCGGGGGTGGCGCGAGAGGGCGCCGTCGGCCGGCCTAGCGTGCGGCCCCGAGCGCGCCGACGGCGGGGCTCTCCGGACCCGCGTCGGCGATGGGATCCTGGATCAGCGTCCAGTAGCCCAGGGCCGCCACCAGCGCGATCACGGCGTCGGTGATGAAGGCCATGGAGAAATGGCCCGTGCCGCCGACGATGAAGCCCGTCACGGTCGGCGCCAGGGCGCCGCCGATGTAGCCGCCGAAATTCTGCATGGCGCCGAGCGACGCCGTGCAGCTGGCCGGCGCCGCCACGGAGGCCATCGCCCAGGCCGACGACGAGCTCATGTAGACCAGGAACAGCGAGGCCGAGATGCAGGCGATCGCGAGGGTGTCGCTCGGCGTCAGCGCCGCCACCACCGTGAACGCGGCGGTCGCCACCAGGGAGCCGACCATCGGGATCTTGCGGCTGCGGATCGGGTCGACGCCGCGGCGGACGAGGACATCGACGACGCGACCGCCCAGGATCCCGCCCAGCACGCCGAAGGCGAAGGGGATCGAGCCGACGAGGCCGGTCTTCTGCAGGGTGAAGTGCCGCTCGATCTCGAGGTAGCTCGGCAGCCACGCGGTGTAGAGCCACGTCATGTAGATGCAGCCGAAATAGCCGACGATCATCCCCCAGCTGGTGCGGAACCGGAAGAGCCGCCGCCACGCGCTCCACGTGACCGCGCGGCCGGCGTTCGGGGCATCGCCCTCCTCCAGGAAAGCCCGCTCCCCCGGCGTCAGGTCGGTCTCGCGCGGGTTGCGGAACACGAGGTAGACGATCGCGGCGAGGACGAGGCCGGCCGCGCCCATGATGACGAACATCGCCCGCCAGCCGAAGCTCACCATCAGGAAGGTCAGCAGCGGCAGGGCCAGGAAGGTCCCGAGCGAGGAGGCGCAGTTCCAGATCCCCGTGGCGGTGCCGCGCTGGCGGATGTTGAACCAGTCGCGGGAGACGCGGGCGCAGGTCGGGAAATGCGGCGCCTCGCCGATTCCGAGCACGATCCGCGCGCTCACGAACTGCCAGAACGACGTCACCGCGCCGCCGAGCATCTGCCCGAACGACCAGCAGGTCAGGCCGAGCGTCAGCGTCAGGCGCGGGCCGAGCCGGTCGGCGAGCGCCCCGGCCGGCAGCTGCGCGAAGGCGTAGGCCCAGAGGAAGGCCGAGAGCAGCAGGCCCATGTCGGGGATCGAGAGGCCGAGATCCTCGCGGATCAGCGGGTTGGCCACCGCCAGGGTGGCCCGGTCGACGTAGTTGACGACGCCCGCCGTCACCAGCAGGGCGAGCGAGATCGTCTGGATGCGGCGCACGCGCGGCGTTGCGGCCAGGGCCATCGTGTCCTCCCCGAATGACGGGCCCCTTGGGGGTCTCCGCGGCCAGCCGGTCCTTCGCGACTCGTGGCGGCCGCGGAGCATTCTGCACCGAACGCCGCCGGACGGAAGGGCCGCCGCCCCTCGCCTCGCGGCGCCGGGCGTCGTAGACGGGCCGCTCCGTCACCCTCCGAGTCCGCCCGTTGCGCCTGATCCAGATCACCCACCACGACCTCGACGGCTACGGCGCCTCGACGGTCGCCGCCGCCTGCGCCCCGGTCGAGCGCGTCGTCCACGTGCCCCGCTACAGCGATGTCGGCCCGGTCTTCGAGGACGAGATCAAGCGCCTCGGCCGCGCGGTGGAGCGGGAGATCCTGCTGATGACCGACCTCGGCCTGGAGGAGCAGACCATCGCGGGCCTGAAGAAGTTCGCCGCGATGAATCGGCGCCGCGAGGACGGGCAGAAGCACCGCCTCGTGGTCCTCGACCACCACGCCTCCTCCCTCGACCAGATGCGGCGCCTGGGCCTGGACGCGGCGCCCGACGCCGAGCGGCCGGCGCTCCACCGGATCGACCTGGGCGACCCCGAGATCGCCGTGCTGATCGAGGACGACATCTGCGCCACGCGGATGGCCTTCCAGCACCGGGCCCTGTTCGCCGCGCACGAGCCCGCGACCGACCTGTCGAGCCTGCTCACCGCGGTCGACGCCCTCGACCTCTGGCGCAAGGAGAGCCCCGCCTTCCGGGGCGGCCTGGCCCTGGACGAGCTGTTCTGGGAGGTCGTGTCGAGCTACGTGCCGGTCGGGCATCCCTGGCACGACCGGTTCGTGTCCGAGATCCTGCTCGCGGCCGCCGCCGCCCTGCGGGACGGGGCGAGCCCGGCCGAGCTGGAGCGCCGCGCCTCGGCGCTCCGCGCCGGCGTGGTCGACACCCTGCTGCGCGACGCGCCGGACGACGATCCGGCGCTGACGACGCGCATGCGGCTCGCCCGGGCGCTCGCCCGCTCGGATTCCCTGTTCCGCCCGCTGAAGGACGGCACGCTCCTGTCCTTCGCCCTCGATTCGGGCACCTTCCAGCGGGTCTCCGACCTGATCATGGACGCGGGCCGGGCCAAGCGCGTGGTCAACGTCCAGCGGATGGGCACGCTGTCGTTCCGGTCCAACGACGGCACGGCCCTCGACGGCGCCCGCCTGTTCCGCGGCGGCGGCCACCGCGACGCGGCGGGCGGCCGGCTCCAGAGCGGCTCGGCCTTCTCGATGGCGGACGCGATCGCCCAGGTGGAGCCGGTGCTGAACCCGGAGAAGCCCGCGGGTTCGGACAGCCCCTTCGCGGCGCTGAAGAACTGGAAGGGCTGAGCGGCCGGCCTAGAGCCGGAAATCCTCGCCGAGATAGAGCCGGCGCGCGTCCGGGTTCGCCACGATCTCCTCGGGCGTGCCCTCCGTGAGGATGCGGCCGGAATGGGCGATGTAGGCGCGGTCGATCAGGCCCAGCGTCTCGCGGACGTTGTGGTCGGTGATCAGCACGCCGATGCCGCGCTGCTTCAGGTGCTTCACGAGGTCCTGGATGTCGCCGACCGCGATCGGGTCGATGCCCGCGAAGGGCTCGTCCAGCAGCATGAAGGTCGGCGACGAGGCGAGCGCCCGGGCGATCTCGCAGCGCCGCCGCTCGCCGCCCGAGAGCGCGATCGAGGGCGACTTGCGCAGGCGCGCGATGTCGAACTCCTCCAGCAGCGAGTCGAGCTTGCGCGCGCGCGCCTTGCGGTCCGGCTCGACCACCTCCAGCACCGCCCGGATGTTGTCCTCCACGGTGAGCCCGCGGAAGATCGAGGCCTCCTGCGGCAGGTAGCCGATCCCGAGCCGCGCCCGCTGGTACATGGGCAGGTGCGTGATCGGCAGGCCGTCCAGGGTGATGTGGCCGCGATCGGCCGCGACCAGCCCGGTGATCATGTAGAAGATCGTGGTCTTGCCGGCGCCGTTCGGCCCGAGCAGCCCGACGGCCTCGCCGGTGCGCACGGTGAGGCCGGCCTCGTGGACGACCGTGCGGGCGCCGTAGCTCTTGCGCAGGCCGCGCACGCTGAGGATGCCGAGACCGCCCTCCTCGGCCGCGGACCAGCCGTCGGCCTCGGCCGGCTGTTCGGCCTGCCGCGCGCGCCGGCCGAACAGCCGGCCGAGCCAGCCCGTCCGGGCCGGCTCCTGCGGGCCCGCCTGGAACGCCACGGCGCCGCTCAATCGACCTGCGCCTTCGGCCTGGGCGGCGGCTGGCTGCAGCCCTTCGCCTTACCGTCCTTGGCGTCGGACTTCTCGCCGGGCACGAACAGGGCCGAGACGCGGCCGCCCGCCACCGGGTCCATGTTCGCGCGCCCGGTGTTCATGTCGTAGACGAGCCGCTGCCCCCGGGTGACGTTCTGGCACTGGCTCAGGACGACGTTGCCGGTCAGCACGATCCGCTTGGCGTCCTGGTCGAACACCGCGTGATCGCCCGTGGCGACCTGGTCCTTCTGCACCACCGTCACCGGCCCGGCGCAGTCGACCTTCTGGATCCCGTTCTCGGCGGGGTTCCGCGGCGCCGCGTCGGCGCCCTCGTCCCGCGCCTCAGGCTTGGCGTCGCCCTTGGCGCCCTTGCCCGGCGCGTCCTTGCCCGGCGCGTCCTTGCCGCGCTTGTAGGTCACCGTCATGGTCGAGCAGCGGATGGTGCTGTCGCCCTGCACGGCTACGACGTTGCCGGCGAAGACCGCCTTGTTCTCCCGGTCGAACACGTCGAGCCGGTCGGCGTCGATCTTGATCGGGTCCTTGCCGCCGCCGCCGATATTGCCGAAGGGCGAATCCTTGCGCGCCGGCTTCTCGGCCAGCGCCGGGCCGGCGAGGACCAGCCCGGCCGCCAGGGCGGCGCAGAGGAGGCGGGCGGCGCTCATCGGGCACCGTCCGCGGCTTCGGCGTCCGAGGTCAGGATGCGGGCCTGGGGCTTCTCCCCCGGCGCGTCGCTGACGATGACCACGTGGACGTTGCCCACGAAGGAGATCCGCTTGCCGTTCTCGACGACGTCGAGGGTGTCGGCCTTCACGTTGGCCCGCGCGCTCGAGACGGTGACGGGCTCCTGCGAGCTGATGGAGCCGGTCTTGAACGCGACGGCGGCGGAGCGCAGGCGCGCCTCCTCGCCCTTGTCGGTCCAGATGCGGATGTCGTCCTTCAGGTCGAGCGCCTCGCGGGCGGTGTCGAACAGGCCCGACGTCGCCGAGAGGCGGGCGATGCCGCCCTGGTCGTCGGTGGCGATGTGGCCGCGCATCTGCTGCAGCTCGATCTGGCTCGGCTTGCGGACATCCTGGAGGGCGGCGTCGGCCGTCACCTCGTAGCCGCGCGTGCCCTGGCGGAAGCCCGAGAGCCGCGGGTTCTCCATGCGGACCTTGGAGCCGGCCAGCGTCACCGGGCCGACCGAGACGCCCGGCAGCTGCGCCGCGAAGGGATTGAACAGGTAGCCCAGCAGCAGCGCCACCGCGCCGCCGGCGACCACCGGGATCAGCCGACGCATGGTGCGCACGCGTCCGCTGTGGCGGTACGCCCGGGCGTGGGCCCGGGTCCGCGCCGCCGCGACCGCCTGTCCGTTGCCGGCTTCAGCCTCGACCGGGTTCATGCAGCGTCCGTGAGGCGCGCCCGAGGCGCGCGAGAGGGTTCGGCTCAGACGCCTGCGGCCCCCACCGCGCCCGCGCCTTCGGCCGGGCAATGATCCCGACCGGTGGCGAAGTTATGGCTCGACCATTTCCGAATGATCAACCGAACCCACAATCATCCCGAACGGATGTGTGTGGAGACACACGCCGCGCGCGCCGTCCTAGCAGCGCGCGGCGCGGGTCTCCGTAGTCCTACGCGCCCCGCGCGGCCGCGAGCGCCGCCGCCACCGTGCGGGCGAAGGCCGCCGGGTCGCGGGGGCTGTCGCCGTCCTGGATGCGGGCGAGGTCGAGGAGCGTGCCGGCGGCCTGCGGCACCTCCGATTCGGGCGCCGCGGCCAGCGCCCGAATCAGCGGGTGGCGCGGGTTGATCTCCAGGACCGGCTGCCCGGCACCGGCCCGCCCGGCCCGGCGCATGAGCCGCTGCATCTGCAGGTCGGGTCCGCCGGTACCGGCCGAGAGGACCACGGCCGAATCGACGAGCCGGTCGGTGGTGCGCACGTCCGAGACCTCGGCGCCGAGCGCCGTCTTCACGGCGGCGACGAAGGCGTCGATGCCCTCCGGCGCCTCCGGCTGCTCGCCCTCCGGCGCGAACTTCGACAGGTCGAGGCCGCCCTTGGTGATCGAGCGGAGCGGCTTCTCGTCGAAGGTGCCGAGCTGATCGGGCCAGAAGGCGTCGACGTGGTCGGAGAGGAGCAGCACCTCGAGGCCGCGGGCCCGGAAGCCCTCCAGCTGCGGCGACGACTTGAGCGCCTCGGCGTCGTCGGCGACGAGGTAGTAGATCGCCTCCTGGCCGTCCTTCATGCGGGACACGTAGTCGGGCAGCGAGGTCCAGCCCTCGACCGCCGAGGAGCGGAAGCGCAGGAGCGGCGCGATCTCGCCCCGGCGCTCGAAATCCTCGTAGATGCCCTCCTTGAGGACGGGGCCGAAATTCTCCCAGAAGGACTGGTAGCCCTCCGCGTCCTTGGCGCGGGTGCTGAGTTCGGAGACGACGCGCCCGGTGACCGCGCGGCGGATCCGGGCGAGCGCCGGGGTCGATTGCAGCATCTCGCGGGAGACGTTCAGCGGCAGGTCCTCGGTGTCGACGACGCCCTGGACGAAGCGCAGCCACGGCGGCAGCAGCTCGGCCTCGTCGGTGATGAACATCCGCCGGACATGCAGCCGGACCTTGCTCTGCCGCTCGTTCTCGAGGGCCTGGAACGGCTTCGAGCCGGGGATGAACAGAAGCGCGGAGAACTCGAGCTGCCCCTCGGCGCGCCAGTGGAGCGTCGCCCACGGCTTGTCGAAGTTCATGCCGATGGAGTGGTAGAATTCCTCGTACTGCTCCTCGGTGACCTCGGACTTCGCCTTGCGCCAGAGCGCGGTGCCCTGGTTGGCCGACTCGTCCTTGCCGTCGCGCACGACGGCGATCGGCACCGTGATGAAGTCGGCCCATTTCCGCACGAGATGGTCGAGGCGGTAGGGCTCGAGGTACTCGTCGGCATCCGCCTTGAGGTGCAGCACGATGTCGGTGCCGGGCTCGGCCCGCGTCGCCGGCTCCAGCGTGTAGCTGCCCTGCCCCTCCGAGGCCCAGGTCCAGGCCTCGTCGCTGCCGGCGCGGCGCGACGTGACGGTGACGCGGTCGGCGACCATGAAGGCCGAGTAGAAGCCGACGCCGAACTGGCCGATCAGGCTCGGCCGGTCCTCGGCCTTGGCGGATTCGAGCGTCTGCGAGAAGGCCCGCGTGCCGGAGCGCGCGATGGTGCCGAGGTTGGTGGCGAGATCCTCCTTGGTCATGCCGATGCCGGCGTCCGACACGGTCAGGGTCCGCGCCTCCTTGTCGGGCGCGATGCGGACCTTGGCGTCCGGCGGCAGCGCGCTCGCCGCCGAGGTCAGGGCCTCGAACCGCCGCCGGTCCATGGCGTCGGCCGCGTTGGCGACGAGTTCGCGCAGGAAGATCTCGCGGTCGGAGTAGAGCGCGTGCACGACGAGGTCGAGGAGGCGTCCCACCTCCGCCCCGAATTCGTGCCGCTCGATCGTCTCGCTCACGGGTGATGCCTCCGCTGTGGGGAAATTGCGGTGGCGATATGCTGGCGAACGGGGCCGTTTTCAATGCGAAAGACGGCCGGCCCCGGCCTCCGACGCGCGCCTCGGGCAGCGCCCCCGCGCGCCGCGGCCGCTCAGATCTCGATCTCGGTGCCCACCTCCACGATCTGCCGGGTCGGCAGGCCGAAATGGGCGCCGGTGCGCTCGGCGTTCCGCTTCATGAAGGCGAACAGGCCCTCCCGCCACGGCGCCATGCCGGGATGGGTCGGCGACGGGATCACCACCTCGTGGCCCACGAAATACGTCATGTCCTCCAGATATTCCGGCGGCAGCAGCCCGCTCGCCACCGCGCATTGCAGCCCCTCGGGGATCGAGGCGGTCTGCATGAAGCCGTAGCGCAGCACGACGCGCTCCATGCCGGGCGTGTACTTCGAGATCGCCTTGCGGATCCCCTGCGCCACCAGCGTGACCTGCGCCCGCTCGCTCGCCGGGATCACCGGCTCCTCCTCGTAGACGACGGTGATCAGCAGGATCCGCTCGTGCAGGCAGCGGCTGCGCTCCAGCAGGCGGCCGAGCGCCATCGGGATGCCCTCGGTGGCGGCGGTCAGGAAGGCCGCGGTGCCGGGCAGCGTCACCGGCGGGTGCGAGCCGAGGCTGGAGAGGAAGGAGGCCTCGGACATGCGCATGGTCTGGCGGACGGATTCGAGGACGTGGTTACCCTTCATCCAGGTCAGCATCAGGAAGGCGACCACGCCGGCGAGCAGCAGCGGAAACCAGCCGCCCTCGAACAGCTTCACGCTGTTGGCGGAGAAGAACACGAGGTCGATGCCGAGGAAGAAGCCGTTGACCGCGAGGACCAGGATCGGGTTGTAGCCCCAGCGGAGCGCGATCAGCGCGGCGAGGAGCGTGGTGATGCCCATGAGTGCCGAGACCGCGATGCCGTAGGCGCCGGCCAGGGCGTCGGAGGAGCCGAACACCACCACGGCCGTCAGGGTCGCCACGGCGAGCAGCCAGTTCACCGCCGGCACGTAGATCTGGCCGCGCTCGTCCTCATCGGTGTGCACCACCCGCATCATCGGCATGAAGCCGAGCTGGATCGACTGCTGGGTGAGCGAGTAGACGCCCGAGATCACCGCCTGCGAGGCGATGACGGTCGCCATCGTGGCGAGCGCCACCAGCGGGTAATGCGCCCAGTCCGGCGCGAGCCGGTAGAACGGGTTCTCGATCGCGCTCGGGTCGGCGATGATCAGCGCGCCCTGGCCGCAATAGTGGATCAGCAGCGCCGGCAGCACGAGGCCGAACCACGCGATCCGGATCGCCGGGGCGCCGAAATGGCCGAGATCGGCGTACATCGCCTCGCCGCCGGTCACCGCCAGGAAGGCCGCGCCGAGCATCAGGAAGCTGACATGCCAGCCGGCATGGATCAGAAAGTCGACCGCCCGGAACGGGTTGGCCGCCGCCAGGATCTCCGGCGCGTGCAGGATGCTCGGGACCGCGAGCAGGACCAGGACGACGAACCAGACGAGCATGACCGGTCCGAACACCCGGCCGATGGCGGCGACGCCCTTGTGCTGGACCAGGAACAGCCCGACCAGGATGGCGAGGGTGATCGGCACGACGTACGGCCCGAGCGCCGGCGCGTCGATCTTCAACCCCTCGATCGCCGACAGCACCGAGATCGCCGGCGTGATCGCGCCGTCGCCGTAGAGCAAGGCCGCGCCGACCAGCCCGACCACCAGCAGCAGTGCCTTCCACGTCCCCGGCCGGGCGTGCCGCGCGCCGAGCAGCGCCAGCATGGCGACGATGCCGCCCTCGCCGCGGTTGTCGGCGCGCAGGATCAGCACCGCGTATTTCAGCGACACGATCAGGATCAGCGACCACAGGATCAGCGACACCGCGCCGGTGGCCGCCGCCGGCACCGAGGCGCTGCCGCTGGTCGCGGCCTTCACGGCCTCCTTGAACGCGTAGAGCGGGCTCGTCCCGATGTCGCCGTACACGACGCCCAGCGCGCCCAGCATCAGCGCGCCGCCGGGCCCGTGCCGGACCGCGCCGGGCTTGCGCGCCACCGGCGCCGCCGGACGATCGACCGCCGGGGCAGCCGCGGAAGGCAGGGCTTGGCTCACGGTCGGGTCCGGTCGATGGCGTCGCGGTTGGCCGAAATCTTAGCGAGTCGGTCGCGCGGCGATAGACTCGGCAGATCTCCCGAGCGACCGCGGCGAAGACTTGTCACCCGAACGTGATGACAGTCGAGCGACCGCTTCGGCCCCGCCGCGCCGGCGGCGCGCGGGGCCCGCCGATCAGGCGGCGTCGAGCCCCAGGTCGATGATCGCCGCCGAATGGGTGATCCAGCCGCAGGAGATCAGGTCGACCCCCGAGGCCGCGACGGCCCCGACCGTCTCGCGGGTGATCCGGCCCGACGCCTCGGACAGGGCGCGCCCGTCGATCATCGTCACGGCGCGGCGGAGCAGGTCGGGCCCCATATTGTCGAGGAGCACCGCGTCGATCCCGACCGACAGGGCCTCCTCCAGCTGCTCCAGGCTGTCGACCTCGCACTCGATCTTCACCAAGTGGCCGGCCCGGGACCGGGCGCGCTCGATCGCCGGGACGATGCCGCCGGCCACCGCCACGTGGTTGTCCTTGATCAGCACCGCGTCGTCGAGGCCGAAGCGGTGGTTCGAGCCGCCGCCGGCCCGGACCGCGTGCTTCTCCAGGGCGCGCAGGCCCGGCGTGGTCTTGCGGGTGCAGACGATCGACGCCTTCCCGTGCGGGCGCGCGGCCTCGACGAGGCCGTGGGTGGCGGTGGCCACGCCCGACATCCGGCAGAGCAGGTTCAGCGCCACGCGCTCGGCCGTGAGGATCGCCCGCGCCGGCCCCTCGAGGCGCAGCACCACGTCGCCCGGCGCCACGCGGGCGCCGTCGCCGCGCTCGACCGTCACGGTGACGGCCGGGTCCACCAGCGCGAACGCGATGGCGGCGGCGTCGGTGCCCGAGATGACGCCGTCCTGCCGGGAGGCGATCACGCCGCGCATCCGCTCGCCCGGGGGGACGATGGCGTCGGTGGTGATGTCGCCGGCCCGGCCGAGATCCTCCAGCAAGGCGGCGCGCACCACGGGCTCCACGAGGAGCCGCGGCAGGGGGAGGATCTCATCGGAGAGAACCGACTGGGTCATGGCGTCAGCGCCTCCTCGGCGGACGGGGTCGCGGCGATCGGGTCGGCCAGCGCGGCCTCGGTGTGCGCGACCGGAGCGAGATGGGGGAAGTCGCTGCGCCAGTGGGCGCCGCGGCTCTCCCGGCGGGCGAGCGCGCCGCGGGCGATGAGCAGCGCCACGAGGGCGGCGTCGCAGGTCTCAGCCCCCGCCTCGAGGACGGCGACGGCTTCCTCGAGGCCGGCGGCGTCGCGCACGACGCCGACCCTGCGCTCCATCAGCGCGCGGATCGCCGGCAGGTCGCCGGCGGCACGGACAGACACGGCCTCGGGCACGATCGCGGCGGGCGGCGGCGTGTCGAGCCCGTCGGCGATGAAGCGCGCGTAGGCGAGGCCCTCCAGCAGGGAGTTGCTGGCGAGCCGGTTGGCGCCGTGGAGGCCCGTCGAGGAGACCTCGCCGCAGGCGTAGAGGCCCGGCACCGAGGTGGCGCCGTACGCGTCCACCTTCACGCCGCCCATGTGGTAGTGCGCCGCCGGGCGGACCGGGATCGGCTGCACGGCGGGGTCGATGCCGGCGGCGGCGCAGAGCCCCGCCACGGTCGGGAACCGCGTCGGCATCGCGGCGCCGAGCGCGCCGCGGGCGTCGAGGTAGACCGTGCGGCCCCGCTGCAGCGCCTGGAAGATGCCGCGGGCGACCACGTCGCGCGGCGCGAGGTCGCCGCCCGCGATGCCGGCCATCACGGCGGCGCCGTTCTCGTCGATGAGGCGGGCGCCCTCGCCGCGCAGGGCCTCGGTGGCGAGCGGCATCGGGTCGGCGCCGGCCGCGATGGCGGTCGGGTGGAACTGCACGAACTCCATGTCGCGCATCACCGCGCCGGCCCGGGCGGCGAGCGCCAGCCCGCGGCCGACGGCGCCCGGCGGGTTGGTGGTCGCCGCGTAGAGGGCGCCGACACCGCCGGTGGCGAGCACCACCGCGCGGGCCGGGATGCGGAACAGCGCGCCGTCGCGCTCGGCGACGATGCCGGCCACCGCCCCGCGCGTGTCCCGGAGCAGGTCGCAGGCCCGCGCCTCGACGACCTCCACGGACGGCGCCGACAGCACGGCCCGGACGAGCCCTTCGAGGACGCGGGCGCCGGTGGCGTCGCCGCCGGAGCGGACGATGCGGCGGCGGCCGTGGGCCGCCTCGAGCCCGAGGGCCAGCGCGCCGTCGTCGGTGCGGTCGAACGGGACGCCGATCCGCACGAGCCAGTCGATCAGCGCGGGGCCCTCCGCGGCGACCCGGAGCGCCACGTCGGGCTCGGTGAGCCCGGCGCCGGCGGCCTCCGTGTCGGCGGCGTGGAGCGCCGCCGCGTCGTCGGCGCCGACCGCGGCCGCGATGCCGCCCTGGGCCCAGCCGGTGGCGGTGCCGAGGCCGAGGGCCGAGGCCGTGACCAGCGTCACCGGGCGGGGCGCGAGGCGCAGCGCGACGCTGAGGCCCGCGACGCCGCCGCCGACCACGACGACGCGGTCGGCGCTGTTCGGGGAGATCGCGTTCATCGTGTGCGCACCTCGAGCATGCGCTCGACCGCGGCCCGGGCGCGGTCGGCGAGCGCCGGGTCGACCGTGACCTCGTGGGTCAACGTCTCGAGCGACCGCCGGATGTTGCGCAGGCTCATCCGCTTCATGTGCGGGCACATGTTGCATGGCTTGATGAACTCGATGTCCGGGTTCTGCGCCGCGATGTTGTCCGCCATGGAGCACTCGGTGACGAGTACTACCTGCTTCGGCCGCTTCTCGACGACGAAGTCCATCATCATCGCGGTGGAGCCCGAGAAGTCCGATTCGGCCACCACGTCCGGCGGGCATTCCGGGTGCGCGATCACGGTCACCCCAGGATAGCTGTCGCGGACGTCGCGGATGTCGGCCGGGGTGAAGCGCTCGTGCACCTCGCAGTGGCCGGCCCAGGTCAGGATCTCGACCTCCGGGATCTCGGCCTGGACGTTCTGAGCCAGGAACTCGTCCGGGATCATCAGCACGCGCGGGGCGTTCAGCGACCTGACCACCGCGACCGCGTTGCCGGAGGTGCAGCACAGGTCCGACTCGGCCTTCACGGCCGCCGAGGTGTTCACGTAGGTCACGATCGGCACGCCCGGGTATTTGGCGCGCAGGCCGCGCACATCCGCGGCGGTGATCGAATCGGCCAGCGAGCAGCCGGCGCCCATGTCGGGGATGAGCACGGTCTTGCTCGGATTCAGAAGCTTGGCCGTCTCGGCCATGAAGTGGACGCCCGCCAGCACGATCACGTCGGCGTTCACGTTCACCGCCTCGCGGGCCAGCGCGAGGCTGTCGCCCACGATGTCGGCCACCGTGTGGAAGATCTCGGGCGCTTGGTAGTTGTGCGCCAGGATCACGGCGTTGCGCTCCCGCTTCAGGCGCAGGATCGCCTCGATGTCGGGGGCGAGCGCCGGCCACTCGATCGCGGGGACGTGCCGGCTGACGCGTGCGTACAGATCCGAAAGGGGCAGGCCCGGGATCGTCGTGCGGGAGACGGGTGCAACGGTCGCCGTCATGGCGTCCTCCATTATGCTCAGTTTGAGCATTGTGCCGTCTAACTTATGGGGGCCGGACGCGCCTGTCCAGATATGCTAGCTGTGAGCATAAATCTTTTGCGGTGCGATGTTACGCTGCGCCGCCGAAGGCTTGAGCGCTCAGCAGAACGTCGCCGGGTCCGGCCCGATCCGGCCATCGGGCCTGTCGAGGCCGGCGATCCGCGCCATCTCGTCCGCGCCGAGTTCAAAATCGAACAGCGATATGTTTTCGGCGATGCGCCGCGGGGTGGCGGTCTTGGGGATCGCCACGCATCCGATCTGGATCTGCCAGCGGAGCACCACCTGGGCGGGCGTCTTCCCGTGCGCTTCCGCGATTGCGAGGATGACCGGGTCGTTCAGCTCCTTGCCCCGGCCCAGCGGGCTCCACGACTCGGTCACGATCCCGTGACGGGCGTCCTCCGCGCGCGGTTCTTTGCGCTGGAAATAGGGGTGCAGCTCGATCTGGTTGACGGCCGGGGCCACGTCGGTCTCGCCGATCAGCGTGGCGAGATGCTCGGGCGAGAAGTTCGACACGCCGATGGACTTCGCGCGGCCCTCCTTCCGGAGCTCGATCAGCGTCTTCCAGGTCTCGACGAACAGGCGACGCTGCGGGCACGGCCAGTGGATCAGGTACAGGTCGACATAGGGGAGACCGAGTTGCCGCAGGCTCTCGTCGAAGGCGCGCCGCGCCTCGTCGCGGCCCTGGCGGTCGTTCCAGAGCTTCGTGGTGACGAAGATCTCCTCGCGGGAGATCCCCGCGTCCCGGATGCCGCGCCCGACGCCCGCCTCGTTGCCGTACGCCGCGGCCGTGTCGATCAGACGATAGCCGGCGCGGAGGGCCTGTCCGACGAGATCCGGAGCCTGGGCATCCGAGAGCTGCCAGCAGCCGTAGCCGATCTGCGGGATGTGTCGGCCGTCGTTGAGCGGCAGGGTCGGGATAGCCATGAGGCGAGGCTCCGGTGTCGTGGTCCGATCAACCCAAACGCTCGCAGCGGGACGCGTTCCAAGGCGTCACCGTTCTCGCGAGCGCAGCGAAGCAAGGACGGAGCGATCGGGTCACGACATGGGTCCAGCGCCCGTAGCGGCGGAGCCGCGCTGAACGGGCGCAGTCTGGACAGGATCTAATCCATCCGGCCGGACGTTGGCGCACCAGATTCCAAGCTGCGCGCGGCGTCCCACGCGCGGTGCACGGGCTGGATGGCAGCATGACAGACGCGACTCCGACGAAGCCGCTCGCGCTGACGCGGCGGGCCGTGGTGGAGGGCTGTGCGGTGGCCGGCGCACTCGGCGCCCTCGGGTTCCGGCCCAATCCCGCGATGTCCGCGTCGGCGCCGGGCGATCCGGCTCCGCAGACCATGCCGGTGCGGCTCAGCATCAATGGCCAACGGCACGATCTCGTCCTCGACACCCGCACGACGCTCCTCGACGCTCTGCGCGAGCACCTCGCGCTCACCGGCACCAAGAAGGGCTGCGATCACGGCCAGTGCGGGGCCTGCACGGTCCTGGTCGACGGCCGGCGGATCAATTCCTGCCTGACGCTCGCGGCGATGCACGAGGGCGACCCGATCACCACGATCGAGGGCTTGGCGGACGGGGACAAGCTCCACCCGATGCAGGCGGCGTTCCTGGAGCATGACGGCTTCCAGTGCGGCTACTGTACGCCGGGCCAGATCTGCTCGTCGGTCGGCATGCTGAGCGAGGCCAAGGCCGGCTGGCCGAGCCACGTTACCGAGGACGTCGCGGCGACTCCGACACTCAGCGACGCCGAGATTCGCGAGCGGATGAGCGGCAACATCTGCCGCTGCAGCGCCTACCCGAACATCGTCGCGGCGATTCGCGACGCCGCCGCCACCAAACTCTGAGGAGGCGCAGATGAAGGCCTTTGCCTACGAGCGCCCCGCCACCGTGCAGGACGCCGCGAAGCTCGCGGCCGAGCGGCCGAACGCCAAGTTCATCGCTGGCGGCACCAACCTTCTCGACCTTATGAAGCTCCAGATCGAGACCCCGGCCACGTTGATCGACGTCAACCGGCTGCCGCTCGACACGGTCGAGGCCACGCAGGATGGCGGCCTGCGCATCGGCGCGCTCGTCCGCAACGCCGACCTCGCCGCCGACCCGCGGGTCCGGAAGGACTACGCCGTGCTGGCGAAGGCGCTGCTCGCCGGCGCCTCGGGCCAGTTGCGCAACAAGGCGACGACGGCCGGCAACCTGCTCCAGCGGACGCGGTGCTACTATTTCTACGACACCGCTATGCCCTGCAATAAGCGCGAGCCCGGCTCGGGCTGCTCGGCGATCGGCGGGTTCAACCGCATCATGGCAGTGGTCGGCGCGAGCGAGGCCTGCATCGCCACCAACCCGTCCGACATGAACGTCGCCATGCAGGCCCTCGACGCGACCGTGGAGACCGTCAACCCGGACGGGCAGGCGCGCAGCATCCCGATCGCCGACTTCCACCGGCTGCCCGGCGACACGCCGCAGATCGAGACCGAGCTGCGCAAGGGCGAGATCATCACGGCCGTGACGCTGCCGAAGCCGGTGGCCGGCACGCACATCTATCGGAAGGTTCGCGACCGGGCGTCCTACGCCTTCGCGACCGTGTCGGTGGCTGCCGTGATCGCCGGTGCCGAGGGCGGCAAGCCTCAGGCCGCGCGGCTCGCGTTCGGCGGCCTGGCGCACAAGCCCTGGCGGGTGGCCGAGGCCGAGACGGCGCTGGTGCAGACCGGCTCGGCCGACGCTGCCGCCGACGCGGTGCTCAAGGGCGCCCGCGGCTACGGCAGCAACGACTTCAAGATCCCGCTGACGCGCCGGACCCTTCGGGCCGTCGTGGCGCAGGCGACCCGCGCGTAGATCCCGGCAAGGACCGTTCCCATGGAGATGAACCAGCCGATCGGCCGGACGCCCCTCGACGACCGGCCCGACGGGCTCGTCGGCAAGCCGCTGAACCGGGTCGAAGGCAAGCTCAAGGTCACGGGTCACGCGCCCTACGCGTACGAGACCCGGGCCCTGAAGACCCCCGCTTACGGCTTCATCGTGCCGGCGGCGATCGCTTCCGGCACGATCCGGTCGATCGACGCGGAGGCCGCCCGCAAGGCGCCCGGCGCGATCCTGGTGATGACCCACGAGAACGTGCCCGAGCAGGGCGAGAAGAAAGAGCAGGTCTGGCCGCAGCTCCAGGGGACGGAGATCCGGTTCTACGGGCAGCCGGTCGCCTTCGTGGTCGCCGAGACCTTCGAGCAGGCGCGCGCCGCCGCGATGCTGGTCAAGGTCCGGTACGACGCGGCCAAGCCCAAGGGGCTGCTCAAGGACAGCCTGGCGGCGGCCTACGAGCCGAAGCCGGTCAACTCGCCGCCGGATTCCAAGCTCGGCGACTTCGACGCCGCCTTCGCGGCCGCACCGGTCAAGCTCGACGTGGAGTATGTCACGCCGAACCAGATCCACGCGCAGATGGAGCCGCACGCCACCATCGCGTCTTGGGAGGGCGACGGGGTCGTGCTCTACACGGCCAACCAGATGCCGAACCGGGGCCAGAAATCCCTCGGCTCGGTGCTCAAGCTCCCCCCCGAGAAGGTGCGCATCGTCAGCCCCTATATCGGCGGCGGATTCGGCGCGAAGCTGCAGGTCCAGCCGGAGGCGACGCTCGCGATCCTGGCCTCGAAGGTGATCCAGCGTCCCGTGAAGGTCGCGCTCACCCGGCAGCAGGAGTTCCACGTCGCGACCCACCGGACCGACACGATCCAGCGGATCCGCCTCGGCGCCGACCGCGACGGCCGTCTCTCCGCGATCAGCCACGAATCCTGGTCCGACACCGCCGAGGGCGACGGGTTCTTCGAGACCTCGGCCAACGTCACCCGCTCCCTGTACGCCGCGCAGAACCGCGTGACGCGCCATCGGCTGGTCAACCTCAACATGCCGATCGCCTCGGCGATGCGCGCTCCCGGGGAGGCCGTAGGCCAGCTCGCCTTCGAGTGCGCCATGGACGAGCTCGCCGAGCAGCTGAAGATCGACCCGATCGAGCTCCGGGTGCGCAACGAGCCGGCCGAGGATCCCGAGAAGAAAGTCCCGTTCTCGACCCGCAAGCTGGTGCCCTGCATGCACGAGGGCGCGCGCCTGTTCGGCTGGGACAGGCGGCAGGCCGCGGGCTCCCGGCGCGAGGGCAACTGGCTCGTCGGCATGGGCATGTCGGCGGCCGCGCGCCTCAACCCGCTGATGCCGTCCGCCGCGAAGGTCCGCCTCGGGCCGGACGGCGTGCTGGTGGTGCGGATGGCGATGACCGATCCCGGCACCGGCACCTACACGATCCTCACCCAGATCGCCGGCGAGATGCTGGGGCTGCCGCCCGAGCGCGTGCGGGTCGAGATGGGCGACACCGAGTTCCCGTTCGCGGCCGGCTCCGGGGGATCCTTCGGCGCCGGCTCGGCGGGCTCGGCGCTCTACGTCGCCTGCGACAACCTCCGGCAGGCCCTGCTCAAGGCCGGCGACCTCAACCCGGACGGCGCCACCTTCCGCGACGGCGCGGTCACGTCCGGCAACCGCACCGAGTCGCTCACCGATCTCGCCAAGTCCGGGCTGGAGGCCTCCGGCGAGATCAAGCCTGGAGAGATGAAGCAGAAGTTCTCGCAGTACTCGTACGGAGCGCACTTCGCAGAGGTCGGGGTCGACGTCGATACCGGTGAGATCCGGCTGCGGCGGATGCTCGGCGTGTTCACCGGCGGGCGCATCCTCAACGCCAAGACCGCGCGCAGCCAAGCGATCGGCGGCATGACCTTTGGCGTCGGCGCGGCGCTGATGGAGGATGCCGTGGTCGATCCGCGCTACAGCTTCTTCGTCAACCACGACATGGCCGAGTACCACGTGCCGGTCCACGCCGACCTCCCGGAGATCGACGCGGTGTTCCTGCCGGAGCTCGACGACAAGGCGAACCCGCTGAAGAGCAAGGGGCTCGGTGAGCTCGGCATCTGCGGCGCCGGCGCCTCGCTCGCCAACGCGATCTACAACGCCACCGGGATCCGGGTCCGCGACTACCCGATGACCCTCGACAAGATGCTCAAGGGCTTCGAGGAGCAGGAGGGCCAGGCGCAGCGGCGGACCTGAGGGCCAGACTGCCCGGGGGCCGCGCTCGCCGGCGGGGCGACGGCCCCAGTTGACGCAGGCGCGCCCAGGCGGGACACCCGGCGAAAAGCCGCCCGCGGGGAGCGCCCGGTGTCCGACAGCCAGCACGATGACCGCCGTCCGCCGGCCCGCTTCAACGCGGCGCGGTACTGCCTCGCCGAGAACGCGCGCCTGCGTCCCGACAAGACCGCCCTGGTGATGGTCGGCGACGGCACCGCGGACCGCCTCAGCTTCGGCGAAGTCGAGCGGGCGGTGCGCGGCATCGCGGCGGGTCTCCTCGGCCTCGGCCTGAGGCCCGGCGACCGGGTGATGATCCGGATGGACAACGAGGCCGACTACGTCCTCGTCTACTTCGGCGCCCTGGCGGCCGGCCTCGTGGCGCTGCCGTCCTCGCCACAGCTCACCGAGAGCGAGGCGGCGTTCCTCATGGACAATTCCGGGGCCGCCGCCGTGGTGATCGGAAGCGGCTGCACGGTCGCGCCCGAGGTCCTGGGCGGGCGCCTCCTGCTCGACGCCGCCGCGGTCTCCGCCCTGAAGGCTGGCCCACCCCTGCCCGACTACGCCGACACCGCCGCCGACGACCCGGCGATGCTGATCTACACCTCCGGCACGACGAGCCGGCCCAAGGGGGTGCTGCACGCCCACCGCGCCGCCTATGGCCGCCGCCCCATGCTCGACCACTGGCTCGGTCTCACCGAATCCGACGTGATGCTCCACGCCGGTACCATGAACTGGACCTACACGCTGGGCGTCGGCCTGAGCGATCCCTGGTCGGTGGGCGCGACCGCGGTGCTCTACAACGGCCCGCGCGATCCCGGAGTCTGGCCGCGCCTGATCGCGGCGTACGGCGCGACCCTGTTCGCCGCCGTCCCGACGCTCTACCGCCAGATCCTCAAGTACGGCGACCTCGGCGCCCACGACCTGTCGAGCCTCCGCCACGGCTGCGCGGCCGGCGAGCCCCTCGCGGTGGAGCTGCTGGAGGCTTGGCAGCAGGCCACCGGCAAGCCCCTCTACGAGGCGCTGGGGATGAGCGAGATCTCGACCTACATCTCCAGCGGCCCGACCATCCCGGTGCGCCCCGGCTCGCCCGGCAAGCCGCAGCCGGGCCGGCGGGTGGCGATCCTGCCCGTGGCGGGCGAGCCCGTGCCGCTCCCGGCCGGAGAGAGCGGGCTCCTCGCCGTCCACCGGACCGAGCCTGCGCTGATGCTCGGCTACTGGAACCGGCCGGAGGAAGAGGCGGAGGTCATGCGCGGCGACTGGTTCGTCGGCGGCGATCTCGCGCGCCTCGACGCCGACGGCTACCTCTGGTTCGAGGGCCGCAACAACGACCTGATGAAGGCGATGGGCTACCGGGTCTCGCCGAACGAGGTGGAGGCGGTGCTGTCGACCCACCCGTCCGTGGCGGAAGTGGGCGTCGCCGAGCTGCCGGTGCGGGCGGACGTCTCGGTCATCTGCGGCTTCGTGGTGCTGCAGGCGGGCGCCGAGCCCGACGCGGAGGCCCTGCTCGCGTGGTGCGCCGAGCGGCTCGCCGCCTACAAGCGCCCGCGGGAGATCCGCTTCCTCGACGCCCTGCCGCGGACGGCGAACGGCAAGGTCCAGAGGAAGCGGCTGGCCGAGGCGGTCACGGGATGATGCGCGGAGGCCTTCCTACAGCAGTTTTTTTTTTAGGATGAGGGGGGCCACCGAGAAGTAGATGACGAGGCCGGTGACATCGACCAGCGTCGCCACGAAGGGCGCCGAGGCGGTGGCCGGATCGAAGCCGATCCGCTGGAGCAGGAACGGCAGCATCGAGCCGGCGAGCGATCCGAAGGTCACGATCCCGACCAGCGCCGCGCCGACCGTGGCGGCGACCAGCGGCCAGTGCGCGCCGTAATCGTAGAGGCCGAGCTTCTGCCACGCGACGATCCGGATCACCGCGATCACGCCGAGGATCGCGCCGAGGAAGATCCCGGTCGGCAATTCGCGCAGCGCCACCCGCCACCAGTCGCGCAGGCGGATCTGGTGGAGCGCCAGCGCCCGGATCAGCAGCGAGGTCGCCTGCGAGCCGGAATTGCCGCCGGAGCTCATGATGAGCGGGATGAACAGGGTCAGGACGATCGCCTTCTCCAGCTCGCCCTCGAAGCCCTGCATGGCCGAGGCGGTGAGCATCTCCGACAGGAACAGCGCGCACAGCCAGCCGGCCCGCTTCCGGATCATCGTGAAGAAGCCGATATCCATGTAGGGCTCGGGCAGCGCCTCCATGCCGCCGAAGCGCTGCACGTCCTGCGTCTGCTTCTCGATCATCGCGTCGATCATGTCGTCGACGGTGACGATGCCGATCACGTGGCCGACCGCGTCGACGACCGGCAGCGCCAGGAGGTCGTACTTGGAGATCAGCCGGGCCGCCTCCTCGCGGCTCGCCGTGGGCGAGACCGCGAGCGGCCGGCGTCCCGGCGCAACGCTGAGCACGTTGTCGCCCGGGTCCCCCGAGATCAGGCGCCGCAGGGGCACCGCCTTGGTGAGCGCGCGGGTGCGCGGGTCGAGCACGAAGATCGCGTAGATCGTCTCCCGGGTCTTCTCGACGTGGCGGATGTGCTCCAGCGTCTGGCCCACCGTCCAGGTCCCCGGCACGGTGACGAACTCGGTGGTCATCAGCGAGCCCACGGTCTCCTCGCCGTAGGCCGACAGGCGATCGACAGCGCCGCGGGTCTCGGCGTCGAGGCGGGCACGCAGGTCGGAGCGGCCCGGCTCCTCGATCTCGCGGAACACGTCCGTGACCCGGTCGGCCGACATGCCCGACAGGTAGCCCGCGACCCGGTCCCGCGGCAGCATCTCGATGATGTCGGCGGCGCAGTCGAGTTCCGGCTGGTCCAGCACCTCGATCGCCCGCTCCAGCGGCAGGCCGAGCAGGATGGCGGCGGCGACCTCGGGTGCCTCGTCGTTCAAGGCCTCGACGATGTCGGGCGCCCGTTCGTCCGACAGGCGGGCGGCCAGCACGGAGGGATCGACGCGCGTATCGAAGGGGGCGATCTCGTTCATGGCCTCGCCTCGTGGGTTACGAGGCGACGCGGCGCCGGTCATCCTGGGTCTGGGCCGTGGCCGGCCGCCGCGTCGGTCACCCCGCGGCCGGGCCTCTCAGCGGCTCAGGCGGAACGACGGCACGGGGCCGGGCACGGCAGGCACGATCGGTCGGGCACGTCGCTTCGCGGGTCGCTGCTGGAATGGGAGCGCGACACCGTCGAGGACACCGTCGCGCGGGTGCGTCGTGCGCCCGGGCGCGGGGCCCGTCAAGCCGAAACCGCGCCCATCCGCAGCCGATGCCGAACAGGACTCCGGCGGGTGGCCGCGCGGCCACGGAACGACCCCGCGCCGCCCACGGCCAGGCTCCCTATGAGAAATATAAGTGTTGTGCTCGCTTGTATTGCGTCCAAGATATTGCCTATATGGATCGCAGCAACAGCGAGGAGAAACGCCATGGCTTGGTCTGCCCCGATCGTGTCCGAGATCTGCGTCGGCATGGAAGTCACCAGCTACGAGTCCGCCGAGATCGACACGTTCAACTAAGTCGCGCGCGGTCCGGAGCGCGGTTCGCTCCGGCCTTCGTGGCCTCTCTATCCATCGCATCAACTTACCTGGAGGAAATCATGGCTTGGTCCGCCCCCGTCGTCTCCGAGATCTGCGTCGGCATGGAAGTCACCAGCTACGAGTCCGCTGAGATCGACACCTTCCACTAAGACGTCGCTCTGACGTTTCCGGGCGCTGCTTCATCCGAAGCGGCGCCTTTTTCTTTGCGCGCTCGCCACGAGCCGCGCCTCGGCTTGACGGGCCGCACCAAACCTGTGCCGCTGCGGCGCCCCGGACCAGCCGGGCCTGCGGAGCGAGCGAGGACCAGTTTGGCGGACAGCGCGCACACGGCCGATCGGTCGATCCCCCCCTGCCCGATCACCGGTGCCCCCGCTCTGCGCTGCGTCGAGCGCTTGGACGCCGGCTTCCTGACGCTCCTCTGGCACTATTCCGGCCGCGTCGATGTCGGGCCGCTGCTCCGCCCCGCCGGCACGTTCCGGCTCTGGGAATCTCCTACGGGACTGATCTTCTTCGATCCGCCGGTGGCCGGCGACGCGGCCTTCTACCGGGCGTTTTACGGCCGGATCGCCGCGCACGATAAGCTCGCCGGCCCGGAGACGGAGCGCCTGGAATTCCGCCAGGCCGCCGCGCACGTCCCGTCCGGAGCCCGGGTGCTCGATGTCGGCTGCGGCCACGGCGGGTTCCGCGCCTACGTGCCGGACGCCACCTATACCGGCCTCGATCCGAACTTCTCCGCCGAGGACCCGACCGGCGCGATCCTCGACGAGACCGTGGAGGCGCACGCGGCGCGCGTCGGGCCGGTCTACGACGTCGCCTGCGCGTTCCAGGTGATCGAGCACGTGGCGGACCCGCTGGGTTTCGCCCGGGCGCTCGCGGCCTGCGTCAAGCCGGGCGGCGTGGTCCTGATCGGCACGCCGCTCTGGCCCTCGCCCAACACCACGGTCCCGAATTTCGTCATCAACGCGCCGCCCCACCACCTGACGTGGTGGACGCCCAGAGCCCTGGAGGCGCTGGCCGGGACGCTCGGCTGCACGCCCGAGGCCGTCCACGCCATCGGCATGGACCGGCACGATTCGCTGATCCACTGGATGGCCAAGGTCAGCCCCGTCCGCTGCCGCGACCGCTTCTTCCGGCGGACATGGTCCTGGGCGGCGGCGCTCGCCTTCGCGTACGGCGTCGGCGCCGTCCTCGACCGCGTCCTGCCGGTGCCGAAGCGGACCCGCCCGAACGCGCTGCTGCTCGCGGCGCGCAAGGCGGCCTGACCCGTCACGCCACGAACAGCCCCGCGATCGCCGCGCTCGTGAGGTTCGACAGCGTCCCCGCGAGGATGGCCCGCAGGCCGTACCGGGCGACCTCCGAGCGCCGCTCCGGGACGAGGCTGGAGAAGCTCGCGAGCTGGATCGCGATCGACGCGAGATTCGCGAAGCCGCACAGGGCGAAGCAGACGATGGCCTGCGCCCGCGGCTCGAGGGTTCCGGCTTTCAGGACCGGCGACAGGTTGGCGTAGGCCAGGAACTCGTTGAAGGCGAGCTTCTGGCCGATCGCCCCGCCGACCAGGGTCGCCTGGTCCCAGGGCACGCCGAGCAGCCACGCCAGCGGGGCGAGCGCCCAGCCGAGCACGCCCTCGAACGAGGCGGACGGGTAGCCGATCCAGCCGCCGAGGGTGCCGAACAGGCCGTCCGCCAGCGCGATCAGCCCGACGAAGGCGATCAGCATGGCCCCCACCGAGACCGCCACCGCGAGCCCCTTCTGAGTGCCGTCGGCCGCCGCCTCGATGATGTTGGCCGCCCGTGTCTCGCCGAACTCTACCCGGGTGGTGGCGATCCTGGTCGGCTCCGTCGAGGGCATCAGGATCTTGGCGTAGACGAGGCCCCCCGGGATCGCCATCACGGAGGCCGCGAGCAGGTAGGTCATGGGCACGCCGAGCGCCGCGTAGCCGGCCAGGATCGAGCCCGCCGTCGACGCGGCGCCGCTCGACATGACGGCGAACAGCTCGGCGCCGGTCAGCAGGGCGAGGAACGGGCGCAGGGCGACGGCGATCTCGCTCTGGCCGATGGCGATCGTGATCACCGCCGAGAACGACTCGATCGGCGAGGTGCCGAGGATCCGCCGGAGCACGGCGCCGAGCCCGCGGGCGAGCACCTGCATCACGCCGAGGTGGTAGAGCACGCCGATCAGCGCGGAGACGTAGAGGATCTGCGGCAGGACCCGCAGCGCCAGGATGAAGCCTGAGCCGCCGAACAGCTCGAACATCTTCGGCTCGACGAGGCCGCCGAACAGGAAGGCCGTGCCGCGGTCGCCGTAGGACAGCACGGTCACGACCGCGTCCGCGGCAGCGCGCAGCGCGGCCTGCCCGGCGGGCAGGAACAGGACCAGCGCGCCGAGGCCGACCTGCAAAGCCAGTCCCGTGAGGACCACGCGGGGACTGATCGCCCGCCGGTTGGTCGAGAACAGGAACGCGACCGCGAGCAGCACGAGCAGGCTGAGGCCGGCATGGGTCAGGCGGTCGAGCATCGCGTCCTTCGGGTCCGAGCTTGGCCGGAGCGCATGGAAGGATCGGGCCAGTGGCCGTCAAGTAGGGCTCTCGGGCGCGAGATAGGGCGCGAAGAGGTCGCGGACCTGCGCGAAGCCCCAGTCCCGATCCGCTTCCGTCAGGGCGGTGCCGCCCTGGAGACGGTGGCTCATCCAGTGGCTCGACACGATCCAGGCGTTGTCGATGAGTCGCCCGAGCGCGTCCGGGGAAACGCGCAGCTGCCCCGCCCGCACGGCCGCCTCGAACACGGCGCGGGCCAGCGCCTGGGTCTCGGCCCGCAGCGCGTGCACCCGGGCGCGCAGGGCCGGCGCGATCTCCACCATGGCGATACCGTCGCGGTAGACGCAGCGGTAGCGCCACATCAGGTCGAACCACGCCCTCTGGTAGGCGAGCAGCGCCTCCGGCGCCGCGGGGTCGGCGGGCATCCGGCCCGCCACCGCCACGGCCTCGGTCTCGAAGGCCGCGAACAGGGCTTCGACGAGGCCGCGCTTGCGCGGGAAATGGTACTGCAGATTGCCCTCGCGGATCCCCGCCGCGGCCGCGATCTCCGCCGTCGTGACGTGGCCGAGGCCGCGGGCATTGAACAGCGCGAGGCTGACGGCGAGGATCCGGGTGCGCGTGTCGGGCGACGCGGCCGCGGGACCGGGCTCCGGGCCGACCTCCCGCTCGCACTCGACCCTCCGACCCTCGCCCCGCGACATGATCCCGTCCCCGTCTAGGGTGTTCACCCTAGACAATCCGGCCGGCGGGGCCTATCCCCCGTGGACGATCCGATCCAGATCGGCGGCACGGGGGGCGCGGTTTGGCACAGCGGTTCCAACTCGCGGGCGCGGTGGCCCTGATCACCGGGGCGGCGAGCGGCATCGGCGCGGCGCTGGCCGAGGGCCTCGCCGCGAAGGGCTGCACCCTTCTCCTGGTGGACCGAGACGAGACCGGCCTCGCGGCCGTCGCCGCGAAGATCCGCGGCGTCACGGTGGAGACGCGCGTCCTTGACCTCACGGATGCCGAGGGGATCCGCGCGCTGCCCGCCTGGGTCGCGGAGCGGTCCGGGCATCTCGACCTCCTCATCAACAATGCCGGCGTCGCCCTCGGCGGCCGGTTCGACGAGACGCATCTCGACGATTTCGAGTGGCTTCTCGACATCAACCTGCGCGCCGTCGTGCGGATGTGCCACGCCTTCCTGCCGATGCTCCGCGCCCGGCCGGCGGCGCAGATCGTCAACCTGTCGAGCCTGTTCGGTCTGATCGCGCCGCCGGGCCAAGTCGCCTACTGCACCAGCAAGTTCGGCGTGCGCGGCTTCTCGGAGGCGCTGCGGCACGAGTACGCCGGCACTGGCCTCGGGGTGACGGTGGTCCACCCGGGCGGCGTCGCCACCGCCATCTCCCGCAACGCCCGCGGCCGGCGGCCGCCGAGCGATCCGGAGGCTGCGAAGCGCGCGGCCGTAGAGGACGAGGAGGCGCGGGAGGCGTTCGGCAAGCTCCTGACCCTGGCGCCCGCCGACGCGGCCGCCGCCATCATCCGCGGCATCGAGGCCCGGGCGCCCCGGATCGTCATCGGCAAGGACGCGAAGAACGCCGCGCTGATCCAGCGGCTGATGCCGGTGGGCTACTGGAAGACGATCGTGCGCCTGTCCGGCGGGACGCTCTGAGATGGCGAGCCTGCGCGCGTATCTCGGGGCCTACATGGTCCGCAGCCGGGTCCGCGGCCCCCTGTCCCGGGCGCGGGACGCGGCCGCGTTCCGCCGGATCTTCGAGGCACCGACCTTCCCCGACCCCAAGGGCGTCACCTACGAGCCGGGCATCGTCGGTGGCGTGAAGGGCGAGTGGGTCCGGCCGAAAGCGGGCCCCGGCCGGCGGATGCTCTACATCCACGGCGGCGGCTTCATCGCCTGCTCGCCGCGGACGCACCGTCCGGTCACCGGCGCGCTGGCGAACCGGGGCTTCACGATCTTCGCGCCCGAGTACCGCCTCGCCCCCGAGCACCCGTTCCCCGCGGCGGTCGACGACGTCACGGCGGTCTGGGCGGCGTTCAGCGCCGAGGGGGCCGCCTGCGTGGCGGGCGAGTCGGCCGGCGGCAACCTCGCCCTCGTGCTGATGGGCGAGGCCCGCGCCCGCGGCCTGCCGATGCCCTGGGCGGCGGCCCTGTTCTCGCCGGCCACGGACTTCATGTCCGAGGACGGGTCGCGGGTGACCAATGCGTGGCGCGACGCCATGTTCGACCCGCAGGCGCTCGCGGCGATCCGGCCGATGTATCTGGGCGCCGCCGATCCGGCCGATCCGCGGGTCTCGCCGCTCTACGGCGACCCGATCGGCTTCCCGCCGCTGCTGTTCCATGTCGGCGCCCGCGAGGTCCTGCGCGACGATTCCGTGCGCATGGCGGAGCGGGCCCGCAGGGCCGGCGTCGAGACGGAGCTCAAGCTGTTCCCGGTCGTGTCCCACGCCTGGCAGTTCGCTGCCAGCATGCTGCCGGAGGCGCGGACCTCCCTCGACGAGGCCGCGGCCTTCCTGACGGCGCACGCGCCGCACGCCCCGTCCGGGAGCACCCAGCGATGACCGAGCTCGCGGACGAGACCCTGGCCGTCCTGATCGTCGGCGCCGGATTCTCGGGGCTCGCGATGGCGATCCGCTGCCGGCAGGCGGGCATCGGCCCGCTGCGGGTGATCGAGAAGGCCGACGGCATCGGCGGCACGTGGCACGACAACACCTACCCGGGGGCGGCCTGCGACGTCCCATCCCACCTCTACTCGCTGTCCTTCGCGCCGAAGGCCGACTGGAGCCGGATGTACGCGCCGCAGCCGGAGATCCTGGCCTATCTCCGGGACACCGCCGAGCGGAACGGCCTGACGCCCCTGATCCAGCTCGGGACGACCTTCACCGGCGCCACCTGGGACGCGGCGCGCGCCCTGTGGCACGTGGAGACCGACCGGGGCCCGATCACGGCGCGCGCGATCGTCGCGGGCATGGGCGGGCTCCACCATCCGGCCTACCCGGATATCCCCGGCCGCGACGCGTTCGCCGGCCCCGCCTTCCACACGGCGGCCTGGGACCACTCCGTGGCGCTGGCCGGCAAGCGAGTCGGGGTGATCGGCACCGGCGCCAGCGCGATCCAGGTGGTGCCGGAACTCGCCGCCGTCGCGTCGCACCTGACGCTGTTCCAGCGCACCCCGCCCTGGATCATGCCCAAGAACGACCACGCCATCGCGGAGCGGGCCCGGGAGCGCTACCGGCGCCTGCCGCTCAGCCGGCGGCTCGAGCGGGCGCGGTTGTTCTGGCTGCACGAGGTGCGGGCGCTGCTCGGCTTCACCAAGGTCTCGAAGCTCACCGGCCAGGCCGAGTCCCTGGCGCGGCACCATCTCGCCAAGGCGGTCCCCGACAAGGCCCTGCGGGCGAAGCTGACGCCGAATTACCGCCTCGGCTGCAAGCGGGTGCTGATCTCCGACGAGTACTACCCCGCGCTCCAGCGTCCGAACGTCACCCTGGAGACGGACGGCATCGCCCGGATCACCGAGACCGGCGTGACCACCGAGGCCGGGCGGCATCACGACCTCGACGTGATCGTCTATGCCACGGGCTTCGACGTGGCCGCGACCTTCGCGCGGATGCACCTCGTCGGCCGCGACGGCCGGAGCTTGACTGAGGCCTGGTCCGGCGGCGTGGGCGCCTATCAGGGCATCACGGTCGCGGGATTCCCCAATTTCTTCATGCTGCTCGGGCCCAATACCGGGCTGGGCCACAACTCGGTCATCTCGATGATCGAGATCCAAGTGCAGCACGTCCTCGACTGCCTGAAGGCGCTGCGCCGCGGGAGGCAGACCATCGAGGTCCGGCCGGAGGCCCAGGCCCGGTTCGTGGACCGGATCCACAGCCGCATGGCCGACAGCATCTGGCAGGCCGGCGGTTGCCGCAGCTGGTACCTCGACGCGTCCGGGCGCAACAACACCCTCTGGCCCGACTCGGTGATGGCCTATCGCCGGAGCGCCCGCCGGGCCCGGCTGGGGGATTACAGGCTCGGCTGATCGGGGCCTGCGGCGCAGTCACGGATCCGCCCGCGCCGACGGGGGCGGACGCGATCCGGCGCGCGCTTTCAGAACGCGAAGCCGGCTTCCACCGCGAAGGCCTCGAGACCGGGCAGCGACGCGTCGAACAGCGGCCGAGCGCCGAACGCGTCGCCGGCGCGCACGAAGAGCGTGACCTTGGCGTTGCGGTGCGGACCGAACACGCAGACCAGGCGACCGTCGTCCTTGAGCTGGTTCAGCAGCGCCTGCGGCCGGACCTCGACCCGGCCGTTGATCAGGATGACGTCGAAGGGGCCCTGCTTGGGCGCGCCGTCGGCGATCGGGCCTTCGATCACCTGGGCGGAGGCGCCGAGCCGGGTGCGCGCCGCCGCGGCGAGATCGGGCACCGATTCCAGCGCCGTCACCTGCGCGCCGAGCTCAGCCATGACGGCGGCGGCGTAGCCGTAGCCGGTGGCGACGTCGAGGGCGGCGACGCCCGGCCGGACCCGCAGGGCCTGGATCATCCGGGCCACGACCATCGGGGCCGGCATGCAGCGAGTTTCGCCGCCGGCCTCGCCGAGGTTCAGGGTCTGGTCGATATACGCGAAGGGCTCGCGGCCCTTCGGCACGAAGGCCTCGCGCGGCACGGTGTCGAACGCGTCGAGCACCAAGTTGTCGTTCACGTCGAAGGTCCGCAACTGGCAGTCGACCATCATCCGCCGCGCCTGCGCGTAATCGATCATCGATACGTGTCCTCGAACCGGATCGGAACGCCGCGTCGGCCGGGCTCCGGCGGACGGCCGGCAGCCCCGGCCAAGCCTAAGCTTCCCGGACGGGGGGCGTTTTCGGAGATCATTGCCCAAAACGCAAGGTGAGCCGACGCGACAGCCGAAGATGGCCCCGAAGGAGGCGGCGGCGCGCCGAATCCCGGCCGACGTTACGGCGGCCGCGGAGTGTCGCCTCCCTGCCACCCGGGCCGGTCGCACTCCCCGGCGGACCGTTGAATAAAGAGTGCAGAGCGAGCGGGCGGTCCGCGAGGCCGCCGCCACCGGGAGACATCATGACGCCGATCAGCCAGCCGATCCTGACCCGCGGCCTCGCCGCCGCCCTCGCCGGACTCAGTCTCGGCCTGATAGGATCCGGCCCGGTCGTCGCGCAGGAGACGCCCGCGACCGCCGCCCCGCCGCCCAGCGTCCAGGTCGATCGCGGCTCGGCGCTCTACGGCCGGCCCGAGGGCGGCGCCGCGGCCAAGCTCGCGCCGGTGGCCGGACCGCCTCTGGCGACCGCGGCCGCCAAGCTGCCGCTCGACAAGCTGAAGGTCCCGGAGGGTTTCAAGATCGAGGTCTACGCCAGCGGCCTCGCGAACGCCCGCGAGATGACCCAGGCGCCGGACGGCACGCTGTACGTGGGCACCCGGACGGTGGGGAAGGTCTACGCGGTGCTGCCGAACCCGGACGGTGACGGGAAGCGCGCGGTGAAGACCATCGCGACGGGCCTGCACCGGCCGAACGGCGTCGCGTACCACGACGGTGCCCTCTATGTGGCCGAACTCTCGAAGATCTGGCGCTACGATGACATCGCCAACCACCTCGACGGTGCGGCGAAGCCGACCCTGGTCTACGACGACCTGCCGAAGGACGAGGCCCACGGCTGGAAGTTCATCGCCATCGGCCCGGACAACAAGCTCTACGTCCCGGTCGGCGCGCCGGGCAACATCGTGATGCCGCCGGACACGCACGCGCAGATCCGGCGCATGGACCTCGACGGGAAGAATGCCGAAGTGGTCGCCCGCGGCGTGCGCAACACCGTCGGGTTCGACTGGAACCCGAAGACCAAGCAGCTCTGGTTCACCGATAACGGCCGCGACTGGGTCTCCGAGGACATCCCGAACGACGAGCTGAACGTGCTCACGGAGCCGGGCAAGCAGCATTTCGGCTATCCGTACTGCCACCAGGGCACGTTCACGGATCCGGAATACGGCTGGGGCCATGCCTGCTCGGAATTCACCGCGCCGGCGGCGCTCCTCGGCCCGCACACGGCCTCCCTCGGCCTGCGGTTCTACACCGGCACGCAGTTCCCGGAGGCTTACCGCGACGCGATGTTCGTCGCCCGGCACGGCTCGTGGAACCGCACGACCAAGCTCGGCGGCGACGTGGTCGTGGCTAAGCCCGGACCGGACGGCAAGACCGCCGCGGTTGAGCCGTTCCTGACCGGCTTCCTCCAGGACAACAAGTATGTCGGCCGGCCCGTCGACGTGCTGGTCGCCAAGGACGGATCGCTGCTCGTCTCCGACGATTACAACGGCGCGATCTACCGCGTCAGCTACGGCCGGTGATGCGCCGCCCCACCCGGGCAGCCGGCGGGCTGGTCCCCGCCCTCGGCGGGCTGCTGCTGGCGGGCGCGGCGCTCGCCGCCCCGGACGCGGCGATGCAGGAGCGCCTCGCCCCCTGCATCGGCTGCCACGGGGCCGGCACGTCGGCGACGGAGGGTGTGCCCTCGCTCGGCGGGCAGCTCCCGGACTACGTGGTCACGCAGCTCTTCCAGTTCCGGGAGAAGCAGCGGGAGGCGCCGCCGATGAACGAGGTCGCTGCCGGATTCTCCGACGACGACCTGCGCGCCTACGCCGACGCGGTGGCGACGCTGCCGCCGCCCGCCTGGTCCGGGACGCCGGCCGACGCGGCCCTGGCGGCGCGCGCGCAGGCGCTAGTGGCGAAGCACCAGTGCAATTCCTGCCACGGGCCGGATCTCGCGGGCCGGGACGCGATCCCGCGGATCCGGGCGCAGCGGGAGGAGTATCTCGCCAAGGCGCTCGCCGGCTACAAGTCGAACGCCCGGCCCGGCTACGATCCCGCCATGAACGAAGTCGCGCAGGGCCTGAGCGAGGCGGATATCAAGGATCTCGCGGCCTACGTGTCGCGGCTCTGACACGACGTCTCTCTGGCCGCGCTCACCCGTGATCGCGAGCGCAGCGAAGTGCCCAGGGCGGCGCGCGACTTGTCAGCGTGGCGCTGCCTGGCTCGCTTCGCTGCACTCGCAACAACGGCAGCGCTGGGATCACCCGTCGCGCGTCACCCCACCACGCGCAGCGCGTCGCCCCGCGCCAGCGGCCCGCCGGCGATCACCTCCGCGTAGACGCCGAGGTCGCGGTGCCCGAGGCGCGCGTCGAGGGTCCAGGGGATGTCGCAGTCGCGCATGCCACTGACCGGGTCGACGTTGGTGGCGGCGCAGCGCACGGTCCGCTTGGTGATCTTGAGCCGCAACCCGCTCGGCGCCTCGACCACCTGCCCAACCATCTCGAGCTCGGCGAAGGGTTCGAGCCCCTCGACCAGCAGGTTGCCGCGGAAGCGCAGCGGGTCCACGGGCGCGCCGAGGTAGTCCTCCACCGCGGCCACGCTCGCTCGGTTGATGAGCGACACGTAGCCGGTCGGGGAGTCGGTGAACCGGTACTGCGGCGGCGCGGCGAGGACCTTCGGCTCGCCCCGGAGGCTCTCGGGGACGTAGCGCCGCATCAGCTCCGCGAGGCCCTCGCGACCCGCCTCGGTGTCGAGCCGGAAGGCCTGCGGGTCGCCGTACCCCTCCACGGTCAGCGTCGCCGTGGCATCGTCGTAGCGGGTGCGCAGGCGGGCGAGCGCCTCGTCGCGCATGAGCATCAGGTACTTGGTCTTGGGCTGGTGGCGGGGCGCAACCGCGTTGAAGCCCGACGGACCGTTCTCGATGGCGTAGAGCCGGTCGCCCGGGAAGTGGCCGCTGGTCTCGAGCTCCGCCCGCTCGACGGGTTCGGGGCTCAGGCCCTTCACCGGGTAGCGATACAGGGCGCTGACATGAATCAATGCGGTCATGCGCGGAGCGTGGCCCTGAAATGATCCGGCGCGCAAGAGCTTCGCGGCCCCTTGTGGTGCTCAATTGCAACACCACATCGGGTCTACCGGCGGCCACCACGGCGCCGGGGCCCTCGCGCGGCGGATAGCCGGAGGGCGACGTTTCGGTGGCGCCGCGCCTCTCATCGGGCGGCGGATGCCGGTACGGGAGGGTTGTGCATGAACTTCGAGAAGTACACCGAGCGCGCCCGCGGCTTCGTGCAGGCGGCTCAGAACCTCGCGATGCGCGAGGGACATCCCCAGCTTCAGCCGGGCCACCTGCTCAAGGTGCTGCTCGACGATCCGGAGGGCCTCTGCGCCGGCCTGATCGACCGCGCGGGCGGCCAGTCGCGCGTCGCGCTGGCTCAGACCGAGCAGTGGCTCGCCAAGCAGCCGAAGGTCTCCGGCAACGCGTCCGCCCCGCAGGCGACACGCGAGCTGATGCGCCTGTTCGACACCGCCGAGAAGGCCGCCGAGAAGGCGGGCGATTCCTACGTGACGGTGGAGCGGCTGCTCCTTGCCCTGGCGGTGGAGAAGGATTCCGAGGCCGGCCGCGCGCTCCAGGCGGCAGGCGTCACCCCGGCTTCGCTCAACGCCGCGATCAACGCCCTGCGCAAGGGCCGCACCGCCGACAATGCCTCGGCCGAGAACGCCTATGACGCGCTGAAGAAGTATGCCCGCGACCTCACCGAGGCCGCCCGAGAGGGCAAGCTCGACCCGGTCATCGGCCGCGACGAGGAGATCCGGCGGACCATCCAGGTCCTGTCCCGGCGGACCAAGAACAACCCGGTCCTCATCGGCGAGCCCGGCGTCGGCAAGACCGCGATCGTCGAGGGTCTGGCCCTGCGCATCGTCAACGGCGACGTGCCCGAATCCCTGCGGGACAAGAGCCTCCTCGCCCTCGACATGGGTGCGCTGATCGCCGGCGCGAAGTATCGCGGCGAGTTCGAGGAGCGGCTGAAGGGCGTGCTCTCCGAGGTCACGGCGGCCGAGGGCGGCATCATCCTGTTCATCGATGAGATGCACACGCTGGTCGGCGCCGGGAAGGCGGACGGCGCCATGGACGCCTCGAATCTCCTGAAGCCCGCGCTCGCCCGCGGCGAGTTGCACTGCGTCGGCGCGACCACGCTCGACGAGTACCGCAAGCACGTCGAGAAGGACGCGGCGCTCGCCCGTCGCTTTCAGCCGGTCTTCGTGTCGGAGCCGACCGTGGAGGACACGGTCTCGATCCTGCGCGGCTTGAAGGAGAAGTACGAGCAGCACCACGGCGTGCGCATCCAGGATTCGGCCCTGGTCGCGGCCGCGACGCTGTCGAACCGCTACATCACCGACCGGTTCCTGCCCGACAAGGCGATCGACCTCGTGGACGAGGCCGGCTCGCGCCTGCGCATGCAGGTCGATTCGAAGCCCGAGGAGCTCGACAACATCGACCGCGAGATCGTCCGGCTGAAGATCGAGGGCGAGGCGCTCAAGAAGGAGACCGATTCCGCCTCCCGCGACCGGCTGGTTCGGCTGGAGAAGGAACTCGGCGACCTGGAGGAGCGCTCAGCGGCGATCACCGCCCGGTGGAAGGCCGAGAAGGACAAGCTCGGGACGGCGGCCGGCCTCAAGAAGAAGCTCGACGAGGCCCGCAACGACCTCGCCGCGGCGCAGCGCCAGGGCCAGTACCAGCGCGCGGGTGAGCTCGCCTACGGGGTCATCCCGGGCCTGGAGAAGCAGCTCGCCGAGATCGAGGCGAAGGCGGAGAACGGCCGCGACGCGATGATGGAGGAGGCGGTCACGCCCGCCCACGTCGCCGGGGTCGTCTCCCGCTGGACCGGCGTGCCGGTCGACAAGATGCTGGAGGGCGAGCGCGAGAAGCTGCTGGCCATGGAAGAGGCGCTGTCCAAGCGCGTCGTCGGCCAGCGCGAGGCGGTGGAGGCGGTCTCGACCGCGGTCCGGCGCGCCCGCGCCGGGCTTCAGGATCCGAACCGGCCGATCGGCTCGTTCATGTTCCTGGGCCCGACGGGCGTCGGCAAGACCGAGCTGACCAAGGCTCTGGCCGGCTTCCTGTTCGACGACGACACGGCGCTCGTGCGCATCGACATGTCCGAGTACATGGAGAAGCACGCGGTCGCCCGGCTGATCGGCGCGCCTCCGGGCTACGTCGGCTATGAGGAGGGCGGCGCCCTCACCGAGGCCGTGCGGCGCCGGCCTTACCAGGTCGTGCTGTTCGACGAGGTCGAGAAGGCGCACCCGGACGTGTTCAACGTCCTGCTGCAGGTTCTCGACGACGGGCGGCTCACCGACGGCCAGGGGCGGACGGTCGACTTCCGCAACACGCTGCTGATCATGACCTCGAATCTCGGGGCCGAGTATCTGGTGAACCAGCCCGCGGGCCAGGATACCGACGCGGTCCGCGAGGAGGTGATGGGCGTGGTGCGGGGGCACTTCCGGCCGGAATTCCTGAACCGGGTCGACGAGATCATCCTGTTCCACCGCCTCGCGCGGTCGGAGATGGGTGCGATCGTCGAGATCCAGCTCGGGCGCCTGCAGAAGCTCTTGGACGATCGCAAGATCACCCTGGAGGTCGACGAGGAGGCCAAGAACTGGCTCGCCGACAAGGGGTACGACCCGGCCTACGGGGCGCGGCCGCTGAAGCGGGTGATCCAGAAGAACGTCCAGGATCCGCTGGCCGAGCTGGTGCTCTCCGGCAAGGTCCACGACGGCGAGACGGTGCCGGTCCGCCTCGGGCCGATGGGCCTGATGATCGGCGACGTGACGGTCGGGGCCGAGCGCCGCCCGGTCAACGCGACGCTGAACTGATCGGCCGGACGGTCGAGGGGCGGCGCACCGGTACTCAGGTGCGCCGCCCGGTCCGTCGCGCCTCTCGGACACGGGCCCTCACGAGGCGGCCCCCGCGGGAGGACGGGCGCGCGGCATCGACCGTCGATGCCGCGATGAGCTAGTGCGCTGGACAGGGCGGACGGGTGCCCGAATCCTGGCGCCATGCGCCCTGCCGTCGCCGCCCTTCTCGTCGCCGTGCCGCTCGCCGCAGCGGCGGACGATCTCCCGCCGCCGGTGGCCGCGGCCATCGCCGAGGTCGAGGCCGCCTGCGGATCCGCGCCGGCGAGGATCGATCCGTTCGTCATCGACCGGCAGGACGTGAACGGTGACGGGGTGCCGGACTTCATCCTCAACGTCGGCGGCCTCCGATGCGGCGACGAAGAAGTCTCCCAGTGCGGCCTCATGGGATGCCCGAAGATCGTCCTCGCATCCTCGAAGAACGGGTTCGTCCTGGTGCTGGACATCTACGCGCACGACCTCCGGTTTCGCGCGCTGAATGGCCGGCCGGCGGCTTCGGCGAACGACGAGGGATGGAATTGCGGCTCGGTCCGGAGGGGGCCGGGCCGTACGACCTTCCTGTGGGACGGGACGCGCTTCGCCTGCGCCGAGTAGAGGTTGTCTGGCTCTCCGGCGCCGCAGGCAGGTGGTCGCTCCCCGGGTCGACGCTCCGGGAGGCGCCGGGAGAGCACAGGACCGGTCGCCCATCCTCGCTGGATGCGCGGATGTCCGATACGGCTTCGGCGCCCTCGCCGGTGACGTCGCCCTGTCGAGCGGCGCCCTCATTCCCGCTGTCGACCGTGCCCACAGCGTCGCGGTCACCATCCGTCCGGACGGCGCGAACGCGCTGCGCGCCTGGGTCGGAGGAAGGCCCGGGGCGTAGCCTCCATCGGGGCCGCGATGAGCTAGTGCGCTGGACAGGGCGGACGGGCCTGAGGATCCTGGCCGCATGCGTCGCGCCCTCGCCGCCCTGGCTCTCGCCCTCCCGCTCGCCGTCCCGCTCACCGCCGCGGCGGACGATCTCCCGCAGCCGGTCGCGGCGGCGGCCGCGCGGGCCGAGGCGTCCTGCGGGTCCGAGCCGACCACGCTCAAGCCGGGCTTCATCACCCGCCAGGACGTGAACGGCGACACTGTACCGGACTTCATCCTGGATTTCGCGGCCGTCCAATGCGGCGATGACGAGTCCGCCGCGTGCGGCACCGCGGGCTGCGAGATGCAGGTCTTCGCCTCGACGACGGACGGGTTCGTGGACGCCTTCGACGCCGTCGCCCACGACCTCCGATTCCGCACGGTGGGAGGCCGCCCGGCGGTCATCGTCGATATGACCGGGGCGACGTGCGGACGATCCGGGCAGGATCCGTGCGGCGCGATCGCCGTCTGGAACGGCAGGACATTCGGCCGGACACGGTAGGGTGCATCCGCGGACCGCAGCCTTCCCCCATCGCGCCGCCGTTCCCATCCCGCCGCATCGGCGCCGCGCCCCGGCGCGGACAGCACGGGAGGGGCCCCCGGCGATCGGTTCACGCCCGCGCGCGTCACGAAGCCTTTGCCGGACTGCGCGCGGTCGGCCAGGGTGGGACCGCGTGCGGCGGGCGCGCCCTGACTGGAGCCAGACGAATTGATCCGATCGCATCTGACCTTAGCCGGAGTCCTCGTGTCCATGATTGCAGCCGCACCGCCCCTGATGGCAGCGCCCGACGGCATCCGCGCGGTGACCTTGTCGAGCGGCGGCCTGGCCGAAGTGACCCTGGTCCATGCCGTCGACGGCGACGGGACGATCGGGCTCAGCGTCCGGCCCGAGCAGATCGACGACATCCTCAAGAGCCTCGTCGTGCGCGATCCCGTCGGAACCGTCGGCGCCCTGCGCCTGGACGGGGTGGATCAGGCCGACGAGACCCTGCGGACGATGCCGTTCACCGCGGACGACCTGTCCGCGCCGACCCGCCTCGTGGGCAAGCTGCAGGGCGTCCCGATCCGGGTCCAGAGCGGCGGGCGCACGCTCGAAGGGCGGGTGCTCGGCGTCTTCGAGCGGAATGCCGGGACTGAGACCGGCGACGTCTCGATCCTGACCGTCCTGACCGCGACCGGCACGCTCGAATCCGTGCCGATCGAGGACGGCGCCTCCGTGACGATCCTCGACCCGGCCATGGCGGCCAAGATCGCTGAGGCTATCGCGGCGGCCGGGAAGACCAAGGTCGGCGACGCCCACCGGGTCGAGATCGCCGTCTCCGGGCAGGGCCAGCGCGAGGTCCGGTTGACCTACGTCGTCGCCGCGCCCGTCTGGAAGACGAGCTACCGCATCGTCGATGGCGGCGGCGGGCGCGCGAACCTGCAGGCCTGGGCCATCATCGAGAACGCCCTCGGCGCCGACTGGACGGGCGTCGACGTCACCCTCTCGTCCGGGTCGCCGGTGGCGCTCCTCCAGCGCCTGCACAAGCGCTACTGGCGCAAGAGACCGGAGGCGCCGGTGATGGTCGAGGATGTCGGCATGCCGGACCTCGACCCGGGCACGGTCGCGTCGAAGTCGGTCGCGCGCCTGCGCGCCCCGGCCCCCGCCGCCGCGCCTCTTCCGGCCCCGATGGCG
Source organism: Methylobacterium sp. UNC300MFChir4.1 (assembly GCF_900110155.1). Lineage (NCBI taxonomy): Bacteria > Pseudomonadati > Pseudomonadota > Alphaproteobacteria > Hyphomicrobiales > Methylobacteriaceae > Methylobacterium > Methylobacterium sp. UNC300MFChir4.1. The sequence continues at coordinate 361,964 of NZ_FOCS01000001.1, read as the reverse complement.
CGGATGGACACCCGCGACAGCCGCATGGAGGCCGCGGAACCGAGCTACGACGCCGCGGCCGCCACCGCGGGCGCCGCCGCCAGCGAGGGGGATGTCGCGGCGAACTTCACGCTGCCGCATCCGGTCGATCTGCGCGCCGGCGGCACGCTGTCGGTGCCGTTCCTCGATACCGAGATCGAGGCCGAGCGGGTCGCCCTCTGGAAGCCAGGCCAGGGGGTTCACCCGATCGCGGCCCTCCGGATCCGCAACAGCGCCGGCGCGACCCTGCCGGCGGGCCTCATCACCCTCTACGACCGCAAGGCCGGCTACCTGGGGGACGCCCGCCTGCCCGCGACGCCCGTCGGCGAGCAGCGGCTCGCCAGCTTCGCCCTCGACCGCAAGGTCGCCGTCCAGGCGGAGACCGCGCCGAGCGACGCCCTGACCAAGATCACCGTGGTCGACGGCGTGGCGCGCGCGACGGTGATCGCCCGGGAGGTCACGACCTACACGATCAAGGGTGCGCCGGACGCCGCCCGCTCCGTGATCATCGAGCATCCCCGACGGGATGGCTGGACCCTCACCGCGTCCGCTCGCGACGGCGAGACCCCCACGGCCTATCGCCTCAAGGTCGCGGTTCCCGCCGGCGGGACGGCCGAGACCCGGGCCGTGCTCGAGCGCGTCCGGATCGACGCCTACGACCTCGTCGACGCCGACGAGGCGCTGCTCGTCCGGTGGGCCTCCCTGGCGACCGACCCGGAGCTGGGCGGCAAGCTCAAGACCCTCTCCCAGGCCCGCGCCGAGGTCGCCGCGGCGACCCGGACCGTCGAGGAGATCGGCGAGCGCGCGGCGAAGGTGCAGGCGGAGCAGGAGCGCATCCGCAGCAATCTCGGCGCCGTTCCGAAGGACAGCGAGCTGGCGCGCCGCTATCTCAGCCGCATGGGTGCCCAGGAGGACGAGCTGGCGAAGCTCGATGCCGCCCGGACCCAGGCCGAGGACGGGCTCAGGGCGTCGCAGGCGCGGATCCGGTCGCTGATCGCGGCGCTCTGAGAGCGGTCCCGGATCCCCGCGCGATCCGGGACCGCCCGATCGACGGCCATCCCGGCCCGGACGCGTCCCGGACGCGGCCCGGCAGGGCCCTGTCCTAGGCGGGGCGGATGGCCGTCGCCAGATCGGCGGCCTGCGCGCGATCCCGGCACACCAGCCAGAGGTCGTCGTGGGCCGACAGCTCGGCGTCGAACAGGTCCACGAAGTCCGCCGGCGGATCCCCGAGATCGGGCCAGTGGAACAGGCGGAAGCCCAGCGCCTCGAACAGCGGGAGGATCGGGCCCAGGTCCCACAATCGGTTGTTGCTCAGGGTCGCGTCGAGGCGCCCGGTGGCCAGGAGCGCGGCGTCCGAGATCGCCCCGCCCTCGCTCCAGGGGAACCAGCCGCGGCCGTAATCCAGGGTGTAGCGCTGCGCCGTGACCGACAGCCAGCCGACATGGCCGGTCCGGCGCTCCGGGCGCTCGAGCGGGCGCAGCGCCGTCGTCGTGCGGCCGCCGCGGGTCGGGGCCCAGTAGGCGCGGCCCTCGCTCGCCGCCAGCAGGAGACCCTCCGTGGCTTCCGCCGATACGCCCCCGGCCGGTGCGGAGCGGTCCTCGTTCCAGGCCGGCAGGCTCATGACGCAGGCCCGGGGCCAGCCACCGCGGCAGGCCGCCACCATCACGCCCCAGCCCGACAGGCCGCCCGCGAAGGGCCGGGTCCCGTCGATCGGGTCGCCCACGAAGGTCCAGGCGTCGCGGGCGAGCAGCGCCCGGGCCGCCGCCTGTCCGAGATCCTCGGCGGTCTCCTCCTCGATCAGGTCGGGGCCGAACCGCGCGTGCATCAACCGACTGACGGCGAGGTCGGCCTCGGTCAGCGCCTGGCCGAGATCCGGACCCTTGTTGCTCATCGCGAGGCCTCCCGCCCGCATGGCGAGGGCCAGCGGGGCCGCCTCCTCGGCGAAGGCGAGCATCGCCGCGAGGACATCCGGCGCGGGTGCGGTGGGCGAGAGGGTCATGCGGCGAACAGTTCGGGGCTTCGGAGCATCAGGGCCTGGACGAGAACCAGGGTCTTGAGATCGGGCAGGCGGCCGGCCCGGGCCTGTTCCGCCAGCGCGGCCAGCGGCATCTCCACGACCACCACCTGCTCGCCCTCCGCGTGCAGGCCCCCGCCGGGGCCGACCCGGTCGGCCGCGGCGTAGGGTGCCAGGTAGAGCCAGAGGCGCTCCGAGGACACGCTCGGCATGCTGTAGGCGTGGGCGACCGGCTCCAGCCGGGTCAGCCGGACGCCCGCCTCCTCCATCGCCTCCCGGATCGCCGTCGCCTCGGGGGCGCCCCCGTCGAGGCCGCCCGCCGGGGCTTCGTCGAACTCGGCCGACTCACCCCAGAAGGCGGGCCCGACCCGCGCCTGACGGACGAGCAGCGCCACGCGCCGCTCGGGATCGTAGGGCAGCACGCAGGCCGCCTGCCCGTGGTCCTCCAGCGCCCGCCGCACGGTGCTGCCGTCCTGCAGCGTCAGCGTGGCGATGCCGAAGGTGTTCCAGCCGCGGTGGATCACCTGCAGCGGCAGGGCGGGCGGGATCTCGACCATGATCCGGTCAGCGCTTGGTGCTGGCGGCGGTCTGGCCGAACATCACCTTCTTGGCATCCTCGCTCATGGTCTTGCCGAAATCGGGATTGACCTCCGGGGCGCGGGCATAGGCCGCCTTGGTGGCGGGCCGCTCGGCGATCGCCGTGAACCAGCGCTTGAGGTTCGGGTGCTGGTCGAGGTTCTGCCCCTGCTTCTCCCACGGCACGATCCAGGGATAGCAGGCCATGTCGGCGATGGAGTAGTCCGGCCCGGCGACGAAGGCGCGGTCGGCCAGTCGCCGGTCGAGGACGCCGTAGAGCCGGTTGGTCTCGTTGACGTAGCGCTTGATCGCGTAGTCGATCTTCTCGGGCGCGTACTGCGAGAAGTGGTGGTTCTGGCCGAGCATCGGGCCGAGGCCGCCCATCTGCCAGAACAGCCATTGCAGCACCTCGGCCCGGCCCCGCGGGTCACCCGGGATGAAGCGCCCGGTCTTCTCGGCGAGGTAGAGCAGGATCGCCCCCGACTCGAACAGCGTGACCGGCGCGCCGCCGCCCGCCGGCTCGTCGTCGACGATCGCCGGCATCCGGTTGTTGGGCGCGATCTTGAGGAAATCCGGGTTGAACTGCTCACCCTTGCCAATATTGACGGGATGAATGCGGTAAGGAACGCCCGCTTCTTCGAGAAACATCGTGATCTTATGGCCGTTCGGCGTCGGCCAGTAATGGAGTTCGATCATCGGCTGGTGTCCCGCTATGCCCCCGGCGGACGGGAAGTGGGTCGGCGCGCCGCTCCGGTCAAGCATGGTGCCGGCGACGACGCCGGCGGCGCATGCAGGGCTGGGCATCCGGGCCTCACCCGCCGGCGCAGCCCTGGACGTCGACGTGGACGGCGTAGAGCGACTGGCTCGCCGCCATGAACAGGCGGTTGCGGTGCCGGCCGCCGAAGCAGAGATTGGCGCAGCGCTCCGGCAGCCGGATGCGGCCGATCGGCCGGCCGTCGGGGTTGAACACCATGACGCCGTCCAGGGCGTCGTCGCCCATGCCCCACCCGCACCAGAGATTGCCGTCGACGTCGCAGCGCAGCCCGTCCGGCGTGCCCGGCCCGGCATCGATCAGGACCCGCCGGTCGCGGAGCGTGCGGCCGGCGACCACGTCGTAGGCGACGATCCGCCGGGTCGGCTGCCCGCGCGATTCCACGAGGTAGAGCACGCGGCCGTCGGGGGAGAAGCACAGGCCGTTGGGGCCGGCGAGGTCGGTGGCCACGGCCTCCAGCGCACCGGTGACCGGGTCGAGCCGGTAGACGTTCTGCGGCAGTTCGGGCTCGGCGCGCACGCCTTCGTAGAACCCGCCGATCCCGAAGGGTGGGTCGGTGAACCAGACCGCGCCGTCGGCCGCGGTCACCACGTCGTTGGGCGAGTTGAGCCGGCGGCCCTCGAACGCGTCCGCCAGGACGGTGATCGCGCCGTCATGCTCGGTCCGGGTGACCCGACGGCCGCCGTGCTCGCAGGTGACGAGCCGCCCCTGCCGGTCGCGGGTGTTGCCGTTGGCGAAGCCCGACGGCCGCCGGTAGAGGCCGACCGCCCCGCTCTCCTCGTCCCAGCGCAGGATGCGGTCGTTGGGGATGTCGCTCCAGAGCAGGTAGCGTCCGTCGCCGAACCAGACCGGCCCCTCGCACCAGCGGAAGCCGGTCGCGAGGCGCTCGACCGCCGCGTTGAACACCCGGTAGCGGGCGAAGGCGGCGTCGAGAATCTCGACCGCCGGGTCCGGGTAGCGCGGGCTCGGTGTCCACACGGGCAGGTCCCTGTCACTCGCGGCGATCGTCACCGTTCCGGCGCGGGCCGGCAAGGCCCGCCGCGCGGACGCAGGCGCAGCACCGCGGCGACGCTGCGGCGACGAGGGCCGGAACCGCCCGGCACGTCGATCCGGGCGCACCATCCTCCACCCCCCAGTGATGGCAGGCGCCGGTTCGACAGCGGGGCGGCCCGGTCCTCGTCCCAGCCCGAACGCTACCGCGCCCTGATTTGTCTGACAAGTGGTACGCGACGGCCAGGCCGCCGCGAAGGGCCGATCCCGGAAGCGTCGGCGCGCACCGCGCCGCGCCTTGCGGGGGAACGGCGGAACCGCTACGGCATTGAGGCCGTGTGGCAGTCGGGGTGTGGCGCAGTCTGGTAGCGCACCTGGTTTGGGACCAGGGGGTCGTAGGTTCGAATCCTATCGCCCCGACCATTCGATCAGGAGCTTGTCGAGTCAGATGCCGAGCGCCCGCATCTTCCGTCCGTCTCGGGACGCCACGCAGTCGGGCCTCGCCCGGACCAAGCAGTGGATCCTGGAGTTCGACCGGACCAGCCCGCGCGAGATCGATCCGCTGATGGGGTGGAACGGGTCCTCGGACATGCTCCAGCAAGTGCGCCTGGAATTCGACACCGAGGAGGAGGCCGTGGCCTACGCGAAGCGCGAGGGGATCGCCTACCGCGTCGAGCAGCCGGCCAAGCCCGTCCAGCGCAAGGGCCTGTCCTACTCGGACAATTTCAAGTTCAACCGCACGGCGCCCTGGACCCATTGAGGCCGTCGCCGCCGCGTCAGGCCTCGCGGCGCGCCTTCCACGCCGGGTAGGGCGAATCGCCCGGCGGACGCAGCTGCGTGACGCGCATCGGCTGCGCATCGAGGGGCTGGCAGAGCTCGGCGTAGATCGACGCGCTGCCGGCGCCGTAGGTCTCGGCCTCCTCGGCCGAGAAGGCGAAGTAGCCCTCCTTGAAGCCGGCCAGGCGCATCGCGGCGTGGCACATCGGGCACGGTCGGCCGCTCGCGTACATCACGCAGTCGCCGAGGTCGCGGCGGCCGAGGAGGCGGCTGGCCTCGCGCAGCGCCACCATCTCGGCATGGGCGCTGGGGTCGTTGGTCGCGTGCACGGTGTTGGCCGCGCGGACCAGCACGGTCCCCTCCCGCACGATGACCGCGCCGTAGGGCGCACCGCCCGCCTCGACATTGGCGGCGGCGAGGGCCACCGCCTCGCCGATATGGTCCTCGTGCGTCGACATGGATGGGCTCGACATGGACGGGCTCGACATGGCTGAGCTTTCCTCCGCTGGCGCGCCAACGCCGCGCGCGGCCGGAAGTTCAGCGCTCCGCGCTCAGAACGCGTAGCGCACCGTGCAGTAGGGCATCGTCTCGGCGAGCAGGGCCTTGAAGCGGGTGAGCCAGCGGCCCTTCCAGCCGGCCCGGTAGCGCAGGTTGGTGCCCCCGCCCTCCGAGACCTTCGCCTCCTGGATGTCCGGCCGCCAGAGCAGGTCCTCGGCCTTCGGGTGCCAGCCGAGATTGACCGCGTGCAGATCCGCGTTGTGGGTCAGCATGATGATCTCGCACTTGAGCTGCGCCTTGGCGGCGTCGGACAGCGTCGCGTCGATCTCGGCGAACAGCGCCCGCCAGTCGGCCTCCCAGCCCTCGTAGAGGATCACGGGCGAGAAGTTGGCGTGGACCTCGTAGCCGGCGGCCACGAACTCGTCGATGGCGGCGATCCGCTCGGCGATCGGGGCGGTGCGCACGTCCACGATCCGGGCGATCCGCGCCGGCATGAGCGAGAAGCGGACGCGCGTCTTGCCCTGCGGATCGTAGGCGAGGAGGTCGCGGTTGACGGCCTTGGTGGCGAAGGAGGCCTTGGCGTTGGGCAGGGTGCGGAACAGCGCGACCAGGGCGCGCACGCCGTCGCTGACCGCCGCGTCGACCGAGAGGTCGCCGTTCTCGCCGATATCGTAGACCCAGTGCTCCGGATCGATCGGGTCCGGCTCCGGCAGGCGCCCCTGGCGGCCGGCGTGGCGGGCGATCGCCGCGCAGGCCTGCTCGAGGTTCACGAACAGCGAGATGGGGTTGGAGAAGCCCTTGCGGCGCGGCACGTAGCAATAGGCGCAGGCCATGGCGCAGCCGTTGGAGGTCGAGGGCGCGATGAAGTGGGCGCTGCGGCCGTTGGGGCGCATGGCGAGGCCCTTCTTCACGCCGAGGACCAGCGTAGAGCGCTTGATCCGCACCCAATCCTCCACCGAGCCGGCGTTGCCGTGGAGTTCCGGGATGTTCCAGTGCGACGGCACGACGATGCGCGCGGCGTCGGGAAAGCGCGCCAGGATGTCCCGGCCCAGCGGGAAGTCGCCGACGGTGGGCTCGTGATAGATCGTCCGGATATCGAGCAGGTCGCGGGTCAGGGCCATGGACGATCCGGGGCCCGGGAGCGGCCCGGGACCCGATATGGTGCGCGGCGACGCGGCCGGAATGCCTTGCGACCCGGAGTCTCTCTTCGCGCGGCGCGCGAAAAGCTCGGGATCGGGCGCGGCGCGCGTTGATCGTTCAACGATATCTTACGATTCGGTGCCATGAGTCCCTCATCTTCGAGTGGACGTGCGATGATCGTTCGGGACCAGGAGAGATCCGAGCCGGGCTTACCCGGCTCCGGTGAATCTCTCGACCCTGCAGATCCGAGGTGGGGCGCGCTGATCCGGCGGGATCAGCTGGAGGCCATGCGCGGGAGCGTGCTGGCGGCCATCCCGGTCAACATGCTGCTCGGCGTGGCGAGCATGCTCGTCGCCTACAGGAGCGGGCACGGCACCGTGGGGGCCATCTGGTTCGCGGCGTCGACCAGCGTCAACCTCCTGCGAATCGCCCTCTGCCGGATCCCCTGCCTCGGCCTGGCGCTGACCGCCGACATGACGCCGAGCCTCGCCGCGGCCGCCGCGCGCTCCGTCGACCGGCACCTGCGCGTCTTCACGGTCGCGGCGTTCCTCTCCGGACTGGTCTGGGCCTGCCAGCCGCTCCTGTGCGACGGCTACACGACCGCCGAGACCCTGTTCTACCTGACCATCACCTGCGGCGTGACCGCGGGGGCGGTGACGCACGGGATCGCGTACGCGCGCATCCCCCTCGCCTTCATCGCCCTGCCGCTGCTGTCCGTCGTGGCCTGCCTCGCCTATGCCGGCGACTTCGACCGGAACTGCCTCGCGGCCTGCGTGCTGCTCTACTTCCTCGCCCTGACGCACACGGCGTTCCGCAGCGAGTCCGTGTTTCGTGAGGCGAGCCGGCTCAAGAACGAGGCCCACGCCCTCGCCCGGTCCCGCGCCGAGGCCCATGCCAGCGCCAGCGCCCTCGTGGACGAGATGCGGTGGCGCGCCACGCACGACGATCTCACCGGCCTGCTGAACCGCGCGGGCTTCCTCCAGGCGACGGAGAACCGGCTCCGCACCGGGACCCTCAGCCTGCTGATGCTCGACCTCGACGGGTTCAAGTTCGTCAACGACGTCTACGGCCACAAGGCGGGCGATCGGGTGCTCGTCGAGGTGGCGCGCCGGCTGAAGGACGCGCTGCCGGAGAACGGTCTCGCGGCCCGGCTGGGCGGCGACGAGTTCGCGGTGCTGTACGATCCCGTGACGTCGGGCGTGCCCGACGACGTCATGGCGGCGAACCTCATCGCCGCGGTGTCCCAGCCGTTCGACGGCTTCGACGCGGGCCGCCTCGGGGTCAGCATCGGCGTCCACGCGAGCGCGGAGCCGAGCTTCACCGAGATGCTGAGCTGCGCCGACGAGGCGCTCTACGCCGCGAAGGCCGCCGGGCGGAACCGCTACCGGGTGTTCGATTCGGGCCTGCGCGAGGGGCTGCAGATGCGGCGGGACCTGGAGCGCGACCTGTCGCAGGCCCTGGTCGAGAACGCCCCGAAGGTCTGGTTCCAGCCGATCTACGCGGCCGATGGCCGGACCCTGGTCGGGCTGGAAGCCCTGATCCGCTGGGAGCATCCGCGGCTCGGCTGGATCGCGCCCCCGGACCTGATCGCCGCCGCCGCGATGGCCGGCCTGACCGAATCGCTGCTCCGCTACATCCTCGAGCAGGTCTGCGCGATGCTGGAGATCCTGCATCGCCGCGGCCTGAGCGGCGTGCGCGTGGCGATGAACGTCTCACCCCGGGAGATGGCGCAGGTCCCCGTGGACGAGATCGTCATCGGGCGCCTGAACCTCCTCGGCCTGCCGCCCACCATGCTGGAGATCGAGATCACCGAGGAGACGGCCCTCGACATCGGCGCGGTGCAGGGCAAGCTGCAGGCGCTGTCCCGCGCCGGCATCCGGGTTGCCCTGGACGATTTCGGCATCGGCTACTCGTCGCTCTCCTCGCTGCGCCAGCTCAAGGCGGACCGGATCAAGATCGACCGGAGCTTCGTGACCGGCCTCGGGGCGAGCGACGACAAGCGCGGGCTCGTCCTCGCCGTCCTCGGCCTCGGCCGGCTGCTCGGGCTCGACGTGGTGGCGGAAGGCGTCGAGTCGGCCGAGGACCTGAACATCCTGCAGGCGATGGGCTGCCCGTTCCTGCAGGGCTACCATCTCGGCCGCCCGATGCCGGTGGAAGATCTGGAAGCCACCCTGCTCAGCACGCGCATCGCCGCGGCCTGAGCCGGTGCCGGCGCGCGCGGCTCAGAACCGCCCGGCATCCGCCGGATCGCGGCGCATCAGCCGGCGCGCCGCCGCGCGCCACAGGCGGTCCGGCATCCCGTAGAGCAACACGAGCGCCGCGCACCCGGCGATCGCCAGCAGGAACAGCCAGGCCAGCGCCTCGAGGAAGGGTCCCGGCGGCGTTCCGGACTCGGTCCGGTCGTACCAGAGCGGGTCCGTGTCCCAGGGCGGATCGTCGTTGTCCACGGCAGAACCCTCCACCGCGGGTCCGAATGCGGCCCGCGGCGCTCGCGCGGCGGTGACCGGTGAATCGGTCCGCGTCACTCCTCTGCCGGCCCGGTCCGCACACGCCTGACCGGGTCCAGCGCGGTCACGCTACAGGCCCCGCCGCGCGCCCTTCGAATACCCATTTCGGACTACGGCCTTCGACCGGCCGCGCTTTTCCACATCCAACTTTCTCCGCAATTTATTGCTTAGTTTGCGGGCTATGGCATTCTGACCGTCTAAAAGACTGCGTGACCTGCCATGAGATCTGCCAAACGCCTGTGGCGCGAGCGCTGGGCGCTGTGTTCGATGCTGGCCCTGTCGGCCGCCTGCGGGCTGCCGGCGCGGGCGGCGGACATGCGCATCGAGGCCGCCAAGATCACCGGCGGTGATCTCTGGATCATCGGTTACGCCGACGATCCGGGGGTGGAGATCACGCTCGACGGCCAGTTCCCCCACCGGACCGACAGCCGCGGCTATTTCGAGTTTCGCGTCGTCTATCATCCGGCCACCTGCATCGCGACGCTGCGGACGCCGAAACAGACCCGCAGCATCGTGGTCGGCGAGTGCGGCCAGCAGGGGCCGCAGGCGCCCGGGCTCGCCGGCCCGGCCGGCCCGCGCGGCGAGACGGGTCCGCGGGGCGAGGCCGGGCCTCCCGGCGAGCGGGGCGCGATGGGACCGCCCGGGCCGCCCGGACCCCAGGGGCCAGCCGGCGCGGAGGGCGTCGCCGGACCGCCGGGCCCGCCGGGCGAGCGCGGCCCCATCGGCATGGCCGGCGCACCGGGGCTGATGGGTGCCATGGGCCCGCCCGGCCCGCCCGGGCCGCCCGGCGGCACCCGCGGGCAGCCGGCTTCCCCGAGCGCCGCGCCGAAACCGAACCCGTCGGCCGCGCTGGCAGGGCCGGCGCCGAAGCCGCGGCCGCCAGCGCGGGCGCGCCGCGCACCCGAGCCGGAATCCGCGCCCGAGGGACCGCTGGATCTGGAGCCCGACGCCGGCGGCGGCGGGATGGACCGCTACTAGGCGCGGACCGGTGTCGACCGCAGGGCCAGCCGCGGAACGGGCCACCCTGCCCGGCCGGGGGCGACGCGTCGGCTCCCAAGTCTCGCGTGGCTGCACGCCGGCAATAGTCTTTGGAAGAGCGTATTTATGCGACTTAACAACTCAATTCGCTCGCGTGCCGCGCTGTCCGCGCCGGGTGTGTCACCTTAATGCCCCAACGCCGCACATTCCGCCGCCAGACCCGCACCGAGGCGAGCCAAAGCGCCCGGTTTGCGCTAAGCGTGACGGTGGGGCGGGCTTGATCGGAGACGAGCGAAACGCCGTACCTTGGCCGTTTTCGTCTCGGACTTCCGGACCGAAAGAGACCGCAAGGGCTTGTTCATCGTGACACGACGTCCACCAGCGAGTTGCCCGACGTTCCGCCTGGCCGGGATGGTGTCCGGACTCGCGATGCTGGCTGCCATGCCGGCATCGGCCGAGACTCTGGAGAGCGCTCTCGCGAAGGCCTATCAGGGCAATCCGAGCCTGAACGCCAGCCGTGCGGGCGTGCGCGCTATCGACGAGAACGTGGCGATCGCGCAGTCGGGCTACCGGCCGACCGTCAACGTCAACGCCGCGATCGGCGTCCAGTACCTTCAGACGCGCTCGTCCAGCACGGTCGCGACGGCGGCCACCGGCGGCACGGCCGCGACCACCGCCGGATCGGCCCTCGGGACGACGGGCGGCGGCCTGGGCGGAACGGCGGGCGCCGGGACGACCGGGACCGGAACGACCACGGGGATCGGGTCCACGGGGATCGGGACCGCGGGCGGCACCACCGGCATCGGAACCTCAGGTGCCGGGGCGGCGGGATCCGCGACCGGCGGCGAGGGCCTGTCCGGCGGCGCGACCTCCGACATCGCGAGCCAGGTCATCACCTCCCGGCGGACGACGCGCACCACCTACCTGCCGAGCTCCGCCAGCCTCAACGTCACGCAGACGATCTTCAACGGTTTCCAGACCGACAACACGGTCCGGCGCGCGGAGTCGCAGGTCTACAGCCAGCGCGAGAGCCTGCGCTTCACCGAGCTGTCGGTTCTGTACAGCGCCGTCCAGGCGTACATGAACGTGCTCAGCAACACGGCGACGCTGGAGCTGAACCGGAACAACGTCGAGGTTCTGGAAGAGCAGCTCCGCCAGACCCGGGACCGCTTCAACGTCGGCGAGGTGACCCGGACTGACGTCGCGCAGGCCGAGGCCCGACTGGCCGGCGCGCGATCGCAGGTCGCCCAGGCCGAATCGACCCTCCGCACGAGCATCGGCGTCTACCGGCAGAACATCGGCGTCGAGCCGCGCCAGCTCGCGCCGGGTCGGCCGCTGGACCGGTTCGTGCCGCGCAGCCTCGATCAGGCGATCGCCGTCGGCCTGCGCGAGCACCCGCAGGTCGTCTCGGCCATCCACAACGTCGACGCGAGCGAGGCCCAGGTGAAAGTCCTGGAAGGCCAGCTCGCCCCGCAGCTCAGCCTGCAGGGCTCGCTCAGCCAGCTCTACGACCAGAACGGACCGAACCAGAGCTTCTTCGTCGGCTTCGTCGGCGGACGGCTCTCGATCCCGATCTACGAGGGCGGCCAGACCTACGCGCAGATCCGGCAGGCCAAGGAGTCGGTCGGCCAGGCCCGCATCCAGGTCGACCAGATCCGCGATCAGGTCCGCGCTCAGATCGTCGATTTCTGGGGCCGGCTCGAGGCCGCCAAGGCGCAGGTCATCGCCGCCCAGGCCCAGGTCCAGGCCAACGAGGTGGCGCTGAACGGCGTGCGCGAGGAAGCGCGCGTCGGCCAGCGCACGACCCTCGACGTGCTCAACGCGCAGCAGGAACTGCTGAATTCCCGGGTGAACCTCATCGTCGCCCAGCGTGACCGGGTCATCTTCTCCTACGGGGTGGTCCAGGCGATCGGACAGTTGACCGCGCGCTTCACGGCGCTCCCGGTCGAATACTACAGCGCCAAGGTTCACTACGATCAGGTCAAGGATCTCTGGTTCGGCCTGCGCACCCCGGACGGTCGCTGACGGCTTTTCCACGGGGAGTGTGTTGTGGGCGCGCTTGCCGTCATGAAACGGCATGGAATACTGATTGAACATCGATCCATTCGGGTCGCTTTCCAGTCTCCCTCGCCCGAGTGCGCCTGCCGATGAGTGCAGCAAGCCCCAAGATCCCGGACTCGAAATTCCAGGACAAGGCTGCCGATAAGGCGCACGAGCCTTCGATGGAAGAGATCCTCGCGTCGATCCGGAGGATCATCGCCGACGATCAGGCCGCCAAGCCGGCCGAGGTCGCGGCGCCCGCTCCGGAGCCCGACGACGTGCTCGACCTCGCGGAGGTCGCCGAGCCGGTGATGCGCCCGCGCGTCGTCGAGCCGGAGCCGGAACCCGAGCCGGCCCCGGACCTGCTCGACTTCGACGCGATCGACTTCGAGGACCCGGTGACCGCCGCGCCCGAGCCGGAGCCCGAGCCCGAGCCCGAGCCCGAGCCGGCCCCGGAGCCGCCGCCCCCACCGCCTCCGCCCCCGCAGCCCGTGCTCCAGGCCGCCCGCGCGCCCGAGCCGGAGCCCGAGGCCCTGGTCTCTCCGGCCACGGATGCCAGCGTCAGCGGCGCGTTCAACCTGCTGGCCCACACCGTGCTGACGCAGAACGCCCGGACCCTGGAGGATCTCGTCAAGGAGATGCTCCGGCCGATGCTGAAATCCTGGCTCGACGACAACCTCCCGGCCGTGGTCGAGCGCCTCGTGCGCGCCGAGATTGAGCGGGTGTCGCGCGGCCGCTGAGCCGGCGGCCTGGGTACGGCGGCCGCGGGCCGCCGTCCGCGTGTTGACGGGAGCGGCGTGACGGTCGAAAGCGGGGCCACCCCCGTTTGGACAAGCGCCGGCCCGTACCCGCGATGATGGACAAGACCTTCGAGCCCACCTCCGTCGAGGCGCGGATCTCCGCCGCCTGGGCCGAGGCGGACGCCTTCCGTGCCGGCCGGCCCGAGCGCGCCGGGGCCCCGCCGTACTGCATCGTGATCCCGCCGCCGAACGTGACGGGCTCCCTGCACATGGGCCACGCCCTCAACAACACGCTGCAGGACATCCTCTGCCGCTTCGAGCGCATGCGCGGCAAGGACGTGCTCTGGCAGCCGGGGACGGACCATGCCGGCATCGCCACCCAGATGGTGGTCGAGCGGCGGATGATGGAGCGTCAGGAGCCCGGCCGCCGCGAGATCGGCCGCGCGGCCTTCGTCGAGAAGGTCTGGGCCTGGAAGGCGGAATCCGGCGGCGCGATCGTCAACCAGCTGAAGCGGCTCGGCGCCTCCTGCGACTGGTCCCGCGAGCGTTTCACCATGGACGAGGGGCTGAGCCGGGCCGTGCTCAAGACCTTCGTCGATCTGCACCGGCAGGGCCTGATCTATCGCGACAAGCGGCTGGTGAACTGGGACCCGAAGTTCCAGACCGCGATCTCGGACCTGGAGGTCCAGCAGGTCGAGACCAGGGGCCATCTCTGGCACTTCGACTACCCGGTGGTGGACGAGGCCGGCGCCGAGACCGGCGCCGTCATCACGGTGGCCACCACCCGCCCCGAGACGATGCTGGGCGACACCGGCATCGCGGTCCATCCCGAGGACGCGCGCTACACCGCGCTCGTCGGCCAGCGCGTGCGCCTGCCGCTGGTCGGGCGGCTGATCCCGATCGTGGCCGACACCTACTCGGATCCCGAGAAGGGCACGGGCGCGGTCAAGATCACGCCCGCCCACGATTTCAACGACTTCGACGTCGGCCGCCGCCACGGACTCGGCCTGATCAACGTCCTCGATCCCGAGGGCCGGATGCTGCTCGACGGCAACGCCGAGTTCCTCGACGGCGTCGCGCCCGAGCCGGAAGCCCTGGCGCTCCACGGCCTCGACCGGGCGCAGGCCCGCAAGGAGGTGGTGGCGCTGATGGAGGCGCGCGGTCGGCTGCGCGCGATCGAGCCGAACACCCACGCGGTCCCGCACGGCGACCGCTCAGGCGTGGTCATCGAGCCCTACCTGACCGACCAGTGGTACGTGAACGTCAAGCCGCTCGCGGAGCGCGCCCTCCAGGCGGTGCGCGACGGTCAGACCAAGTTCGTGCCCGAGAACTACGAGAAGATCTTCTTCCAGTGGCTCACCAACATCGAGCCGTGGTGCATCTCGCGCCAGCTCTGGTGGGGCCACCAGATCCCGGTCTGGTACGACGACGCCGGCGGCATCTTCGTCGCCGAGAGCGAGGCCGAGGCGCAGGCGGCGGCCGAGGCGCAGCACGGTCGGCCGGTCGCGCTCACCCGCGACGCGGACGTCCTCGACACGTGGTTCTCCTCGGCGCTCTGGCCGTTCTCGACGCTGGGCTGGCCGGACACGACGCCGGAACTCGCGCGCTTCTACCCGACCAACACCCTGGTGACCGGCAAGGACATCCTGTTCTTCTGGGTCGCCCGGATGATGATGATGGGCCTGCACCTCACCGACCGGGCGCCCTTCGACACGGTCTACCTGCACACGCTGGTGCGGGACGCGTCGGGCGCGAAGATGTCGAAGTCGAAGGGGAACGTCGTCGATCCCCTGGAACTGATCGATCAGGTCGGCGCCGACGTGCTGCGCTTCACCCTCTGCGCCCTGGCCGTCCAGGGCCGCGACATCAAGCTGTCCACCGACCGGGTCCAGAGCTACCGCAACTTCGCGACCAAGCTCTGGAACGCCGCCCGCTTCGCGGAGCTGAACGGCTGCCGCCTGGACCCGGCCTTCGACCCGCGCTCCGCCACCGGCGCGATCAACCGCTGGGCGCTCACCGAGGCGGCCCGCGCGGTCGACGAGGTCGCGGGCGCCCTCGAGGCCTTCCGCTTCAACGACGCGGCGGCGGTGGCCTACCGCTTCGTCTGGAACATCTTCTGCGACTGGTATCTCGAGCTCGCCAAGCCGGTGCTCCAGGGCGAGGGCGTCGATCCGGCGATCCGGACCGAGACGCAGGCGAGCGTGGCGTTCCTGATCGATCAGGTCGCCAAGCTGCTGCACCCGTTCATGCCGTTCCTCACGGAGGAGCTGTGGGCGATCAAGGGCGCCGACCTGCCGGAGCGCGGCCTGTTGACCCTGGCCGCCTGGCCGGACCTCGGCGGCCTCGCCGACGCGGCCGCGGAGGCCGAGGTCGGGTTCGTGGTCGATCTCGTCAGCCAGATCCGCTCGGCGCGGTCCGAGACCAATGTCCCGGCCGGCGCGCAGATCCCGCTGGTGATGGTCGGCGCCGCCCCGGAGGTGAGAGCGCGGGTTGAGGCTTGGCGCGACACGCTCCTGCGCCTCGCCCGGCTGTCGGAGATCACCTTCTCCGAGACGCCGCCGAAGAACTCGGTGCAGCTCCTGGTGCGCGGCAGCGTCGCCGCGCTGCCGCTGGAAGGCGTGGTCGACCTCGCGGCCGAGGTCGCACGCCTGAAGAAGGAGCAGGGCAAGGCGCAGGGCGAGATCAAGAAGATCGACGCCAAGCTCGGCAACGCCGACTTCGTGGCCCGGGCGCCCGAGGAGATCATCGAGGAGAACCGGGAGCGCCGCGAGAGCGAGGCGGCGCGGCTGGCGAAGATCGAGGAAGCTCTGGTCCGGCTCAGCGGGGACTGAGCGCCCGTCCGGGAGCGCTCCGACGTGTCAGGCCCGCCCCGGGGGTGACCCGGCCCCGGAGGCTCGCCCGTCAGCGTCGGGTGCCGAGGGTTCCGGTGAACGCCCGCGGCCCGCCCCAACTGGCGGCGGACGCGTCGTTCGGGGTCCAGAAGCCGTCCTGCGACGCGCCTTGCGGATGCAGGGAATAGTCCGGTGGAACGTAGCCGCCCGACTGGTTCCAGTAGCCGGGCCGGAAGTTGGCCGCCGATTTCGCAACGCGCTCATCTCCGGGGCGACGCGTATCGACGCTGTACGTTCTCTCGGAAACGCTGCGCGGCGCGCGACTTGCGACGACGGGCTTCGCGTCGAAGTAATCACGGTAATCCGCGTACGACTCGACCGCCAGCGCGCCGACAGTCGACCCGAAGACCATGGCGGCCGCCAACAGCACCTTCATTGTCGATTCCTCTGCCTACACACTCAAATCTGGCGGCACCGAGATTGCGCCGGCCCGACGAACTGAGCGGTATTTAAGATCGACTCCCGGAAACTGCGGTGCCGGACAGCACGAGCCTGGATCCGGCCCAACCCGCGCCGGAGCGTCGGACCTCCGATCTCAGTCGCTCGCCGCGATCGCGCTGGGGCTCCGCGACCGCTCGCCCACCTGTCCAAACGGTAATTTGATCGCCACGCCCGGGTCAGGCGCCGCCCCTTAGACAGATCCCATCGACGGCCGCGACCGCCGGCGTCGTCCCGATCAGTCCCGAGAGGTTGAGACCCCCCATGACCGAGACCCGTCCCACTGGCCGCACCTCGCGCCGCGCCCTCGCCTCCGTGGCGGCCGCAGCGCTGATCGCCGGCGGTGCCATCGGCAGCGGCTATCTGCCGGCCGCGACCCCGGCCTACGCGCAGGCTCTGCCCAAGTCGCCGATCGAGGCGCCCGAGCACCCGCCGGGCTCGTTCGCCGGCATCGTCAACAAGGTGAAGCCGGGCGTGGTCTCGGTGAAGGTGAAGCTCGACGACTCGGCGAGCAGCGACGACGACGACGGACCGAGCCAGGGGCGCAACCTCCAGAACGTGCCGCCGCAGCTGCGCGAGTTCTTCAAGCGATTCGGCCAGAACGGTCCCGGCGGCATGCAGCCCCAGCATCAGAGCCCGCGCGGCGCGGTGGGATCCGGCTTCATCATCTCGGCCGACGGCTACGTGGTCACCAACAACCACGTGGTCGACCATGCCAAGACCGTGCAGGTGACGCTGGACGACGGGCGCACTCTCGACGCCAAGGTCATCGGCAAGGATTCCAAGACGGACGTCGCCCTGCTGAAGATCACCGAGGGCTCGAACTTCCCGTACGTCCAGTTCGGCAAGGCCGCGCCGCAGGTCGGCGACTGGGTGGTGGCGATCGGTAACCCGTTCGGCCTCGGCGGAACCGTGACCGCCGGCATCGTCTCGGCCCGCGGCCGCGACATCGGCGCCGGTCCCTACGACGACTTCCTGCAGATCGACGCGCCCATCAACAAGGGCAATTCGGGCGGCCCGACCTTCAACGTCAACGGCGAGGTGGTCGGCATGAACACCGCCATCGCGTCCCCGTCAGGCGGCAGCGTCGGCCTCGCCTTCGCGATCCCCGCCGAGACCGTTCAGGCGGTGGTCGACCAGCTCCGGACCGACGGCAAGGTCGCCCGCGGCTACCTGGGCGTCCAGATCCAGCCCGTGACGCAGGACATCGCCGAGGGCCTGGGCCTCGACAAGGCCAAGGGCGCCCTGGTCGACCACGCCGAGAACGGCACCCCGGCGGCCAAGGCCGGCCTGAAGGCGGGCGACGTGATCGAGAAGGTCAACGGCGACACGGTGGACAGCGCCCGCGAGCTGTCGCGCAAGATCGCCGGCCTGAAGCCGGGCGCCAAGGTCGAGCTGAGCTACCTGCGCGGCGGCAAGACCGACACCGCCACGGTGACGCTGGGCACGATGCCGACCGACGGCACCAAGATGGCGAGCCGCGACGACGACTCGGGCAACGGCCAGCCGCGGCTCGGCCTGCAGCTCGCCCCGGCCGGCGATGTCGGCCTGTCGGATCAGGGCGTCGCGGTGGTCCAGGTCGATCCCGACGGCCCGGCGGCCGCCAAGGGTATCGAGGCGGGCGACGTGATCCTCGACGTCGGCGGCCAGAGCGTGGCCCGTCCGTCGGACGTGGCGACGCAGATCCGGGCGGCCGAGTCGAGCGGGCGCAAGGCCGTGCTGATGCGGGTGAAGAGCGGCAAGGGCCAGACCCGGTTCGTGGCGGTCTCGCTCAACAAGAAGGCCGGCTGAGGCCGGTTTCTCCCGGCGCGGGGTCCGCCCCGCGCCGTCTCGTGGTGACCTCCGACTCGCGCTGGCCGAACAGGCCGGCGCTTTTTCGTGTCCCCCTTTCCGCGACTGAGCGTCTGGGCGTCTCAGCGCCCCGGGACCGGTATGCCCAGTCCCGGCCCGAGCCGCGTCCGGCACCGTCCGAGTGCCGCGAAGGCGGCGTTCGAGTCCCGGGCGAGGCGCATGAGGTCTCCCAGGCGTGCCCGGCCGCGCGCGAAGGCGAAGAACACCGCGGCGATGTCGGGCTCGCCGTCCGGCGTGAGGGCCGAGGCCGCGAAAGCCGGGAGGGCCTGGTCGGCCGGATCGCAGATCACCCGCACGGCCGCGAAGGGCAGGCCGTGCCGGCCCGCGAAGGACGCGGCCACGTGCGATTCCATGTCGACGGCCGCGGCGCCGGTGGTGGTCCGCAGGTCCGTCTTGCCGTCGACCGCGAGAACCGCGGTGTCGACGCCCGCCAGATCCGCCGGGATCACCCGCGGCCCGACGCCGGACAGGAGGTTGAGCAGCGTGGCCGACAGGTCGAGATCGGCGGCGCGCCGCCCCTCCTCGCTCACCACGCCGGTGCCCACCACGACGTCGCCGGGCCGGAGCGAGGGATCGAGGCCGCCCGCGATGCCGAAGCTGATCACAGCGCGGCAGCCGGGCTGGCCGCGGGCCTCCAGGAGTTGGCGGAGACGGTGGGGATTGCCGCCGGCCCCCACGGCCTCGACCCCCTCCCCCACCGCCATGCGGCGCTCGCGGGCGAGGCCGGTGACGGCCAGGACGGGTGCGGCGGGATCGATCATGGCGCGCTCGTGGACGAGTCCGGCGAGGTCCGCAAGCAGGCGCGAGCGCCGGGGCGGGGTCCGGGCCGGATCCGGCGCGGGGGGCGGCTCGTCCGGTCCCGCGCGATCGCTGTCTGAGGAGGCCACGTGTCTCGTACCGGGGCTCGCGGATCGGCTGTCGGGACGGTCGAGCGCGCCGCGATCCGGCGGAGCGGAGCCGGCCCGTCGGGCCGGCTCCAGGACGTCAGCGGACGTCACATGCCGAACTGGACGCGCCGGCTGTTGCCACGCTTGAGGTTGCGGAAGCGCGCCATCGCCCAGAGCGGGAAGAACTTCGGGTAACCATGGTACCGCAGGTAGAAGACCCGCGGGAAGCCCGTGGCGGTGTAGCGCTCCTCCTTCCAGAACCCGTCCGCGCCCTGCGTGCGGGTCAGGAAGTTGATGCCCCGGGTCACGGCCGGGTCGTCGACCGCGCCGGCCGCCATCAGGGCGAGGAGCGCCCAGGCGGTCTGCGAGGCGGTGGACGAGCCGGGCTCGAAGGCCGGGTCGATCTTGTACGAGGAGGCGTCCTCGCCCCAGCCGCCATCCGGGTTCTGGATCCGGATCAGCCAGGACACGGCCTTCTGGATGCGCGGATCGGCGGAGTCGACCCCGGCGGCGTTGAGGGCGCAGAGCACCGACCACGTGCCGTAGATGAAGTTCATGCCCCAGCGGCCGTACCACGAGCCGTCCTCCTCCTGATCATTCAGGAGGTAGTTCACGCCGCGATCGAGGGCGCGGGAGGTCTCCCGGGTCTCGCCGAGCTGGGACAGCATCCCGACCACGCGCGCGGTCACGTCCGCGGTCGGCGGGTCGAGCAGCGCGCCGTGATCCGAGAACGGGATGTGGTTGAGGTACATGTGGTTGTTGTCGGCGTCGAACGCCGCCCAGCCACCGTCCTCGGATTGCAGGCCCTCGACCCATTCCCGGGCGCGGGCGATCGAGGCCTTGTAGTCCGGCATGCCGGCGACGAGGCCGTGCTGGTGCATGGCCCGGTCCATCGCCATCACCACCACGGCGGTGTCGTCGAGGTCGGGATAGTGCGCGTTGGCGTACTGGAACGCCCAGCCGCCCGGCCGGACCTTCGGCTTGCGCGCCGCCCAGTCGCCGACGATGTCGAGCACCTGCCGAGGCTTCAGCCAGTCCAGACCGGCGCGGGCCTGGGCCTCGGCCTCGGGGCCGCCGGCCTCGAGCAGCGCGTGGCTCGCGAGCGCCGTGTCCCAGACCGGCGAGACGCAGGGCTGGACGTAGGCCTCGTCGGCCTTCTCGACGACGAGCTTCTCGATGGCGTCGCAGGCGACGCGGACCTGCGGGTGATCGGGCCGGTAGCCCATCACCTCGTACATCAGCACCGAGTTGACCATGGCGGGGAAGATGGCGCCCAGGCCGTCCTCGCCGTTGAGGCGCTCGCTCACCCAGGCGCGCGCCATCTCCATGGCGCGCTGCCGGCTCTTGCGCGGCAGGTGGTTCTCGACCCGCTGCAGCACCCGGTCGATGAAGCCGAAGATCGGCGTCCAGGGCCACGTGGCGTGGGGCGAGCCCGGCCAGGAGCGGACGCTCTCCGGCGGGGTGACGAACAGCTCCTGCACGCTGATGCCGCGGGGATTGCGCGCCCGGGGCTTGGTCGCCTGGAGCACGAACAGCGGCACCACGGTGGTCCGGGCCCAGTAGCTGATCTTGTCGAGGTGGAACGGGAACCACTTCGGCAGGAACATCACCTCGACGGGCATCACCGGCACGGCGCGCCACGGCACCTCGCCGTAGAGGGCCAGCATGAAGCGGGTGAACACGTTGGCGTTGGCCGCGCCGCCGCGGGACAGGATGCCCTCGCGCGCCCGGCGCATGTGCGGCGCCTCGATGTCGTCGCCGATCATCTTGAGGGCGAAATACGCCTTGACCGTGCAGCTCATGTCGAACGGCCCCTCGTGGACGAGGGCCCATCCGCCGTGCCGCCCCTGGGTGCGGCGGAGGTAGCTGCCGATCTTGGCCTCGAGGTCGCCGGGGACCCGCGTGCCGCGGAAATGGTGGAACAGGATGTACTCGGACGGGATCGTGGCATCCGCCTCGAGCTCGAAGCAGATGTGCCCGTCGTCGTGCGCCAGGGCGGTCAGCGCGCGCGTCGCCTGCGCCACGCCGCGCTCGACGTCCTCGAGCGAGATCCCCTGAGTCTTCGAGCGCTGCAGCGCCTCGACTTTGCTAACGGCCTCTCTCATAGTCCTCGCCTCGAACGACCGCCTCGCGGCGGACGCCATGCCTCAAGCTGCGCCGCGCACCTGGGTTCCAGCACGCGCGGCAGATCCCGCACGCAAGGAACGTGCGGCCGTCTGGCCAGAGCGGATCGCTCCCTCGATCGTCGACGGCAGGCCGGTGGCTGTCCAATCGCCTGCCAGGACGAGATTGTCGTAGGCGGTTTCGGCCTTCGGGCGCCGCGCGGCTTCCGCCGGCGTCGCCGCAAAGGTCGCACGCTTCTCCTTTACGATCTGCCAGCTGGGCAGGTCGGGTGCAAGGTTGCACAACTGTGCGATCTCGGCCCAGATCTGCCGCGCGAGGTCTTCGCGGGGCACGTCGAGGAGCCGGTCGGCACCGCTGATCGTGACCGAATACCGGTCGGGATAGGCGAAAAGCCACTCCGTGAGGCTGTTGACCACGCCGAGGACGAGCGGGCTGCCGGGCTTCGGCACCAGCGCGAAATGCGCGTTCACGATAGAGCGGAATTCCACCGGTGCGAGGAGACCGGGCAACACCTCCCGGGCGACCCACGGCGGCAGCGCCAGCACGACGCCGTCCTCCGGACCGAGGGTCTCTGCACCGTCCGAGAACACGAGCTGCCCGACGCGGCCGTCCGCGAGGTCGAGGCCGCGCAGGCGCCGGCCGAGGCGGATCTCGCAGCCGCGGCTCGTGAGGTAGCGGATCGCCGGATCCACGAAGGCGTAGGACAGCCCTTCGACGGCCACGAGGGGGCGGCAGGCCTTGCCGCCCGCCCCCAGGGTCTCGCGCAGGATCCGCGCCGCCAGCCCGACGTCGCTGTCGCGGGGCTCGGTGTTGAGGGCCGCGAGCAGCACCGGGTGCCAGAGGCGCCGGTAGAGCGTGCCCTCGCAGGCCATGTGGGCGCCGATCGTGCCGCCCGCGCCCTCCGCCTTGCCGGAGGCCGCGCGCAGGATCCCGAGGGGCGCGAGGTAGTCCCGCGCCCGGGTGCCGGGGACGCGGCGGGCCGGGCTCATGACCCACCAGGGCAGCCGCCCGGCGTTGGGCCGCAGCCGCCAGCGCTCGCCGGTCTTCAGGTCGGCGAAGTCGAACTCCGCCACGTCCGGCCCCACCAGGGCGTCGGCCGGCGCGCCGATCGTCCGGAGGAACCCGAGGGAATCGGCGTTGCCGGACAGGAGCAGGTGGTTGCCGTTGTCGATGGTCAGGCCGAGGGCCGGGTCGTAGTACGAGCGGCAGCGGCCGCCGGCCTGCTTGGCGGCCTCGTGCAGGACCACCCGGGCGCCGGATTCGGCGAGCGCGACGGAAGCGGCGAGGCCGGCGAGGCCGGCGCCGACGACGTGGACGGTGCCCATCAGATCAGGCCGTGCCGGACGACGACGCCCAGCAGCGCGAGCTTGCCGGGCTTCACCCGGGCGCGGGGCATCGCCCAGCCGCGCGCGAGCACCGCCTTGAGGTAGAGGTGATAGGCGGCGGCCATCAGCCGGGCGGCCTTGGTCGCCTTGCGGGGGCTGCGCCGGATGATCTCCCAGGTCGCCTGGTAATGGTCCTCGGCCTCGCGGGCGAGGGAGATGCAGACCTCGCCGATGCGGGGGTGGCCGATCGCCTCGGCCGGCGTCGGGTCGGTGAGGCCGATCGCCCGGAGCTTCTCGCGCGGCAGGTAGAGGCGGCCGCGCTCGGCATCCTCGTCGATGTCGCGCAGGATGTTGGTGAGCTGGAGCGCGCGGCCCTGGTGCCACGCCAGCCGGATGCCGTCCGCCTCCGGCATGCCGAAGATCCGCACCGACAGCCGGCCGACCGCGCTGGCGACCCGGTCGCAGTAGAGGTCGAGGGTCTCGGCGTCGGGGGCGACGATGTCCTCGACGGCGTCCATCGCCATGCCGTCGATGACCGCCTGGAAATCCTCGCGCTTCAGGCCGAATCGGCGCACGGGCTCCACGAGGTCGCGCACCCGCGGGGCCGGGCGGCCGGCGTAGAGCGCGTCGATATCGGCCCGCCAGCGGTCGAGCTCGACCTGCCGGACGGCTCGGGTGCCGCCGTCGTCGGCGACGTCGTCGACGGCGCGGCAGAAGGCGTAGACGGCGTACATCGCCTCCCGCCGCTCCTTCGGCAGCAGGCGCATCGCCGTGTAGAAGGAGGAGCCGGCGGCGGGCAGCGCCGGGGCGGCGCTCGCGTGGTCCTGGGCGGGCGTGGCGGTGGCGGTCACGAGCGGATCCCCTGAGCCGCGGCCCGGACGGTCCGGCCGCGGAAGGGCCGGCGCGCCAGGGTGGCGGCGACGCCGCCCAGCGCCGTCAGCGCGAAGGCGGCCTTGCCGTGATGGACTTTCTCCGAGAGCGGGTCGCGCTCCAGCAGGCCCCGGCTCAGCACGACGGCGAGCCGGTGGATGGCGGCGATCTCCAGAGACAGGCGCAGGTCGTCGATCAGGTCCGGCAGGACCGCGCCCTCGTCGAGGAGGTCGAGGCAGCGCTGCGCCAGCTCGCGGATCGCGGCCCGGAGCTGCGGCGGCGCCTCGGCCTCGCCGAGCATCGCCACTTTGGCGCCGTGACGGTCGAGGCAATCCTGCGGGAGGTAGACCCGGTCGAGCGCCGCGAAGTCCTTGCCGCAATCCTGGAGGTGGTTGATCACCTGGAGCGCCGCGCAGATGGCGTCGGACGCCCTGTAGACCCGGGCCGGGTCTTCGCCGTGCACGTCGAGGACGTAGCGGCCCACCGGCATCGCCGAGTAGCGGCAGTAGTGGATCAGCTCGTCCCAGTCCGCGTAGCGGTTCTTGCGGGCGTCCATGCGGAACGCGTCGAGGAGTTCCAGGGCGTGCCGGGGCGGCAGGCCGCG
The DNA here is from genome assembly GCF_900110155.1 of Methylobacterium sp. UNC300MFChir4.1. NCBI lineage: Bacteria > Pseudomonadati > Pseudomonadota > Alphaproteobacteria > Hyphomicrobiales > Methylobacteriaceae > Methylobacterium > Methylobacterium sp. UNC300MFChir4.1. The sequence continues at coordinate 337,924 of NZ_FOCS01000001.1, read as the reverse complement.
GGCCGCGAGCTCGCGCTTCAGCGGCTCGGCCTCGGGATCGGACGGCCCGGCGCCGGTGAGCGCGTCGGCGAGGCGATCGAGCAGCTCGATCTTGCGCTCGGGCGACAGGGCGGCGTGATCGGCCACGTCGTCGCCGGCGCGGACGAAGTTGTAGAACGCCAGGATCGCGCCCCGGTGGCGGGGATGGATCAGGTGCGAGGCGACGGGGAAGTTCTCGTCGCGGTGCCCCTTGCCGGAGCGCGTCGCGGTGGCGGAATCGAGGGTGCTCATGCGAGGTAGCCCGCCTCCCGGAACCACGTGATCGCGTCCGACAGGCCCTCGCGGTACGGCCGGGCCGTGTAGCCGAGTTCGGCGCGCGCCTTCCTGTCCGAGAAGAACATCCGGTAGCGCGACATGCGGATCCCGTCGATCGTCGCGAAGGGCTGCCTGCCGGTGACCCGCGCGGCGAGCTGCGCGAAGAACGCCACCGGGTAGACGGCGGCCCGGGGCAGATTCACGGTCGGCGGCTTGCGCCCGACCATGCCGGCGATGTCGGCGAGCATCTGCGAGAGGAACACGTCCTCGCCGCCGAGGATGTAGCGCTCGCCGATGCGGCCCTTGCGCAGCGCCAGGAGGTGCCCCTGGGCCACGTCGTCCACGTGGGCGAGGTTGAGCCCGGTATCGACGAAGGCCGGCATCTTGCCGAGCGCCGCCTCCTGGATGATCCGGCCGGTCGGCGTCGGCTTGACGTCGCGGGGGCCGATCGGCGTCGACGGGTTGACGATCACCGCCCGCAGGCCGTCCCGGGCGACCATCTCCTCGACCACCCGCTCGGCCACGACCTTGCTGCGCTTGTAGGCGCCGATCGCGGTCTCGGGCGTCAGCGGCATGGTCTCGTCGGAGGGCGTGACGCCGTCGGCCGGCGGTTTGATCGTCGCGACGCTCGACGTGTAGACGACACGCTCCACGCCGGCCTCGAGCGCCGCGCGCATCATCAGGCGCGTGCCGTCGCGGTTGGTGCGGACGATCTCCTCCATGTCCGGCGCCCAGAGCCGGTAATCGGCTGCGGCGTGGATCAGGTAGCGCTGGCCGCGCATCGCCGCCGCCACGGCGGCCGGATCGCGCATGTCGCCCTCGGCGATCTCGACGTCGGTCCAGGTGAGGTTGCGGCGGGGGCTCGACGCGCGCACGAGGATGCGCACCGGGAAGCCGGCCCGGCGGAACACGTCGACCAGGGCTGAGCCGAGGAAGCCGCTCGCGCCGGTGATCAGCACGGGACCGACCTCGGACGGGCCGGAAGCTGGGGCCTCTGCCATCGCGGATCTGGAGGATTACCGAAAACCAGTGCGGCCGGGGATCCCCAGCCGCGCCGCGCTTGTGTCATCGAACCGCCCGAGCGGCAAGCTTGAGCGGTGCCGGACAGGGTCGCGCCGCGGCGCGGCACGCGCCCGTGGGCGTGTTCCGCACAACAGGCGGGGCCGTCCCGGCAGGGCCCGGCACGGGACGCGCGGCCCGATCCCCGCGGCCGCGGGGAGTTCGGGCCCGCCACCCAAGCCGCGACCCACGACGCGACCTTGCCACGACCTTGCCAGGTCGCGAAAAACCGACTATGCGCCGCCCCTCGCGTTCGCTCCGGCCGGGGGCTGAACGGACGGTGCCGCTCGCGGCACAGGGCTCTCCCAGATCCCGTCGTCCGGTGTCTCCGCCTTCGATCAACCGCTCGGGCCTGAAAATCGGCTCGAAGGGCTTGGCGCCGAGCGTAGCGCGAGATGAACCGGCCCGAATCAGCCGCCTTCCGGCGGCCGGGCTCCTTTTGACGATGAAAGGCCCGACAATGCCTCTCTACGAGCATGTGCTCTTGGCCCGCCAGGACGTGACGTCCCAGCAGGTCGAGACGATGATCGACACCTACAAGGGTGTGATCGAGCAGAACGGTGGCCGTCTCGAGAAGATCGAGATGTGGGGCGTGAAGTCCCTCGCCTACCGGATCAAGAAGAACCGCAAGGCGCACTTCGCCCTCCTCAACATCGACGCCCCGCCGGCCGCCATCGCCGAGATGGAGCGCCAGATGCAGATCTCCGAGGACGTGCTGCGCTTCATGACCATCCGGGTCGAGGAGCTCGATTCCGAGCCGTCCGCCATGATGCAGAAGCGCGACCGCGACGACCGCAAGGATCGCGAGCGCGGCCGTCGTCGCGATGACGAGGGCTTCGGCGGTGGCGGCTTCGGCGGCGACCGTGGTGACCGCGGCGATCGCGGTGACCGCGGCGAGCGCAGCTTCGGCGGGGAGGGCTAACCCATGGCATTCGGTGCTGGTGCGGGCGGCGGACGCCGTCCCTTCTTCCGTCGTCGCAAGACCTGCCCGTTCTCCGGCGCGAACGCGCCGAAGATCGACTACAAGGACGTCAAGCTCCTGTCCCGCTACGTGTCCGAGCGCGGCAAGATCGTGCCGTCGCGGATCACCGCGGTCTCGGCCAAGAAGCAGCGCGAGCTCGCCCAGGCGATCAAGCGCGCCCGCTTCCTCGGCCTGCTGCCCTACGTGATCAAGTAGGCCATCAGAACCCGCCGGCCCGGCATCTGCCCGGGCCGGCCCTCCCAGAGGGCGGCTCGCGCCGCCCGATCGTTGGGGCGCGTAGCCGCCTCTAACCCTGCCGTACCGGCAGCGGGACAGCGGAATTCATGGCACAGCACATCGGCATCGGTATCGGCGCGGGCCTCGTCTCCGCACTCCTGTTCGGGGTGCTGCTGAAGGCGACGCCGCTCGCGATCCTGCTCTACCTCGTGGCGCCGCTGCCGATCCTGATCGTCGGCCTGGGCTGGAGCCACAAGGCCGCGCTCGCCGCGGCCGCCGCCGGCAGCCTCGCGCTGGTCCTGGTGATCGCGCCCTTCCTGGGACTGGCCTTCGCGGCCTACATCGCCCTGCCCGCCTGGTGGCTCGCCTACCTCGCGCTCCTCGGGCGCGAGACGCCCGCCGGCCTCGAATGGTACCCGACCGGCCGCCTGCTCGGCTGGATCGCCGCTACGGCCGCCCTCGCCTTCATCGCCATCGCGGTCCTGTCGTCGCCGAACCACGCCGCCTTCGACGCGCAGCTGCGCGGGCTCGCCCAGACCCTGGTCCAGACGCGGCTGCCCTCCGCCCGCCCGTCCCCCGAGACCCCGCGCGCAGATGCCCCGCGCGCCGACGCGCCCTCGACCGGCGGCGAGGCGGGCGGCAAGGACGGGGCGGCGACGCCCGGTCCGGCCCCGCAGGCCGACGCCGACCCGGCGGACGTGACGCGGGCCGAGGTGGCGGACGCCCTCGCCCGCGTCGTGCCCGCCTTCGCGGCGAACGGCCTCGCCCTGCTGCTGGCCTTCTACCTCTGGGCGTCGGCCCGGATCGTGAAGATCTCCGGCCGCCTGCCGCGGCCCTGGCCCGACATCCCCTCCACCGCCATGCCGCGCAGCACGCTCGTGGCGGTCGCGGCGGCCGTCGGGATGTGCTTCGCGCCCGGCTATGTCGGCGTGTTCGGGGTCGCGCTGCTCGGCGCGTTCAGCGCCGCCTTCGCCCTCCAGGGGCTCGCCGCCTTCCACGACCGCTCCCGCGGCCGGCCGGGGCGCGGGCTCATGCTGTTCGGCATGTACCTGATCCTGTTCGTGACCCAGGGCATCGCCCTGGTCGCCCTGACCCTGTTCGGCCTCGCCGACACAGCCCTCGACCGCCGACGCCCCAAGGGCGATCCGGCGCCGTGAGACCCCGGCCCGCGTGGCCGAACACCTGAAGGAGAAAGACCATGGAAGTGATCCTGCTCGAGCGCGTGGCCAAGCTGGGCCAGATGGGCGAGACCGTGAATGTCCGTCCGGGCTTCGCCCGCAACTTCCTGCTCGCCCGCGGCAAGGCCCTGCGCGCGACGGAAGCCAACAAGAAGCACTTCGAGGCCCAGCGCGCCCAGCTCGAGGCTCGCAACCTCGACCGCAAGAAGGACGCCGAGGTCGTCGCCGAGAAGCTGAACGGCCAGAGCTTCGTCCTCATCCGTCAGTCCGGCGAGACCGGCGTGCTGTACGGCTCGGTCTCGACCCGCGACCTCGCCGAGGTCGTCGCGAAGGAGGGCTTCACGGTCGATCGCGGTCAGTTCACCCTGAACCAGCCGATCAAGACCCTGGGCCTTCACACGGTCCCGGTGGTGCTGCACCCCGAGGTCGAGGTGGAGATCACCGTCAACGTCGCCCGCAGCCCCGAGGAGGCCGAGCGTCAGGCCCGCGGCGAGTCGGTGACCGAGCGCGAGGCGTTCAACCTCGACGACCTCGGCCTCGAGGTCGGTCAGGCGCTGGCCGATGCCGGCGAGGGCGCCGACGACCGCGGCTGATCCCCGTTTTCAGGCTTGACCGGCCGGCCAACCGGCCGGTCAAGCCTGCGGCGGCGTGGCCGGGCAGCGAGGCCGACCCCGCCGTGTATACCGGTGAACACTGGGGATGATGGTCCCCGAGACTTGACACGTTCCAGTTTTGTTCCAGCATGGACGCCCGCCCCTCGCGAGAGTCGGCGGGCGTCCGCTTTTCCGCGCCCCGGCCCGGGAGAACCGGCCGTCGGCTAGGCTTCGGTAACCATACCGGCGCCAAGGTCGTGCGGTGTGATCCTGGCGCGCCCGCCGCGGCGCCTGATACGGAGTCGTCCGCCGATGGCCTTGCCCAATGCGCTCACGGCCAAGCTCGAAGCGGTCCAGGCCGAGTACCGCGTCGCCCCGCACAACATCGACGCGGAGCAGGCGCTGCTGGGCGCGATTCTGGTGAACAACGACGCCTATTACCGGGTGTCAGACTTCCTGCTGGCCGAGCACTTCATGGAGGATGCCCACCAGCAGATCTTCACGGTGGCGGCCTCCCTGATCAAGGCCGGCAAGCTCGCCACGCCCATCACCATGAAGACCTATCTGGGCGACGCCGATTTCGGCGGCCAGACGGTGATGCAGTACCTCGCGCGCCTCGCCGCCGACGCGACGACGGTGATCAACGCCGGCGAGTACGGCCGCACGATCTACGACCTCGCCATCCGTCGCCGGCTGATCACCATCGGCGAGGATCTGGTGAACGGCGCCTACGAGGCGCCGGTGGAGCAAGCGCCCAGGGACCAGATCGAGGAGACCGAGCGCCGGCTCTACGAGCTGGCTGAGGCCGGACGCTACGACGGCGGCTTCCAGAAATTCTCGGACGCGCTGACCGCCGCGGTCGACATGGCCGCCAAGGCCTACCAGCGCGACGGCAAGCTCTCGGGCATCGCCACGGGTCTGTCCGACCTCGACGCCAAGATGGGCGGCCTGCAGCCCTCCGATCTGATCATCCTCGCGGGCCGCCCGGCCATGGGCAAGACCTCGCTGGTGACCAACATCGCCTTCAACATCGCCAAGGCCTATCGCGGCGAGAAGCAGCCGGACGGCACGACCCGGACCGTGAACGGCGGCATCGTGGGCTTCTTCTCGCTGGAAATGTCGGCCGAGCAGCTCGCCACCCGCATCATCGCCGAGCAGTCGGGCGTGCCCTCCTACAAAATCCGCCGCGGCGACATCCGTCCGGAAGATTTCTACAAGATCACCGACGCCGCCCGGGACATGCAGACGATCCCGTTCTACATCGACCAGAGCGGCGGCATCTCGATCGCCCAGCTCGCCGCCCGGGCCCGGCGCCTGAAGCGCCAGAAGGGGCTCGACCTGCTGATTGTCGATTACCTCCAGCTGCTGTCGGGCTCCGGCAAGCGCAGCGACAACCGCGTGCAGGAGATGACCGAGATCACCACGGGCATGAAGGCGCTCGCCAAGGAGCTGGCGGTGCCGATCATCGGCCTGTCCCAGCTCTCCCGTCAGGTGGAGAACCGCGACGACAAGCGCCCGCAGCTCGCCGACCTGCGCGAATCGGGCTCGATCGAGCAGGACGCCGACGTCGTCATGTTCGTGTTCCGCGAGGAGTACTACGTCGGGAACAAGAAGCCCCGCGAAGGGACCGAGGAGTTCTTCGCCTGGGAAGCCGAGATGCAGCGCGTCCACGGCAAGGCCGAGGTGATCCTCGGCAAGCAGCGTCACGGCCCCACCGGCACCGTGGAGCTGCAGTTCGACGCGAACATCACCCGGTTCTCGAACCTCGCGCAGACGGACCGGATCCCCGAGCAGATGTGAGCGTCGCGCCGTCATCGCGAGCGCGGCGAGGCGAGCCGGGCCGGCGCGCGATCGCCGAGTGTGGCGCCGGCTGGATTGCTTCGCTGCGCTCGCAAGGACGGTGAGGAGCTTTGCTGACCGGGACTCGGAGCGATGTCCCGGTCGTTCTGGCCTTCGTCGGGAGCCGCGAACCATCGCCAAGCCCGGCCGTTGTGGGAGGGTGTGTCCCGCCGCGGCAGGAGCGACGATGAGCGAGCCGACCCCTCCGAAGATGCCGTACTGGCACGTCTACACCGATGCGGAGGGTGTGAGCCGCCAGGAGCTGTTCCACCTCGAGCGGTTCAAGTTCGAGGGGATCAACCCCGAGACCGCGCCGCAGTGGAACGACAAGATGGACCCGGCGTCGTCGGTCGTGACCTTCACGGTCCTGCCGGTCGGCTGGGTCGGTGAGTGGCACGAGAATCCGCGGCCGCAATGGATCGCCGTCCTGTCGGGCCGCTGGTTCGTCGAGACGATGGACGGCCACCGGGTCGAGATGGGCCCGGGCGAGCTGATGATGGGCGAGGACCAGAACACGAAGGCGCGCGACGGCCGGAAGGGCCACCTGTCCGGCACGGTGGGCGACGAGCCCTGCACGATGATCGTGACCGGGCTCCAGGTCGAGCCGACCGTCAATCAGCCCGGCCGCTTCAAGTAGGGGCGGTTCCATGGACGACTTCGAACTCACGCAGCCGCGCTTCAAGGCCTACATCCTGCCGAACGCGCCGCTGCAGAAGCTCGCGGACGGGTTCCGCTGGACCGAGGGCCCGGTCTGGTTCGGCGACCGCGACGAGCTCCTGTTCTCGGATCTCCCCAACAACCGGGTGATGCGCTGGTCGGAATCCGCCGGCCTGAGCGTCTACCGCGAGGCGAGCGACTTCGAGAACGGTCACGCCCGCGACCGCCAGGGGCGGATGCTGTCCTGCTCGCACCGCGGCCGGCGCATCAATCGGACCGAGCTCGACGGGCGGGTCACCGGCCTGGTCGAGCATTACCGGGGGCGACGCCTGAACTCGCCCAACGACATCGTCTGCAAGTCGGACGGGACGATCTGGTTCTCGGACCCGCCCTACGGCATCCAGACCGACTACGAGGGCGGCAAGCAGGAATCCGAGCTGCCCGCCGCCGTCTACCGCTTCGATCCGCGCGACGGCTCGCTGCGGGTGGTGGCCGACGACTTCCAGGGGCCGAACGGGCTCTGCTTCTCGCCCGACGAGCGCAGGCTCTACATCGTCGAGACCGGGCTGCAGTTCGACACCGATCCGCTCCAGCACGTGCGCGTCTTCGACGTGGCCGAGGACGGAAGCCTGTCGGGCGGCGACGTGTTCTGCCGGATCGCGCCCGGTAACGCCGACGGCATCCGGTGCGACGAGCACGGCAATGTCTGGTCGAGCGCCGGGGACGGGGTCCACTGCATCGACCCCGGCGGCGAGCTGGTCGGCAAGATTTTCGTGCCCGCGACGGTCGCCAACCTCACCTTCGGCGGACGCAACGACAGCCGCCTGTTCCTGTGCGCCTCGCAGGCGCTCTACGCGATCTACGTGAACGTGCGGGGAGCGCCGCTCCTGTGAGCGGCACCGCTCCCGAGGGCGGCGTGCGGGCCCTCGCGGGGTTCGGCCGCACGGTCGCGGACCTCGCCGTCACGGAGGCCTTCTACCAAGACGGGCTCGGCTTCGCGCGGGCCGCCCCGCCGGAGCCGGTTCCCGCCGCGCAGGCGGAGGTGATGGGGCTCGCGGACCGGCGCGCCACCCAGCTGCGCATGCGCCTCGGCGGGCAGACCGTGACCTTCCTGGCGGTCGATCCGCCCGGCGCGCCCTACCCAACCGATCCCGCGGCGACCGACCCGTTCTTCCAGCACCTCGCGATCCCGGTCCGCGACATGGAAGCCGCGGCCGCGCGACTGGCACGGCTCGCCCCGACGCCGATCAGCCGCGGCGGGCCGCAGCGCCTGCCGGCCTCCACGGGGGGGGTGACCGCCTACAAGTTCCGCGACCCCGACGGGCATCCCCTGGAGCTGATCTTCTTCCCCGACGGTCCCGCGGCCGCCCGCTGGCGCGACGCGCCGGGCCTGTTCCTGGGGATCGATCACTCGGCGATCACCGTCACCGACCTCGACGCCACCCTGGCCTTCCTGACCGGCCCCCTCGGGCTGGCGGTGGCGGAGCGCGGCCTGAACCGCGGGCCGGAGCAGGCGCGCCTCGACGGCGTCGACGATCCGCAGGTCGACGTGATCGCCCTGGCGCCGCCGGACCCCTTGCCGCACGTGGAGCTCCTGCATTACCGCACGCCCGCGACAGAGCGGCGGCTCGTCGTCGAGCCCGCCGACCGGGCCGCCACCCGCTACCTGTTCACCGCAGCGGATCCGCGGGCCCTGTCGCGGCGCCTGCGCGAGAGCGGGCGAACGCCGCGGACCTCCGCCGACGGCGCGGCGGCCTACTGCGCCGGCCCGGACGGACACGGCTTCTTGTTCGTGCGCGGCTGAGGCCTCCGTTCCGGGAGCGTGCGCCCGGGCTTGACGCGTCGCCCCTCCGGCGTCCAATCCGGCCGCCCCGGAGGTGAGTTAGATGCCGCTCCTCGCCCTGCCCTTTCCGGCCATCGATCCGGTGGCGATCGCGATCGGGCCGATCACGATCAAATGGTACGCGCTCGCCTACATCGCCGGCCTGATCGGCGGCTGGTACTACGCGCGCCGCCTCGTCATGGCCGACAGCCTCTGGGGCGTGGTGAAGCGCCCGCAGGTCGTCGACATCGACGACCTCGTCGTCTGGGTGGCGCTCGGCGTCGTGCTCGGCGGGCGGATCGGCTACGTGTTGTTCTACAATCTGCCGATGTACATCGCCGATCCGTGGGAGATCCTGGCGATCCGCAACGGCGGCATGTCGTTCCACGGCGGTTTCATCGGGGCCATCCTGGCCTTCGTGCTGTTCGCCCGCGGGAAAGGTCTCAACGCCTACACGCTCCTCGATATCGGCGCCGTGGTGGTGCCGATCGGCCTGTTCTTCGGCCGGATCGCCAATTTCGTGAACGGCGAGCTCTGGGGCCGCGTGGCGCCGGACTTCCCTTACGCGATCGTGTTCCCGAGCGGCGGCCCGCTGCCGCGCCACCCGAGCCAGCTCTACGAGGCCGCCACCGAGGGCCTGCTGCTGTTCATCGTGATGGCGGTCAGCGTCCGCCGGTTCGGCTTCCGCAAGCCCGGGCTCCTCGGCGGCATATTCGTCCTCGGCTACGCGCTGGCCCGGACCGTCTGCGAGTTCTTCCGCGAGCCGGATCGCCAGCTCGGCTTCCTGTTCGGCGACCATCTCGGTCCGATGGGCGGCGGCGTGACCATGGGCATGCTGCTGTGCGTGCCGATGATGATCGTCGGCCTGACCTACATCGTGCTGGCCGCGACCGGCCGGACACGGCCCCGCCATCCGGTGGAAGCGCCGGCCGCCGAGGCCGCCCGCAAGGCGGCCGTCGAGGCGTGACCCCCCTCGGAACCGAGATCGCGGCGCTGATCCGGCAGAACGGGCCGATCGGCGTCGACCGCTACATGGCCCTCTGCCTCGGCCACCCGGTCCACGGCTACTACCGCACCCGCGATCCCCTGGGCGCTCAGGGCGACTTCACCACCGCGCCCGAGATCAGCCAGATGTTCGGCGAACTGCTCGGTGCCTGGACAGCCTACGTCCGCGGCCCGATCGGGTCGCCGGATCCGCTCCTCCTGGTGGAGCTGGGGCCCGGCCGCGGCACGCTGATGGCGGACGCGCTGCGCGCGTTGCGGGCAGCGCTCCCGGGCGTGCGCGTGGCACCGCACCTCGTCGAGACGAGCCCGGTGCTGCGGGCCGCGCAGGCGCGCGCCCTCGCCGGGACCGGTGCCGCGTGGCACGACAGCGTCGACACGCTGCCCGAGGGGCCGGCGATCATCCTGGCCAACGAGTTCTTCGACTGCCTGCCGGTGCGCCAGTTCGAGCGCCGGCCGTCGGGCTGGCACGAGCGGCAGATCGGTCTCGATCCGGCGGGCGGCCTCGCTTTCGGCCTGTCGCCGGAGCCGGTCCCGGGCCTCGCGGCGGACGGCCCGGACGGCGCGCTGATGAGCGTGCCGGCGGCCGGCCTCGCGCTGATCCGCGCGCTGGCGCGGCGGCTGTGTTCCGAAGGCGGCGCCCTGCTGGCCATCGATTACGGCCATGTCCGCCAGGGCTTCGGCGACACCCTCCAGGCGCTGGCGGGACATCGCTTCGCCGACCCGCTGGCGGAGCCCGGCGAGGCGGACCTGACGCATCATGTCGATTTCGCCGCCCTCGCCCAGGCGGCGCGGGCCGAGGGCGCCGCGATCCACGGCCCCGTCGATCAGGGCGACTTCCTGGCCGCCCTCGGACTCGGGGCCCGTGCCGAGCGTCTGAAGGCACGGGCGAGCCCCGCGCAGGCCGCCGCGATCGACGCTGCGACCGCGCGCCTGACCGATCCGGCCCGGGGCGGGATGGGAAGCCTGTTCAAGGTGCTGGCGGTGAGCGGCCCGTCCGTCGGGCCGCTCCCGGGATTTCCGGGGCTCTGAGCCGCCGGGACGATGCGCGGCCCCGTACGGGCCGGCTACTCTCAGCCGAAGGAGCCGAAGCCGGAATCGGTCTGGCTGGCGGGCCGCGGAGTCGGCGGCGCGGGCGGGTTGAGGTCGGTCGGGTCGAAAGCGGCGGGCTCTCCCGTGACGGGGTGGGCAGGCGCGCTCGGAATCCGGGGCTCTTCGGCCTCGGGCGTCTCGGGCAGGGCGTCGGTCTCGATCCCTCGTGACATCGCGATCCTTCTCAAGGCGGGGCCGGATCGGCTCCGTACTGCAATGCAGCAAGAATCTGACGGTTGAACGACATCGTCAAGGGTCCGCCCTTGCGCTATCGGGGCGCGACAGGGGCAAGCGCGAGGCCGACCGTGACCGCAGGCATGTTCATCGAGGCGCCGGAACTCTCCGCCCATGCGGGCGTCCGCCACGCCTTCTTCACCCGCGTCGGCGGGGTCTCCGAGGGCCTGTACGCGTCGCTCAACGGCGGCCTTGGCTCCCAGGACGCGCCGGAGCGCGTCGCCGAGAACCGGGCGCGGATGTGCGCGCAGCTCGGCCTGCCGCGGGACCGGCTCGTGAGCCTGTATCAGGTCCACTCGGCCGACGTGGTCACGGTCGAGGCCCCCTTCGCGGCGGAGCGGCCGAAGGCCGACGCCATGGTGACGCGGGTTCCGGGCCTGGCGCTCGGCATCGCCACCGCGGATTGCGGGCCGATCCTGTTCGCGGATCCCGAGAACGGCGTCGTCGGCGCCGCCCATGCCGGCTGGAAGGGTGCGCTCACCGGCGTGATCGGCGCGACCGTGTCGGCGATGGAGGCGCTCGGGGCGCGGCGCAGCCGCATCGTCGCCGTCCTGGGACCGACGATCGGTCAGGCCTCCTACGAGGTCGGTCCGGACTTCGTCGCGCGCTTCGGGAGCGATGCCCCCGGCATGGAGCGCTTCCTCGGCCCCGGCACGCGGCCGGGGCACGCCCAGTTCGATCTTCCGGGCTTCATCCTGGCCCGGCTCGGCGAGGCCGAGATCGGCGAGGCCACCGCACTCAATCTCTGCACCTACGCCGATCCGGAGCGGTTCTACAGCTACCGGCGGACCACGCATCGCGGCGAGGCGGATTACGGCCGCCTGATCTCCGCGATCACGCTGGTGCCCTGACGAGCCAGTGCGACCTCGGAAAGGGGCTGCGACACTTTGTCGATCCTCGGCCCGAAAAAAAGCGTAGCCGTAAATGAACCTTGGCCATTCGACCGCGTTTAGGGGTCAAGGTGCCGGGGAAAACGGCGGGTTGCCACAAGGGGCCGCGAGAGCGGTCGGCGACACCGCGGAGCGCAAAGCAACCCTGGAACCGCTGGAACGCAGCCAGATCCGGTTCCGCAACCGTCCGCCCGTGGGACGGCGCGGACCACCAGTGAGGACCAGATCATGAAATCCATGCTCCGTGTGACCACGGCCCTCGCGGGCGTCGCCTTCGCGGGTTCGGCCTTCGCCGCCGACCTGCCGCGCCGCGCCGCCCCGCCGCCGGTGTTCACCCCCGTCCCGGTCTTCACCTGGACCGGCGCCTACTTCGGTATCAACGCCGGCTACGCCTTCGACGCCAGCGACCGCAACACCGGCAACACCTTCGCCGTCCCCTTCCCCTACGCCGCCCCCGGCACCGTCGCCTCCTTCCGCAACCGCAGCCAGGACGGCTTCTCCGGCGGTGGTCAGATCGGCTACAACTACCAGTTTACCCCGGGCTCCGGTGTCGTGATCGGCTTCGAGGCCGACGCCCAGTACCTCGACTTCGGCCGTAGCCGGAACAACGCCTTCGTCTCCGGCGCGCTGGCCCCCGGCTACTACGTCACCGACCCGCGCGGCCTCTCCAGCCTCGACTTCTTCGGCACCGTCCGCGGCCGCCTCGGCTACGCCTTCGACCGCACCCTCGTGTACGGCACCGGCGGCTTCGCCTACGGCTCGGGCAGCGCCGACCGCTCCTTCGGTGGCTTCGCCGGCAACGACAGTTTCCGCACCGGCTGGGCCGTCGGCGGCGGCATCGAGTACGCCCTGCCCACCGACTCGTTCCTGAACTTCTTCCGCTCCTCGGCCGTGACGCTCAAGGTCGAAGGCCTGTACGTCAACCTCGACCGCGGCACCCGCAACCAGGGCGCGTTCGTCATCAACGCCGCCAACAACTTCCCGGTCGTCTACAGCGGCGTCGGCCGCCGCGACGACCAGTTCGCCGTCGTCCGCGCCGGCCTGAACTACAAGTTCGGCACCTTCTAGGATCGCGTCGGCGCGGCCGCGGCCGCGCCCCCCACTCGGCATGCAGGAAGCCCGGCCGGCAGGTCGGGCTTCTCGCGTTTCGGGATAGGCGGATGAAGTTTTCGCAATCCCCCTGACAAAGCGTCGCCGCGCACCCATGTCCTAGCTGCCATGCGGCGCGTTCGGGCCCGCGGGTGAGATTCGAGGAGGACGACTCCATGAACAGCGAAGAACGCGACGTTATTTCGGGAATCTTCCAGCGGCTGGAGCAGGCGCAGACCCAGCCCCGCGACGCGGAGGCGGAGCGCTTCATCGCCGACAAGCTCCGCGCGCAGCCCTACGCGCCCTACGCGATGGCGCAGCTGATCTACGTGCAGGAAGAGGCGATCAAGAGCCTGAACCAGCAGCTGGAGCAGGCCCGCAGCCAGGCGGCCCCGGCCCAGTCCTCCGGGGGCGGCGGCTTCCTGTCGAGCATCTTCGGCGGCGGCAGCCAGCAGCGCCAGGAGCCCCAGCCGGGCTACGGCCAGCCGCGTCCCGGCGGCCAGCCCTGGGGCAACCAGGGCGGCCCGCCGCAGGGTTACCCGCAGCAGGGCTACCCGCAGCAGGGCGGCTACCCGCAGCAGCAGGGCGGCCCGTGGGGCGGCCAGCCCCAGGCGCCGGCGCGCGGCGGCGGCTTCATGGCGACGGCCCTGCCCATGGCGGCCGGCGCGGCGGGCGGCATGCTCCTCGGCAGCGCCCTGTCGAACGCCTTCGCGGGCGGCCATTCGAGCCTCGGCAGTGCCGCGGCCGCCGGTCTCGGCGGCGGGGGCGAGACCGTCGTCAACAACTACTACGGCGACGGCGGCGGCAACCAGGATCTCGGCTCGGCCCTCGACAACAGCGGCGGCGACATGGGCAGCTTCCAGGACGCCGGCTACAGCGATCCGGGCGGTGATTTCGGCGGCGACCTCGGCGGCGGCGACGACAGCGACTGGACCTGATCGTCCCTGTGACGCAGCGGAAGGCCCGGTCGCGTCAGGCGCGGCCGGGCCATTCTCGTATCCGGAAGGTCCGATCCGCGACCGGGGCCGCGTCGGCCGCTCAGAGGACCTCGACCCGCGTCCCCACCGGCACGCGCTCGTAGAGATCGATGACGTCGTCGTTCATCATGCGGATGCACCCCGACGAGACCGACTGCCCGATCGTGTTGGGCTCGTTCGTCCCGTGGATCCGGTAGAGCGACGAACCCAGGTAGAGGGCGCGGGCGCCCAGCGGGTTCTCCGGGCCGCCGGCCATGTGGCGCGGCAGGTCGGGACGGCGGGCCAGCATCTCGGCCGGCGGCGTCCAGTCCGGCCACTCCGCCTTACGGCTGACCGTCTTCAGCCCGCTCCAGGCGAAACCGGGGCGGCCGACGCCGATCCCGTAGCGCAGGGCGCGCTGCCCGCCCTGCACCAGGTAGAGATGCTTTCCGGCGGTGTCGATCACGATCGTTCCGGGCTTCTGCCGCCCCGTGAAGGCCACTTCCTGGCGCTGGTACTCCGGCGAGACCGCGCGGCCGATCCGGCCCGGATCTCCCTGGGGCGCACCGTAGGGGGCCGCGGGCGGCGCACCGTAGGGCTGAGGGGCGCCGGAGGCCTGGCCATAGGGCTGGCCGTAAGCCTGCCCGTACGCCTGCCCGTAACCTTGCGCCGGCTCCGGCTCGACCGGCACCAGGTCGCCGGAATAGGCCGCGACGCGCTGCTGCGGCGCCGCGCGCTGCGGCCAGCCGCGCCCAGGCGCGCCGCCGGCGCTGCCGGTGACGAGATACTCGATCAGCCCGCCGCCGTAGCCGCCCTCGGCGTAGCGCGCCTGCTGCGCCCGGGCGGGGCCGCACAGCACGAACGCGGCCGCGGCCACACCCATTCCCAGACGGACTGAACGCCGCATCGTCGCATGCTCCCGAGCCGGTGCCCGTGCTCCCGGCCCGCGAACGATCCCGTCGAATTTTACCGAATCCGGTGAACGAACGTGGTGAATCGCCGGGGCGGCCCGGCCCGTCCCCGGCCCGTCGCGACCAGCGTGAATCGGCGGTTAAGCCCCGACGAGGCCCTGGGTCCCCGGGCGCAGGGAGCCGGCGGTAAGAAGCTCGGCAGTCACAGTCCGCTAACCGTTATGGTAGACAGTCGCGGCGACGGAACCCGAACGCTCACGCCCGGACGATGACCCAGAAGCGCTATCGCATCGAAGACAGTCTCGGGCTTCCCGCGGCTCCCCCTCCCGGACCCGGGGCGTCCGCCTCGAGCGAGCGCCTGGAGGAGATCTTCAACGCCATCCAGGACTTGCGCCGCGTCACGCAGATGAGCGCGAGCGAGACCATCGAGTCGTGCCGCCGCGAGCTGCACGAGGCGCTGGCGATGCGCACCGAGCTCGACGTGATGAAGGAGGCGATCACCCGCACCAAGTCGGAGCTGGCGACGCTGCACCGGACCGAGAACACCGGCAAGGGCATGCGCCGGGCGGCCGACGAGCTCGACGCGGTGGTCGACTCGACGGAGCGCGCCACCACGCAGCTCCTCGGCGCGATCGAGGAGATCGAGAGCCACGCCGGCATGCTCAACGCGGCGACGCTGCCGCCCGGCACGAAGCAGCACGTCGACGTGATCCTCGAGCGCGTGATCACCGCCTACGAGGCCTGCAACTTCCAGGACCTGACCGGCCAGCGGATCACCAAAATCGTCAGCGTGATGAAGTTCATCGAGGAGCATCTCGACCGGCTCATCGCCACGTGGTCGGAACTCGACAGCTTCAAGGAGCTCATCACCGTCATGCCGGTGCCGACGTCCCTGGACGACGAGAGCTCGCTGCTCAACGGGCCCAAGCTCGACCACGACATCGGCCACGTCGACCAGAGCGACATCGACTCGCTGTTCGACTGATCGAGCCGACCGGGCGCGCGATTTTTGTCGCCGCCCCGGTCCCCCTGGCGGTCCGGAACGCTTAGATCTGCGGTATGAGCCGCAGAGCCCTCTCAGACCTGCCCCCCGACACCTTCGACGACGGCCGCGACGCCGAGCGGGACGAGGCCGCCGACGAGCCGGAAGCCGGCCTCCCCGACACGGAGGCGCCGGAGATCGATTTCGACTTCGAGCCGGGCGCCGTCCAGGCCGGAACCGAGGTGATCCGCCGGTTCTGGTCGACACTGCCGTCCTCGCCCGGCGTCTACCGGATGTTCGACCATCGCGGCGATGTCCTCTACGTCGGCAAGGCCAAGAACCTGAAGGCGCGGGTCGGCTCCTACGCGCGGGGCCAGGCGCACTCGAACCGCATCGCCCGGATGATCTCGCAGACGGCGGCGATGGAGTTCGTCACCACGGCGACCGAGACCGAGGCGCTCCTCCTCGAGGCCAACCTGATCAAACAGCTGAAGCCGCGCTTCAACGTGCTGATGCGGGACGACAAGTCGTTCCCCTACATCCTGGTCACCGACGACGGCCCCGCCCCGCAGATCGTCAAGCACCGGGGCGCCCGGCGCCGGAAGGGCAATTATTACGGCCCGTTCGCCAGCGTGTGGGCGGTGAACCGGACGGTGAACGCCCTGCAGCGCGCCTTCCTGCTGCGCACCTGCACAGACAGCTACTACGAGAACCGCACCCGGCCCTGCCTGCTCTACCAGATCAAGCGCTGCTCCGGCCCCTGCACGGGTGAGATCGCCGCGGACGACTACGCGGCCATGGCGGATTCCGCCCGGGCGTTCCTCGCCGGCAAGTCGAACGCCGTGAAGGACCGGATGCGCGCCGAGATGCAGGAGGCGTCCGAGGCGATGGAGTTCGAGCGCGCCGCCCGGTTTCGCGACCGTATCGCCGCCCTGTCGGCGATCCAGGGCGTGCAGGGGGTCAACACCCAGGGCGTCGAGGAGGCGGACGTGTTCGCGCTGGACGAGCAGGCCGGCCAGTTCTGCATCGAGGTGTTCTTCTTCCGGAACTTCCAGAACTGGGGCAACCGCGCCTATTTCCCGAAGGCCGACCGGACGATGACGCCCGACGAGGTGCTGGGCTCGTTCATCGGCCAGTTCTACGACGACAAGCCCGCGCCCCGGACGGTGCTGACGAGCCACGCGATCGAGGACGCGGAGCTGGTCGCGGCGGCCCTGTCGAGCCGGGTGGAGTACCGCGTCGAGATTCACAGGCCGAGCCGCGGCGAGCGGAAGAACCTCGTCGACTACGCCCAGCGCAACGCCAAGGAGGCGCTGGCGCGGCGCCTCGCCGACACGGCCTCGCAGGGCAAGCTCCTCGCCGCCCTCGGCCAGGCCTTCGGGCTCGACGGGGCGCCCCGCCGGATCGAGGTGTACGACAACTCGCACATCATGGGCACGAACGCGGTCGGCGGCATGATCGTCGCCGGCCCGACGGGCTTCATGAAGGCGCATTACCGCACGTTCAACATCAAGTCCGAGGACCTGACCCCCGGGGACGATTACGGCATGATGCGCGAGGTGCTGCAGCGGCGCTTCAAGCGGCTCGTGAAGGAGGCGCCGCGCACGGAGCGCGAGGCGGCCGTGGCCGCCGCCGAGGGCGGCGTGCCGGAGCCGGTGCCGGCCCCGGCGGAGGAGAGCGAGGCGTTCCCGGCCTGGCCGGACCTCGTGCTGATCGACGGCGGCAAGGGCCAGCTCGACGCCGCGCGGGCGGCGCTGGAGGAGGTCGGCGTGGCGGGCGTGCCGCTCGTCGGCGTCGCCAAGGGCCGCGACCGGGATGCGGGCCGGGAGACGTTTTTCGTGCCCGGCCGGCCACCCTTCAAGCTTCCGCCGCGCGACCCGACGCTCTACTTCGTGCAGCGGCTCCGCGACGAGGCGCACCGCTTCGCCATCGGCAGCCATCGGGCCAAGCGGAAGCGTGAGATGGTGAAGAATCCGTTGGACGAGATCGCCGGCATCGGTCCGAGCCGCAAGCGCGCGCTGCTGCACCACTTCGGGACCGTGAAGGCGATCGAGCGCGCCGCCTTCGAGGATCTGGCCAAGACCCCGGGCGTGAACGCCGCTACCGCGCGGGCGGTGTACGACTTCTTTCATGCCGGCGCCTGAGAACCCGGCCGCGATGGCCGAGGCGGAGTCTGGGGCGTTGACGCCCGGGCCCCGCTCTGATTTCACCCCTCCGATGAACGCCGTCCTTCCCCGACGACGGTCGCCGGCCTGGACGCTCGCGAATTGCCTGACCTACGGGCGCCTCGTTGCCGTGCCGGTGATGGTCGCGCTGCTGTTCTGGCCCGAATCCCACACGGCGCGGTGGACGGCGCTGGGGGTGTTCGTCGCGGCCGCGATCACCGACTACCTCGACGGGTACGTCGCCCGCACCTACCACCAGAGCTCGGCGCTCGGCCGGATGCTCGATCCGATCGCCGACAAGCTGCTGGTCTCGGCCTGCCTGCTGATGCTGGCGGCGGACCACACTATCGTCGGCTCGAACATCTGGGCGGCCATCGTGATCCTGTGCCGCGAGGTGCTGGTCTCCGGCCTGCGCGAGTATCTGGCGGAGCTGAAGGTCGGCGTGCCGGTCAGCCGGATCGCGAAGTGGAAGACCACCGTGCAGCTCCTGGCCCTCGGCTTCCTGGTGGCCGGTCCGGCGGGCGAGACGGTGCTCCCGGGAACCGAGCCGATCGGCCTGACGCTCCTGTGGCTCGCCGCCGCGCTCACGCTCTGGACCGGGTGGGACTACATGCGGGCCGGGATCAAGCACGTCATCGACGATCCGCGCTGAGGGATCCGTCTCCGGGACGCGCGGTCCCTGCCCTGTCTCCGGTACGGTGATGCGATGAAGCTCGTCTATTTCGCCTGGGTCCGCGAGCGGATCGGCCGCTCCGAGGAGGAGCTGGCGCCGCCGCCGGAGGTCGCCACCGTCGCCGATCTCGTCGGTTGGCTCCGGGGCCGGGGCGAGGAATACGCCTACGCCTTCGAGGATCCCGGCGTCGTCCGCGCCGCGATCGACCGGGCCCACGCCAAGCCGGACGCGCCGATCGCGGGAGCCCGCGAGATCGCCTTCTTCCCGCCGATGACCGGCGGCTGAGACCCGGCCGCGCCGCGCACGTAGTTCGCCGGGGTTGCTTCGGGTCGGCTTCCGCGGTCATTGGCGCCGTCGCTCCGGCTGCACCTCATGCCGAACGGCGCGCGGGCCGAGCCAAGTTCTCTACGGGTTCGGCCCGCCTCAGGACGCGACACGCCGCGGAACGCCCAAGCTGGCATTGCCGTTATCCGCTACCGAAATCGGTATTGGAGTTTCAGCATGCGCATGACCTTGCTCGCGACCGCCGCCCTGTTGAGCCTCGGCGCCGCCGCGCAGGCCCAGACCACGGTGATCGAGCGCGACCGCCCGGCCGTCGTCGTCGACCGCCCGGCCTCCGAGTCGAAGTCCGTGACCGTCCACGACCACGGCGATGGCTGCGTCACCAAGACGGTGCGCAAGGAGAACGACATGGGCGACTCGAAGACCGTCAAGAAGGAGACCTGCGACTGAGGCAGGGAAGCGGGCCGGGCCGGAGCGCCGTCGACGCCTCCGCCCGGCCGATCCTTTGCCCGGCGCCGGTCCTACCGCCAGCCCGCGTCGATGAAGTACGCGTGGGCCGTACACATCCGGGCATCGTCCGAGGCCAGGAACAGGGCCAGCGCGGCGACGTCGGCCGGCTGGATCCGACCGTCCAGGCACTGCGCGGCGACGATCTCCGCCTCGCCCTCCGGCGAGTACCATCGCTCCTGGCGGGGCGTCTGAACGTTGCCCGGCACGATCGCCGCCACCCGAATGTTGTCGCGGCCGAGGTCGCGGGCGAGCGCCCGGGTCATGCCCTCGATCGCCGCCTTGGCGGTCTGGTAGAGCGGCATCTCCTTCAGCCCGAGATGCCAGCTGATCGATCCGAAATTGAGGATCACGCCACCGCCGGCGCGTCGCATGGGTGGGACCGCCGCCTGGGCCGCGAAGAACAGGTGGCGCAGGTTCACCGCCATCCGGTCGTCCCAGTAGGCGGGCGTCACGTCCGCGAGAGCGTGGCGGTCGTCGTTGCCGGCATTGTTGATCAGGACGTCGAGCCCGCCGAGGGCCGTGTCGGCCTCGGCCACCAGCGCGCGGACCGCCTCGATATCGGTCAGGTCGCAGCGCCGGTAGAGCGGGGCGTGCGCGGCGCCGGGCGCGAGGCGCGCCACCACGGCGCGGGCCGCGTCGTCCGCGATATCGCAGAACAGGACGCGGGCGCCCTGCCCGACGAAGGCCTCCACCAGCCCCTCGCCGATGCCCGAGGCACCGCCGGTCACGAGGACGCGCTTGCCGGCGAGGCTGGGATACCGCGCGCGCCGATCGCTCTTCGCCGTCATCGACCCTCCTCGACGTGGCTCGCCCGGCCGGAATTTGTCCGAGTTTATCACCGTGGCCGCGCGCGGCAACGGCGGCGCGGACGTCCGACATTCGCGAAACGTTAACGGTTCGCGAATGAGATCGCCGGGTCTTCTAGAAAGGAACACCCGATGCCCCTGCGCCTGGAACTCAAGCCGTTCGAGCGGCTGATCATCAATGGCGCGCTGCTCCGCAACGGCGACCGTCGCTCGACCTTCCTGATCGAGACGCAGTGCAAGTTCCTGCGCGAGAGCGAGATCATTACGGAGAGCGAGGCCGACACGGCCTGCAAGCGTCTCCACCTGACCCTGACGGTCATCTACCTCGCCGACGACCCGACGCAGGGCATCGACCTGTTCTTCCGGCAGGCCACGGACTTGCTGGGACTCGCGCCGGCCGCTGCCGGGCAGATCGCCGCGATCGCCCAGGCGGTGGAGGCCGGCGAGTATTACCGGTCGCTCAAGCTGAGCCGCAAGCTCGTCGAGTGGGAGGCGGCCGGCGCCGAATCGCCGGCCGAGGTGCCGGACGCCGCGGCGGCTCGCTGACCGGTACGCGGCCTCAGCCGGGATTGCCCTGCAGGCCGGCGGCGATGTGATTGTTGATCGACACCAGCGTGGCGATCTTCTCCGGCGTGGGAGCGATCATCGTGTCGATGCAGCTCTGGAGCACGAACACGCCCAGGCGTCCGACGCCCTGCTTCACGTCGGCGGGGAGCGGGTTCTCCGCGGACGTCGCCTCGGAGGTCAGCAGCGTCCAGACCCGCTGGTTGAACGACAGGGCCTCGTTGATGCGCCCGGCGTCGCCGCTGGCGAGCCCCTGGCTGGCGCCGATCAGCTTCTGCGCCGCCTTGAGCAGCACGGCGGATTCGGCTTCGCGGGGCGACAGCGCGCTGTGGGAGGTCTTGGCGTAGGCGTTGGCGGCGTAGTTCATCGGCGGTCCAGCCCCGTCGTCGGGCCTGCCACTGAGGCAAGCTAGCGCGTAGCTGTCGCAGATCAGGAGTTAAAAGCGCGTGAGCGCCGCATCCGCCATGATGCCGCCGGGTTGGTTATCGACGACGCTGTGCGGCCGAAAGGAACCGGCCCCCGGACCCCAACCCCGATGTTGAATTTCGTTCTCGGAACTGTTGCCGGCGGCCTGATCGCCTGCGTGCTGACCATCGCGGCAGCACGGCAACCCGAAGTGCAGTCCCGACTGGGCCTCGTGCCGGCGGCGCCGGCGACCCTGGCGGCGGTCACGAAACCGGCCGAACCCGATTGCGGCCGGAGGACGGAGCCGACCCCGAAGATCGGCTCCCAGGAGATGCTGTTCAACCGCCAGAGATTCTGGTCGGTCGCACCCTAATCAGAACGTGCCGATCAGCATGAGCAGCATCGTCGTGGCGACGGTGGTGCTGACGAAACCGCACAGGGCGGCCGCGAAGGACGGACCGGTGCGGGTGACGGTGGGCTCGATGTCGTTCGAGAGCGTGGCGGGGGTCATCGGCGCAGAACCTTCTCGGCGACCAGCGTCGCGCGTATCGGGGTGATGCTTCAGGAACGGGACGGCCGAGGTGCGATCGCGCACCCGGTCAGTCGCAGCGGTTGATTTTCTTGGCGATCCGCAGACCCCGCAGCTCGCTGCGGAGATCGATGGCCACGACGCCCTCTCCGCATCGCTCGAACGCGTCGCGGGCATCGTCGTAGCGGTCGCCCACCTCGTCGAGCGTGTCGCAGACGCGGTCATGGTTGCCCAGGCGGGCTTCCTGACGCGCCTGGAAGCGCAGGGCGTTCGCCTCGTCGACCTTGCGCTGGGCTTCGATGCAGGACGGCAGGGCCGACGCGGCGGAAGTCAGGGCGAGGCCTGCCAGGAGGCTGGCGAGGCAGCGGGTCAGAGTGACCGACTTGGCACTCACGGGAACACTCACACACGGTTTGTGATGGCAGATCCGCGGGCGGTCCTGCCGGGCTTCTCGGAGCGGCTCAGGTCCACTCCTTCTCTGTCCGCTGAAACAGTGAAGCTGAGGTGAAAGTTCCGCCCCGAATCACCGCTTCCGGCGCAGTCGGGAGGTCAGGATTGCGGAGAGTGGCACGGGGGCCGCACCCATCGGATCGACGCCGACATCGTACTGCTTCGGCATCGGCTTGAGCTTGCCGTGGCTGTGGCCGTGGAGGTTCAGCGCGCCCCGGCTCATGCCGTTCCAGGTACGGAACGCGTAGTGGCAGAGCACCACCATCCGCCCCTCGACGGCGAGTTCCGCGTAGTGCCGGACCGACGCCCAGCCGGGCGCCGTGAGCGTGTCCGGCCCGTCGTTGTTGCCGGCGATCAGGTGCTTCTCGCCGTTCAGTCCGGCGAGGATCGCGCGGATCCGGTCACCGCTCGGGCCGAGGGCGAAATCGCCGAGGTGCCAGACCGTGTCGCCGGGTGCGACCGTCGTGTTCCAGGCCGCGATCAGGCCGGCATCGTGGGCCTCGAGATCCGGATAGGGCCGGTGGTCGAAGCGCAGCGCCCGCGGATCGCCGAAATGCGTGTCGCCCGTGAAGAAGATGGTCACCGGTCCGCTTCGCCTCGCCTCTGTACCCCGCCCGGCCGTGCAGCCGGACTGCCGCCGAAAGCGGCGCGCGGCCGCGTTGTTCCCGCCGGCCCGCGTCCGCCTGGCGCGTTGACGGCCCGCGCGCCAGGGTCGAAGCCTCGTCGGGCGAGGCGCCAGCGGGAGGGCACGGGGCATGCTGGGAACGGTGGGGTTCGCGTTCCTGGCCGGCCTGCTCTCGGTGCTCTCGCCCTGCGTGCTGCCACTGATCCCCATCGTGCTCGGCACGGCGGCGGCCGAGCATCGCCTGGGTCCGGCGGCTCTGGCGGCCGGCCTCGCCATCGCCTTCACGGCCATCGGGCTGTTCGTCGCGACGATCGGCTTCACCGTCGGGCTCGACGGCGACGTGTTCCGGCGCGCCGGCGCGGTGCTCCTGGTGCTCCTGGGCGTCGTGCTGATGCTGCCGCGGCTCCAGGCCCGGGTCGCGACGGCGGCCGGCCCGGTTGGCGCCTGGGCGGAGGACCGTTTCGGCGGCGTCGGCTCCGGGGGATTGCCCGGCCAGTTCGCCGTGGGCCTGCTGCTCGGCGCGGCCTGGAGCCCCTGCGTGGGACCGACCCTGGGGGCGGCCTCGCTCATGGCGGCGCGGGGCGAGCATCTCGGGGGCGTCGCCTTGACCATGCTGGCCTTCGGGATCGGCGCCGCGGCCCCGCTGATGCTCCTGGGCCTCGTCTCCCGCGAGGCGCTGCTGCGCTGGCGCGGCGGCCTCGCCGCGGCCGGCCGGGCCGCGAAGGCCGCGCTCGGCGCCGTGATGGTCGTGCTCGGCCTGCTGGTGCTGACGGGCCTCGACAAGCGGGTCGAGGCCGCGGCCGTCGCGGCCTCGCCGGACTGGCTCAACGCAGTGACGACGCGCTACTGACTCCGCGAAGACCCGGCGAAGACCCCGCGAAGACCCCAGGTTATCCGGAACGGAGTTCGGCCATGAGCGATGCCCCCCGCCTGACCAGTCTCGCCCACGGCGGCGGCTGCGGCTGCAAGCTCGACCCGGCCACCCTGCGCCAGCTCCTCGCCCAGCAGCCGGCGGCGGGCCCGTTCGAGCGGCTCCTCGTCGGCAACGAGACCGCGGACGACGCGGCGGTGTGGGAGCTGGAGGACGGCACCTGCCTCATCGCCACCACGGACTTCTTTACCCCGATGGTGGACGACCCCGTCGATTTCGGTCGGATCGCCGCGACGAACGCCATCTCGGACGTCTACGCCATGGGCGGCCGGCCGCTGTTCGCGCTGGCGATCCTCGGGATGCCGCTCGGCAAGATCGACCCCGAGGTGGTCGCGCGGATCCTGCGCGGCGGCGCTGAGCAATGCGCCGCGGCCGGCATCCCGGTGGCGGGCGGCCACTCGATCGACGTGCCGGAGCCGATCTACGGTCTGGCGGTGATCGGGACCTGCCGCCGCGAGGCCGTGCGGCGCAACGCCGACGCGATGGCCGGGGACGCCGTCCTGCTCACCAAGGCCCTCGGGGTCGGGGTCTACTCGGCGGCGATCAAGCGGGCGACCCTCGACGAGGCGGGCTACCGCGACTTCATCGCGACCACGACGCTGCTCAACCGGATCGGGACCGATCTCGCCGCCGAGCCCGCCGTGCACGCCCTGACCGACGTGACCGGATTCGGCATCCTGGGGCACGGCCTGGAGATCGCCCGCGGCGCCGGCCTCACGCTCACCCTCGAGGCCGACGCCCTTCCCCTGCTGCCGCAGGCGGAGGCGCTGGCGCGCGCGGGCGCGGTCACCGGCGCCTCGCACCGCAACTGGGCGGCATTCGGCGAGGCGGTTGACCTGCCGGCCGACTTCCCCGAGTGGCGCCGCCACCTCCTGACCGATCCGCAGACCTCGGGCGGGCTGCTGGTGACCTGCTCGGCCGACCGGGCCGACGCGATCCTGGCGCGCATCCGGGCGGCCGGCTACCCGGCGACGGCCCGGATCGGCCGGATCGAGGCCGGCCCGGCGCGGATCCGCGTGCCGGCCTGACGGGCCGCCCGCCCCGAGAGGCAATCTTCAACCTTCCCGTCCACTCTGCCGCCCCGCACGAGACCCGAGCCGCCGCCAGAGCCGCCGTGACCGACGCCGCAGACATGTCACCGCCCGCCCACGGCGTCGCCGGCTGGCCGTTCGGGCGCAGCGCCGGCGCGCCGGCCCGTCCCGCGTCGCTCCCCGACGGGCGTCCGTGGCCGCGGATCCGCGTCGTCACGGTGGCCGGCGCGGGTGCCGCGCTCACCGAGACCGTCGCGTCGGTCCTGCGCCAGGGCTACCCGGAACTGCGGCACGACCTGCTCGACCCGGCGGCCGGCCGCGCCGCGGCGGCGCGCATCCTGTCGGTTCCCGATCCGGAGCACCTGTTCTGGCTCCGCGCCGGCGACCTGCTCGCGCCCGGTGCGCTGACCGCCCTGGCGCTGGAGGCCGCGCTCACCGGCGCCGACGCGGTGGCGGGGCTGCGCGTCCTGTTCGACGACATCGTCCGCGGCCTCGACGGCCCCGGGGCCGCGGACGGCGGGATCCTCTGGCGGCGGGACGCCCTCGCGCACGCGATCATCGACGCCGACGGGACGCTCGACGCCGCCTCCGCCTGGTCGGCGATCCCCGCCGATCGGCGGAGCCTGATCGGCCGCCCGATCCTGCTCCACAGGCTCGACGCGCCGCCGCCCCCGCCCGCCGCCGGCCTGTCGATCGTGTCGCTGACCGGGACCGGAACCCGAGGGGGCGCGGGCGTGGCCCAGCGCCGCCTCGCCGAGGCGCTGACGCTCGCGGGCCACCGGGTCGCGGAGGTGACGCTGAGCGGACGCCCGGAGGCCGCCGAGTGGCGCGACGACTTCCCGCAGGCGGAGGCCGCGGTCGCGGCGGCCGCCCCCGATCTCGTCCTCGCCGGCAACCTGCACGGCGCCACCCGCAGCCTCGACGTCGTCGGCCGCCTGGCGCGGCGCGGTCCGGTCGGCCTCGTGCTGCACGACCTCTTCCCCCTGACGGGCCGGTGCGCCCACCCCCGCGACTGCGGGCGCGCCGCCTCCGGCTGCGACGCCGCCTGCCCCGGCCCGGACGAGTACCCGGAGCTGGCGCCCGGCCGGATCGCCGGGATGCACGAGCGCAAGCGCGCGGTGCTCGCCGGCGCCGCGCCCGGATCCCCGACGCGACCCTCCGCGCCCTGGCTGCTGGCCAATTCCGACTGGACGCTGGCGCGGGCGCGCGAACTCGCCCCGCCCGGCAGCGTGATCGAGCCCGTGCGGCTGGCCTTCCCGACCGCCGTGTTCCGGCCCGGCGATCGCGCGGCGCTGCGCGGCACGCTCGGCCTGCCGGCCGACGACGTCCTGATCCTCGTCTCCTCGGTCATCGTCGACGGGCCCGACAAGGGCTTCGCCGATCTCCGGGCCGCGCTCCAGGCCGTGGCGGGCCCGGGCGTCGGCGTGGTGGCGGTCGGCCGGCTCGACGACCCGGCCCGGCTCGGCGTCGCGAACCTGTACGCGCCCGGCCTCATCGCCGACGAGGCGCTCCTGGCCGCGTGGTACGGGGCCTGCGACCTCCACGTCACCGCCAGCCGTCACGAGACCCTCGGGCAGACGCCGATCGAGGCCGGCCTGTGCGGGGTGCCGACGCTCGCCTACCGCACCTCCGGCCTGACCTCGGCCGTGATCGACGGCGTGTCGGGCCGCCTCGTACCGGTGCGGCCGGGCGCCCTCGCCGAGGCGCTGGCGGCGCTGGTCGGCGACAGCGAGGCGCGCGCGCGGCTCGGCGCCTTCGCGCGCATCGCCCTGGAGAGCCGCTACAGCCCGGCCGCCTCCGCGCTGTCGCTGGACGCGGTCTTCCGGCGTCACGGTCTGCCGAGCGCCCCGACGGGCCCGCGCTTCGCCCCCGGGATGCTCGGGCACTTCCCCTTCGCGGCGGACCTGCGGGCGGGCGCGGCCGGCACCGTCCCGGCGATCTCGCGCCCGCTCGTGCGCCGGCTGCGGCGGGCCAAGCAGATGGTCTTCGGGCGTCGGATGCCGCTCCTCGTGCGCCGGTGCCTCTACCTCGCCGGCGCGCTGCGCCGGAGCCAGACGTGACGGCCCGCGGCGACAGGGCCGGCGACAATGCGGGCGGCGCGCGGGCGGCGCCGACTCGGCGACGGATCTACCTCGATCAGACCCATCTGCGCGCCCACGTGACGGGGATCGAGCGAGTCACCCTCGACCTGTTCGCCCCGGACCGGCTCGCCCCGCACGCGGTGCGGCCGGTGACCGCGGGCTCCCTGCCCGGCATGGTCGCCGCGCAGCAGCTCGGCCTGCCGGCGCGGGCGCTGATGGATCGGGACGCCCTGTTCCTGTTCCCGGGCTTCCCGCCCGGGCCGCTCTGCGCCGTCGCGGCGTCGCGCTGCCTGCTCTACGTCCACGACACCTTCCTGCTCACGCGGACGGAGGATCTGAGCCTGCGCAGCCGGCTCTACATGAGCCCCAGCTTCGCCCTGGCCCTGCGCTGGTGCCCGAACCTGTTCGTTAACAGCCGCACCACCGGGGCGGACGTGCGCGCGCTCTGCGCCCGACGCGCCCGCGTCGCCCTGCTGCGCCCCCCCGTCCGCGACGCCTTCGGGCTCGCGCACCTGCCGGGACCGGCTGCCTACGCGCCGGGCCGGCCGCTGCGCATCCTCGCCATCGGCACCATCGAGCCGCGCAAGAACTATCCGGCGACCCTCGCGCTGACGGCGGCGCTCATCCGTGCCGGTATCCCGGCGGAGCTCCACCTCGTCGGCCGGGTCGGCTGGGGACAGCACGCCTTCCTGGACGCACCGCCGCCGTTCCTGCACCGCCACGGGTACCTCGCCGACGCCGAGCTGCGCGCCCTCGCGGGGTCGTGCCACCTGCTGGTCTCCACCTCCAAGGCGGAGGGCCTCGGCCTGCCGCTGCTGGAGGTCCAGCACGGCGGCCTTCCGGTGGTGGCGCCGGACGACCCGGTGTTCCGGGAGGTCCTGGGGGCGTCGGCCCTGCTGATCCGGCCGGAGGAGCCCGACGCGGCCGCGGGCGCCCTCGCCAGCTGGATCCGCGACGGCGCCCTGCCCCGCGCCGCCGGAATGAGTCGGGCCAACGTCGCGCGCTGGAACGCGATCGCGGCCG
Source organism: Methylobacterium sp. UNC300MFChir4.1 (assembly GCF_900110155.1). Classification (NCBI taxonomy): domain Bacteria; kingdom Pseudomonadati; phylum Pseudomonadota; class Alphaproteobacteria; order Hyphomicrobiales; family Methylobacteriaceae; genus Methylobacterium; species Methylobacterium sp. UNC300MFChir4.1. The sequence goes on along the minus strand of NZ_FOCS01000001.1, from coordinate 310,053 downwards.
AGGACGGCGCGCGCTTCCAGCGCTTCCTGGCCGGCGATCCCGCGGCTTACGATGCGCTGGAGTCAATTGTCGCACACGCGGGCACCGCCTGAGGCGGCCTGCGTAGTCCCCAACAAATCGGGAACTTTTCATGCTCGATTGTCGTGACAGTCAGGACTGCATCTGTAAGCGATATCTGCCAGCTTCCTGAAGCAAGTGCCGCATCGGGGCGACACTACTGGTCCGGTATGTTGATTGCTGGGCTCCCGAAGAAGGCAGCGCCTCGGGCGGGCACCTGTTCCAGATCGGCACGGAGCTGGTCACAAAGGGAACGGGCGACGGGGCGGGTGACGGGCGGCGGTCTCCGCCGAGGCAGGTCAGGGAGCGAGGCGTATGTTCGACTTCTCGACGCGGATGAGCGGCGAACGGCCCGTGCGGATGGTGCTGCCGCAGGTCGCACCGCCGACGGACGGCCGCGTGATCCTGCGGCGGCTGTGGCGCGGCAGCGGCTTCATCGTGCTGGGCGGCCTGTTCATGGTCGCCGTCGCGGTGGCGCTCCTCGGCCTGATCCCGCCCCGCTACACGTCGAGCATCCAGATCCTGGTGGATCCGAGCGACCTGCGCGTCGTCGAGAACGACGTGAACGCGCGCCAGCCCCAGGCCGACAGCGGCGTGTCGATCGCCGAGAGCCAGGTGCGGGTGATCCAGTCCGACAGCGTCCTGCGCCGGGTGATCGCCAAGCTCCACCTCGACCAGGACGACGAGTTCGTGCTGCCGGACGGCAACAACCCGACCCTCACCTGGATCAAGGGCGCGCTGGGCATGCTGCCCCCGCCGGCGAGCCGCGACCCGGTCTTCACGGCCCTCGACACGCTGCAGAACCGGCTCACTGTCCGGCGGGCCGAGCGGACCTTCGTGATCGACGTCTCCGTTCAGTCGCGCGATCCCGAGAAGGCCGCCCGCATCGCCAACGCCGTCGGCGACGCCTACTTCGCCGAGGAGGCCGCGGCCCGGACCGAGACCGCGCGGCGCGCCTCCGACGCCCTGGCGGGGCGGCTCAACAGCCTCAAGCGCGACGTCGAGCAGGCCGAGAGCGCCGTGGTGCGCTACCGCGAGGATCACAAGCTCGTGGCCGCCAGCGGCCGCCTGCTCACCGACCAGCAGCTCGGCGACCTGAACCAGCAGCTCGTCACCGCCTCCATCAAGACCGCGGAGGCCAAGTCGCGCCTCGATCAGGCGCGCCGGATGCGCTCGTCGGATCCCAGCACCGCCCTGCCGGAGATGCTGCAGAGCCTGGAGATGCAGGCCCTGCGGCAGCAATACGCCACGCTGTCCCGCAACACCGCGGAGCTCGCCACGCGCCTCGGCGAGCGCCACCCGGCCATGGCCGAGCAGTACGCCCAGCAGCGCGACCTGCAGCGCCTGATCCAGCGCGAGAAGGAGCGGATCATCGAGACGACCCAGAAGGATTACGACCGCGCCGCCGCGAGCGAGGCCGCGATCCGGGCCAATCTCGACCGGGTAAAGAACGAGACCGCGTCCAGCGACCGGGCCTATGTCGGCCTGCGCGAGCTGGAGCGGACCCTCGACGCCCGCCGCGGCATCTACGAGGCCTATCTGAAGCGCGCCCGCGAGGCGAGCGAGCAGGAGCGGCTCAACACCACCAACGTCCGGATCATCTCGGCCGCGGTCCCGGCGCGCCAGCGGACCTTCCCGCCCTCCCCCAAGATCGTCCTGCCGGTGGCGCTCGTCCTCGGCCTGCTGCTCGGCGGCGGCATCGCCCTGCTGCTCGGCGCCGACAGCGACCGTCGCCGCAGCCTGCGCGCCGCCACCCGGCCGGCCGCGAGCTTCCGGGCCGCCGATGCGTGACATCGGCGAGATCAGCCTCTACCTGGGCGCTATGGATCCGGTCCTCGGGGAGGCACACACGGTGAGCGCCCCGGCCCCCGCGGCGTCCGGATCGCCGCAGACGGGCGCGACCGTCGAACTCTTCGGCTACCGGTTTCACACCGGTCCCGCCGCGACCCTCGTGGCCGACGTCGCGGCCCGGCGTGACGGCCGCCCGCGCATGATCGTGACGGCGAACGTCGATCACATCGTCCAGCTCAGCGAGAACGCGCCGTTCCGCGAGGCCTACGCGCGCGCCGCGGCCCGGACCCTCGACGGGATGCCGCTGGTCTGGCTGGCCCGGAAGGCGTGCGCCCAGCCCGTTCACCGGATCACCGGCCACGATCTCCTGGGCTGCGTCCTGGCCGACCCGCCGGCCTTCGCGCGGCGGGTCTTCTTCGTCTCCGCCCGACAGGACGCGGCGGACGCGCTGGCGACCCGGCTGCAGGCGGCGGGCCTTCCGCCCGGCGCCGTGGCGAGCGCCGTGCCGCCCTTCGGCTTCGAGCACGACGCGGCCTACAGCCGCGCCCTGGCGGAGCGGATCCGCGCTCACGGGACGACGCTGCTGGTGATGGGCGTCGGCGCGCCCAAATCCGAGATCTGGGTGGATCGCCATGGGCAGACGCTCGGCGAGCCGGTGGTCTTCTGCGTCGGCGACGCCCTCAACGTCGCCGCCGGGTTCCTGCCGCGCGCGCCGCGGCTGATGCAGCGCCTCGGCCTCGAGTGGATCTACCGGTTCCTGCAGGCGCCGCGCCGGCTGTTCCGGCGCTACTTCATCAAGTCGTGGCGCTTCATCGGCCTCGCCGCGCGCGACCAGTTCCGGCGGCGCCCCGGCTGACCTCAGCGCCGCTCCGCGAACAGGTCCGGCCGCCGCAATTGGAGCGCGAAGAGCAGCGTCAGCGACTTCATGTCGGTGATCGCGCCGCGGCGGCCCATGGCGGCCAGCTCCGGCAGCGGGATCTCGTGGACCGCCACGGCCTCGCCCTCGGCGGCGAGACCGCCGCCGGTGCCGGTCCGGTCGGCCTCGCCGTAGGCGGCGAGGAACAGGTCCATCCGCTCCGTGGAGATCCCCGGCATCGACCAGGCGCTGGCGACGAAGTCGAGGGCGCTGAGGCGCAGGCCCGTCTCCTCCAACGCCTCGCGCCGCGCCTCGTCCTCGGAGGCGCCCTCGTCGAGGAGCCCGGCCGGCACCTCGATGTGGCTCGGCGGCCCGCCCGAGTAGAGGACCGGCGCCCGGAACTGCGAGACGAGCGTGGCGACCCGCCGCTCCGGATCGTAGGGGAGCACCGCGACCGCCCGGCCGTGATCCTCCATCTCCCGGGTGATGCGGCTCCCGTCCTCCTGCATCACCTCGGCGACGAGGTAGCGCGCCCAGCCGTCATGTACGAGGCGCACGCCCCCGATCCGTGGTGCCATTCCGATCTCGCCCTGCTCCTGGAGCCCGACGGATCGTTCAGGAATGCGGCGGCCTTGCGGACACGGTGATGCGGAAGCGCAAACGCCCCGCGGGCGGCCCCTCCAGGCGCTCGGCGGCGTCGACGCGGGCGCCCTCCTCGCGCACGAGGTTCGGGATGTCGAGGGCGGCCAGGGGGTCGGTGCAGGTCACCACCAGCGTCCGGCCGGCGGCGAGGCCGCGCAGCGCCTTGCGGGTGCGCAGGACCGGGAGCGGACATTTCAGGCCGCTCAGGTCGAGGTCGACGCAGTCCGGATCCTCGTCCCGCACGCCGGAAGCTCCCGAACCGGCGCGGATGCCGGCCCGGCGGTCTTAGGCACCGCGGCGGCCCGGCGCCAGCGGCGTCCTCACCACACGTGATAGCCGAAGGCGGGTCCGGAATAGCTGTCCGGCGCGGTCCAGACATAGCGGGGACCGTTGTAGCCGTACTCGAAGCCGCGGCTCGGGACCGGCGCGTAGGCGTAACCGTAGCCGAACGGCGCGAGATAGCCGTACTCGCCGTAATAGCTGTACTGCGGCCGCCCCCGCGCGGCCACGGTGCCGGCGATCCGGCCGCCGGCCCCGTAATGCCAGCGCCCCGGGGCCGGCCCAGCGCCCTCGAACCGCGCCAGGTCGGCCGCCCGCGCCGTGCTCACGGCCGCCGGCATGGAAGTCATCCCGGCGAGGATGACGGCAATGATGCGGGTCATGATTCGGCATCTCCCCGAGCGTGGCGCCCTGTCGGAACGTTCTATTAGCACGTTCCAACGGCGATTCGCTCGGGCTGCGAGAGCCGCTCAGGAGGGTCTTAGAAGACGCATTCCGTGAAGGCCGGACGCACGCAGGCGCCCCAGCGACCCTCGTAGTCGGCGAGGAGATCCTCGGCCCGCGTCCGCCCGGCCGCGACGACGGCCTCGAGCGGCTGCAGGTAGATCACCTCGTCCCGGCCCTCGGCGTCGCGGCGGCCCCGCGCCCGGAGGCCCGCGCGGGCGATCGCCAGGGCCTCGGCGGCGACGGCCCCGAGCGTGGTATTGGCCACCGGCGTCGCGAGCCCCAGGCGCGGCGCCGTGGCGCGCGCGGCCTCGCGGTTGGCGAGGCTCCACCCCTTCACGAGGTCGAGGGCCGCGTCGAGGGCCAAGTCGTCGTAGAGGAGACCGGTCCAGAAGGCGGCCTGGGCGGCGATCATGCCGGGGCCGCCGACATCGGCGCCGCGCATCTCCAGGAAGCGCTTGAGCCGCACCTCGGGGAAGGCCGTCGAGGCGTGGTTGGCCCAGTCCGAGACCGTGGCGAACTCGCCCGGCAGCTGCGGGAGCTTGCCGGCCATCAGGTCGCGGAACGAGGCGCCCGACACGTCGTGGTAGGTGTCGCCTCGCTTGACGAAGTACATCGGCATGTCGAGCAGCCAGTCGACGTAGGCCTCGTAGCCGAACCCCGCGTCGAAGGCGAAGGGCAGCATCCCGGTCCGGTGGGCGTCCGTGTCGCGCCAGATCTCGGACCGGCGCGACAGGAAGCCGTTCGGCCGGCCGTCGGTGAAGGGCGAGTTGGCGAAGAGCGCGGTCGCGACCGGCTGCAGCGCCAGGGACGCGCGCATCTTGCGCACCATGTCGGCCTCGGAGGCGAAGTCGAGATTCACCTGCACGGTGGCGGTGCGCAGCATCATGTCGAGACCGAGGGACCCGACCTTCGGCATGTAGCCGGCCATGATCCGGTAGCGGCTCTTGGGCATGACCGGGGTCTCGTCCCGGCGCCATTTCGGGCTCATGCCCAGCGTCAGGAAGCCGATGCCCAGGGGATCGGCCACCCGCTTCGCCGCGGCGAGGTGCGTGGCGAGTTCCGCCGCCGTGGCGTGCACGTCGGGGAGCGCCGCGCCCGACAGCTCGAACTGGCCGCCGGGCTCGATCGAGATCGCGCCGCCCGCCTCCGCCGACAGGCCGATGATGTTGCCGAGATCGAGGATCGGCTCCCAGCCGGTCTCACGGGCGAGTCCCTCCAGGAGCGCCCGGATGCCGCGGTCCCCCTCGTAGGGGACCGGCGCCCGGGTCTCCCGATAGAACGGGATCTTCTCGTGCTCGGTGCCGATCGCGAAGCGCGCGCGCGGCTTCTCGCCCGCCGCGAACCATTCGATCAGTTCGGCGCGCGTGGTGAGCGGCGTGGTGTCGTTGCTGTCGCGCGCCATGCGCTGCCTGCCCGTGCGTCTGACGTGTGCCTGGGAACGGGCGCGCCGGACTGCTCCGGCGGATCCACCCGGTACAAACCCGCTCTCGCGAGCGGGATCCGGGCGGACACCCGCCCCCGACCCCGATGAGCACGCGGCGCAGGCGGCGTCCGATCCGGGACATAATCGAGCCGCCGTGAACCCACAACGCGGCGGTCTCGACCGGCGCGCCGCTTCACGTCTGATCCGGGGAAACAATCGACCGGCGCGGTCCTTCCATGTGCGCGGGCACACATGAATCGGGGCAGCGCGCGTCAGCGCGCGTCGCCGAGCACCGCCTGCACCAGCGTCAGCACGGCGACGGCGGCGGTGTCGGCCCGCAGGATGCGCGGCCCCAGGGAGAGCGCCACGGTGTTCGGCCGCGCCCGGATCAGCGCCCGCTCCTCCTCGGAGAAGCCGCCTTCGGGACCGACCAGCACGGCGAGCGGAGGGGGCGCCAGCGGGTCGCCGGCCGCCCGCAGGGCCGCCACCGGGTCGCGCACGGGCGCGTCCTCGTCGCAGAACACGAGGAGCCGCCCGGGCGCGAGGCCCGCGAGAGCGGCCGGCAGGCGCTCGGGCTCCGGACAATCGGGAATCGCCAGGATCCCGCACTGCTCGGCGGCCTCGACCGCGTTGGCCCGCAGCCGGTCCATGTTCACGCGATCGCCCTGCGTGAACCGGGTGATGACCGGTCGGATCGTCCCGGCCCCCATCTCCACCGCCTTCTGCGCGAGATAGTCGAGGCGCGCGCTCTTCAGCGGGGCGAACAGGTAGTGAAGGTCGGCGCCCGCGGGCTGCGGACGCGTCTGCGCGGCGACGTGCAGGTCGGCGCCCTTGCGCCCGGTCTGGACCAGATGGGCGCGCCACTCGCCGTGGCGGCCGTTGAAGACCAGGACCGGATCGTCCGACCCCCGGCGCAGCACGTTGAGCAGGTAGTTCGCCTGAGCCCGGTCGAGGGGCAGAATCACCCCCGCCGCGAGATCGGCCGCGACGTGGAGGCGCGGAGCGGTGAAGTCATAGGCCGGCATGGCGGCGTGGTCGCGCGGGCCGGCGGGCCTGTCAACGCGGGGACCGCGCCCGAAAGTGTTGCCGAATGGTTACGAGCCCCGGTTTTCGGCAGCCAGTCCACCGGTGCATGGCGCAGCCGGTTTGCCGCTCGAATGACGCCACAATCCTATGGCGAACCCAACGGAACGGAAGAGAGCCGGCCGCTCGCGGATTCGGCAGGGGCGTCGAGGGAGTCGCGGAATGGCGAAGGGGAGTCTGAAGCTGGGGGCGGCGGTGCTGGTCGGCACCGTCCTGTTCGGCACGGCGGCGTTCGCGCAGAGCGCGGCACCGGAATGCGGTGCCATCCAGAAGACCCTGGCCGAGCGCAAGGCTCTGGTCGGCCGCGCCAATGCGGCGTCGCAGTCCAAGAAGAAGATGACCCCGCAGGAGGCCTGCGCCCTGTTCGGGAAGCTCCAGTCCAACGGCGCGGAGGGCATCAAGTGGATCGCCGCCAACAAGGAATGGTGCTCGATCCCCGATTCCTTCGCCGAGGGCTTCAAGGCCGACCACGTGAAGGTCAGCGGCATCCGCACCAAGATCTGCAGCGTCGCCGCCCAGGCGACCAAGATGGAGGCGCAGGCCCGCGCCCAGGCGCAGGCCCAGGCGGGTGGCGGCGGCGGCGGGCTGCTCGGCGGCCCGGGCTTGACCGGAAGCTTCAAGCTGCCGCAGGGCGCTCTCTGAGATCGTCTGAGAGGATCGCGGATCCGGCGCGGGTCCCCCCTCGGCAGCGGCGGGGGACTCACGTGCGGGACGACCGGAGATCCGACCGATGAACGGCACGGTGTTTGACGACGGGCGACCGGCCGACGCGGTCTCCGGGCACTGGGTCGACCGGCGGGCGCCCCGGCCCTGGCGCCCGTACCTGCGCCTGGCCCGGATCGACCGGCCGATCGGCTGGTGGCTCCTCCTCCTGCCCTGCTGGTGGTCGGCCGCCCTGGCGGCGATCGCCGCGGACCAGGCCTTTCCCGATCCCTGGCACTGCCTGCTCTTCCTGATCGGCGCCGTGGCGATGCGCGGGGCGGGCTCGACCTACAACGACATCGCCGACCGCGACCTCGACGCGCAGGTCGAGCGCACGCGCCTGCGCCCCCTGCCCTCGGGCCAGGTGCGGCCGCGCCACGCCGCCCTGTTCCTGGTGATTCAGGCCCTGATCGGGCTGGCCGTCCTGCTGCAGTTCAACGCGGAGGCGGTGATCATCGGTCTCTGCTCGCTGCTGCCGGTGGCGATCTACCCGTTCATGAAACGGGTCATGCCGCTGCCGCAGGCGATCCTGGGACTGGCCTTCGCCTGGGGGGCTCTGATGGGCTGGGCCGCGGTGTTCGCCCGCCTCGATCCGCCGGCGCTCCTGCTCTACGCGGGCGCCCTGTGCTGGGTGATCGGCTACGACACGATCTACGCGGTGCAGGATATCGAGGACGACGAGATCGCGGGGATCCGCTCCTCGGCCCGTCTGTTCGGCCGGCACGTGCGGCTCGCCGTCGGGCTCTGCTACGCGCTGGCCGCCCTGTTCGTGGTGCTGGCCGCACGCGGGGCCGGAGCGGGGCTCGTCGGGTATCTGGGGGTCGCCGCATTCGCCGGGCACCTCGCCTGGCAGGTCCTGTCGCTGCGCGAGCGCGACGGGCGCGGGGCTCTGACGCTGTTCCGGTCGAACCGGGATGCGGGCCTGATCCTGTTCGTCGGCCTCACCGCCGACGCGCTGCTGCGCAACCTGTTCTAGGTGCCGTCGGCACCCTCAGGTGCGGGCGATGATCTCGTTCTCGCCGCGGAAGATCTGCGGGCGCGCGGGGAGCCGGCCGGTCTTGCGGCGGGCCAGGAAGCGCGGGCGACGGCGGCCGAGACCGGCGTGGCGGCGACGGATGCGGACCTGACCGAGAATCAGCCGGCCGATCTGCTGGGAGACCGGGACGAGGAGGCCGTCCTCCCGGACGATCATCCGCACGAGGCCCGCCCGCGCCGCGATGTCGCGCCACAACGCGACCACGTCGTCCTCCTCGAAGCTGCCGAGGCGCTGCAGCACGTCGCCTTCGGCGTCGACGAGGATCAGGCTGAACCGGTCGGCGCCCACGATCTCCGCGTCCTCGGTGGCGTAGGCGAGCGCGATCCCGACGGCCCGGCGCGCGCCGGGGGCGCGGCCGATCACCGGCAGCGGCGAAGCGACGAAGCGGGGCGCGGTGTCGGCACCGTGCATCGGGTGTCCTGCGTGGCTTTTGTCCGTGGCCGGGGAAGTGTTCATCGGTCCGAGTCCCTGGAGCAAGTGGCGACCCCTGTCGGGCCGTCCGTTATGCCAAGCAAAATCGCACCCGAACTCCTCCGCACCGCTTAAGAGCCGTCGTTAAGCGAATCTGGACAGCGCTGTCATTTGCGGAATGCTCAATGCTTCCTTGAATGCTCAACGTTTCCTTGCGCAGATCGGTCGTTATCGATCGATCAACCAGCATCCTTGTGGCGCTGCGGGCGCCGCCGTACAACGGGGCGACCGGGCGCGCGATCCTCCGCGCCGGGTCTTCTCAGCCCGACCGGGTGAGCCCAAGCGGGCCCGGACGTCCGCCCGTCGGACGGGCGGGCCGGCGGGGCCCTCGCGGGCCGCACGGATTCCACGCGGAGCGCGATGCCAGAGCCTCTCACCGACGATGCCGTATCTGCCCTGATGCCGGAGTTGCGCGCCGTGATGCGCGAGGCCGCCGACATCGCGCGGCCGTTCTTCAGGCTCGGCGGGCAGACTTCGGCCCGCATCTGGTCGAAGGCCGGCGGCTCGCCTGTGACCGAGGCGGACGTCGCGGTCGATGCCTTCCTGAAGGTGCGTCTGAGCGCCCTCGTGCCGCGGGCGGCGTGGCTGTCGGAGGAGACCGCCGACGACCCGGCGCGCCTCGGCCACGACCTCGTGTGGATCGTCGATCCGATCGACGGGACGCGGGCGTTCCTGTCGGGCCATCCGGACTGGTCGATCGCGGTGGCGCTCCTGTCGAGCGGCGAGCCGCTGATCGGCTTCGTCCACGCGCCGGTGGGCGACGCGGATTACGAGGCCGTGCGCGGGCGCGGCGCGACGCGGAACGGCGAACCGATCCGCGTCGATACCAAGCAGAGCCTGCCCGGCGCCCGTGTCACCGGCCCGAAGCCGATGCTCGACCGCCTGGCCCGGGGCGCCGGAGCGGACCCGGATTTCGCGGTGATCGCGCGGATCCCGTCCCTCGCCCTGAGGCTCGCCCGCGTGGCGGACGGGACGGTCGATATCGGGATGATTTCCGGGAATGCCCGCGACTGGGACTTGGCCGCCGCCGACCTCGTTCTGCGCGAGGCGGGCGGCGTGGTCTGCGATTTCTCCGGGGCTGCGACGCCGTACAATCGCGCTGACCCGGTGCACGGCGAGTTGCTCGCCGCGCCGTTGGGCCTGCGCGACCCGGTGCTCGCCGCCTGGGACCGCTGAGGCCGAGGCCCCGCGTGTCCGCGGCGAGCGACCTCAGGCCGTCGCGGTCTCGCGGATCTTCACCGCGGCGGGCGCGAGCCCGAGACGCTCGGCGAGATGCCAGTGCAGTTCACGCGGGGAGTGGTAGTTGTAGGACCGGTCGATCAGGTCGCTGAGATCGGCCCCGGTCTGGTCCGCGGTCTTGGCCCGCGCCAGCTTGCCGACCCGGAAGGTCGGGGCATCGGTGACGGGGGAACGGACGCCGCGGCGCCGTGTGTACTCGAATAACATCACTGTCTTTTCTTTTCTGGACCGGACGTTGGCTGCGCCCGGCGTCGTTTCTGGGATATTGCCTCCGACGCGACCGGAACCCGGGCAGTCTCGCCCGGGCAGGCAGCGTCGGAAGGGGGAACCGCGTCTGGCGGCCGCTTCATGCGCCACCCGCAATCCTCAGTTGCACACTTCGGCGCACTGAGGGCGCGGGAGGCGCCTCGGAACCCGCGACGGTCAGGCCGCCTGCAGGTTGCCGGCGGCGTCCTTGCCGCTACGCTTGTCCGTCAGGATCTCGTAAGCGATCCGCTGGCCTTCGATCAGGTTGCGCATCCCGGCGCGCTCGACGGCCGAGATGTGGACGAACACGTCCTTGCCGCCATCGTCGGGCTGGATGAAACCGTAGCCCTTGGTCTCATTGAACCACTTCACAGTGCCGGTATTCACGTAGTGTACCTCGTTCGTCCATAGGCCATCCGCGCGGCACGAGGGCCGCGTGATGCACCACGGTCTTTCTGGATTTGGCCAGTGCGGCGGGGCGCGAGTCGCTGAACCTTGAACAGCGTCAGCCTCGGTGGATAAGCCCCCCGAGGACGTATTTAGGCGCAGGCTGCGGCCGCAACAAGGCATGGGCGGCGTATCATCTGCGTCGCAGGCCGGGATCGGGAGGGGGCCGAGCGGCACCGCCCCCTGTGATTCCGGGCATTCACGATGCATATACGGAATGCGCTCAAGCAGTTAAGGCGCGTGGCTCTGGACGATACATGGCAGGCATCTCGGTCTCGCTGGACGGTGCGAACATCCAGCTCTCCTTCCAGAAGGACGATCAGGCGACGGCGGTGGTGATGGATGCCCGCGCCGCCCGGGCGCTGGTGCGCGCCGTCGGGCAACTCCTCACGGCGATCGACGATACGGACGAGCCCGACATGGCCGACGAGATGGGCGACGAGGAGGTCGCCATGCTCGACGTGACGTCGTCGGCCATCGAGGTCGGTACCGACGACGAGGGCCAGGCGGTGGTCGCCCTGCAGGCCGGCGCCCTGCCGCCGTTCCAGCTCCGCCTGACGGACGAAGAGGCCCGCCACGTCGTGACGAGCCTCTCCGAGATCCTCAATGCCCCGCGCGACGTGCGGACCTCGCACGGCGGTCACTGACGGCCGGGCGCACCGCCGTCGCGGGCGCCGTCACATGCGCGTCCCGGGATCCGTCGGCGTGCCGGGGAAGATGTCCGGCTCGGAGCCCGGACCGCCCGGTTCGCCGATCCCCGGATCGTTCACCGGATAGGGCGTGCGCGGGCCGGTCGGGCCGATATCGGGCTCCTCTTCGGGCGTCGGCGGGGGCGGCGGCAGGTCGCCGGGCGTGGGCTCGGGAAGGCCGGGATTGGCCATGACGCGACTCCTGATGGTTGGGATGGGGACCAACGGGCCGCCTTCCCCGGGGGTTCCGATCACCGGTCCGGGGTCCGCTCCCGGACGCGGCCGGGCGGCGGAGGGCCGCGGGAACGGGCGGCACGAGCCTCCGTTAGCCGGGCAGATCCCCGAACCGGAGACCCGCCATGCCCGACATCCGCCACGCCAAGATCCTGATCCTCGCCACCGACGGTTTCGAGGAGAGCGAGTTGACCGTCCCGCAGGCCAAGCTGGCCGAGGCCGGCGCCGCGGTGACCGTCGCCGCCCCGCAATCGCGCCAGAGCAAGGGCACGATCCGCGGCTGGGACAAGACCGACTGGGGCCGGGAAGTCGCGGTCGACGCCGACCTGGAGCAGGTCGACCCGGCATCCTACGACGCCCTCGTCCTCCCGGGCGGCCAGATCAACCCGGACAAGCTCCGGCTCGAGCCGCAGGCCCTCGCCCTGATCAGGAGCTTCCTGACCTCCGGCAAGGTCGTGGCCGCGATCTGCCACGCCCCGTGGCTGCTGATCGAGACCGGCGCGGCCAAGGGCCGCGACCTGACCTCGTTCAGCTCGATCCGGACCGACGTGATCAATGCCGGCGGCCGCTGGCACGACAAGGACGTCGTGACCGATCACGGCATCGTCACGAGCCGCAATCCGGGCGACCTCGACGCGTTCTGCGCGAAGATCGTCGAGGAGATCCAAGAGGGCGGCCACGGCGCCCGCCAGCTGGCGGCGTGACCCGCGCGGGCGCCGGACGACTGGCGCCCGTGCTCAGCCGCGGCCGCGCTCGCCGGTGACTTCCAGCACCGTGCAGCCGCGGATCGGGCGGCCGTACTCGTCCGCGCCCTCCACGGTGACCCGGTGGGCGCCCGGCGCGAGGTCGTCCGGGAGCCGCGCCGTCCAGATATGGGTCGAGGGCACCGCCTTCACCCAGCTCTTCTTCGTCTCCGGGTAGCGCTCGTAGAGCTCGGTGACGAACGGGTCGGGGCGGCGGGTGCGCGCCATCGGGCGGGGCGGCGCGTCGCCGACCCGGAACACGAGGCGCGTGCGCGGGCCGCCGTCGAACACGTTCACCACCAGGGTCGTGTCGGCGAGCGCGTCCTGCGGCACCGGCGGCCGCAGCCCCTGCACCGGCCGGGTCAAGCGCACCACCTCGGGCGCGCCGGCCCGCAGCTCGCTCTCGAACAGGATCCGCATGGTCTCGTCCGGCTGCCCCTGCGCGGCGACGTAGCGCGTCGTGTAGTCGGTGCCGCGGATCGACAGGACGTGGAACCCGTTCGGCGTGCCGTCGCGGCTGTCGGCCGAGGGGATGCCCGTGCGGGTGTCGGGACCGCTCCACCACGAGCCCGAGACGGCGGTGAGCACGTGATGGTGGTGCCCGTCGGCGAGGTAGTGGTGCTCGGTCGTGTGGGTGTGGCCGGCGAGGCTCAGCACCTTGCGGCCGACGAGCAGGTCGAGGAGCGCGGCGCGGTCCGTGGTGTGGGTGCGGGGCTCTTCGGGGCCGGTCTCGGTGTGCAGGGGGATGTGCATGGCCAGCACGATCAGGTCGTCCCGCGGGATCTCGGCCAGGAGGTTGCGCAGGAAGGCCAGGCCGCGGTCGCCGATCCGGCCCCGGTAGGTGTTGGCGCCCACCGGCACCGGCGGCCCGAGCCACTCGACGTTGTCGAGCATCACGAACCACGCCCGGCCGTGCCGGAACGCGTAGGTCGGCGCGCCGAACACCCGCTTCCAGGTCTCGCGGCTGTAGCGCGCGTCCGGCGCCTGCATGTTGAGGTCGTGGTTGCCCGGCAGGCTGTACCAGGGCAGGCCGATCCGCCCGACGATCCGGTTGGACCGGCCGTAGAGCGAGAGATCGTCGAACAGCACGTCGCCTGTGGTCAGGCCGAAGGCGGCCGGGATCGCCATGGCGCGGGCGACCGCGGTGTCGCGCACGTGGTCGAGTTCGAACCGGCTCTCGGGCTGGGGATCTGTGAACAGCACGACGTCGAAGTCGTCCGGCTCGTCCGCGCGGGTCAGGGTGAAGTCGATCGAGGCCGGGAGCGGCCCGGTGGGCGCGAGGCCGCGATAGCGCAGGCCCAGCTCGGCGGGCGTGCCCCCGGGCTGGTGGATGTAGGAGTGGCGCGGTACGTTGTCGGCGTCGCGCGGCAGGGCGTAGCCCGGCGGCTTGATGACGAAGACCGCGCCGTCGCCCGGCATCGGCAGGCGGTATCGGCCCCGCTCGTCGGTCCGCGCGATCTCGCGACCGTTGGACACCAGCACGCCCGGCAGCGGGACCGGCTCCCCGCCGGCCGCGTCGCGCGCGGAGACGATCCCGGTGGCCTCGGCGGCCTCGGTGGCCTCGGCGGCTTCCTGCGCGCCGGCCCGGCCCGCGACGAGGCCGAGGGCGGCGGCGCCCGCCATGGTGCTCCGGCGGGTCAGGCCTCCGGGCTGGGTGTCGCGCGACATCGATGGCTCCTGCACGGCTTCGCGGCGCGGCGTCCCGCGGGAGGCCGGCAACCGGCATCCGGGACGCTGCCTCCGCGGCCAACCAGACGCGTTTGACCTCCGGATGACAGGCGCGGCCCCGAACGCGCGAGGCCCGCGCCTCGGCAGAGGTGCGGGCCTCGGATCGGGTTCGACGGGCGGGCGTCGCCGGGAGCGGCCGGCGCCCGCGGGTCCGACTACTCCTCGTCGCCGGGCTCGAAGGTCTGCGGCATCGGCTCGGCGCTGGCGACCGGGGTCGGCGCGCCGATGGTCGAGGGCACGTTCACGCCGTCACGCTTGTAGATGTCGTCGCGGAACTGGACGATACCGTCCGGGGTCGACCAGGCGGTGATGTAGGTCCAGTAGACCGGCACCGGCTGGGAGATGTTGGCGTCGATGCGCTTGCCGCTCTCGATCGCCTCCTCGACCTTCTGTCGGTCCCAGCCGGGCGTGTCCTTCAGCAGCCACGTGATGTACTCGCGCACGTTCTGCACGCGCACGCAGCCCGAGGAGATGAAGCGGAAATCGTCGCCGAACACGCCCTTGGTGTTCGTGTCGTGCATGAACACGCCGTAGGGATTCGGGATGTTGATGCGGACGATGCCCATCGAGTTGAAGTCGGCGCCCGAATCCTGCCGGTAGGTGTAGCGGGTGCCCTCGTCCGAGAACCAGTTCACCGACTTCGGCGAGACCTCGGAGCCGTTCGACAGGATCCGGATCTTGTTGTCCGTGAGGTAGTTCGGATCCTTCTGCATCTTCGGGATCAGGTCCTTCTTCACGATGGAAGCCGGGACCGTCCAGGTCGGGTTGAAATTGATCTGCGTCGCCTTGGTGTTCATGATCGGCGACTGGCGGTCGATCTTGCCCACGCCGGCGGCGTGGAGCGTGACGACCTGACCGTTCTCGACCGTCTCGACGAGCGCGGCCGGGATGTTGGTGATCACGAAGCGCCGGCCGAGATCGCCCGAGTAGGAGCGCAGGCGCACGACGTTGATCTCGAGCTGGCGCAGGCGCACGTCGGCGGGCACGTTCATGGCCTGCTGGGTGGCCATCGTCATCGCGCCGGTCTGGCTGAGGCCGTGCCGGGCCTGGAACCGCTTCACGCCCGCGGCGACGTACGAATCGTACACGCCCGAGCCGCCCGCGGCCGGATCGAGGTCGCCGGTGACGATCAGGCGCTGGCGGATGGCCGCCACGGCCGGGCCGCGCGAGCCGATCCGCAGGTGGTCGGCGCCGGAAACCTGCCGCCAACCACCGCGGGCGACGATGTCCTTGTAGCGCTCCACCATCTGCTCGGTGGACGTCACGGTCTGAGGCGAGAGGATCGGCACCGTCTCGCGCTGCACCTGCATGCCGGCGGGTGAGGCGTAGTCCTGCGCCCACTCGGCCTGGGCATAGTTGCCCTGATCGCGGGCTTGGGCGCCGCCGATGCCGAGCGCGCCGAGGGCGGCGACGCCGAGGATCGCGGGGAACCGGTTTTGTGCCTTCTTGCGCATCGGTCGCTGGCTCTGGTCCGGGGTTCGTCAGGTCGTGACGGGAGCGGATTGTCTCGGGCGCCACGGTGTCGGGATGGCGTTAAGACTCCCTATCGAAGGGGCCGGAATGTGGCATCGCCGTGCGCCAGCGCACGCGGCGTCCGTCTGCGGCACCCTGGCAACAGCCATCGTCGCGCCGGTGTGGCAGGGATGCCATAGCGGTCCGGTTCGGACGGCGCGCAGGAGCAGCATGGATTCGGGCGAGGCCCTTTCGGATCGACGTGTCGGGCCGGCCCTCCGGGCCGTCGTCGCCCTGCTGGCGCTCTACGCCCTGCTGCTCCAGGCCTTTCTCGGCGGCCTGATGCCGATGCCGGCGGCGACCGACGGCCTCTGCGCGCAGCATGCCGACGCGTCCGCTCCATCGGGCGCGCCCGTCCCCCACGACCACGGCGATTGCTGCACGGCGGCCCAGGCCACCGGCCCGGCGCTCCGGCCGCGCCCCCCGTCCGTCGGCTTCCGATGGGTCGCGACCGCGGACCTGCGGCCGGCCTGGCCCCTCAACCGGAGCGTCGGCGCCCGCGCGCCGCCCGGCACCATCGCGTCCCCGAGGGGGCCGCCGACCGCCTGAGCGATCACCACCTCTCGGATCCCTCAGGACGGATGTATTCCCATGAAGACCCTTGTCTCGGCCGCCCTCGGCCTCGGGCTGCTCGCCTCCGCGGCGCAGGCCCACGCGGTGCTGGAACGCAAGCAGGCAGCCCCCGGCGCCTCGTATCGCGGCGTCGTCCAGATCATGCACGGCTGCAACGGCAAGCCGACGACGCGCGTGAGCGTCACCATCCCGGAGGGCCTGATCGGCGCCAAGCCGATGCCGAAACCCGGCTGGACCCTCGCGACGACGCGCGGACCCTACGCCAAGACCTACGCGACCCATCACGGCACGGCCGCGGAGGGCGTGACGTCGATCACGTGGAGCGGCGGCTCCCTTCCGGACGATCAGGTCGACGAGTTCACCTTCCTGGCGCAGGTCGCCGGCACGTTCGAGCCCGGAGCGACCGTCTACGTCCCGGTCCAGCAGGATTGCGCGGAGGGCAGCTATTCCTGGTCGGAGATCCCCAAGGCCGGTCAGGACGCCCACGACCTGAAGACGGCCGCGCCGTCCTTCCGGATCGTCCAGGTCGCCCAGGCGGGCGGCGCGCCGGCCGCGGGGACGGCCGCGGCCGCGGCGACCGTGAAGGCCGGTGACCTGACGATCGAGACGCCGTGGCTGCGCGCCACGCCGAACGGCGCCAAGGTCGCCGGCGGGTACGTGCGCATCACCAACACGGGGAGTGCGCCGGACACGCTCACGGGCGCCACGGTGCCGTTCGCCAAGAGCAGCGACATCCACTCCATGTCGATGGAGGGCGGCGTCATGAAGATGGCGCCGGTCACGAACGGCCTGACCATCAAGCCCGGCGAGACCGTGGAGCTGAAGCCCGGCGGCTATCACCTCATGTTCGAGGACCTGACCGGCGCGCCGAAGGCGGGCGAGACCGTCGCGGGGACGCTCACCTTCCAGCGCGCCGGCGCCGTGCCGGTGATCTTCACGGTGGCGCCGATCGGCGCGGGCGCACCGGGCGGCCAGCACCAGCACCAGCACTAGCCGCCCGGGACCGAGCTTCGGCCGCCGGGCGACAGCCGTGACGCGAGCAGATCCACGAGGCCGGGCCGCCGCGGCGCCCGGCCGTCGCGGCCGCGCGGACCTTCGGGTCGCCCCCGCGCGGCCGGCGCGCGCGCTCGCCCGGATCGTGGCGCTCCTCGCCCTCTACGCCCTGGCGCTGCAGGGCGTCCTCGGCGGCCTGGCCTCCGCCGCCGCGGGGCCGGACCACGTCCTCTGCCTCGCCGACGGCGACCCGATCGATCCGGCACCGGCCGGCAAACAGCTGCCGGCCCCTCATCGCGGGGATTGCTGCGTCGCCTGCCACGCGGCCGGGCCCGCCACCCTGCCCGCGCCGTCGACCGTCGCCGCCGTCCCGGTCGCCCGACCCGTCGCGGCCGCCGCCGCCCGGCCGCGGCGCGTCGCCCTCCCGCGGGCGCCCCCGCGTCCCGGCCTCGGAGCCCGCGCCCCGCCCGTCGTCTGACCGATCGCCGCCTCCTCCCGATCGCCAGACACGGATCCCACACCATGCCCCGCCAGTTCCGGGCCGGCCGACGCGCCGCGCTCCTGCTGTTCACCTGCGCGACGCCGGCCGCGGCCCAGGCACCGTCCGCCGCCTCGGTCACCCTGTCCGAACTCAGCGTCGTCGGCGCCGCCGCGACGGACGCGCCGTCGGACGAGACCCGCGGCTCGCTCTCGGTGCCGAGCGTCGACCGCCAGAGGGCCGCCCTCGCGGGGACCGTCGGCTCCGTGGCCTTCGTCGACGCCGCGGCGCTCCAGGACCGCTACACCAACACGCTCCGCGACGTGCTCAAGGACGTGCCCGGCGTCTACGTGCAGGAGCGCTACGGGCAGGAGCTGCGCCTGTCGGTCCGCGGCTCGGGCATCGCCCGCGCCTTCCACCTGCGCGGGCTGGAGCTGCTGCAGGACGGGATCCCGCTCAACCTCGCGGACGGGAGCGGCGACTTCTATCAGGTGGACCCGCTCGCCCTGCGCTCGGTGGAGGTCTACAAGGGCGGCAACGCCCTCACCTTCGGGGCCACGACGCTCGGCGGCGCGGTCAACGCCGTCACGCCCACGGCCTACACCGCGCTGGCGCCCAACATTCTGCGGGTCGACGGCGGCAGCTTCGGCACGATCCGCGAGCAGGCGCAGATGTCCCGCATCGACGGGCCGCTCGACGGGCTGGTCAACGCGACGCTGACCAATTCCGACGGGTTCCGCGCCCACGAGGCCCAGGCCACGAAGAACTTCAACGCCAATATCGGCTACCGGATCGCGCCCGACATCGAGACCCGCTTCTATCTCGGCACCTACCTCACCGATCAGAAGCTGCCGGGCACCCTGACCCTCGGCCAGAGCCTCTCGACGCCGACACTGGCCAACCCGACGGCGATCACCGGCAACCAGTCCCGCAAGGTCGAGACGGAGCGGATCGCGAACCGCACCTCGTTCCTGCTCGACGTGGGCAAGCTCGACGTCGACACCTGGGCGATCCACAAGAGCCTGTACCACCCGATCTTCCAGGCGATCGACCAGGACGGCTGGACCTACGGGATCAGCCCGCACTGGGCCGGGACCTTCGATCTCGGCGGCTTCCGCGATGACGTGGTGCTGGGCCTGCGCGCCTTCGCGGGCCAGAACTCCGCGCTGCAATTCGTCAACGTCCGCGGTCAGCGGGGGGCGCAGACGCTCAACGCCCTGCAGAGCGCCTCGAGCGTCGAGGCCTACGGCGAGAACCGCTTCTGGTTCCTGCCGGACGTGGCGCTGATGACCGGCGCGAAGGCGTTCTCGTCGAACCGGACCTTCAGCGACAAGGGCGGGCTGCCGGGCAACCCGAACCCGCGCTTCGCCGACGTGACCTACGCGGGCGTCAACCCGAAGGTCGGCCTGCTGTGGCAGCCGCGGCCCGACATCCAGATCTTCGGCGACGTCGTCCGGTCCCGGGACGTGCCGGATTTCTCCGACCTCGTGCAGCAGAACCTGCTGAGCACAACCTTCGTGCCCCTGCGGGCGCAGCGCGCCTGGACCTACGAGGCCGGCGCCCGCGGCCGCGTCGACCGCCTCGCCTTCGACGTGACGCTCTACCGCTCGGACCTGCGCGACGAGCTGATCAACTTCGCGACCAATCCCGGCCTCAACATCCCGGCCGCCACCTTCAACACCCCCCGCTCCGTCCACCAGGGCGTCGAGGCGGCGCTCACCCTGGACCTCGTCCGCGACCTCGCGGCGGCGGGCGACGGGCTCAGCGTGACCCAGATCTGGACCCACAACGACTTCCGGTTCGTCGGCGACCCGGTCTTCGGCAACAACCGCATCGCCGGGATCCCGGCCGACGTGCTGCGCACCGTCCTGAGCTACCGGCACCCGCGCGGCTTCCACGTCGCGCCGTCGCTCGACTGGGTGCCGCAGGGCGCCTTCGCCGATCACGCCAACACCCTGCGGGTGCCCGGCTACACCCTGCTCGGCGTCGAGGCCGGCCTCGATCTCGCCGACGGCGTCGCCCTGTTCGTGGATGCCCGCAACCTCACGAACGCCCGCTACGTCTCGGACATCGCCGTGGTGGCGAACGCCGCCGCGACGGCGGGCGGCCCGGCCACGCTGGCCGCCTTCTATCCCGGGAGCGGCCGCAGCCTCTTCGGCGGTATCCGCGCCTCGTTCTGAGCGCGGGTGCCGCCATCCGCGGCACTTCTCCAGATCCCGGGCGGCGGGTTAAGGTTAAAAAAACATGAACCCTGCTGTCCGGGCCAATCGGCGCTAGGATTGCGGCGTCGTCCGAAAGCCACGGACGGAGC
Source organism: Methylobacterium sp. UNC300MFChir4.1 (assembly GCF_900110155.1). NCBI lineage: Bacteria > Pseudomonadati > Pseudomonadota > Alphaproteobacteria > Hyphomicrobiales > Methylobacteriaceae > Methylobacterium > Methylobacterium sp. UNC300MFChir4.1. The sequence goes on along the minus strand of NZ_FOCS01000001.1, from coordinate 290,073 downwards.
GTCCCGGATCGGAACGAGCCGGGCCGTCGGACGGCACAGGAGAGGCAGATGAACGGCTTCGATGTCACGTTCCGGGACGATCAGGACTGGGTCGATTTCGGCAGGTCCTACGTCAACTCGGAAGCCTTCAAGGCGCTGTTCCGCGACGGGATGACCCTGGTCGAGGAGACGGCCGCCTATCTCGACGGCGAGGGCCGCGACGAGTCGCGCCTCGTGTCCCGGGACGCGACGCTCAGCTACGCGGCCGAGAGCATGCGCCTGACCACGCTGCTGATGCAGATCGCCTCGTGGCTCCTGGTGCAGCGCGCCGTCGCCGAGGGCGAGATGACCCCGGCCGAGGCCCTCCTGGAGAAGCACCGGGTCAAGCTCGGTACGGCCGAGCCGCCGAAGCAGCAGGATTTCAACCTGCTGCCGATGCGCCTGCAGCAGCTGATCCTCCGGGCCCGGCGCCTGCACAGCCGCATCCTGCACCTCGACGCGCTGATCGCCGAGGACCGGCCGACGCCGCAGCCGGTGGAGAGCCCCGTCGCCGCGCAGCAGGGCCTGCTGCGGATGGCCTTCCGCATGAGCGAGGGCTGAGCGGGGGCCGGGCGACGCTCCGGAGAGCGCCGCCGCGCGAGGCCGGCGTCCCGGCCCCGACGCTCAGAACGCCGGGAACTGGCCCGGGAACTGCTCCTTCAGGATCTGCCGGATCGCGTCGTTCTGGAACGCGTGGACCAGCTTCGGCACCCAGGGCTTGCCCGTGTCCGCCTCGCGGACCACGATGACGTTGTTGTAGGGGTTGTCGACCTTGGACTCGATCGCGATGGAGTCCTTGCCGGGGATCAGGCCGGCATCGACGGCGTAGTTCGTGTTGATCACCGCGGCGTCGAGATCCTCGAGGCTGCGGGGCAGCTGCGCGGCGTCGACCTCCTGGAACTTCAGGCGCTTGGGATTGTCGACGACGTCGAAGACCGTCGGCAGCAGGCCGACCCCGTCCTTCAGGCGGATCAGCTTCTCGGCCTGCAGCAGCAGGAGCGCCCGACCGCCGTTCGACGGGTCGTTCGGGATGCCGATCTGCGCGCCGTCCTTCAGATCCCCGACGGCCTTGACCCGCTTGGAGTACAGGCCGATCGGCGTCACGATCGTCTCGCCGACGGGGACGATCTTGTAGCCCCGCGCCTTGACTTGGTTGGCGAGAAACGGCTTGTGCTGGAAGGCGTTGGCGTCGAGGTCGCCGGACTGGAGCGCCTCGTTCGGCAGCAGGTAGTCGGAGAACACCACCAGGTTGATGTCGAGCCCGTCGCGGGCCGCGATCTCCTTGGCCTTCGCCCAGAGGACTTCGGCATCCCCGCCCATGATGCCGACCTTGATCTTGTCCGCGGCCATGGCCGGCGCGACGGCCAGACCGACCAGGGCGAGGAACAGCAGCAGAAGACGTCTCATCGGATCTCGATCCTAGCAGTGCGTCCGGAGAGCCTCGGCCCCCGGACAGGCGGGCCGCCCGCGCGGCGGCGTTCCGGCGAACCGCGGGTGACCGGGGAAGGATACGACGGCCCGGCCGCGCTTTGAATGCGCCGGCGGCGGCCGGACCCGGCCGCGGAGGCCGCGGGCACGGCCCGTCCGAGAAGAAGCGTTTCCGTCCCCGCATCCGGACGCGCGGTTCGCGTCGCGGTCCCGCCGATCTTCGCAAACCCGTCCTGTGGACAACGCGCGCGGCCGCGACCGCGCGACGCCGCGCACGAAAACGGGCGGCCCCGCCAGGGACCGCCCGTCTCGTACAGCGTCGCCGTGACGGCTGCGGCGCTCAGCGCTTGCCGAGGTTGCCGAACCGCGAGTTGAAGCGCGACACGCGGCCGCCGCGGTCGAGCATCTTCTGCTCACCGCCGGTCCAGGCCGGATGGGTCAGCGGATCGATGTCGAGATTGAGGGTGTCGCCCTCCTTCCCGTAGGTCGAACGGGTCTGGTACTCGGTACCGTCCGTCATCACGACCTTGATGAAGTGGTAATCGGGGTGCTCGGTCCCCTTGGCCTTCGCGGCCGCGTCCTTCGCCATGACCTTGGTCCCTGTCTGGCACGCCGGCGGGAAGCGCAGGAGGCGCCGCCCGGCCCGGAATGCGGAAGATGTCACCGGTTGCACCGAACCATGGGTTCGTGGCAACGGCACGTCCAAGCCGACCGTGGTGGCGGCCCGCGGCCATTGAACACACGCAATCGGATGAGCGGCGGCCTATACCGCAGCCGCTCCCCGGTCACAAGCGCCGCGGACCGGGAGAACGACAACACGTGAGGCGTGATGGCCCGTAAGACCAAGGCGGCCGCGGCCGGCCGACCCAGAGCCCCGCTGAGCGCCCTCCGGCCGCTCCTCCCCTTCGCGCTGCGCTACCGCGCACGGATCGCCGCGGGGCTCGTCGCCCTCATCTGCGCGTCGGCCTCGACGCTGGTCGTCCCGATCGCCATGCGCCGGGTCATCGACCACGGCTTCACCGCCGACGGCTCGAACGTGATCGACGCCTATTTCCTCGCCTTGCTCGGCGTCGTCGCGGCCTTCGCGCTGTCGAGCGCGGCCCGCGTCTACACGGTGGTGACGCTGGGCGAGCGGGTCGTCGCCGACCTCCGCAGCGCCGTCTTCGCGCGGCTGACCCAGCTCGATCCGGCGTTCTTCGACCGGGCGCAGTCCGGCGAGATCGTCTCGCGGCTCACCGCGGACGCGACGCAGATCAAGTCGGCCTTCGGCGTCTCGGTTTCGATCCTGCTGCGCAACCTGTTCCTGTTCGTGGGCGCCACCGCCATGATGGTGGTGACGAGCCCGCGCCTGTCGGTGATGGTGCTGGCCGCGATCCCGATCATCGTCTTCCCGCTGATCGTGTCGGGCCGCGGCGTGCGCCGGCGCTCCCGGGCGGCCCAGGACCGGCTCGCCGAGGCCTCGGCCTACGCCGCCGAGGCGGTCGGGGCGGTGCGGACGATGCAGGCCTTCGGCCGCTCCGACTCGACGGCGGCCCGGTTCGCGGCGGCCTCCGAGGAGGCCTACGGCGCCGCCCAGGCCTCGATCCGGGCCCGCGCGCTGCTCACCGGCGTCGCGATCTTCCTGATCTCGGCCTCGGTGGTCGGGGTGATGTGGTACGGCGCCCAGGGCGTCCTGAACCACACGATGACGGGCGGCGAGCTCTCGCAGTTCGTGCTCTACGCCGTGTTCGGCGCCGGCGCCCTCGGGCAGCTCTCCGAGGTCTACGGCGACCTCGCCATGTCGGCCGGCGCGGCCGAGCGGCTCACCGAGATCCTCGCCGCGGAGCCGGCGATCCGCGCGCCGTCCCCGGCCCTCCCGCTGCCCGAGCCGGCGCGGGGCGCGGTGGCCTTCGAGGACGTGCGCTTCGCCTACCCCACCCGCCCGGAACACGCCGCCCTCGGCGGCCTCAGCTTCGCGGCCGCGCCCGGCGAGCGCATCGCCATCGTGGGGCCCTCCGGGGCTGGGAAGTCGACGGTGTTCCAGCTGCTGCTGCGCTTCTACGACCCGCAGGGCGGCCGGATCCTGGTCGACGGCGCCGACATCGCCCAGGTCGATCCCGAGCGCCTGCGCGCCCGCATCGCCCTGGTGCCCCAGGACCCCGTCGTGTTCTCCGGCACCGTCACCGAGAACATCCGCTACGGCCGCCCGGAGGCCGGCGAGGCGGAGGTCCGGCGCGCGGCCGAACTCGCCAACGCGCACGGCTTCGTCTCGGCCCTGCCGCAGGGCTACGCGACCCAGGTGGGCGAGCGCGGCGTGACCCTCTCGGGCGGCCAGCGGCAGCGCATCGCCATCGCCCGGGCGATCCTCAAGGACGCGCCGATCCTGCTCCTCGACGAGGCCACCTCGGCCCTGGACGCCGAGTCTGAGCGCGCCGTCCAGGCCGCCCTCGCCACGTTGATGCAGGGCCGGACCACGCTGGTGATCGCCCACCGGCTCGCCACGATCCGCGCCGCGGACCGCATCCTGGTCCTCGACGACGGCCGCATCGTCGAGACCGGAACCCACGAGAGCCTGCTGGCTCAGGGCGCGCTCTACGCCCAGCTCGCGAACCTGCAGTTCACCGACGCGCTGGACGAGACGGCGCGGGGCAAGGAGCCCCGCAGCCGGGGCGAGCGCCTGCCGGTCGCCGAGTAGCCGGGCCGCGCCCGGAGCCGCCCGGGCCGGCGCCCGTCCGCGCGACGGATCACCGGTGCGGGATGCGCGGCCTCAGTGCGCGGACGCGGCCTGGCGCTGCCCGCGGGTCGCGGTATCCTGCGCCCGCTCCGCCGCGGCCTGGATCTGGCCGACCTGGGCCACGATCGTGTCGGTCGCCCGCGCCATCTGCCCGGCCAGGTCCCTGACCTCCGCGGCCGCGGCCGCGAATCCCCGGCCCTCTCCGCCGTCGCGGGCCGCCTCGATCGCGGCCCGAAGCGCCATCAGGCTGGTCTGACCGGCGATGCCGGCCAGGAGGCCGGTCGCCGCGTCGGCCGCCGCCGCGGCGGACGCGGCGTCGTCCGCGGCCCGCACGCCCGCGCGCAGGTCCGTCAGCCCGTCCTCGAAGACCCGCACGGCCGCGGCGATCGCGCTGGCCTCGTCCCGCAGGGCGACGTGCGGCCGGGGGTGATCGTCGGTTCCGGGCCGAACCGCGTTCAGGGACAGGCTGAGCTTCGACATCGATACGGTCTCCCTGGATCGGCCGCACCATGGGACGTCAAGGATAACGATGCGTTAATCCAGCAGAGCTGCGGCGCGCACCGGAAAAATCGGCGCCCGCCGGAACAATTACCGCCTATCTCTTCCGGCTTCTGGTGTTCGAAGCTCTCGTAAGACGATCGGATGCTGGCTTGATCGGCACATGCACCTGGGAACGCGGAGCGAGATCGCCGCGAGACTGGTCACCGGACGCGGGCCGCGCGCCGACACCCCCTGCGGCGCCGCGGCGGTCCGACAGCGCTAGCGCTCGGTGAGCTTCATCTCGATCCGGCGGTTGCGGGCGTAGGCTTCCTCGGTCGCCCCGGCTTCGAGGGGCTGGAACTCGCCGAAGGCGCCCGCCAAGAGGTGCTGCGGCGGGATCCCCTTGCCGGCGAGGAACTGCACCACCGCGATGGCGCGCGCCGCCGAGAGCGACCAGTTCGACGGGAACTGCGACGTGCTGATCGGGCGCGCGTCGGTGTGTCCGTCGACTCGCAGCACCCAGGGCAGATCCGCCGGGATCTGCTTGGCGAGTTCCGAGACCGCGCCGGCGATGCGGTCGAGCTCCGGCCCGGCCTCGGGCTTGAGGGTCGCGGAGCCGGCCGGGAACAGCACCTCGGATTGCAGCACGAAGCGGTCGCCGACCACGCGGATGTCGGGCCGGTTGCCGAGGATCTGCCGCAGGCGGCCGAAGAAGTCGGACCGGTAGCGGGCCAGCTCCTGGACCTTCTGCGCGAGGGCGACGTTCAGCCGGCTGCCCAGCTCGGCGATCCGGGCCTGGGATTCCTTGTCGCGGCTCTCGGAGGCCGCGAGGGCGTCCTCCAGGGCGGCGAGCTGGCGGCGCATGGCGCTGATCTGCTCGTTGAGCAGGTCGATCTGGGACTGCGCCCGCCGGGTCGCGCCGCGCTCGGTCTCCAGCTGCTTGTCGAGGCTGCCCGCCGCGCCCTGGCTGACCGTCGCGGCCTCGGCCTGCACCTTGGCCCGGTCGCGCTCGGCCTCGACGCCGGCGAGCGTCGTGCGGAGATTGCGGGCCTCCTCCTCCTGGTTGCGGCGGTTCGTCCGCTCCAGGGCGAGGAGGTCGGTGAGGTCGGCGATCTGGCGGTTGAGCCTGGCCAGGGTCTCGTCCCGTCCGGTCAGCTCCTGCGACAGGAAGAACTGCCCGACCACGAAGACCGTGAGCAGGAAGACCACCGACAGCAGCAGCGTGGCCAGCGCGTCGACGTAGCCGGGCCAGACGTTGAGCGTCCGCCGGGTCCGGGTCGCCGTGGAGGCCACTAGACGCGCTCCCGGCCCAGCCGGTCCAGCACCTGCTTCAGCTCGCGCTCGCGGCTCGCCTGCGCCTCGACCCAGTCGCGGATCATCTGCTGCTCCGCGCGCATGTGCTGGACGAGGCCCTGGATGCCCTCGGCGAGGTTGGTCATCGCCTGGGTCGCCGCGCGGCTGCCGCCGCCCTCGGCCACCAGGGCGCTCAGGCGGTCGACCGCCTCCTTCAGCTCCTGCGTGCCGGCGGCCGGCCGCGCCGCGGTCGCCGCCGCCGCGACCGGCGCCGCCTCCGGAGCTGCCGCGCCGGACATCAGCCAGTCCTGCAGCTCGTTGTGGAACCGGGCATGGGCCTGGCCCGCCTGCAGTTCCAGGAAGCCGGTGATCAGCGACGAGGCGAGGCCGAACAGCGAGGCCGAGAAGGCCAGACCGATGCCGGAGAGCGGGACCGCGAGGCCCGATTTCAGCTCGTCGAACATCACGCCGGCATCGCCGCCGCCGCGCATGCCCTTGATGACGCCGCCGACCGCCGACAGCGTGTCGATGAGGCCCCAGAAGGTGCCGAGCAGGCCGAGCAGGATCAGGATGCCGGAGATGTAGCGCAGGATCTCGCGGCCCTCGTCGAGGCGCACCGCGATCGTGTCGAGGTAGCCGGTCGTCCCCGGCAGGGTGGCTCCGCCGGCCCGCGCGGCGATCATCGGCGCCATCGGCGCCAGCAGGGCGGGCGGCTTCTTCACCTGCGCGCCGCCCGCGACGGCGTTGACGTAGGTGGTCTCGCGGAACAGCCGAACGACCTGCCCGAAGGCGATCAGGACGGCGATCAGCAGCACACCGAGGATGAGCCCGTTGAGCCCGGGATTGGCCAGGAAGGCCGGTGTGATCTGCCGGAACAGAATGAAGGCCAGGAAGCCTACAAGGATCAGGAAGATGACCATCCGCCCGAGATAGATCCCGGGCTGTGCCAGCGGCCCATTCTTGTCGTCGCCGGTTTCTCGGGCGGCCATCGATCGTTCTAGCCTGATCTCACCACGCGGCAGCCGGCCATCGGCGCCCCTCGGGGGGCACTGTGGGGGTAGGCCCGCACGCGATCAAGTCTCGGGAAGGTCATCGCGGAGCTATGCCCAGGCCGATCGAGACCAGTCCCGCACAAAAGGCTTAGCGGCCCGCGACCGCCTTACGCCAAACCGGCATCCACCGGGCCGGACAGGGCGCTAATCCCAGAAATGCGGCGCGGTCTCCTCGAGATTCGGCCCAAGGCGGAGGGCCGCGACCCGCGTGGCGAGGCCGCGCGCGTCCGTCTCCACCGCGATGCCGCACAGGGTGCCCTCGCCGACGGCGACCTCCCAGCGGGAGCCGGGCGTCTTCTGGATCATGCGGCGGATCGGCTCGTCCTTCTGCATGCCGATCACCGAATCGTAATCGCCGCACATGCCCGCATCCGACATGTAGGCCGTGCCGCCGGGCAGGATCCGGTGATCCGCCGTGGGCGTGTGCGTGTGCGTCCCGACCACGAGGCTCGCCCGGCCGTCGAGGTAGTGGCCGAAGGCCTGCTTCTCGCTCGTCGCCTCGGCGTGGACGTCGACGATCACCGCGTCCGCCGCCGCGCCGAGGGGGCAGGCGGTGAGCTCGCGCTCCACCGCCGCGAAGGGATCGTCCATCGCGTCGAGGAAGACCCGGCCCATCACGTTGACCACGAGGACGCGGGCGCCGCCCTGGGTCTCCACGACCGTGGCGCCGCGGCCCGGCGTGCCGGGCGGATAGTTCGCCGGCCGCACCAGGCGCGGCTGGCGGGCGATGAACACCATCGCCTCGCGCTGGTCGAAACTGTGGTTGCCGAGGGTGACCGCGTCGGCGCCCGCCTGGATCAGCTCGTCGCAGATCGTCTCGGAGATGCCGAAGCCGCCGGCCGCGTTCTCGCCGTTGACCACCACGCAGTCGAGGCGCCAGCGCTCCCGGAGCCGTGGCAGCTGCTCGCACACCACGGTGCGGCCCGAACGCCCGACGACGTCGCCGAGGAAGAGCAGGCGCATGGGTCAGGCGGTCCTGTCGCAGCGGATCACGCCGTCTTCGGTGATCACGAACTGGAGGGGGCGGTCGTGCGGCTCGGCCGGCACCCGCGCCACCTGCTGGGCAGCGAAGCCGATGCCGACGGTCAGGACGGGGTTCGTCCGGGACAGGCGCGCGATCGCGCCGTCGTAGTAGCCGCGGCCGTACCCGATGCGCTGCCCGGTCCGGTCGAAGGCCGCGAGCGGCACGATCAGCGCGTCGGGCTCCACCGGCGGCAGCGACGGGTCGGGCTCGCTGAGGCCGAACCGGCCGGCGACGAGGGCGTCGCCGGCGCGCCATTCCCGGAACACCAGGCCGTCCGGCGTGACGTGCGGCAGGGCCACGGCCTGCCCGCGGGCGCGCAGGCCCTCGGCGGCGGGCCGGGGATCGACCTCGCTGCGGATCGGCCAGAAGGCGCCCACGAGACGGGCCTGGGCGAGCTCGGGCAGCGCGAGGAGCGCGTTCCCGATCGCCGCCGAGGCCGCCTGCCGGGTCGCGGGATCGAGGGCGTCGCGGGCGGCGAGGGCCGCGGCGCGCAGTTCCGCCTTGCGGGCGGCGTCCGGAGCCTCGGTGCCGGTTCTGGGAGAGGTCGGGTGCGGAGCCACGTGAGCCGTTGGAGGATCGATCCCGGGAAACCTACAGCGTAGGTGGGCGCCGTGTTGGCCAAGTCCAGGGACGAGGCCAGGGACAGCTCCCGAGGGAGTCGATAAGGCCCCGGGGATAGTGCTCCTGACGAACTCTGCAGCCCCGCTCCCATCATGTAGCGGTCCCGGCGCGTTCCCGCCAGGGCCGGGCACCGCAAAATCCGCGGGCCGGTCCGTCAGGCCGGCCCGCCCGGCCCGTCCTTCGTCCCGGCGGCCCGCGCCCGGGCCACCGCCAGGATCGCGTTGCGGCCCTCCTGGTCGGCGATCGACTGCCACAGGCCAATCAGCTCGCTGAGCTCCGCCAGCGGGCGCGGCGCCGGCGCCCCGAAGAAGGCGGCGATCGGGACGCCGGTGGCGGCCGCGATCCGACGCAGGCGGGCGCTGGCGTCGCGCCGGCCGCCGCCCCGGTCCTCGACGCCGATCGCTTCCATGGCAGAGCACCTGAGTTAGAGTACAGATCGCAGCTTGAAGCGATTGTTGCGTCTCGGAAGAGCCAATACAATTTATCCGATCGGGGAATAGAGCAGCCCGAAGGCGTTATCCACGCCGATGTCTGAACGCATGGGTCTGGGTCGGCGGGCGCTGCGGCACCGCGGCGTGCGGGACATCCGGACGGTCCCTCGGCGGCCCGCCGCGATGCGACGCCGCGTCCGCGCCGCCGACACGCTGCAGCAACACCGGGACCGCGATGAACGAGGCGTGCGCGGGAGCGCGCCGCGCGGATTTGATTTACCACGCTCCCAGTCATCCGGGCCGCTCCGGCGCGGATCGCGGTCCCGATCCATTGTCAGGAGGCTGCGCGACTCTTGCAGTGGGGAAGGCACCCGCGAGGGACCGACCAGGTTTGAGACGACGGTGACCGATCGTGGCACAGATCGACCATAACATCGCTGTCGCGACGTGGCTCACCCCCGTGCAGCCGGCCCATCCCGAGCGTCCGGGCCCGAACCGCCCCGACACCACCGCCGAGCTGGGCGACCTGTGGCGAATCCTGTGGCGGCGCAAGCGGCTGGTCCTCGGGACGGCGCTGCTGCTCGGCCTGCTCGCCCTCGCCTACGCGCTGATCACGCCCTCTCTCTACACCGCCACGGCGCAGATCCTGATCGATCCCCGCGACCGGCAGGTCGTCTCGAACGACGTCAACCCCGCCGGCCTGTCGCCGGACGGGGGCATCGCGCAGGTCGAGAGCCAGGTGAAGGTGATCGAGTCGGATGCCGTGCTGGGCCGGGCGGTCGATCAGGTCGGGCTCGCGACCGCGCCGGGCTTCGGCGCGCCGCAGGACGGCGTCGTCACGCGGGTCCTCGGCGAACTCCGCGCGCTGGTGGCCGGGCCGAGGGCGGAGCGGCCCGTCGACGCCCGCGGCCGGGCGCTGGACCAGCTGCGGCGGCGGCTCGCGGTCAAGCGCGCCGACAAGGTCTTCGTCATCGATCTCGTGGTCACCACGACGGACCCCGATCTCTCGGCGCGGATCGTCAACGCCATCGCGAGCGCCTACCTGACGGACCACACCGACGCCCGCTCGGACGCCGCCAAGCGCGCCGCGGGCGAGCTGCGCGGCCGCCTCGACGAGTTGCGCAACGCGGTCAACGCCGCCGACAAGAAGCTCGAGGATTACAAGGCGCGCAACGGCCTGATCGCGTCGAGCGGCCGGCTCGTGAACGAGCAGCAGCTCACCGACCTGAACGCGCGGCTGGTCGCCGCGCGGGCGCGGACCGCCGACGCCAAGGCGCGGCTCCAGGGGATCCGGGAGGCGCGCGGGCAGGCGATCGGGTCCGGGGCGATGCCGGAGGCGGTCCAGTCCTCGGTGATCGAGCGCCTGCGCGGGCAGTACGCGGAGCTCGCCGCCAAGGAGGCGGACCTGCGCACCAATCTCGGCGAGCGCCACCCGTTCATCGCCGCGGTGCGCGCCCAGATGCAGGACGTCCGCCGGCTGATCGACGCCGAGCTGAACCGCATCGCGGGCGCCGCGGAGACCGAGGCCCAGCGCGCCCAGGCCAACGAGCGGACCCTCGCGGTGGAGCTGGAGCGCCTGCAGCGGCAGTCGGCGGTGAACGCCCAGTCGTCGGTGCAGCAGCGCGAACTGGAGCGCGAGGTCGACGCGGCGCGCTCGGTCTACAACGCCTTCCTGGTGCGCGCCCGGGAGATCAAGGAGCAGACCAGCATCGACAGCTCGAACGCCCGGATCATCACCGCGGCGCGGCCGCCGCAGGATCCGAGCTGGCCGCCGCGGCTGATCCTGGTCGCCGCCGCCCTCGCGGGCGGCCTCGGCCTCGGCGCCGGCCTCGCGCTGACGCGGGAATATCTGGCGCCGACCGTGCTCTCACCGCGGCAGCTGGAGCGGCTGTCGAACGCCCCGGTGGTGGCCGTGCTGCCCGGCCTGCGGCCGCGGGGCGCGAGCGCGAGCGCCGCGAGCCTCACCCTCGACCACTTGGCCGCGACCTCAGGCGAGAGCGGCCACGCGCTGGCGCTGCTCGTCACCTCGGGTGAATCCGACGAGGCCGAGCGCCAGGCGGTGATCGGGCTGCTCGCCGCGGTCGCCGTCGCGCGCGGCGACCGCGTCCTGCGCGTCGACGCCGACCTGCGGGCGGACGGCTCCGGCACCGGAGGCCTCCTCGACGTGCTCCGCGGCGAGCAGAGCCTCAACGCCGTGACCCAGACGGACCCGGCCTCCGGCGCCCGCCGGGTCGGGCTCGGCGACACCGAGAAGCCCCTGCGCGACGCCCTGACCCCAGCCAATGTCGAGCGCTTCATCGCGGGCGTGAAGGGACGCTTCGACCTCGTGCTCGTCGACGGCGGCGTGCTGACCGAGAACCTGCGGCTCGGTCCCCTGGCGGCCGCCGCCGACCGGCTGCTCCTCGTCGCCTGCAACGGCGCGACGCGCCAGCGCGACCTGATCGACCTCGTCGACACGTCGGAGGCGCTGGGCCGGCCGATCTCCGGCTCCCTGCTCCTGACCCGGCGCAAGGCGTGAGGACCCTCCGGCAGACCGGCTTCGCGCGCCGCCACGATCCGGCGGCGCGCACGGGCCCGGTTTTGCGCGCTCTCCTGCGGGCGGAATCGGTGGCCCTGTCGGTCTGGGCCCTGCTCCTCGTCGGGGTCTCGGGCGGCCTCCTGTGGGTGCTCGGCCTCAATTACGAGGGGATCACCGGCTCGGCCGCCTCGAAGATCCACCCCGCCACCTACCTGGCGGTCGTCCTGATCGGCTGGACCCTGATGCGCGCGGGCAATCCGGTGATCCCGGTGGCCGGGGCTCTGAACCGGCGACCGGCCAGCGTGCTCCTGGCCGCCTGCGGCGTGCTGCTCCTCGCGCTGATCGCGGCCCGGGGCGGTGCGGGCCTCGCCGGCTCCATCGACACCTTCGTGCTCGCCGGCCTCGTCCCGATCCTCCTGATGGACAGGGACGCCGAAACGCTCGGGCGGCTGGAGACGATCTTCCACCTTGTGATGCTCGCCAACGCCCTGCTCGGCCTGTTCGAGCTCGCGAGCGGCCAGCGCTTCTTCCCCTACCGGTTCGACGGGGTGGCGTTCGAGTCCGACACCCGCTCGGCGGCCCTCCAGGGCCACCCGCTGGCCAACGCGACCATGACGGCGTGCTACATCCTGGCGCTGGCCAAGGGCGGCGGCCGCCTGGCGCCGATGCCGCGCGCCGCCATGATCGTCCTCCAGCTCGTCGCCCTGGTCACGTTCGGGGGCCGCTCGGCCACCGTCACGACGCTGATCCTCGGCGGCGCTGTCGGGCTCGTGTCCCTGAACCGCACCCTGCGCACCGGCCGCGTCCCGCTGGCGGCGGCGGCCTGCGCGTGCTTCGCCCTGACCCTGCTGCCCGTGCTGGTCGCGGTCCTCGCCTCGGCCGGGTTCTTCGACACCCTGCTGGACCGGTTCGTCTCGGACGGCGGCAGCGCGCAGGCCCGGGTCGACATGCTCACGGTGTTCGACGCGATCCCGTTCCGGCAGCTCCTGCTCGCCCCCGACTTCCTGCAGGTGAACACGCTGCGCCGGATCTACGGCCTGGAATGGGGCATCGAGAACTCGATCATCTCGGCCGTGCTCTACCACGGCATCCTGGTCACGGGGGTGCTGGTGATCGCGGTGGGGCTCTACCTCGCCGAGATCGCGCGGGATTGTCGGCGCGGCGTCTGGCTCCCGATCCTGACCTTCGTGATCCTCGTGAACACGTTCGAAGGCCTGGCCGGCAAGACGACCCTGCTCGCCAAGTTCGCCCTGATGCTCATTGTCCTGTTCCCGCCCCTTCCGCGCCGCGGCTGAGAGGGCCCGAGCCGCGGATCGGTCGGGGACCGCCTCAGGGCCGGGCCCGCAGCCCGAGCGCCGCGATCAGGGCGGGATCTGCGACGTGCGCGTCGTCCATGAGGCCGAGGCCGTCGAACAGGTTCCAGAACGACCACGCGAACCCGTTCGCCTCCGCCGCCAGCCGCACGTCCCGGATGTAGGCGGCCCGGTCCGGCGCCCGGGACGCCGTGAAACGGGCGTCGGTGCGCAGGGCGCCGAACTCGCCCATCAGCACCTGCCCGCGCGGGATCCCGTAGAGGTCCGCCCAGGTCGCGACCGGCGCCATCGCGTCGGCGATGTAGGCCGGGCCGGGCGCGGCCTCGAAATACGCGTGCAGTTTCGCCTCGATCACCGCGCGGTCGCGCGCCTTCTCGGCCTGCGGCACCGTGCGGTCCGTCTCCATGCGCGCCCGCACCGCCTCGAGGGTCTCGCGCAGCGTGCCGCGGCTCCCGGGCCAGGGCACGGCGGTGAGCCAGCGGTAGAACGGCTCCTCGGTGAGCCAGGTCGCCCCCTGGTGGGAGAACAGGTACGGCTCGTAGAAGTGGAAGGTGTAGAGGAGCGGCGCGAACCGCGCGAGCGCGGCCGGATCCAGAGCCGTCAGGCCGGCGACGAGGCTGCCGCAGGAGCCGGTCGCCACCAGGGTGAGCGCCGGCGCGGCCGCGCGGGCCGCGGCCAGGAGCCCGTCCTGCACCCGGTTCCAGGCGCCGCCGCCGCAGGCCTGCGGCGGCTCGTTCACCGGCTCCAGGACCACGCGGTCCGTGCCCTTCCGCGCGCACAGGCGCGCGAGGTCTCCGACGAGGTCGCGATAGGCCGCGAAGAGCGGCGCCTGGTCCGAGCCGTAGAACGCGTCGGGCGTGTAGTGGTGGGTCGCGGCGTTCGCCTGGACATTGACCAGGACGCGCAGCCCGGCCGCCAGCGCCGCGTCGACGGCCTCCGACAAGGTGCCGAGGAGTTCGGCGCGCCGCGGCCCCGTGAAGGCCACGAACGGCCCGGGATCGAGGGGCAGGCGCACGAAGTCGAAGCCGAACCCGGCGATCCGGGCGAGGTCGTCGCGGGTCGGCACCGGCCGTCCGGCCTGGAAGGGCGGCCACGCGTAGTCGGTCCGCGGGGGCGGGTACTCGGTGGTCAGCGAGAACCAGGGCCAGAGGGCGATGCCCCGGCGCAGGGCGACCGGCGCGGGACTGCCCTGGACGGGTCGGACACCCGCACCCGCCGCGAGGACGCCGGCCAGCACCGACCGGCGGCTGGGGCCTACCATCCCGGACCGGCCGTGGCGCTGACGGGCGCTGCCGCGGCGGCGCGCGCCGCATTGTCCGGGGCCGGCGGGTAGCCGCCGACACGGCGCAGCGCATCTTCGTACGAGGCCAGCACGGCATCCCAGCGGAACTGCTCGGCGCGCGCCCGCGCCGCCGCGCGGGCCGCCGCGACCGCGGCCCCGTCGGAGAGCACACGCTCGATCGCCGCGGCACAGCTGTCCGGATCCGAGAAGTAGAACTGACCGTCGCCAGCCGTGCCCCGGTTGAACGGATTGTCGTGGGCGACCACGGCATTGCCCGCCCAGAGCGCCTCGACCAGCGACGGGTTGGTGCCGCCGACGGTGTGGCCGTGGAGGTAGGCCCGCGCGTGGACCCGCAGGGCCTGGACCTGCTCGGGCTCGTAGATGGCCCCGGGAAACAGCACCTCCGGCGAGGCGGCTGCCTCCACGGCGCGATGGTACGGGTTGCCGACCCGCAGCGAGCCGAGCACCACCAGCCGCACGCCGCGGGCACGGCGCGAGAAGGCCTCGACGAGCGTCAGGATGTTGTTGTCCGGCTCGATGCGGGCGATCGAGACGAGGTAGCGGTCCGGCGCGAGGCCGAGGGGCGGCGGCCCGACATCGGCCGCCGGGGGATCGCCGCCGTACAGGATGGTCGCGATGGCGCCGCGCGGCCTGCGACGGGCGAGGTGGTCGGCGATGATGGGATGGTCGGCCACCAGCCGCTGCGAGGACCACGCGGCGATCCACTCGCTGACGTAGAAGAAGGCGCGCACGGGCAGCGACCATTTCGGACGGCGCCACTCGATCCCGTCCATGTTGGTCAGGATACGCCCGCCCCGCGCCCGCAGGTAGGGCAGGAACGCGGCGCCGTTGTAGCCGAGCACGAGGCAGACGCCCCCGCGGGTCGCGGCATCGTGGGCGCAGATCGCGTCGAAGGCGAGTGTCGCCGCGGGGCCGCGCAGGCCGATCTCCACGGTGATCAGCTCGACACCGTTCCAGGTGCTGCACGCGATGCGCTCCCGCACCGTCTCGACATCCCTCTGGCAGTACACGCCGACCTGCCAGCCGCGTTCGACCAAGTAGAGCGCGAGACGTTCCGCGAAAGTCTCGAAACCACCGTGGGCGGCCGGGATACCGCGCGTGCCGAGAATAAGTAGTTTCGGTGCGCGGTCAGGCATGAAACTTCCTTTCCAATGTGTCGGCCCTATTGTAGATCCGAAGGATACAATCCCGACGACCGGCTTCTACAACTGCTAGTTGTTTATTCAATACAGAAATCATCTTATGGTAGATAACTTCGGACTGAGAGCGGCGCGCGACAGCGATCGTGCTGCCGCCCCCGCGCTGCGGGCCGTCGCCAACGCCGCGGCGGAGCTTCGGATCACATGCGTCCACCAGGGATTCGAGCTGTACGGCTCGGATCGCTGCTTCATCGAGACCGTCCGCACGATCCGGGCCGCCCATCCGGGTGCGCGGATCGACGTGGTGCTGCCGCGACGCGGGCCGATCGTGGCCGCGCTGGAGCCCTTCGCCAGCGAGATCGTGATCGCCCCGCTCTGGATCCTGCGGCGCAAGAACCTGGCGCGCCTCGTAACCCTGGGTCTGATGGCTCTGCCCATCGCGATGATCCGTGCGTGGCGCCGCATCCGCGCGAGCGACCTCGTCTACATCAACACCACCGTGGTGGCCGACTACCTGCTGGCCGCCCGGCTGGTCCCCGGCCGGAGCATCGTCCACGTCCACGAGATCCCCGAAGGCGCCGTGCTGAAGGTCCTGCGCGGGCTGATCCGCTGGAGCGGCGCCAACGTGGTGTTCAACTCGCGCGCCACCGAGCGGGCCTACGCCCTGCCCCGCGGGGCGACCGCCCGGGTCGTCTACAACGGGATCGCGGGTCCCGCCGAGCCGAATCGGAGCACCTACGACGGCTCCCGCCCGCTCCGCGTGCTGATGCTCGGCCGGATCAGCCGGATCAAGGGCCAGGACGTCCTCGTGGAGGCGCTGGCCTCCCTGCCGGAGCCCGTGCGTCGGCGGATCGCGCTGCGCATCGTCGGCAGCGCCTTCGAGGACGAGGCCCGCGAGCGGGCCCTGGTCGGGCGGATCGCCGAGGCGGGGCTCGCCGCGCAGGTCACGCTCGAGCCGTTCGTGGCCGATCCCGCCGCCCTCTACCGCTGGGCCGACGTGGTCACGATGCCGTCGCAGCGGCCCGAATCCCTCGGCCGCGTGGCGATCGAGGCGATGTCCTACGGCGTGCCGCCGCTCGTCACGGCGATCGGCGGCCTGCCCGAGGTGGTGGAGGACGGGAAGACCGGCTGGATCGTCCCGCCGGGCGGCCCGGAGCCGATCGCCGCCGTGCTGGCGGATCTGGTCGCCGACCCGGCGCGCTGGCGCGACTTCGGCCGGGCGGCCCGGGCGCGCTACCTGAGCCTGTTCTCCGAGGCCTCGGCGGCGGAGGGCATCGAGGCCATGGTCCGGACGACGCTGCGCCGCCCGACGGCGACGGATCCGTCCCGCGCCGCGGACGCGCCGGCGCGACCGGCCGCCTAGGATCCCCGCGCGTCCCCGTGGGACCGGCGTCGGTCGGAACGGGCGTCCGCCCTGAGCGCGGGCGCCCTCGGCGTGACCGGGACGACCTCCTGCTCGCCCGCGGTCCGTGGCCAAGCGCCGCGGCCGGGCCTGCTGCCGGCGCCGCGCAACGACCGGCCCGGGCGCGTCCCCTCACCGGCCCCGGCCGCCCGGGCACCGGAGCCCCGCTCGCGACGCAGCGGAAACCGATCCGCGCGGCCACCGTCACCCTGTGGACGATCGGCCGCGCGAGGATGCAATGCGGTGGCGCCTGGCCGATGAGGCGTGCGGCGCGGGAACCCCTGCCCGGCCGGGACGGGGCGCGAGGACGAGGAGCGACATGGCGGCCAAGCTCGCGGTTCAGGAGACCGCGGATGCCCTGGACTGGGACCGGCGGGTCTGGGCCTGCCCGGGCGCCAACATCTATTGCGGCAGCCCCTGGGGCACCTACAAGGCGCGGCGCGGCCTGGAGGTGCGGCGGGCGGTCGTGTCCGGCGACGGCGCGGACCTCGCCTTCGTCCAGTGGCAGACGCGCCGGAAGGGGCCGGCGCGGTTCATCCACGTCCAGGGCGGCCCGCTGCTGACCGCCGCGGGCGCGCACCGCGCGGAGGCGGTGTTCGCCGCGTTCATCGACCACCTCGCGCTCGGCCGGCTCGACGTCCTCGCCGTCGACTACGAGCAGTTCGAGACCCGCGACGCGACGCTGGCGCTGCTGATGCACGGCTTCGCCCCGGTGATCGGCGCGCCCGACCACACCCTCGAACTCGACCTGACCCAGGATCTCGACGCCATCCAGGCCGGCATGGAGCCGCGCTGGCGCAAGGCCCTGCGCAAGGCCGAGCGCAACCCCGAGGTGACGACGCATTTCCTCGAGGACAGGGCCGAGCGCCTCGAAGCCTTCGACGACTTCACCGCGATGTTCGCGGCCCTGCGCGAGCGCAAGGGCTTCGCCACGACGCTGCAGCCGCAGGCCTACCGCGACATCGCGGCCGAGGACGCGCACCTGCTGTTCCTCGACGTCCGCGAGAACGGACGGCGCGTCCTCGTGCGAATCGCGCACCTGTCGGACAGCCGCTGCACGGATTTCTACACGGCCTCGAACGAGCGGGCCCGCGCGACAGGCGCCGCGACCCTCGCGGTCTGGCGCTTCGTGGAGCGGGCGAAGGCGGAGGGCTGCCGGGTCTTCGATTTCGGCGGCATCGATCCGGCGGCGAACCGGCCCGTCTTCGAGTTCAAGCGCGGCCTGTGCACCGACGTGGTCCAGCACAATCCGCTCTGGGTCTACAGCCGGACGCCGGCGCTGCGGAGACTGGCGCCGGCCCTGCTCGCGCTGCGCTGAGCGGCGGGCCGGTCACGCGGCGCCGAGGGGTCGCGCCGGTCCCGGGCGCCGCGCCAGGGTCCGGAAGGCCGAGACCGACCAGACCAGCGTCGCAACCTCGGAGGCCAGCAGGCCGGCGAGCGCGGTGGCGGGCGGCAGCAGCAGCAGCGCCGGCACCATCACGGCCATCCCGAGGGCGGCGCTCGCCACCGCGCCCGCCGTGATGGTCCGGAACGCCGCCGAGGCCTCGAGATAGGCCCGCGGGATCGCGTAGAGCAGCGACACGGTCACCACCGCCCAGACACCGAGCCCGATCCAGCCCATCGGCTGCGCGGCGAACCGACCCTTGAACAGGATGTCCTCGATCAGCGGCAGGGCGGCCGCCATCACCGCCCCGTAGGCGAGACAGGCGCTGCCGAGCAGGATTCCGTTGCGGACGACGAGCCGGCGGGCGGCGTCGACCTGCCCGGCCGCGAGCAACCGGCTGATCTCGGGCAGGATCATGTTCAGCAGCGCGCTCGCGGGGATGCGCAGCGGCGCGTAGAGCACGATCGTGGCGGCGATCGGCGCGTAGGCAGCGGGCCCGGCCAGGAGCGCCAGCAGCAGGGTCAGCCCCTGACCCTGGACCGTCAGGCTGGTGACGCCGGCGAGCGACCACGCGAGGGTCCGCCAGATGGCCCGGTAGCGGGCGCGCGCCCGCGCGTGCAGCGAGAAGCGGATCCGCTCGCGCAGCGCCGCGTAGGCCACCGCGATCGCGACCGCGTGCGCGAGCGCGATCGCCGTGAAGGCCCGATCGAGAAGGGCCGTGCCCTCCCCGTTCAGCCAGCGCGCGACGAGGAGACCGCCGCAGACCGCGTAGACCAGGTCGCTCAGGCCGGCGATCCGGGGCCGGCCGCGGGCGAGGAGCACGATCCGCAGGTAGCTGCGGAAGGCGTAGAGGCCCACAAAGGCCCCGGCCGCGAGGGCGCCGAGGCCGATCACCGGGATCAGCAGAAGGCCGACGGCGACCGCCATGAGGCCGGAGACCAGCACCGCGCCCGAGCCGAACATCACGTCGTAGCCGAGCGCCGCCGGACGCCCCAGGCTCCGGGCGACGTGGATCGTCGCCGGGACCGCCACCAGGGCCCGGATGTAGGTGATGCCGACCGCCCCGACCGCGAAGACGATGGCGAACAGGCCGTAATCGTGCGCGCCGAGCGCGCGCACCAGCAGGATGTTGAGGAGGAAGTGAAACAGGCTCTGGGTCAGCTCGCCCGACAGGATCACGGCGAACCGCCCCGACAGGACGGCACGCATCGGTCCGGGCAGGCGGAGGCGGCCGGCGCCCGGGAGCCGGAGCCGATCACCGGGACGCGGCATCGAATCGGTCATGTGGGGGTGGACGGTCTCCGTGTGGGCGCGCGGGCCGGGCGCCGGCGCCGGGAAGCGGTCGGCGGCGCGCAATCGTCTCGCGACTCGCTCCCGGCCCGGCGCTCATGCCGGAGCGTCCGTTTCCGGACCGTCTCAGGTGATCCCCCGGAAGGCCCCGGACAGTGCGGCAAGGCAGCGCGCGAGGTCGTCCTCGTCCGCCCAGACGTGCGGGCTGATGCGCAGCGCGCCGGAGCGCTCGCTCACGTAGACCCGGTCCCGCTGCAGGCGATCGACGAGGCCCGTCGGCAGACCCGCGGGCGGCCGCAGACCGAGGATGTGCGGCGCCCGCAGGGCAGCCGGCAACGGCGCCAGGCCGAGGCCGGCGGCCCCGTCCGCCAAGCGGTCCGTCAGCCCGCGCAGCCGGGCGGCGACGGCCGGCACGCCCCATTGGGCGATCTGCTCCAGCCCGGTCACGGCCATGAACAGCACGACCGGATCGTTGAGCTCGCCCCGGTCGTAGCGGCGGGCACCGGCGGCCGGGGGGCGGTTCCCGATATTCTCCTCGATGGCCGCCCCGTCCTGCCGGTGCGGCGCTGCGTACAGGAAGGCGAGACCGTACGGTCCGAGAGCCCACTTGTAGGTCGGGAAGGCCAGGAAGTCCGGGCGCCACCGGGCGACGTCGACCGGCACGGCGCCCACGGCCTGCGTGGCGTCGATCACCAGGGCCGCGCCGGCGGCGTGGACCGAGGGAGCGAGCCGGTCGAGGTCGATCAGGCTGCCGTCGGTCCAGTGCAGCGGGGTCAGGGTGGCGAGGGCGAGCGGCGGGGCGCCCGGCCGGTCGATCGCGGCCGCGACCGCCGCGGTCCAGTCGCCGTCCGGGGGGCGCGGCACCTCCTCCACCACCAGACCCTGCCGGTCGGCCAGCCGATCGAAGGCGAAGCACAGGGACGGGAACTCGTCGGCTACGCGGAGCAGGCGCCCGCCCGGCCTCAGGGTCAGGTTGCGGGCGGCCACCGCCATGGCGTGGCTGACCGCGCCGACGATCGCGATCTCGTCCGCGCCGGCGCCGATCAGCCGGGCGGCCGCAGCGCGCGCCCGCTCGGCCCAGGGCGGGACCGCCGTGCGGGGATGGTCCCAGGGACGGCTCTTGACCAGGATCCCCGCCTCGCCCGCCGCGCGCACGGCCCGCGGCAGCGGCGACCAGGCGGCGGCGTCGAGGTAGCTGACGTCGGCGGGCATCTCGAAGAGATGGCGCTGGCACGGGAGCGCCGCGGCGACGGATTCGGTGAACGCCATGATGCGCGACAGCCTAGAGGATCGGATCCGCCGGCACTACGGCCCGGACTCCATCGCGCGGCGCCCAAGCCGCAGGCCGGCGCGTCCCGGTCCGCGCGGATCGGCGGCGGCGTGCCCCCTGGCGGACCATCGCATCCTGAGGCTCCGACGCTCCGGCGCCCTGTCGAGCCTCGCGGGACGCGACGGGCTGGTCGACCTCGCCGAGGATCTGACCGTGATCCGCCCGAACGACGCCCGGCCCGACCGGCCGCGCCGGGTGTTCGGCGGGGGCGGCAGCTGAGCTGTTGTTCCGGGCCGCGAGCCTGTAGAGCCTCGGGACACATCGCCACGACCCGACCGAGACCCTGTGACCCTGCTCGCCGATCGCGCCCCCGCCAAGGTCAACCTGACGCTCCACGTCCTCGGCCGCCGCGCCGGTGACGGCTACCACGTGCTCGAGAGCCTCGTCGCCTTCGCGGGCACGGCCGACCGCCTGACGCTGGATCCCGCGGCACCGCTCAGCCTGACCGTCAGCGGCCCCACCGCCGGCCCCGCCGGCCCGACGGACGACAACCTCGTCCTGCGGGCCGCCCGGGGGCTCGCCGCCCGGGTGCCGAGCCTGCGCCTGGGCGCCTTCCACTTGGTGAAACGCCTGCCGGTCGCGGCGGGGATCGGCGGCGGCTCCTCCGACGCTGCCGCGGCCCTGCGCCTGCTGGCGCGCCTCAACGGGCTGCCCCTCGACCACGAGGCCGTCGGCGCGGTGGCGCGGGAGACCGGCGCCGACGTGCCGGTCTGCCTCGACCCGCGGGCCCGGATGATGCGCGGCGCGGGCGAGGCGATCGGGCCGGCCCTCGGCCTCGCACCGCTGCCCGCGGTGCTGATCAATCCCGGCGTTCCGGTGCCCACCGCCCCGGTCTTCAAGGCGCTGGGCCTGAGCGTCGGCCAGGATCTCGCGGGCGCGCCGCACCCGACGATCCCGCGGGCCATGGCGAGCGACCCGCTGCTCCGGGCCCTGGCCGGGGCCCGCAACGATCTGGAGGCGCCGGCCCTGTCCGTGGCGCCGGTGATCGGCGACGCGCTGGCGGCCCTCCGCGCCCAGGGCTGCCGCCTCGCGCGGATGTCGGGCTCCGGCGCGACCGTTTTCGCGCTGTTCGCCGACCGGCGCGCGGCCGTCCGGGCCGCCGCCGCCCTGCGCGCCGCCCATCCGGGATGGTGGGTGGCGCCGACCTTCCTGCGCTGACCCGGCCCGCGGGCGGCGTTCAGCCGGACTCCGCCTCGTACACCGTCACGACGCCGCGGCCCTCGGGCACCATCACGCGCCAGCCGCCCGCCCGCGGCAGGTCGCCGGGATCGATCGCGCTGGCCCGACCGGTCCCGACATCGAAGGTCGCGAGTCGGCCGTCCGAGATGCGTCCGCGCAGATACGCCCGGCCTTCGCCGATGTGGAGCGCGGCCGGAGCGGCGGTGACGCCGAGGGCGACGTCCGCGAGGGCGCCGCTCGGCGCCAGGACGGCCCCCGGCAGCGCCAGCACGTCGGCCTCGGGAGCGATCTCGGACGCGACCCGCAGGTGGCCATCGACCGCGTGACGGCGGTTCAGTAGCAGGGCCTCCCGACGTCCCTCACGCTGCACGACGAGGGCGAGATCCGGGCCGTCCCGGCCGGCGATCAGGTAGACGCTGCCCGGCGCGAGCCGATCGAGGCGGGTGGTCCGGCCGGGACGGTGCAGGTCCAGGGTCATGCTTCTATCCGCGCGCGCCGCTCACCCCGCCCCTTCCGGTAGAACGCGCGACGCTCGGCTTCGGCCCGAACTACGGTGGCGCGCACCTGGAGCAGGTCCTTTCGGGTCAGAAGCCCGACGAGGCCGCCGGTGCGCGGATCGGTGACCGGCAGGCGCCCCTGCCCGGCCGACAGCATCACGTCGAGGGCGTGCGAGACCACGTCGCCCGGATGGACGACGGCGAGATCGGCGTCCGAGACGCGCTCGCCGAGGGTGCCCACCTCGGCCTCGCCGTCGCGCTCCTCCAGGGTCCAGCGCAGGGCGTCGCTGCGCGAGACGAGGCCCACGGGCCGGCCCGCGCCGTCGACCACCGGATAGGCGTGGTGGGCACCGATCTCGATCGCCGCGAGGGCGTCGGCCAGGGGCAGGTCCGCGTCGAGGGTCTCGACCGTGCGGGTCATCACCGCCTCGACCTGGGCGAGTTCGTAGGGATCGATCCCGTATTCCCGGGTCACGTGCTGCCCGCGCCGGGCAATCTTCTCGGTCAGGATCGAGCGCTTGAGGAGGAGCACGGTCACCGCGTAGGCCGCCATGGTGGCGGCGAGCAGCGGCGCCAGGGCGGCGACGTCGCCGGTCACCTCGACGGCGAAGACGACGCCGGTCAGCGGCGCCGGCAGGGTGCCGCCGAGCATCGCCGCCATGCCGATGAGCGCCCAGAAGCCGTGGGCGCCCGGCAAGAGGAGGCCGATCAGCCAGCCGACGGCGCCGCCGAGGATCAGCAGCGGCGCGAGCACGCCTCCGGACGTGCCCGACGACAGGGCGGCGAGCCAGATCACCGCCTTCACCACGAGGATCAGCACGACAGCGCTCGCCAGCATGTGGCCGGAGAGCAGGTCGTGGATGACGTCGTAGCCGACGCCGAGCGCCCGGGGCTCCACGAGGCCGCCCAGCCCGACCACGACGGCGCCGAGGGCGGGCCACCACATCCAGTGGAGGGGAAGCCGCCCGAAACCGTCCTCCAGCGCGTAGAGCGCCCGGGTCAGCGCCCCCGAGATCAGGCCGCAGGTGACCCCGAGCAGCGCGCAGGCGGGCAGCCCCCACCAGGGCAGGGCCGGATTGTCGGCGAAGGGGAAGAGCGGGCCGGCGCCGAACAGAGCCGGCCGCCAGCAGGCCGCGGTGACCGCCCCGACGGTCACCGGGACGAGGCTGCGCGGCCGCCACTCGAACAGCAGAACCTCCACGGCGAGCAGCACGGCCGCCACGGGCGTCCCGAAGATGGCGGTCATGCCGGCCGCCGCGCCCGCCACCAGCAGCGTCTTCCGCTCGGCGGCGCTGAGATGGAAGAACTGGGCGAAGAGCGAGCCGACCGCGCCGCCCGTCACGATGATCGGCCCCTCGGCGCCGAACGGGCCGCCGGTGCCGATCGCCACCGCCGAGGAGAGCGGCTTGAGCACGGCGACCTTGGGCGACATCCGGCTGCCGCCGATCAGGATCGCCTCCATCGCCTCCGGGATCCCGTGGCCGCGGATCTTCTCCGAGCCGTAGCGCGCCATGGCGCCGACGATCAGCGCCCCGATCACCGGGATCGCCACCATCCAGGGCCCCGGCGCCGCGCCGGCCAGGGAGGTCAGGTCGGTGTCGAGCCGGCCGTACCACGCGAGGTTGGTCACGAGGCCGATCAGCGTGAGCAGGATCCAGGCTGTGCCGCTGGCGGCGGTCCCGGTGACGACCGCCATGCCGGCCAGCGTCAGGACCCGCCGGTCCGCGCTGAAATCTCCCAGCGCCCGGCGCAACGGCCTGCCGTCCGCGCTTCCGCTCCCAGTCCCGCCGATCATCAGGGCCTCCTTTCCTCGCGGCGGCACTTATGTCGTGATCCGATATATTCGACAATGGCTCGACCGTTGCAGCCGGGACAGGACTGCCGATACGACGCAGCATCGGCGGCTCGGAAGATTCACCACGGAGGCGATCATGGAGGCCGATGCCCCCGGAACGGCGGCACTGTCGCGGGAGCAGTACGCGGCGCTGGCGGATTTCCGATTCCGTCTCCGCCGCTTCCTGGCGTTCAGCGAGGCCGCGGCGGCCCGGGAGGGGCTGCCGCCGCAGCAGCATCAGGCGCTGCTGACGCTCGCGGGCTACGTCGGGCGCGCGCCCGCCACGGTCGGCCTGCTGGCCGAGCAGCTGCTCATCGCCCCCCACAGCGCGGCCGAGCTGGTGTCCCGCATGGTGGAGGCCGGCCTGCTGACCAAGACCCGCGCCGTCGAGGACAGGCGGCGGAGCGAGCTGTCGCTGACGCCGCGCGCCGAGGCCCTGCTGCGGACCCTCACGGACGCGCATCTCGCGGAGCTGCGGGACCTCGCCCCCGCCCTCACCGAGGCCCTCGGGCCCGTGACGCGGTGAGGCCGACGCGCGCCGTCAAGCTGGCGGAGGTCGGTGGCCGTCGACGCGGGAGCCGAGGGCGCCCGCCCTCAGCGCGCCCGCGCCACGCAGAACTCGACGGCCCCGAGGAGCGCCGCCTTGACGGGCCCGTCCGGGAAGATGTCGAGGGCGGCCCGGGCCTCGGCGCCGTAATGGTGGGCGCGGGCCACGGTCTCCTCCAGGGCGCCGTGGCGCTGCAGGAGGTCGAGGGCGGTCTCCAGGTCGGTCTCGCCGATCTCGCCCTGCTGCAGGGTGCGCCGCCAGAAGCCGCGCTCGCCCTCGCTGGCCCGGCGATAGGCCAGCACGATCGGCAGGGTGATCTTGCCCTCGCGGAAATCGTCGCCGACGTTCTTGCCGAGCTCCGCGGAGGTGCCGCCGTAGTCGAGCACGTCGTCGATCAGCTGGAAGGCGATGCCGAGATTCATTCCGTAGGACCGGGCGGCCGCCTGCTCGGCCTCGGGCCGGCCGGCGAGCACCGGCCCGACCTCGCAGGCGGCGGCGAACAGCTCGGCGGTCTTGCCGCGGATCACCGCGAGGTAGGCGGCCTCGTCGGTCTCCAGGTTCTTGGCGTTGGTGAGCTGCATCACCTCGCCCTCGGCGATCACCGTGGCGGCGGCCGAGAGGATGTCGAGCGCCTTGAGCGAGCCGACCTCGACCATCATCCGGAAGGCCTGGCCGAGCAGGAAGTCGCCGACCAGCACGGAGGCCTCGTTGCCCCACTTGATCCGGGCGGCGACGCGGCCGCGCCGCATGTCGCTCTCGTCGACCACGTCGTCGTGGAGGAGCGTGGCGGTGTGCATGAACTCGACGCTGGCGGCGAGCTTCACGTCGCCGTCGGTGGCACCGGCGTAGCCGCAGAGCCGGGCGCAAGCCAGAGTCAGGATCGGGCGCAGGCGCTTGCCGCCGGAGGCGATCAGGTGGTTGGCGACCTCGGGGATCATCGCCACGTCCGATCCCGTCCGCGACAGGATCGTGGTGTTGACCCGCGCCATGCCGTCGGCCACCAGCGCGACGAGGTCGTTGAGCCCCGCCTCCGCCTCGGGCTTCGGATTCTCGATGGAGAGGGCCATACCCAAGATCCGTGACCTCCAGACCGGTCGCCCCGTAGGGGGCGGGCGATCCCTTCGCACGCGCCCCGCGGCGCCGCAACATCGTCGCCGACCGGATATGGGGTGTCGCCAGCGCGGATCTCACGCGACGAAACCGCCGATCCCCGCCTGTTCCGGAGCCGCGCCGCGATGATCGAGCTGATCCGGGCCAACGACGTCGTGCTGATCGGGTTCGCCCGCTCGGTCCTCGAGGCGGCCGAGATCCCGGTCCTCGTGGCCGACAGTCACATGAGCCTGATGGAGGGGTCGATCGGCGTCTTCGGTCAGCGCCTCCTCGTGCCGCGCGACCACGAGGCCCAGGCCCGCCGCCTGCTGACCGATGCCGGCATCGCCCACGAGCTGCGCCAGCCGTGACCGCCGAGGCCGACAGCGGCGCCGATCCCTTCCTCGGCGGCCGCCTGCGCCTGCACCAGCCGCCGCGGGGCGCGCACCGCGCCGGGACCGACGCGGTGCTGCTCGCCCGGCTGCTCGCGCCGCGGGCCGTGGACCGGCTCTGCGACGTCGGCGCCGGGACCGGCGCCGTCGGCCTCGCCTGCGCGGCCCTGGCGCCGGGGCTCCGGCCGACCCTGGTCGAGCGCGACCCGGCGCTTGCCGATCTGGCCCGCGCCAACGCGGCCCTCAACGGCATCGACGCGCGGATCGTGGTCGCCGACGTGCTGGCCCCCGCGGCGGAACGCCGCGCCGCCGGTCTGCTGCCGGACAGTTTCGACGTCGTGCTCACCAACCCGCCGTTCTTCGCGGCCGGCGATCACCGCGCCTCGCCGCATCCGGGCCGCGCCGCCGCCCACACCTTCGCAGGCGGCGATCTCGACGCCTGGATCCGCGCCTGCACGGCGATCCTGCGGCCCGGCGGGCGCCTCGGCCTCATCCACCGGGCGGACGCCCTCCCGGCCTGCCTCGACGCCCTGCGGGGCCGCTACGGCGGGCTGGCGATCCGCCCGGTCCATCCCCGCGGCGACGCGCCCGCGATCCGCGTGCTGATCGCGGCGACCCGCGGCAGCCGCGCCTTGCCGAGCCTGCTGCCGCCCCTCGTCCTGCACAGCCCCGACGGCACCTTCACCGACGAGGCCGAGGCGCTCCATCGCGGCGCGCCGTGGCCGGCCCCCTGAGCGCCCGCGTCACGCCGCGAGGGCGGCGGGCTCGGCGTCGCGGATGCCGAGGAACCGCTCGACCTCCGGAAGGTCCGGGAAGGCGAGGAATTCTGGGCGCAGCGGCTCGGGCAGCCCCTCGAAGTTGAGCCCCGGGAACGTGTCGGGATGCGGGTAGAGCTGCCAAGCCGCGCCGGGCTCGACCGGGGGGAACAGGATCGCGACCTTCTCGGCGCCGAGGCGGACGATCCGCGTCGGGCTGTACGACAGGGTCTCGATGCTCCAGCCGCGGTGGTAATCCCGGCGGGCCTTCATGGTGCGGCGGCTCGTCGCGCGATGCATGGCGGTCTCCTTCGGTGGGGGTGGGAAGCGGGATCAGGCGGCGCTGCGGCGTCCGGCGCGCTTCGGCCAGCCCAGCGCCACGAGGCGGGCCTTGGCGTAGTCGCGCACCTCGTCGCGGGTGCCGGGCGGCATCGTCGCCAGGACGGCCTGGGTGGCGCCGTCCAGCATCAGGTCGGTGACCGCGTTGATGGTCTCGGCCTCGTCGATGCGGCGCTTGAGGTCGCCCTCGGCCTCGGTGACCTCGTCGAAGGCGGGGGCTTCCTCGAAATCCTCGTCGACGGCCCGGACCGGGACTTGGTGTGCCCGGAACTCGTCGGCCTCCTCCTCGGAGTAGACGAGGCCGTGCAGCTCGATGAGCTTGAGGATGACGCGGTCCTTCCCGCGCTTCTCGGCCATGGCGTAGACGTAGGCCGCCTGCTTGCCCGAGACGCGGTAGTTCACGTTGACCAGCGCCTCGCCCATGGACCACTCGACCCGCTCGGTCCCGGGCTTCGCGCCGGGCAGCCGGCCGGTCACCAGAATCACGGCCTCGTCGCGCTCGGCCCGGATGACGGTCGGCGGCTCGAAGACGATGCCGGCCTGCGCGGCGATGCGCTCCAGGGTCTTGTGGTAGATGACGGCGGTCCCCTGGACGCGCCAGACGTTGCCCCCGAAGGGCTCGCCGTAGCGGACGAGGATGTCGGCGATCTGCTTGTCGGCGGTTCGCATGGGGCGCTCGGTCCGTCAGGGTGAGGTCGCGTCGTCCACAGCTTTTATCGGGGACGCTCTTTCGTTCTCTTTTTGTTCACATCTATATGCGCAATCCGCCCGCGATGCGCAAGGCTCGGACGCGAAAAGCCGCGGCCGCGGACGTGCGTCATCGTCGAACACGTGCGGGCGTGGCGCGGGTCCCCGCTCCCGTGCGGAAGAGCGCGTGCGTCGCGGACGTCTCAGGAAGACGGCTCGTCGTTGGCGCAGTCGTACAGCAGCTTTTCGGATCCGAAGGCCCGACGGGGTCCGGCCCGGCGCACGATGCCATTGCGGCACCCCCGCCGCCTGCGCCGCCGACCCGCATTGTTGCTGCACCGCACCCTAGGCTAGACCGCTTCCACGATGTCCGAGACAGCTGCCGCGATGACGCCTTCCCTCTGGACCCGCCTGTCGAACCCCAGCCACTTCATGCGGTGGTCGGGGGCGCTCGTGCCGTGGTTGACGGCCCTGTCCCTCGGCGTGCTGGCCCTGGGCCTGTACCAGACCTTCTTCGTGGTGCCGCCCGACTACCAGCAGGGCGAGACGGTGCGGATCATGTACATCCACGTCCCGGCGGCGTGGCTCGGCGTGTTCTTCTACGGCGCGATGAGCGTGTCGGCGATCGGAACCCTGGTCTGGCGCCACCCGCTGGCCGACGTCGCCCAGCGGGCGGCCGCGCCGATTGGGGCCGCATTCACGCTGATCTGCCTCGTGACCGGCTCGCTGTGGGGCAAGCCCATGTGGGGCACCTACTGGGTCTGGGACGCGCGCCTGACCTCCATGCTGATCCTGCTGCTGATCTACTGCGGCATCATCGCCCTGTGGCGGACCCTGGAGGATCCGAACCGCGCCGCCCGCGCGGTCGCGATCCTGACGCTGGTCGGTGCCGTAAACCTGCCGATCATCAAGTTCTCGGTGAACTGGTGGTCGACCCTTCACCAGCCGGCCTCGATCCTGCGCATGGGCGGCTCCACCATCGATCCCTCGATGCTCCACCCGCTGCTGGTCATGATCGCCGCCGCGACCCTCGGCGGGATGACCCTGCACCTCTACGCGATGCGCACCGAGATCATGCGCCGCCGGGTGCGGACGCTGACGATCCGCGAGGCCGAGCGCCTCGACCGCGCCCAGCCGCGCCTCACCCCGACACCGGCCGCGATGCCGGTCGGGCAGCCGGTCTAGGAGGACCGCGATGGATCTCGGGTCTCACGGCGGCTTCATCCTGGCCGCCTACGCGTTCACGGCTTTGGTGATGGTCGCCCTCGTGGGCAACGCCCTGCGCGACCGCCGGGCGCAGCGGCGCGCCCTCAGGGGCTTCGGCGAGGACCGGCGATGAGCGCGCCCCTCGACGACACCGCCGGCCGGACACCGCCGGTCCGCCGCTCGCTGCTGCTGATCCTGCCGGCGCTCGTCTTCGCGGCGCTCGCCGCCGTGCTGTTCCTGCGCCTGCGCTCCGGCGCCGACCCGGCCGCCCTCCCCTCCGCGATGATCGGCAAGCCGGTCCCGCGCTTCGACCTGCCCGCCGTGCCGGGGCTGATCGCCAACGGCGCACCCGTGCCCGGCCTGTCGAGCGCGGACCTCAAGGGCCAGATCACGGTGCTCAACGTCTTCGCCTCGTGGTGCGCGCCCTGCCAGGTGGAGCACCCGATGCTGATGCGGCTGGCGAAGGAGCCCGGCATCCGGCTCGTGGGGATCGACTACAAGGAGCCGAACCCCGAGGCCGGCCAGCGCTTCCTGACCCGGCATGGCGTCCCGTTCAGCGCGGTGGGAGCCGATGCCGGCGGCCGCGCGGCGATCGATTTCGGCGTCTACGGCGTGCCCGAGACCTTCATCATCGGGCCCGACGGCGTGATCCGCGACAAGCTGGTCGGCATCCTCACGCCGGAGAATTTTTCCAGCGTGCTCGCCCGCATCCGCGCGGCCGGCAAGGTCGCGGCGGCGGAGTAGGCGTCACGCCTCCGGCTGCGCCTTCTTGCGCTCGTAGCGGGTGAGCAGCGGCGTCTGCGCGAGGGCGAACAGCACGGTGATCGGCATGATGCCGAACACCTTGAAGTTGACCCAGAAATCCTCCGTCTGGGTCCGCCAGACCAGCTCGTTGAGCGCCGCCAGCACGAAGAAGAACACGCCCCAGCGGAAGGTGAGCTTCCGCCAGCCCTCGTCGGTCAGGCTGAACATCGAGTCGAGCACCACCGACAGCAGCGAGCGCCCGAACACGAGGCCGCCGAGCAGCACGGTGCCGAACAGGGCGTTCACGATGGTCGGCTTGACCATGATGAAGGTCTTGTCCTGCAGCGCCAGGGTCAGGCCGCCGAACACCACCACCACCACGCCGGACACGAGCGGCATGATCGGCAGGCGGCGCACCATCACGTAGTGAATCACCAGAGCCACCACGGTCGCCGCGATGAAAACGCCCGTGGCCACGAACAGCTTCTGGTCCGGGGCGACGCCGAACTTCTCGGAATAGGCGTTGCCGAGGAAGAACAGCACCAGCGGCCCGAGTTCCAGCGCCAGCTTCACGAGCGGCGGCAGGTGGCGGTGCGGGGGGACGGATTCGATCTGCATACGCTCGGTTGGCTCGGCTGCGGCGCTCACGGTAGGCTGAGAGCGTCGGACGGGATTCGCCAGGGTGTGTGTAACGCGGAGCGGGCGATGTCCATGACATCGCGCACCGAAGATCGGCGGGCGGCCGCCGCCTAATCCTTCTCCAGCCCGGCGATCGCCCGGGCGAAGTCGCGGGCCGCGAAGGGCTCCAGATCCTCCACGCCCTCGCCGACGCCGATGAAGTGCACCGGCAGGCCGAACTTCGCCGCCAGTGCCACCAGGATGCCGCCCCGGGCGGTGCCGTCGAGCTTGGTCATCACCAGGCCCGAGACCGGCGCGGCCTGCGAGAACAGCTCCACTTGGCTGAGCGCGTTCTGGCCGACCGTGGCGTCGAGGACGAGGAGCGTGGCGTGCGGCGCCTCCGGGTCCTGCTTGCGCAGCACGCGGACGATCTTCTCCAGCTCGGCCATCAGGCCGGCCTTGTTCTGGAGCCGGCCGGCGGTGTCGATCAGCAGCACGTCGGTGCCGGCGGCGCCCGCCTGCTTCAGGGCGTCGAAGGCGAGGCCCGCCGCGTCCGCCCCCTGCGCGCCGCTCACCACCGGCGTGCCGGTGCGCGCACCCCAGACCTTGAGCTGGTCGATCGCCGCCGCGCGGAAGGTGTCGCCGGCCGCGAGCATCACGGTGCGCCCCTCCGCCCGGAGCTTCGAGGCGAGCTTGCCGAGCGTCGTGGTCTTGCCGGCGCCGTTCACGCCGACCGTCAGGATCACGAAGGGCTTCCGGGCGGCGTCGATCGTCAGCGGCACCGCCACGGGCTCCAGCGCCCGCTCCACCTCCGCGGCCAGGATCGCCCGGACCTCGTCGGGCGAGATGCCCTTCTCGTAGCGGCCCTTGCCGACAGCCTCCGAGACCCGCATCGCGGTCTCCAGGCCGAAATCGGCCTGAATCAGGGCGTCCTCCAGATCCTCAAGGGTCGTGGCGTCGAGCTTGCGCTTGGTGAACAGGCCCGTGACCCGGTCGGATAGCGCCGACGAGGTCCGCTTCATCCCGGAGGTGAGGCGGCTCCACCAGCCCTTGGCCTCCGGCTCGCGGTCCGGCCCGGCGCCTGCGTCGTACGCGAGGGCCGCGGCGCTGTCGACCGGCTGGATGTCGGGCTGGGAATCGGGTTGAATCTCGGGCTGCATTTCGGCAGCCGGCTCCACCACCGGCTCGCGGTTCATATCACCCGTATCGACCGGGTCGGCGCCGTGCGCGGGATCGTCACCGGCGGTGCCGGCCGGCGGACGCTCCGGCTCGCCCTCCACGGGCAGCAGGTCCGCGCCCTCGACCGCGTCCGGGACCGGCTCCCCGGTCTCCTCGGGCGGCAGCGGGACGTGCGTGACATCTTCCGCGGCGGTGGCGAAGTCCGGCTTCCCCTCGGAGGGCGAGGCCGCCCCGGCCGGAAGCTCGGCCTCGGGCTTGTCCTCGGCCTGATCCTCGGCTCTGTCCTCGGGCGCGGGCTGGCCTTTGCGCCCGAACAGGCGTCCGAACCAGCCGGGCTTCTCCTCGCTCGCCATGAAATCGCGTCCTCGCCCCACCTTGCCCCGCCGACACCGACCCTCTAGCCGATCCGGATGCCCAACGCCTTCGACATAGGCGCGCGCCTCCTCTACCGCGATGCCCTGCTGCTCGTCATCGACAAGCCGGCGGGTTTGCCGGTCCATCCGGGCCCCCGCGGCGGCGAGACGCTCACCGACCACCTCGACGCGCTCCGGTTCGGCCTGCCCCGCCGGCCGGAGGCCGCGCACCGGCTCGACCGCGACACCTCCGGCTGCCTCGCGCTGGGCCGCCACGCCAAGGCTCTGGCGCGGCTCGGAAAGCTCTTCTCCGGCAGCGCCGTCGACAAGACCTACTGGGCGATCGTGGCCGGCGGTCCCGCCGAGGAGGAAGGCAGCATCGACCTGGCGCTGGCCCGCCGCTCGGACGATCCGCGCTCGTGGTGGATGAAGGCCGACCCCGCGGGGGACCCGTCGCTGACGCACTGGCGGGTGCTCGGCCGCGCCGGCGGGCGGACCTGGCTGGAGCTGAAGCCGGTCACCGGCCGAACCCACCAGCTCCGGGTCCACTGCGCCGCCTCCGGCTGGCCGATCCTGGGCGACGCGGTCTACGGCGGCGCCCCCCGCGGGAGCACGCTGCACCTCCACGCGCGGGCGCTGTCGATCCCGCTTTATCCTAAACGGGAGGCCATCACGGTGACGGCGCCGCCCCCACCGCACATCGCCGAAGCCGTGGCGACGATGGGCGCGTGAGCCTCGCATCATCGCGAGCGCAGCGAAGCGACCCAGGGCAGCGCGACATCGGGAGACCTGGCGCCGCTGGATTGCTTCGCTCCGCTCGCAAAGACGGCGGCGGGCACGATTGAACATGCGCCTGGACCGCATCCGTCCTTTCGGGG
This sequence comes from Methylobacterium sp. UNC300MFChir4.1, assembly GCF_900110155.1. Lineage (NCBI taxonomy): Bacteria > Pseudomonadati > Pseudomonadota > Alphaproteobacteria > Hyphomicrobiales > Methylobacteriaceae > Methylobacterium > Methylobacterium sp. UNC300MFChir4.1. The sequence continues at coordinate 257,037 of NZ_FOCS01000001.1, read as the reverse complement.
CCGGCACGGAGCGTGACAGGCCAGAAAGACCGGGCGCTAGGCGCCGATCAGCCGCGCCCCGTCGTGCCCGGCGATGGCGATGCTGTGGAACGTCCCGGGCGCCTCATCGGCCGCCAGCCGCACGGCCGTGAAATCCACACTCCGCCCGACGCCGCCTCGCTCGGCCAGGACCGTCAGGCGGCGCCCGACCTGCGCGTCGAGGTGCCGCCGCAGGGCACCCGCACCCGCCTCGCGCAGCCGCGTCGCCCGCGCACGGATCACGTTCGGCGCAACCGGCGGCATGCGCGCGGCCGGCGTCCCGGGGCGCGGGGAATAGGGGAAGACGTGCAGGTGCGTCAGGCCGCATTCCGCCACGAGGTCGAGGGAGCGGGCGAACTGCGCCTCCGTCTCGGTCGGGAAGCCCGCGATCAGGTCGGCGCCGAGTACGATGTCGGGCCGCAGCCGCCGCACGGTCTCGCAGAATCGGATCGCGTCGGCGCGCAGGTGCCGGCGCTTCATGCGCTTGAGGATCAGGTCGTCGCCGGCCTGCAGCGACAGGTGGAGGTGCGGCATGAGCCGCTCCTCCTCGGCGATCGCCGCCAGCAGGGCGTCGTCGGCCTCGACGGAATCGATCGAGGACAGGCGCAGGCGCGCGAGGTCGGGCACCGCCCGGAGGATCGCCCGCACGAGGCCGCCGAGGGACGGGGCCGGGCCGGGGAGGTCGCGGCCGTAGGCGGTGAGGTCGACGCCGGTCAGCACCACCTCGCGCCCGCCCCGGGCCACGAGGGTCTCGACCTGCGCGATCACGTCCGCCTCCGGCACCGAGCGGGAGACGCCCCGCCCGAACGGGATCACGCAGAAGGTGCAGCGGTGGTCGCAGCCGTTCTGCACGGGCACGAAGGCACGGGTGTGCCCGGCGACCGCCTCGACCCGCGTCGGCTCGGCCGTTCGCGCCGCCATGACGGCGCCCGGGCCGGTCGCGGCCGCAGACCAGCCCTCCGGCCGCAGCTTCTCGGCGTTGCCGACGAGGCGCGCGACCTCCGGCATGGCCGCGTAGGCCTCCGTCTCGACCTCGGCGCCGCAGCCGGTGACGACGATCTCGGCGCCGGGCCGCTCCCGGGCGATGCGCCGGATCGCCTTGCGGGCCTGCCGCCCGGCCTCGGCGGTCACCGCGCAGGTGTTCACCACCACCCGGTCGCGCCCGTCCGCAGCCGCGTGGGCCCGCAGGGCCTCGGACTCGACGGTGTTGAGGCGGCAGCCGAAGGTGAGGGTCTCGACCGCCATCAGGCCGCGCTGTCGAACAGCTCCGGCGCCAGGGTCCCCTCGGCGACGAGCGCGACCGGACCGGTCATCAGGACGTGGTCGTCGGCGCGCCACTCGACGAACAGCTCGCCGCCCGGCAGCGCGACGCTGGCCTGCCGGCCGATCATCCGCAGGCGCGAGGCGGCCACCACGGTGGCGCAGGCGGCGGTGCCGCAGGCGAGCGTCAGCCCGGCCCCCCGCTCCCAGACGCGGAGCTTGATCGTCTCGCGGCCCGTCACCTGCGCCACCGAGATGTTGGCGCGCTCCGGGAACAGTGGGTGGTTCTCCAGCATCGGGCCGATCCGGGCGAGGTCGAAGCTGTCCGGATCCTGCTCCACGAAGAACACCGCGTGCGGGTTGCCCATGTTCACGGCGCCCGGCGAGTGCAGGATCGGGTCGTCGATCGGGCCGATCTGCAGCTCGATCCGCCGGGTGTCGGGGAACGGCTCGGACAGGGGGATCTCGTCCCAGGCGAGCCGCGGCCGGCCCATATCGACCGTGAAGGCGCGCTCCGAGACGCGGCGCACTCCGAGCAGGCCGGCCTTGGTCTCCAGGGTGAGCCGGCCGCCCTCGGCCGGCCGCGCCATGGCCGGGTCGTCGAGCATCGCGTAGGCGACGCAGCGCGTGCCGTTGCCGCAGGCGCCCGATTCCGAACCGTCGGTGTTGTAGATGCGCATGAACGCGTCGGTGCCCGGGCTCACGGGATCGTGCAGGACCATCAGCTGATCGAAGGTCGAGCCGGGATCCTGGGCGATCGCCCGCGCCTCCTCGGGCCGGACTTTCGCCGCGGAGCCGCGCAGGTCCAGCACCACGATCGCGTTGCCGGCGCCGTGCATCTTCAGGAAGCGTCTGTGGGCGAGTGCGCTCATGCGGTCCCGCGGTTGGAGGAAGGCGCGGGCTATATCGCAAAAGCCGTTGCCCGGCGCGAGGGGTGCCACGGCGTGGCAGATGCGCCGCACCCGCGGCTCTCGTCCGCGGCGCCCTCGCGGGCCGTCTCGTTCGCCACTAGGTTACGCCGCGGGAGCCCGCGCGATCATCCGTGGGCCTCGACCGGAGCGCCCTACGTGATCCGCCTTCGTCCGCTCGTCGCCCTCTCGGCCGCCCTCGTGCTCGCGTCGGCCGGCCCGATCGCCGCCCAGCAGCAGCCCGCGCCGCCGCCCTCCACGGCGCCCGCGCCGGCCCAGACGAACCCGCTGCCGACCACGACCGCGCCGAACCCGGTCGCCGACCCGGACAAGAGCGCGGCCCCGGCCCCGCAGCAATCGGTGGCGCCCCCGCCCGCAGGCCAGTCTGCGGCGGGAACGCCCCCGGCCACGAGCACGGGGACACCCGGCCGGCCCACGCTCATCGAGAAGGCCGGCGAGCCCGGCGACGTCGACGAGGTCACCCTCCCGGCCAAGCCCGCCGCGATCCTGTCCGGCAAGACCAAGTGGGAGGAGGCCGTGCCGAACCTGAAGCAGGCCTTCGCGCGGATCGAGGCCGACCTCGCCAAGCTCGGCGTCGCGCCGGCCGGCCGGCCGCTCGCGGTCTTCACCCGCACGGACGACGACGGCTTCGAGTTCGAGGCGATGGTCCCGGTGGCGGCCGCGCCGAGCCCGTCACCGGCCGAGACCGACGGCCTGCGCTTCGGCACGACGCCCTCCGGCAAGGCGCTGCGCTTCGCCCACAAGGGCTCCTACGAGTCGATCGACAGCACCTACGAGACGCTGACCGCCTACCTCGATGCCAAGGACATCGTCGTGCAGGACCGGTTCGTGGAGGAGTACGCCACCGACCTCAAGGACAGCACCGACGACAGCCTCGACGTGAACATCTACGCGCTGGTGAAGTAGGCGAGCGCAGGCCGGCGGCGGCGCCCTTCGGTCGCGACGACCGCCTCGGAATCGAGCGCGCCCTGCTCTGCGCTGGAAGCGCGCGGACCCGACGATGCGGACAGATCGCCGCTGCCCCGTACCGGCAGGAACAGGGGCGGCGGCTGGCGGATTCGCCCGACATGCCCGCCGCCGACCTCAGATCCGCGACCGTCCCGCGTTCACGCCGCAAGGCGGTCCCCGCCGTCGCGGATCCGGCTCTGGCCGAGAAGGCGCTCGCCGTCCACGCGCGGCTCTGCCCGGTCTACGGCTGCCCGATCCCGTACTTCCACAGCCTCGATCCGGTCAGCGAGCTCGTCTCGTCGCTCCTGTCGCACCGGACCCGCAATGCCGAATCCGGCCGGGCCTTCAAGGCGCTGCGGGCGCGCTTCCCCGACTGGGACGCGGTCCTCGACGCGGACGTGCCGGAGATCGAGGCCGCCATCGCGGGCGTGACTTGGCCGGAGCTGAAGGCGCCGCGTATCCGCGACGTGCTCCGCGCCCTGCGCGACCGGCACGGCAGCCTCGACCTCGCCTTCCTGGCCGACATGGAGGTCGAGGCGGCGCGGGAATGGCTGCAGGCGATCCCGGGCGTCGGGCCGAAGACCAGCGCGGCGGTCCTGTCCTTCTCCATTCTGCGGATGCCGGCGCTGCCGGTCGACAGCCACCATCATCGGGTCGCCCAGCGCCTCGGGCTGATCGGCAGGCGGGTCGATGTCGGCCCGTCGCACCCGATCCTGCGGGCGCAGCTCCCCGCGGACTGGAGCGCGCAGGACCTCTACGACAATCACGAGATCCTGATGCTGCACGGGCAGAAGGTCTGCCATCATCATCGCCCGGCCTGCGGGCGCTGCGTCCTGGTCGACCTCTGCCCCAGCGCGAAGCTGCCCACGCGGGAGCCGTGAGCGCGTCCTTGACCATTCCGGCCTACGGGTGCGAGTAACCGCGCGCCCGGACGGCGCGGAGCCCCGGTCTTCCCTCGCTCAGGATCGGCGCCGATGGCCGCGTTCACCGAATTGGTCTTCTCGGGCGTCCAGCCCACCGGCAATCTGCACCTCGGCAACTATCTCGGGGCGGTGAAGCGCTTCGTGGAGATGCAGGAACGCGACGCGCAGTGCCTGTACTGCGTCGTCGACCTGCACGCGATCACCGTCTGGCAGGATCCCGAGGCCCTGCGCGGCCAGATCCGCGAGGTCACCGCCGCCTTCCTCGCCGCCGGCATCGATCCGAAGCGCTCGATCGTGTTCAACCAGAGCCAGGTGCCCCAGCACGCCGAGCTCGCCTGGGTGTTCAACTGCGTCGCCCGTCTCGGCTGGCTGAACCGCATGACCCAGTTCAAGGAGAAGGCCGGCAAGGACCGGGAGAACGCCTCGATCGGCCTCTACGACTACCCGGTGCTGATGGCGGCCGACATCCTGGCCTACCGGGCGACCCATGTGCCGGTCGGCGAGGACCAGAAGCAGCACCTGGAGCTGACTCGGGACATCGCACAGAAGTTCAACACCGATTTCTCGGGGTCGATCACGGCGCACGGCCACGGCGACGCGTTCTTCCCGATCACGGAGCCGCTGATCGGCGGGCCGGCCGCCCGGGTCATGTCGCTGCGCGACGGCACCAAGAAGATGTCGAAGTCGGATCCGTCGGACAACGCCCGCATCAACCTCACGGACGACGCGGACGCCATCGCGCAGAAGATCCGGAGAGCGAAGACCGACCCCGAGCCCCTACCCTCCGAGGTGGCGGGCCTGAAGGAGCGGCCCGAGGCCGACAACCTCGTGGGGATCTACGCGGCGCTCGCCGGGATCACCCGCGAGGACGTTCTGAGCGATTTCGGCGGGGCGCAGTTCTCGACCTTCAAGCCGGCTCTGGCCGACCTCGCGGTGACGAGCCTCGCGCCGATCGCCGAGGAGATGCGCCGCCTCACCGCCGATCCGGGCCATATCGACGCCGTGCTGGCCGACGGTGGCGCCCGGGCCGAGACCATCGCGGCGCAGACCCTCGACGCGGTCAAGGACATCGTCGGCTTCGTCCGGCGCGGTCCCAGCCTGCAGGCGGTGCGGTGACCGTCCGGGCGCTGGTCTTCGACGTCTTCGGGACGCTGGTCGACTGGCGCTCCGGCGTCGCCCGCGAGGCGGCGCGGCTGCTCGCGCCCGTCGCGCCGGACCTCGATGCCGGCGCCTTCGCGGACGCGTGGCGGGCCCGCTACAACCCATCGATGGAGACGGTGCGCTCCGGCGCCCGACCCTACGTCGACCTCGACACGCTCCAGGCCGAGTCGCTGCCCGGCGTGCTGGCGCAGTTCGGCATCGCGGGCGTCTCCGAGGCCGTGCGGGGCGAGCTTGTCCAGGCGTGGCACCGGCTCGACGCGTGGCCCGAAGTGCCGGACGCGCTGCAACGCCTGCGCGAGAAGCACCTCCTGGCACCGAACTCCAACGGGCATGTCCGGCTGATGGCCGACCTCGCCCGCCGCAACGGCCTGATCTTCGACGCGGTGCTCGGCGCCGGCTATTCCCGCGACTACAAGCCGAAGCCGGCGCTCTACCGCGACGCGGTCGCGGCCTTCGGCTTCGCGGCCGGCGAGACCATGATGGTCGCAGCCCACTCGAACGATCTCGCGGCGGCCGCCAGCCACGGGCTCGCCACCGCCCACATCGCCCGCCCGCACGAGCACGGCCCGGCCGGCGGCGAGACCGCGCCGACGGTGCCGGTCACCCACGCGGCGCGGGATCTCGCGGATCTCGCCGACCGGCTCGGCTGCTGACGGATCGATACGGGAGGGTGTGATGGCCGACTGGAACCCCGCCCTCTACACCCGCTTCGAGGACGAGCGGACCCGCCCCGCCGCCGAACTCCTCGCCTGCGTGCCCCTCGACGCACCGCGGCTCGCCGTCGATCTCGGCTGCGGGCCCGGCAACTCGACCGCGCTGATCGCGGCGCGCTTCCCCGACGCGGAGGTGATCGGCCTCGACACCTCGCCGGCCATGCTGGAGAGCGCCCGCGCCCGGCTCCCGGACCTCGCCTTCGCGCTGGCCGACGCCGCGACCTGGATACCGGACCGGGCGCCGGACCTGATCTACACCAACGCCGTCCTGCAATGGCTGCCGGACCACGCGACCCTGCTGCCGCGGCTGTTCGGTCTCCTCGCCCCGGGCGGCGTGCTCGCCGTGCAGATGCCCGACAACCTCGCGGAGCACACCCATCGCCTGATGCGCGCGGTCGCGGCGGACGGCCCCTGGGCGGCCGCGATCGGCGATCCCGCCGTGGCCGGCCGCCTCGGGCGGATGCTGGAACCCGCCGCCTACTACGACCTGCTGGCGCCGCGCGCCGCCGACGTCGATGTCTGGCGCACCGCCTACCACCACCGCATGGCGGACGCGGCCGCCATCGTGGACTGGGTCAGCGCGACCGGGCTCCGACCGTTCCTCGACCCGCTGGATCCGGAGGAGCGGGCCGGTTTCCTGGCGGCCTACACCCGCGCGATCGACGCCGCCTACCCGCCGCGCAGCGACGGGCGGCGCCTGCTCGCCTTCCCGCGCGTGTTCATCGTCGCCCGCAAGGCGCGGTAGCGCGGGCCGGCACGGCGACCATCAGGCCGCGCGCACCGTTCCGAGGAAGCGGCCGACCTCCGCCCGGAGATGCGCGGATTGCCGCGACAGGTCCGCGGACGATTCCAGCACCTGACCGGCGGCAGAGCCGGTCATGTCGGCGGCTTCGGCCACGCGGGCGATGTTCGTCGTCACCTCGCCCGTGCCGGCGGCGGCCTGGGTCACGTTGCGGACGATTTCCTGGGTTGCCGTGCCCTGCTGCTCGACCGCGGCCGCGATCGTCGTGGCCGCCCCGCTGATCTCGTCGACGCGCGTCGTGATGCTGCCGATCGCCGAGGCCGCCTGCTCGGTCGAGGCCTGGACGCGGGCGATCTGGCCCGCGATCTCCTCGGTGGCCCGTGCGGTCTGCTCGGCCAGCGCCTTCACCTCGGCGGCCACGACCGCGAAGCCCCGGCCGGCCTCGCCGGCGCGGGCCGCCTCGATGGTGGCGTTCAGAGCCAGCAGGTTGGTCTGGCCGGCGATGCCGCTGATCAGCGCCACAACATCACCGATCTTCATCACCGCTGCGCTCAGATCCTCCACCAGCCGCACCGTGCGCCCGGCCTCGTCGGCCGCGGCCCGCGCGAGTTGCGCGGATCCCTGGACCTGACGCCCGATCTCCTGCACCGAGCTGCCGAGCTCCTCGGCCGCCGAGGCCGCGGCCCGGACGTTGGCGGCGGCCTCCTCGGCCCCGGCCGCGACGGTGGTCGACTGGCCGGCGGTCTCCGACGCCGTGGCGGCCAGCGCCCCGGCCGTGGCCTGCAGCGCGGTGGCCGCGTCCGTGACCATCGCGACGATGCCGCCGATGGCCTGCTCGAAGCTGTTCGCCAGGTCCGCGGTCACCCGCTTGCGGTCCCGGTCGGCCGCCGCCTGAGCCTCCGCCCGCGTCCGCGCGTCGGCCTCCGCCTGCGCCCGCAGGCCGTCGCGCAGCTTCAGCACGGCACGCCCGACCAGTCCGACCTCGTCGCGCCGCCGCGCCTCGCGCACATCCGCCCCGTAATCGCCCGCGGCCATGTCGCCGATGGTCCGGCCGAGGCCGCGGATCGGCGCCCCGACGAGACGGTGCAGCGCGCCGAAGACGGCCGCGCACCCGATCAGCACGCAGAGGACCGAGATGCCGATCAGCGTCGCGCGCGCCCGATCGGCGGCGGCCGTGAGCGTCGCCACCGGCACCGCGACGACGATCGCCCAGCGGTCGGGCGTCTCGCCCGCCTGGATATGCTGCGCCATGTAGCGCCACGGCGCCCCGTCCGGGCCCGGCGCGTCGGTCACCACCACGGCTCCCGCCGCGATCGCCTGCCGGGCCGCGTCGGCCGCCGACGCGTCGAAGCCGTGCATCGGCTTCCCGGCCGCCGCGCCGGTCGGATGCGCGACGGTCGTTCCGTTCGCCGAGACCACGGCGAGGTAGCCGGTCCCGAACGGCCTTACCGCCCCGAGGGCGGCGTTCAGGGACCCGAGATCGATGTCGACGCCGGCGGTGCCGCGATACGTGCCGTCCACGGTGATCGGTGCGCCGAACGACATCATGACGACGTCCTTCCCGGCCACCGGGTAGATGTAGGGTTCGATGGCGACCAAGCGGTTCAGCCGCTTCGGCAGGAGGTAATAGGCGCCGTCCGGCTCGGCCTCGTAGCCCGTGAGGACCTCGCGCTTGATCGTGCCGCTCCCGCGGTTCCAGTACGGCATGAAGCGGCCGCTCGCGTCCGAGGAGGCCGTGCCGGCGAACGCGCGGTCGCGCCCGTCCAGGGCGTCCGGCTCCCAGCCCGTCCAGGTCGCGATCAGCTCGGGGTTGGCGCGCAGAAGCTCGCGCAGCAGCGCGTCGTAGATGTCCCGGTCCTGGATGCGGCCGGCGCGCAGGGCCGACGCGGAGGCCGCGATGCTCTCGGCAGTCTTGGCCGCTACCGCGAGGCGGAAGCGGACCTCGCACGCCTCGTTCGACAGCGTCTCCGACTGTATCTCTGCGGCCTGCTCATCGAAGGACGCGTCGATTCGGCGGGCGAGAAAAGTCGTCCCACCCGCGAACACCGCAGCGATCAGGATGCTGCAGATCAATGCGACGCGCAGCGGGAGCGAAACCATGGTCTTAACGGTCCGAGCAAAGATGCGATCGGCAAATTTGCACGAAATTTATGGCTCGGCGCTCACATCGTCAAGAATTTTTTAGACCATTAAACTATAGATCACCGAAGTTTTGCTTTATTAATATTTGGTACGGCAGATTTATACTCGGCAAAATCTAATTTGACGAAAATTGAGTTCCGCACCGGCCGCCCGGGACTGCGGGGCGGCCGGAATGGACGATCAGGCCTCGCCGCGGGCCATCAGCGCCTCGTACTCCGCGACTTCCAGCCGGCCCTCCTGGGCGACGCGGGCCTTGTCGGCATCGCTGATCACGTCGCCCGCGAGGTCGAGGCGCTTCCAGGCGGCGAGCGGGGTCTCGCGGCCGGAACGCGGCACGTACTTGTTCTGCTCGAGCTTCTGATACTTGTGGATGTAGCGCGGGCAGTTGATCCAGATCTTCGTCACCGCGACCTTCACCAAGTACTTGGCCTCGGTGTACGCGGCCAAGAGGGCGTCGTCGCGCAGCAGCGTCGCGTGGCCCTGGACGCGGATCCGGTGGGGCGTCTCGAAGTCGATGAACAGCAGGCCGACCTTGGCCTGCCCCTCGATGTTGCCCATCGAGTAGAACATGCCGTTGCCGTCGAAGCCCGGGAAGACGAGCGTCTTGTCGTCGATCACCTTCACGAAGCCCGTGGGACCGCCCTTGTAGGAGACCGTCGGCATCCCGTCCGGGTCGACGGTCGAGAGGAAGAACATGTCGCGGGAGCCGATGAAGGCGGCCTCGTCCGGCTGGACGGTCTCGTGGACCCAGTCCTCGTCGAGACGCACGGCGAGCTTGGTGGTGCCGAACTCCTCCTGCAGCGCCCGGTGCGCGTCGGAATAGAGCGATGCCATGCGTGTCCTCTCCGCTTGCCGGTCCTCGTACGCGCGGGACCGCTGGCGGGCTTATGGCCGGGACACCCCGTGTCGGGCAACCCGGAACGCCAAGGGCCGGCCACGCTTCCGCGTGACCGGCCCCGCGCGTGCGCGGCCGGGCCGGGCCCGACCGCGCGGATGCGGATCAGTTGCGGGTCTTGTCGACCAGCGCCTTCTCGGAGATCCACGGCATCATGCCGCGGAGCTTGGCGCCGACCTCCTCGATCGGGTGGGCGGCGAGCTTGGCGCGGGTCGCCTTGAACGAGGTCTGGTTGACCTTGTTCTCCAGCATCCAGTTGCGGGTGAAGGTGCCCGACTGGATGTCGTTGAGCACGCGCTTCATCTCGGCCTTGGTCTCGGGCGTCACGATGCGCGGGCCGGTGACGTACTCGCCGTACTCGGCCGTGTTGGAGATCGAGTAGTTCATGTTGGCGATGCCGCCCTCGTAGATGAGGTCGACGATCAGCTTCACCTCGTGGAGGCACTCGAAATAGGCCATCTCGGGGGCGTAGCCCGCCTCGACCAGGGTCTCGAAGCCGGCCTTGATCAGCTCGACGAGGCCGCCGCAGAGCACGGCCTGCTCGCCGAACAGGTCAGTCTCGCACTCCTCCTTGAAGGTCGTCTCGATGATGCCGGCGCGGCCGCCGCCATTGGCCGAGGCGTACGACAGGCCGAGGTCGTGGGCGTTGCCGGAGGCGTCCTGCGCGATGGCGATCAGGGTCGGCACGCCGCCGCCGCGGAGGTACTCGGAGCGCACGGTATGGCCCGGGCCCTTCGGGGCGACCATCAGGACGTCGAGGTCCTTGCGCGGCTCGATCAGGTTGAAGTGGACGTTGAGGCCGTGGGCGAACAGGAGCGCGGCGCCCTGCTTCATGTTGCCCTCGAGGGACTCGCGGTAGATGTCGCCCTGCAGCTCGTCGGGGGTCAGCATCATCACCACGTCGGCCCACTTGGCGGCCTCGGCGACCGACAGGACCTTGAAGCCCTCGTGCTCGGCCTTCTTGGCGGTGGCGGAGCCCTCGCGGAGCGCGATGACGATGTCCTTCACGCCGGAATCGCGCAGGTTGAGCGCGTGGGCGTGGCCCTGGCTGCCGTAGCCGACGATGGCGACCTTCTTGCCCTTGATCAGGTTCAGGTCGGCGTCGCGATCGTAATACACCCGCATGTCTGTCTCCTCTTAGACTTGGTGTTTCGGGTCGGGTTTGGCCCGGCCGTAGAGGGCCAGGAACTGCTCGACGGCGCGGCCCGCCTCGCGCCGGATCTCGGCCCCGTCGAGGTCGAGGGTCTCGCCGAGCAGAAGGCGGATCTGGATATCCCGGCCGACGAGGCCGAAGAAGGTGCGGAAGGCGGCCTCGCTGTCGGCGAAGCTCAGCAGGCCGGCGGCGCGGCCGGCCTCCAGCACGGGCTTAACCCGCTCGCCGATGGCGAAGCGCCCGTTCGCCAGGACGATGCCGCCGAGATTGCTCTTGCGCGAGCCCGCATGCGCGATGGCGATGCGGTTCAGCGCCACCGAGGTCGGGCCGGTGATGACCTCCAGCCACGTCACGGCGAAGTCCTGCAGGCGCTCCCGCAGGGTCGCGCCGTCGAGCACCTGAGCGCTGTCGTTCCCGGCATGGACCCGGGAGGCCTGCCAGCGCACCGTCGCGGTCAGCAACCCGTCCCGGTCGCCGAACCACTTGTAGAGCGTCTCCTTCGAGCAGCTCGCCCGGCGCGCGACCGCGTCCATGGTGAGCTGCTCGCCGTCCTCGACCATGAGGCCGAGCACGGCGTCCAGCACTGCCTGCTGGCGTGCCGACAGCTCTTCCCGCTCTGCTGTCGCGCTGACCTGCATCATCTCGAATGGCGTACCGTACCGTACGGTACGCGCTTTAGGCCGATTCGTAGGGTGCGGCAAGGGGGTGCCGTGCCCGCACCTCGCTAGCGGGGGAGCGGCAGTCCTTCGCGGGCGAAGACGGCCTGGACAGCCGGGCGCTCGGCGACCCGGCGCGCATGGGCGGTCCAGGCCGGGAAGCGCCCGGCCATGTCGAACCGGAGCACCGGGCCGTTGGCCCAGAACCAGAAGACCGTCAGGTAGGCGTCGACGACGCTGAACCGGTCGCCCACCGCCCAGCCGCCGTGCGACAGGCGCACCTCGGTCATGGTGGCGAGGTCCGCGTAGGTGTTGGCCGCCTTCGCCTTGATGCCCTCGAACGCGCTCTCGTCCTCGGTGTAGCGCTCGGGCCGGCGGACATGGGCGTAGGTCACGTGGTGGTTGCAGGCGAGCCAGCCGAGCCACTCGTCGGCGGCGGCCTGCTCGCGGAGATCCGTGGGCCAGAGCCCCTTCTCCGGCACCTGACGGGCGACGTGGCGCATGATGGCCGCGCACTCGGTGAGCACCCAGCCGTCCTCGGTCAGTGCCGGGACACGGCCGCGATCGTTGATCGCGAGGTATTCCGGCCGGCGCTGGTCGCCCGCGGCGAGATCGAGCTTGAGGCCCTCGTAGGGCAGCCCGGATTCCTCCAGGATGATGTGGGCGGCGAGCGAGCAGGCGCCGGGGGCGTAGTAGAGGGTGCGGGCGGTCATGGGGGGTCCTTGATCGACGAACACGGGCGCGGCGTTTTCAGCGACAACGGCCAGCCGGCTGTCGCCTTCAGAGCCGGTAACGTCTTCCGGCTCCCCGAGCACCGACTGGCCGCGCGCCAGAAGCTCAGAGCGGCTCCGCCCCGCGCCCCATGGCGGAGATGCCCGTCCGGCAGATCTCCACCAGCCCGATCACGCTCATCAGGCGCACGAACCGGTCGACATCCTCAGTAGCGCCGGTCAGCTCGAACACGAAGGAGTTGAGCGTGGCGTCCAGCGTCTTGGCGCCGAAGGCGGCGGCCAGTCGCAGGGCCTCGCTGCGGTGCTCGCCCTCGCCCTTCACCTTCACGAGGCAGATCTCGCGCTCGATGGCGTTGCCCTGGAGCGTGAGGTCCACGACCCGGTGTACCGGCACGAGGCGGTCGAGTTGCGCCTTGATCTGCTCGATCACGGCGTTCGTTCCGGTGGTCACGATGGTGATGCGCGAGATGTGGCGCGCCTCCTCGGTCTCGGAGACGGTCAGGCTCTCGATGTTGTAGCCGCGGCCGGAGAACAGACCCGAGATGCGGGCGAGCACGCCGGGCTCGTTGTCGACGATCACCGCGAGCGTGTGCCGGTTCACCGGCTCGACGCGGACGGCATCGGGGTAGTGGGTGTTCATCGCGTTCATCGCCGGCCTCGTCCTCGTCGTTCGACCCATCGCCGCCGCAGCGGCGGATCGCGGCCCGGCTTCGAGCCGGGCCGCCCTCCCTCACACCAGCATCTTGCCTTCCTCGGAGATCACGTCGCCGAGCTCGACGCCGGTCTCACCGAGGTAATCGGACAGGAGCATCTCGTTGTGCGCCTTGCCCGACGGGATCATCGGGAAGCAGTTCTCGGTCTTGTCGACGATGCAGTCGAAGATCACCGGGCCGTCATGGGCGAGCATCTCCGCGATGGCGCCGTCGAGGTCGCCCGGCTTCTCGCAGCGCATACCCTTGGCGCCGTAGGCCTCCGCGAGCTTCACGAAGTCCGGCAGGCTCTCCGAGTAGCTCTGCGAGTAGCGCGAGCCGTGCAGCAGCTCCTGCCACTGCCGGACCATGCCCATGTACTCGTTGTTCAGGATGAACACCTTGATCGGCAGGCGGTACTGCACCGCCGTCGACATCTCCTGCATGTTCATCAGGATCGAGGCCTCGCCCGCGATGTCGATCACGAGCCCGTTCGGGTGCGCGAGCTGGGTGCCGATCGCCGCCGGCAGGCCGTAGCCCATCGTGCCGAGGCCGCCCGACGTCATCCAGCGGTTCGGCTCGTCGTACTTGAAGTACTGGGCGGCCCACATCTGGTGCTGACCGACCTCGGTGGTGATGTAGGTCTCGCGGTCCTTGCAGGCCTCGTAGAGGCGCTGCACGGCGTATTGCGGCTTGATGATCGTGCCCGACGGCCAGTAGGCGAGGCAGTCCCGCGCCTTCCAGGCGCTGATCTTCTGGAACCACGGATCGAGGTTCGACTTGTCGGGCCGCGACGGCAGGGCGCGCCACGCCTCCAGCATGTCGCCGAGCACCGAGGCGCAGTCGCCGACGATCCCGACATCGACCTTCACGACCTTGTTGATCGAGGAGGCGTCGACGTCGATGTGGATCTTCTTGGAGAAGGGCGAGAACGCGTCGAGCCGGCCGGTGATCCGGTCGTCGAACCGCGCGCCGACGCAGATCATCACGTCGCACTCGTGCATCGCGAGATTGGCCTCGTAGGTCCCGTGCATGCCGAGCATGCCCAGGAACTTCTCGTCCGTGCCCGGATAGGCGCCGAGCCCCATCAGGGTCGAGGTGATCGGGAAGCCGGTCTCGCGGACGAGCTCGCGCAGCAGCCGCGAGGCCTCCGGGCCCGAGTTGATCACGCCGCCGCCGGTGTAGAAGACCGGCCGCCGTGCGGTCGCCATCAGCTCGACGGCCGCGCGGATCCGGTCGGCGTCGCCCTTCACGGCCGGGCGGTACGTCTTGTGGCTCGCGATCTCCGGACGCTCGTAGAGGCCGGAGGCAAACTGGATGTCCTTGGGCAGATCGACGACGACCGGGCCCGGCCGGCCGTTCGCCGCGACGTAGAACGCCTCGTGCAGGATGCGCGGCAGGTCGTCGATCGATTTGACCAGGTAATTGTGCTTCGTGCAGTGGCGCGTGATGCCGACCGTGTCGCATTCCTGGAACGCGTCGGTGCCGATCAGGTGCGTCGGAACCTGGCCGGTGATGCAGACCAGCGGGATCGAATCCAGCATCGCGTCGGTGAGCCCGGTGACGATGTTGGTCGCGCCGGGGCCCGAGGTGACGAGGACGCAGCCGACCTTGCCGGACGAGCGGGCGTAGCCCTCCGCGGCGTGGACGGCGCCCTGCTCGTGGCGGACGAGGATGTGCTTGACGGCGTTCTGGTGGAAGAGCGCGTCGTAGATCGGAAGTACGGCGCCGCCCGGGTACCCGAACAGCGTGTCGACACCCTGATCCTGGAAGGCCCGGATGACCATCTCGGCCCCGGTCATGACCTCGCCGCCCATGCTCGTCTCCTCGCGCTCTCCGAGGCCACCGCGATCCCGTGATCGCCGCCCTGCCCCGTCCTCTCTCCCGGCACCCCCGTCACGCGGGGCGGTCTCCGCCTCGCCCGAAAGTGCCTCTCGCCTCGGTCACCCGTCTGCGCCGATCCCTTGCCGCCCTGGAGCGGGCAACAAAAAAGGGCCCCGAGGGACCCTGCATGCGCCACCGCTCGGATCGCGACCCTCGTTCAGGGCCGCCCCGTCGGTGACGCTACCGCTACAATAAGGACCGTCGTCATCGGAAACCCGAAACTGCCCCGCGGCGGCCCCATGATCCGGAACTGGCTCATAGTCGGCGCGCGAAGTGTCGGGCCTCTTAGCGGAGAGCGCGGAGCCGGTCAACGCGTCCGTGCGTGCAATCGCGCTGGTTCCGCGCCGGTTGAGTGCCGGAGCCGCGGCTCACTGCAGCGGCGGCGGGTAGCGGCGCACCCAGCCGCTCGCCGCGTCGTAGGCGGCGCCGAGCTGCAGGCAGGCGAGCTCGCCGTGGTTCGGACCGACGATCTGGATGCCAGTGGGCAGACCGGCCTCGCCGAAGCCCGCCGGCACGGCGAGCGACGGGAGGCCCGACATCGTCGCGGGGATCGTGATCTGCATCCAGCGGTGGTAGGTGTCCATCGTCCGTCCGCCCACCGTCTCGGGCCAGCGCAGGCCCTTGTCGAACGGGAAGACCTGGGCGCTGGGCATGACCACGTAGTCGTAGGTCTCCATGAAGCGGCGCAGGGTCTCGTACCAGCGGGTGCGCCCCTCCAGCGCCGCGATGATCCGGTCGGCGCCGAGCGCCAGCCCCCGCTCGACCTCCCAGGCCGCCTCCGGCTTCAGCAGGGCCCGGTGGCGGGGCTCGTCGTAGAACGGGCGGAGGTTCGCCGCGACGGTGAAGGCCCGCAGCACCAGCCAGTCCTGCCAGAGGGTCTCCATGTCGTAGCGCGGCATCGCCTCCTCGACGGTGCAGCCGATCTCCGCGAAGGTGGCGAGCGCCGAACGCCCGACGTCGAGCACGCCGGGATCGAACGGGATCTGGCCGCCGCAATCCCCGAGCCACGCGATCCGAGTCCCGCGGAAGTCGCGGGCGAGCGGGCTCGCGAAGGCGGACGGGTCCTGCCGAATGGCGTTCGGGCAGCGCGGGTCGTAGCCCGCCAGCACCGAGAGCATCAGGCCGATATCGCCGGGCGTGCGCCCGATCGCCCCGAGCACGCCGAGGTTCGGGCTGAACACGTCCTTGGCCTCGGCGGGGATCCGGCCCCAGCTCGGGCGCAGGCCGTAGCAGTTGTTGAAGGCCGGCGGGTTGCGCAGGGAGCCGGCATGGTCGCTGCCGTCGGCGACCGGCTGCATCCGCAAGGCGACTGCGACCGCGGCGCCGCCGCTCGAGCCGCCCCCGGTCTTGGCCGGATCGTAGGCGTTGCCGGTGGCGCCGTAGACCGGGTTGAAGCTGTGCGAGCCGAGGCCGAACTCGGGGATGTTGGTCTTGCCGATGAAGATCGCCCCGGCGGCGCGCAGGCGCGTCGCCATGATCGAGTCGGTGTCGGCGACCCGGTCGGCGAAGATCGGCGACCCTTGCGTGAAGCGCAGGCCGCGGACCGGGTCGAGATCCTTCACGGCCAGCGGGAAGCCGTGCAGCGGCCCGACGGCGTCCCCCCGCGCCAGCGCGGCGTCGGCGGCCTCGGCCTCCCGCAGGAGCGCGGCATCGTCGGCGAGGCCCACGAGGGCGTTCACCTGCGGGTTGATCCGATGGATCCGCTCCAGATAGGCGCGCATCACCTCGGCGCAGGAGATCACGCGGCCATGGATGGCGGCGGCGAGGTCCACGGCGCCGAGCGCCGTGATGCCATCCTGTCGCGCGTCCTGCATCTTGCCCTCCTCCGGATCGACGGAAGATCGGTAACCGGAGGTTGGATCCAGGCAAAGATGGCTTCAGCGGAAAGGATGGGTTGCCGAGGTCCGTCTTTGCGAGCGCAGCGAAGCAATCCAGTGTCGCCCGACGATCACCGATGTCGCGCTGCCCTGGGTCGCTTCGCTGCGCTCGCGATGACGGCTTGCAGCCACGGAGGCCGTCACGCCACCGACCAGGGCAGCGTCTCCTCGCCCCGGAACACCACCACCGCGGTGTCGTCGACCGCGACCGCCTCGGCGATCCGGCCCGGCCGCCGCTCCAGGGTCACGGTCCCGGGATTCGGCTCCAGGCCGTGGAAGCGGGCGCCGTTGAGCGACGCGAAGGCCTCGAACTTGTCCAGCGCTCCATCTTCGTCGAAGACCTGCACGTAGGTCTGGAGCGCGCTTGGGCCGCAGAACACACCGGCACAGCCGCAGGACGCCTCCTTGGCGCCGCGGACATGCGGAGCCGTGTCGGTGCCGAGATAGAAGCAGGCCTCGCCCGAGGTCGCGGCCTTGCGGAGGGCCAGCCGGTGCCGCTCGCGCTTGGCCACCGGCAGGCAGTAGAGGTGCGGGCGCAGCCCGCCCTGGAAGATGTGGGTCCGGTTGATCACGAGGTGGTGCGGCGTGATCGTCGCCGCGCACCGGCTCCGGTGCTCGCGGACCACGTCGAGGATCTCCGCCGTGGTGGCGTGCTCCACGGTGACCTTCAGCCCCTGATGGCGGCCGAGCAGCGGGATCAGGCTGCCCTCCATGAAGGCGGCCTCGCGGTCGAAGATGTCGATCTCCGGGTCGGTCGCCTCGCCGTGGATCAGGAGCGGCATGCCGATCCGCTCCATGCGCTCCAGGACGGGGGTAATGCCGACGAGGTCCGTGACGCCCGCGTGCGAGTTCGTGGTCGCGCCGGCCGGGTAGAGCTTGGCGGCGACCCAGACCTTCTCGGCGAAGCCCCGCTCGATCTCGTCCGGGTCGGTGTCGTCCCGCAGGTAGCAGGTCATCAGCGGGGTGAAGTCCATGCCGGCGGGCAGGGCCGCCAGGATGCGCTCCCGGTAGGCCTGCGCCGCGGCGACCGTTGTCACCGGCGGCACGAGGTTCGGCATGATGATGCCGCGGGCGAACTGCGCCGCCGTGTAGGGCAGCACCGCCTTCAGCATCGCGCCGTCGCGCAGGTGGATGTGCCAGTCGTCCGGCCGCCGGATCGTGATCCGGTCGACGGACTTCGCGGCCTGGCGCTCGGCGGGGAACAGGTCGGCGACGCTCATCGCGGGATGCCCCTCAGGCCTGGCCGAAGGCGGAGATGCCGCCGTGGGCCGCCGACCATTCCGCCGGCGCGTTGAGGAAGCGCTCGACCTCGGCCAGCGTCTTCGGGTCGAAGGTGCCCATCTCCTTGGCCACCGCCAGCACGTCCCACCACGTGGTGAGGTAGTGGAGCTTGATACCGATCTCCTCCATCAGCGCGGCGCTGTCGGGGAAGATGTCGTAGTAGAACAGCACGAAGCAGTGATCGACCTGGGCGCCCGAATCGCGGAGGGCCTTGCAGAAATTGACCTTGCTGCGCCCGTCGGTGGCGAGGTCCTCGACGAGCAGCGTCCGGGCGCCCTCGACGATCTCGCCCTCGATCTGGGCGTTGCGGCCGAACCCCTTGGGCTTCTTCCGGATGTACTGCATCGGCAGCATCATCCGGTCGGCGATCCAGGCCGCGAAGGGGATGCCGGCGGTCTCGCCGCCGGCGATGTGGGTCAGCTTCTCGTAACCGATCTCGCGCACGATGGTGGCGGTGGCGAAATCCATCAGCGTCGAGCGCAGGCGCGGGAACGAGATGATCTTCCGGCTGTCGGTGTAGACCGGGCTCGCCCAACCCGAGGTGAACTTGAACGGCTCGTCCTTGTAGAAGAGCACCGCCTCGATCTCGAGGAACATCTTGGCCGCCTCGCGGGCGATCACTTTCCGGTCGAGGGGCAGGAAGGGGCTGGTCATGCGGCGTGCGCGCTCCGCTTGGGGCGCTCTCCGGGGCCTTGAGAACCGGTCCGGCCAGAGAGATCGCGTGGGAATAGGGCCTGACCGCCCTCCTCCGCCCTGTCTCCGCCAGCGTCAACCCTGATCGCGGCGCTATCCGCGCCTCACGCAGGTCTGCCGGCCCGCAGATGCGCGAGGTGCCGGATCGCCAGCGCGTAGCCATGCGTGCCGAATCCCGCCAGCACGGCCGTGGCCGCGAGCGAGATGTAGGAATGGTGGCGGAAGGCCTCGCGGCGGTGGACGTTCGAGATGTGGCACTCGATCACCGGCACCTCGCAGGTGTTCAGCGCGTCGAGGATGGCGACCGAGGTGTGGGTGTAGGCGCCCGCGTTGATGACGATGCCGGCCGAGCCGACGCGGTACTCGTGGATCGCGTCGATCAGCACGTGCTCGGCGTTGCTCTGGCGGAAATCGACCGCGAGGCCGAGGCCGGCGGCCGTCTCGCGGCACAGGGCCTCGACGTCGGCCAGCGTCTCGCGGCCGTAGATCTCCGGCTGGCGCTTGCCGAGCAGGTTCAGGTTCGGCCCGTTCAGGACCAGGACGGTGTCGTTCATCGTGTGCCTCGCGGGTCGAGAGGTGCGGCAAGCGCCCGCAAGACTCAAGTCCGGGCTGTCATCCGGCCGGAGATGTCCCGCACACGGAGCTGCCGCCCGCGCCGGGCGGTTCAGATCCGGATCCCGCGGCGCTATCCCGGTCGCGGAAGCCCGATGCGGCAGGGAGGACAGGCGAATGGCAGGATCCCGGAGCGACGCGCCCGTGGTGATCGCGGTGGCGATCACCGGCTCGGTGCCGCGCAAGACCGACAACCCGGCCGTTCCGGTCACCGTGTCCGAGCAGGTCGAGTCGACGCAGCAGGCCTTCGAGGCCGGCGCCACGCTCTGCCACATCCACGTGCGCAACGACGACGAGTCGCCCTCCTCCGATCCGGACAGGTTCGCCGCCGTGCAGGAGGGGCTGCGCCGGCACTGCCCGGGGATGATCGTGCAGTTCTCGACGGGCGGGCGCGGGCGCGACCCGGCCGCCCGCGGCCTCTCGCTCAAGCACCGGCCCGACATGGCCTCCCTGTCCACCGGCTCGGTGAACTTCCCGACGATCGTCTACGAGAATTCCGCGAGCCTCGTGACCGACCTCGCCGGCCAGATGAAGCAGTACGGCGTCCGTCCCGAGATCGAGATCTTCGACCTCTCGCACCTGCACGGCGCCAAGCGGCTGGTGGAGGCGGGCCTGATCGACGCGCGCCCGCACGTGCAGTTCGTCATGGGCGTCCAGAACGCGATGCCGGCCGAGGAGCACCTCCTCGATATCCTGCTCGCCGAGACACGGCGGATCCTGCCGGGGGCGACCTGGACGGCGGCCGGGATCGGCCGCAACCAAGCGATCGTGATGGACTGGGCGCTCGCCCGCGGGGCGGACGCGGTCCGCACCGGCCTGGAGGACAACATCCGGGTGACGAAGGACCGCTTGGCGGCCAGCAACGCCGAGCTCGTCGGCCTCGCCGCCGAGGCTGTGGCGCGCCACGGCCGCCGCGTCGCCACGCCCGCGGAGGCCCGCGCCGCCCTGGGCCTGGGTTGAGCGGGCACGGATGTTGCCGCGGTCGCGCGGTGGAGACGGCGCCGGATCCATGCGCCTCACGACACGCACGCCGTCCCGACCGCGATCCCTGATCGTCGGCTGCGCCGCCGCGGCCTGCGCGTTCCTGGCCGTGTCCTCGGAGGCTCCCGGTCAGGCAGGACCGGGATCGGCGGAGGCGCTCGTGAACGGGATCCAGACCATTCGGCGCGGCGACACCGTCACGAAGGTCGACCGGACCGGCAAGGGTGCGGTGCTGTGCATGCGCGGCATCCTGCAGGCGATGCGCGCCGTCGGACAGGCGTGCCACGCCGGCGCCGACCCGGACTTCCAGCAGGAATTGCGCGCCGCGCTCGCGCGCATCGATCGCTTCATCGCCGACAACGCCCCGGACGGGGCCGGCCCGCCGCGCGACGGGACGACGGAACCGGAGCAGCGGCCCGGCGCGGTCTGCGGCCGCGACGCGGAGGCCATGTACGAGGCCCTGCGGACCGGCGGCGCCGCGGGCCTGCGCGCCCAGGTCGACGACCTGCTCTCGATCCCGCGCGAGCCGGTCATGAATCCGTGCCTGTGAGCCGGCCGGCGACGTCGCAGTTTCGGGACGTCGCCCGCGCGACGGCGATCCCGACCCACCTTCTCACGGCCGACCCGGCGTGCTAACGATCCGCCCGCGCGGGTGTAGCTCAATGGTAGAGCAGCAGCCTTCCAAGCTGAATACCCGGGTTCGATTCCCGGTACCCGCTCCAAGCCCGCCGCGCTGCGCGCCTTCGGGCTCACCCGTCAGACCCCGTCAAGCGACGCCCGTGAAGAAGGTGGCGTAGCCGTCGTCGTGCACCCGGGCGAGATAGGCCCGGTACGGCGCGTAGCCCGGCGCCTCCGGCCCGATCCGCCCGTACCCGTGCGCGCCAGCCTGCTCGGGCAGCAGTGCCAGGGGCGCCGCAGCCGGGGTCAGCTGCGTGCCGCGCCCGGCGTGGAGCGTCGTCAGGACCCCGTACATCTCGCCCTGGATGTTGGGGCGGCACAGCACCGCGAGGCGGTGCTGCCCGTGCCAGTTGGTCACGAGGTAGATCATGCCCGACTGGCTCGGCACGGCGACGCTGCCGGACTGCGCGAAGGGGGCGTCGAGCCGCTCGGCCTCGCGGAAGACGAGGCGGGCCGCGTCCGCATCCCAGGCGATCTCGGTGCGGTAGGCGAAGATCGCGCCCGCCGACCCGAACGACGGACGCAGGGTGAGGTAGCGCCCCTCGATCCAGGCGACGCTCTCCCGCGAGTAGGAGCCGAGCTCGTCGGGCGCGTGACGGGCCGCCTCCGGGGCCGGTCGCCCCGTCTCCTGGCGCAGGGACTGGCCCAGGGCTTCCTCCAGGCGGATCGTCGTCGCCAGGGTGAAGGGCCTGCGGCCGGCGAGCGCCTTCTCCAGGGTCGAGATGCTGATCCGGGCCTCCTCGGCCAGCGTCTGCCGGGAGATGCGCCGGCGGGCCAGCGCCTCGCGCACGGTCTGGGCAATGGCGCGGCTCTGCGCCTCGGACAGTTCGATCTCGCTCACAGGCACGGCTCGCACGGGCTTGACCCGCACAGATCCGCACGAAACCGCACATTCGCGCAAGCGCGGCCAAGCTGACCGTCCACGCCGAGCCGTCAGGAACGCTCCGGCTCCGGGGCCAGCTCGGTCTCGACGATAAGCCTGAGCGGACCGGCCTGCAGCGCCTCCAGGGGCCAGCAGGTGACGAGGTCGAGATGCCGCCCCGGGGCCTGCGGGTCGATGCCCGAGGCGTCCCAGCGGGCCACCCGCGTGCCGGTGACGCGGAAGCGCAGGGTCCGGCCGTCGCGGCCGGTCACCGTGACGGGATCGCCGGGCCCGAGCTGTCCCAGCACCGCGAACTGCGTGTCGCGGTGGGCGGCGATGACCGCGGTGCCGGGCGCGCCGGCCTGCGGGGTGCCGTCCAGGTGGCCGGGGCCGAAGGCCAGGGCCTGGCCGCTCCCGCCCCGCAGCACCACGAAGCTGCGGCCCGCGACGGTGAGCCGAGCGACCGGCTCGGTGTCGGCCCAGGGCCAGGGCCGGGCGGGCCGACCCTCGGCCAGGGTGCGGGCGAAGGCGCGCTCCAGCAGCAGCTGGGCCAGGGCGGCCTTGGCGGGGATCCAGGCGGCCTGCGCCGCGAGCCCGAGCCCCGCGAGGGTGAGGAGGGCCGTGAGGGCCCTCCCCAGTCCGGTCACCGTGCGCCGGCTCATCGCGCGTCCCCGGTCCGCCGGCCGCCGATCGTCAGGCCGGTGCCGAGCAGGAGACCCAGCAGGGCGAGGAGCAGGCCCAGGCCGAGTTGCGCCACGATGCCGGCCCCGGTCCGCGGCAGGTCGACCGCCGCGCCTTCGGCCCGGATCGGCACGATCCGCGCTGCCCCGTCGTCGGCGGGCGTGGCGCCCGGCCGGTCCGTGCCGAACACCTTGGCGAAGTCCCAGCCCGCCGGCAGGTTCAGCGGCAGGTCGGCGGCGACGAGGGGCGTGCCGGGCGCGCGGCGCGGCGTGGCGTCGACGGCCACGAGGCTGGTCAGCCGCGTCGTCAGGCCGTGCTCCAGGGCCAGCGCCAGGATGGCGGCGTCGGCCGCGTCCGCACCGATGCGCCCCGTGATGCGCGCAGTCTCGGTCTCGCCGATCCGAGACCGCGCCCAGACCTTGGAGATGCCGGCGCCCGCACCCGCCTCGGCGAGGGGGAGCGTCCGGGTCCAGGTCCGGCCGCCCACCCGGCCCGAGACGGTCACGGTCCCGCGGGCCGCTTCCTCGGCCGCCCCCGGCAGCCGCGCGGCGAAGACCAGCGGCTCGCCGCGATACAGGTCGGGCAGCGCGCCCGGCGTGACCTCGACGCCCGGGACCGAGAAGGTCGCGGTGAGGTCGGTGACGGCGGGGGATTCCAGCTTCTCGTAGAGCGCACGGGTCCGCTCGCCGACCTGCGCGAGGTCGCGGATCTCGGTGAAGCTGCCGCGGCCGATCTCGGCGGCGTGGCGCATCAGATGGCCGTTGGGCGCCGAGCCGATCCCGACCATGAACAGGCGCGTGCGCCCGAGATTGGCGTGGATCGCCGCGAAGATCCGCTCCTCGTCGCCGACGGCGCCGTCGGTGAGGAACACGACCTGCCGGACGCGCCCGTCCTCGGGGTGCGGGTCGGCGAGGGCCGCCTTGAGCGGCGCCAGCATCTCGGTGCCGCCGCGGGCTTCCAGAGCGGCGACGAAGGCCTGGGCCTGCGCCAGGGCCTCCGGCGTCGCCGGGACGGGCGCGGGATGAAGCGCGTCCCAGGTGTCGTCGAAGCGGATGACGTTGAAGCGGTCCGACGGGGTCAGGCGGGCGAGACCGGCGAGAAGCCCGGCCTTGGCCTGCCGCATCGAGGCGCCCGACATCGAGCCGGAATTGTCGATGACGAAGGTGACGTCGCGCGCCGGCCGGGCGGCCGTGTCGGCCTCGATCGCCGGCGGGCTCACGGCGGCCAGCAGGTAGGTCCGGCCCGCCACGGTCTCGCGGAACAGGCCGAGGCCGGGCACCCGGCTCGGGACCGGCGCCCAGGTCAGCTCGAGGTCGCGGTCGGCCGGGACGACGCCGTCGGCGAGCGTGACGGTCCGCGCCTCCGGGCCGGTCTCGGTCACGCGGATCGCGTGGGTCGCGCTGCGGACGTCACCGACGGGGAAGCCCGCCTGCAGCCGCACGGTAACGGCGACCGGGTTGGTCGGCGACGACAGGGCCGGGTCGAGCACCGGCGGGCTGATCCTGGCGCGATCCGGAACCGGGTCGCGCGCCTCTCCGGCCACGCCGTCGAGGGAGACCGCGTCCACCGGGGCGGGGGCGGGCATGTAGCGGGGCGCGACCACCAGGGGCAGGCGCAGCGTCCGCGTCTCGCCCGAGACGGGGATCGTCTGCTGATAGGTGATCTGGACCACCACCGTCTCGCCGGGGCCGATATTGGCGACCGCGTTGGTGAAGACGTTGGGCCGCTCCTGCGCGGTCAGCGCCGCCGACTGCCCGGCCGCCTTCGCGGCCTCGTAGGCGCGCTTGGCCGCCGCCCGCTCGCGGATGTCGGCGACGATCACGCGGGAGCCGACGACGAGCTTCATCCCGTCGACGGCCGCGTCCTCCGGCAGGGGGTACAGGTAGGTGCCCTCGACCCAGTCCGCCGTGACGTTGCGGAAGGCCTGGGTGACGGTGGCCCGGGCGGTCGGGCCGCTGACGTCGACGCTGATGTCGGTCGCCAACTGGACGGCCTCGACCGGCGCGGTGCCGGCCGGCCCGCGCAGGGTGAGGCCACCCCGGTCTCGGCCCGGCGCCGCGTGGGCCGAGGCCAGCATGATGAGCAGCGCCAGCAGCGCGAGGAAGAGCGGTGACAGCGCGGCGTTGCGGGGGGGCTCGACCGCGGATCGTGGAGCGAAGAACGGCATCGGGGAAACCTCCTGCGCCGGCGGATCGATGCCGGCTCGCCGCTGAAGCTCCCGCGCCAGCCCCTCCGTCGCCACGAGAAGCTTCGCCCTTTTCTAGGCTCGGACCGCACCGGCCGGCCGTGCCCGGGCGGATCTGTGCGGAGCCGGTGCGGAGCTGTGCGTTCCGCGGCGCTTCCCGGCGAATCCGCTCTCGGCTTGACATATGCGCAATCTGCGTCTTAGTTATGCTCAACTTGAGTAGAAAGATCGATGACCGAGTCCGAGTTCCTGGCAGGCTATGATCCTGAGGCCTACGAGCGGCCCGCCCTGGCGGTCGATCTCGTCCTGCTGGGGATCCGGGCGGGCCGGCTCGCCGCCCTCCTGCTGCGGCGGGGCCAGCAGCCGCAGGCGGGCCTCTGGGCCCTGCCGGGCGGGTTCGTGGGCATCGCCGAGACCCTCGACGCCGCCGCGGAGCGCGTCCTGCGCGACAAGGCCGGGATCGGGCGGGCGCGGCTCGAGCAGCTCTACACCTTCGGCGTCGTTGATCGGGATCCGCGGATGCGGATCGTCTCGGTGGCCTACCTCGCGCTGCTGCCGGAGGCGGCCTTCGCCGAGGCCCTGGCGGGCGGTGCCGGGCTCGCGGCGGCGGCGCTGGTCGTGCCCTGGGCGGGCGAGTCCGGCGGCCCGGTCTCGGCCGAGGCGGAGGACGGCGCACCCCTCGCCCTCGCGTTCGACCACGCCGACATCCTCGCGCTCGCCGTGAAGCGGCTGCGCGGCAAGCTCGACTACACGGATGTCGGCTTCGCGCTGCTCCCGGAGCACTTCACCCTCCGGCAGCTTCAGGACGTGCACGCGGCGATCCGCGGCGCGCCCCTCAACAAATCCGCCTTCCGGCGCCGCATGCGCGACCGCGGCTGGATCGCGCCGACGGGCGCCCGCGAGGCCGGGACGGCGTTCCGCCCCGCTGAACTCTTCCGCTTCGACAGGTCAGGCCAGTTCTAAGCCTTTGTTTCAACGCGCTCTCTTGAGCCGAACCGGTATCCACTTCGGCGGAGAGCGCTTCGAGGAGCCCATCATGGCCACGGTCCGCAACATCGGTGTCATCGCCCAGCTTCGGAGCGAGGCGAGCAGCCACATCATCCGCTTCCGCAACGGCCGTGTCCGGCAGAGCGGGCGGGGTCTGGTCTTCTGGTTCCGGCCCGAGACCGCCAGCATCAGCGAGGTGCCGGTGGACGACCGCGAGATGACGCTCTTCGTCCGCGGCCGCAGTCGGGACTTCCAGACCGTCGTGGTCCAGGGGACGATCGGCTGGCACGTCGTCGATCCGGAGCTGCTGGCGAGCCGCGTCGACTTCTCGATCGACCTCCGAACCGGGCGCCTGCAGGGTGAGCCGATCGAGCGGATCGAGGCGCGCCTCGGCGGCATCGCCAGCCAAGCGGCGCTCCAGTATCTCGGGGCGAGCCCGATCGGCGCCCTCCTCGACGCCGGGCCGGAGCCGCTGCGCGCCGTGCTGGAACGGGTGCTGTCCGACGCCCCGGCGCTGGCCGAGATCGGCGTGGCGACGGTGTCGGTGCGGCTCACCAACCTCGCGCCGACGAGCGAGCTGGAGCGCGCCCTGCAGACCCCGACCTTCGAGGCCCTGCAGCAGAAGGCCGACGAGGCGACCTTCGCGCGGCGCGCCCTGGCGGTCGAGAAGGAGCGCGCCATCGCGGAGAACGAGCTCGCCACGAAGGCCGAGCTGGCCCGGCGCGAGACCGTGCTGATCGCCCAGGAGGCCGAGAACGCCCGCGACCGCGCCGCCGGCGTCGCGGAGGCGCGGGGCCTGGAGGCGGCCGCGGAGGCCGAGCGGATCCGCCTCGTCGAGGGAGCCCGGGCCGACGCGGAGCAGCGCCGCGCCGCCGTCTACCGGGACATGCCGCCCGCCGTCCTGCTCGGGCTGGCGGCCCGGGAACTCGCCGGCAAGCTGGAGACGATCGAGCACGTCAACGTCACGCCGGATCTGCTGGCGGCCGTCCTCGGCGAGTTCCGGGGCGCGCTGTCCCCGCGGCTCGCGCCGCGCTGAGGAGGTCCGCCGTGCCGGCCATCACACCCCGCGTGGTCTTCGTGATCCGCGACACGGACTACGAGTTGCTCATCGCCCGGCACGCGACCCGCGGCCAGGTCCGGTTCTTCCTGGAGAGCAGGGGCCAGACGCTCGCCGAGGTCGAGGCGCGCCACGCGCAGTTCCAGGCCGTGCTCGCCGAGGCCCGGTCCGCCGTGCCGCTGGACTGGCGGCAGGCCCTGGTGCGGCGCCCCGACCTCGACCGCTTCCTGTTCGCCCCCGAGGACGTCGTCGTGGCCGTGGGGCAGGACGGGCTCGTGGCCAACGTCGCCAAGTACCTCGACGGGCAGCCGGTGGTCGGCGTCAACCCGGCGCCCGACCTCTACGACGGCGTGCTGGCCCGGGCGCGGGTCGAGGCCCTGCGCGCACTCCTGCCCGCCAGCGCGGCCGGCGCCGCCCCCCTCCAGCGGCGCACCATGGTGCAGGCGACCTTCGACGGCGGCGAGCGGCTGCTCGCCCTGAACGAGATCTTCGTCGGCCATCGCAGCCACCAATCGGCGCGCTACCGCATCGACGACGGGGCGCGGGCGGAGGACCACTCGTCGAGCGGGCTGATCGTGGCCTCGGGCACCGGCCTGACCGGCTGGGCGCGCTCGATCAGCGAGGCGACGCACCTCACCGTGGAGGTTGGCATCGAGGAGGCGGCCTTCGGCTACTGGGTGCGCGAGCCGTTCCCGAGCGTCGCCACCGGCACCGACCTCCGCGGCGGCAAATTCGCCGGATCGCCCCTCACCGTGGTGTCGCGGATGAACGAGGGCGGCGTGGTGTTCTCGGACGGGATCGAGCAGGATTTCGTCGCCTTCGACTGGGGGCGGCGGGTGAGCCTCGCCCCGGCCGACCGCACCTTCAACCTCGTGGCCGCGTAGCGCGGCGCCGACCGGGCGCCCGACGACCGCCTTTGCGGGAGGCTCGGGATGCTGCCCCAGGGCCCGCTCCGCGCGTTCTTCGCCCGCGCGCGATCGGCATTGTCCGAAGAGCCCGGCTGAATACGCCGGCGGCATTCCGCTGCTTTCGCGGGCGTCGGACCGGTCGATGCGACACCTTCGTCATCACGAGCGCAGCGAAGTGACCCAGGGCAGCGCGACGTCCGGAGGCCTGGCGCGGCTGCATTGCTTCGCTCCGCTCGCAATGACGGCGGTGCCGTTCCTCGACAGCGCCGACGGGCGAGGTGCGCCGCCAACACCGCAGATTCCCGCGTCTGGCACGCTTCTTGGTTCGTATTCACCAGCGCAGCGTCGCCCCGGCGGCGGCTAGAGGTTGGCGTGCCGTCGATGTGGTGAGGTGCCGGGCGACCGGATCTCCGCGACTGCCTTGAGCCTGTCCCGAGCTCCGATCCCTCCGTTTCAGCACCGGCACGCGCCGTCCGGCGGATCGCGCGATCCGCCCTCTGAGGAGAGTCGATATGTGCGACCGTCACGGCGATTATCGCGTCCCGGATCTCACGCGGTTCAAGCCCAGTCGCAGGCGCTTCCTCGGCGGGACCGCCGCCGCGCTGACCCTGGCGGTGGGCCCGGGCCTGACCGGCCCGGCCGCGGCGGCCACCGGCATCCGCGCGACCCACGGCACCGGCTTCTGCAACCTCAACTTCTTCCTGGCCGAGGCGATGCAGCTCGCCAAGGATGACGGGCTGACGATCGACTTCGTCAACACGCCGACCTTCTCGGATCAGGTCACCTTCCTCGGCATGGGCCAGGTCGATGCCGGCGTGATGCCCTACACGAGCTTCATGGCCCTCTACGACGCGGGTGCTCCCGTGAAGATCGTGGCCGGCGGCGGCATCGAGGGCTGCGTGCTCGTGGCCCAGCCCGGCCTCGACAGCCCGGAGAAGCTCAAGGGCAAGACGCTCGGGACCTTCCAGCTCGATACGCTGGAGGTGCTGCCCTACGACTGGCTGAAGAAGAACGGCGTCGCCTTCAAGGACATCACCGTCCGCTACATGGGCTCGACCCCGGAGGCCGTGGAGGCGTTTCGCGCCGGGGCGCTGGACATCATCTCGACCATCGAGCCCTACGGCACGGCGCTGCTCACCGACGTGAAGGGCGCGGTGAAGCTCTCCGACGGGACCGACATCTACGGCAAGGGCTACACCGACTGCGTGCTGGCGGTCCGCAACGAGCTGATCGCCAAGAACCCGGCCGCCGTGAAGGCCCTGATCAAGGGCATGATGAAGGCCCAGGCACTGGCGGAGGGCGACCCCCAGGTCGCCCTGAACAAGCTCGTCGGCTCCTACTACAAGACCTCGATGAGCAACGCCCAGCTCGCCATGGGCCGGCAGCCCTCGGTGGTGGACGCCCGCAACCAGACGCAGTTCATCCTCGACCGGACCGATTCCGTCGCCGAGATGGGCTACATCAAGAAGAAGCCCGGCCGCGACGCGATCGACTGGACCCTGCTGGAACAGGTCATCGCCGAGAACCCGGACCTCTACGGCAAGCTCAAGCTGAAGTCGGCCTGAGCGGATGGCCACCTTCCTCGCCCGCGCCGCCGCCGTCCCGCAGGACCGGCCGCGCCTCCCGCTCGGTCAGCGCCTCGCGCTGCCCGAAGGGCTCGTCCCCCTGCTCCGCCGGATCGGCTGGATGCTGGTCTCGGTCGGCTGCTTCGCCGGCCTCTGGGAGCTGCTCTGGGCGCTCGGCATCGCCGACGCCAAGCTCCTCCCGCCGCCGCACATCTTCCTCGGCAACCTCGCCGAGCAGGCGCGCTTCTTCAACACCGCGCAACGCTGGCAGATCGGCACCGGGATGAATACCGGCCCCAGCCCCGCCATGGCGGTGCTGATCACCGTGCTCGCCTCGACCGGCCGGGTGCTGGCGGGCCTCGCCCTGGCCGCCTCCCTGTCGATCCTGGTCGGGGTGGCGATCCGCTACTTCAAGCTGTTCGAGCGGCTGACCCTGCCGACCATCACGCTCCTGGCGCCGGTCTCGCCGATCGCGTGGCTGCCGGTGGCGATCTTCATGTTCGGGATCGGCAACGCCCCGGCGATCTTCATGGTGTTCATCGCCCTGTTCTTCACGATGGTGCTCTCGACCATCCAGCAGATCGACGGAGTCAACCGCAACTTCATCAACGTCGCCCGGACCATGGGGGCGTCGAAGCGCCAAATCTACGCGCGGGTGATCGTCCCGGCGATCCTGCCGGGGCTGCTCGCGGTGCTGCGCCTCAACCTGTTCGGCGCCTGGATGGTGGTGCTCGTCGCCGAGGCGACCGGCGTGGGCTACGGGCTCGGCCAGGTGATCATGCTGGCGCGCAACACCTTCAACCCGTCGCTCGTTTTCTTCACCATCACGCTGATCGGCCTGCTCGGCTTCGCCTTCGACCTGCTGTTCCGGCTGGTCCAGCGGCGGCTGCTGTACTGGCTGCCGCGCGACGCGGGGGCCTCCCTTGGTCTCTGATCCCGCATCCCATGACGCCGTCTCGTGCCGCGGCGTCGCCAAGGTCTGGGCGGCCGGCACCGCCCGCGCCCACGAGGCGCTGCGCGACATCGACCTCACCGTGCGGCCCGGCGAGTTCGTGGTGTTCCTCGGCCCCTCGGGCTGCGGGAAGAGCACGCTGCTCTACCTGATCGCCGGGCTCGAACCCGCCTCCGGGGGCGAGCTCCTGGCCTTTGGCGAGGCCGTCACCGGCCCGTCGCCGGAGCGGAGCCTGATCTTCCAGGAGACCTCGCTGCTGCCCTGGCTCAGCGTCTGGCAGAACGTCAGCTTCGGCCTGTCGCTGAAGGGCGTGCCGGAGGCCGAGCGCCGGAGCGTCGCCCGGGCCGCGCTCCAGCGCGTCGGTCTCGCCGAGGCCTTCGACAAGCGGCCGGACGAGCTGTCCGGCGGCATGCGCCAGCGCGTGGCGGTGGCGCGGGCGCTGGCCATGCGCCCGAAGGTACTGCTGATGGACGAGCCCTTCGCGGCGCTCGACGTCCAGACCCGCCAGAAGATGCAGGACTTCCTGCTCGACGTCTGGCGCGACAGCGGCGCCTCGGTGCTGTTCGTGACCCACCACATCGACGAGGCAGTGGCGCTCGCCGACCGGGTGGTGGTGTTCACCGCCCGCCCCGGGCGGATCAAGACGATCGTCCGCAACGACCTCGCCCGCCCGCGCGACCCGTTCTCGCCCGAGGCGGAGGCCTTGCGGCGGCACCTCACCGAGCTCCTGCGCGACGAGGTCGACCGGGCCTTCGCCGAGCAGGAAGCGCTCGTCTGACCCCTTCCCCCAACACGGACACGACCATGGCCACATCGCTGATCCGCAGCCGGCGGATGATCACCCGTACCCTCGACCACGATCGCTGGGAGGAGATCGCCGACGGCGCGGTCCTTCAGAAGGACGGGGTCATCGCCGCGGTCGGCACCTACGCGGACCTGCACGCCCGCTACCCCGACGCACCCGTGATCGGGTCCGGCCGCGAGATCCTGCTGCCGGGCTTCGTCAACGGCCACCACCATGTCGGCCTGACGCCGGTGCAGCTCGGCTCCCCCGACATGCCCCTGGAGCTGTGGTTCGTCACCCGCATGGTGGCACGCAACCTGAACCTCTACCTCGACACCCTGTACTCGGCCTTCGAGATGGTCGGCTCCGGGATCACCACGGTCCAGCACATCCACGGCTGGATGCCCGGCAACCTGGAGGAGGTCGAGGCGCGCTCCAACGAGGTGCTGCGCGCCTATCGCGACATCGGCATGCGGGTCTCGTACTGCTTCGCGGTCCGCGACCAGAACCGCCTCGTCTACCAGGCCGATAGGGACTTCGTGGCGAGCCTGCCGGCGCCGCTGCAGGACCCGATGAAGCGCTGGTTCGAGCGCTTCCAGATGTCCCTGGAGGACAACTTTTCGCTGTTCCGCAGCCTGCATAGCGGCCAGGCCGGAGCCGCGCGGGCCAAGATCCAGCTCGCGCCCGCCAACTTGCACTGGTGCTCGGACGCGGCCCTCGAGGGGCTGGCCGGCCTGTCCGAATCCTACGACGTGCCGATGCACATGCACCTCGTCGAGACCGCCTACCAGAAGGCCTACGCGGAGAAGCGCGGCGGCGGGACCGCGGTCGAGTACCTCGACCGGTTCGGCATGCTGGGGCCCCGCCTGACGCTCGGCCACGGGGTCTGGCTCAACGAGTCCGACATCGACCGGGTGGCGGCGACCGGCACCTGCATCTGCCACAACTGTTCCTCGAACTTCCGGCTGCGCTCCGGCGTGGCGGCGCTCAACCGCTTCGAGGCGAAGGGGATCAACACGGCGATCGGCCTCGACGAGGCGGGCATCAACGACGACCGCGACATGCTGCAGGAGATGCGCCTCGTGCTGCGCGCCCACCGGGTGCCCGGCATGGACGAGGCCGACGTGCCGAGCATGGCCCAGGTGCTGCGCATGGCGACCGTCGGCGGCGCCCGCACCACCCCCTACGGCGACAGCCTAGGCACGATCGAGGTCGGCAAGGGCGCCGACATGGTCCTGATCGACTGGGACCAGATCGCCTACCCGTATCTCGACCCGGAGACGCCGCTCCTCGACGCGGTGATCCAGCGAGCCAAGACCGGCGGCGTCACCGCAGTTCTGTGCGAGGGTGAGGTGCTCTACGCGGACGGCCGCTTCACCCGGGTCGACCGCGACGCCGCCCTGAAGGCGCTCCACGACGACCTGTCGCGGGCGCTCTCGGACGACGAGGTCGAGCGGCGCCAGCTGTCGAAGGCGCTGCTCCCCCACGCGCGGCGCTTCTACGCCGACTACATCGACCCGTCGCGGCACGAGCCGTTCTACCGCCCGAGCTCGCGCGTCTGACGGCGCGGGCCCGGGCCGGGCCTCAGCGGACCAGGCAGGGCTTCTTGTTGTCGAAGGTCCAACCGGGGATCAGGAACTGCATGGCGGCCGCGTCGTCGCGGGCGCCGAGGCCGTGGTCGCGGTAGAGGGCGTGGGCCTCCTCAACCGCCGACATGTCGAGCTCGATGCCGAGGCCCGGCCGCTCCGGCACCCGCACGAGGCCGCCGCGGATCGCCAGCGGCTCCTTGGTCAGGCGCTCGCCGTCCTGCCAGATCCAGTGCGTGTCGATCGCCGTGACGTTACCGGGCGCCGCCGCGGCCACGTGGGTGAACATGGCGAGCGACACGTCGAAGTGGTTGTTCGAGTGCGAGCCCCAGGTCAGGCCGTGGTCGCGGCACAGCTGGGCCACCCGGACCGAGCCGGCGAGCGTCCAGAAATGCGGGTCGGCCAGCGGGATGTCGACGGCGCCGAGCTGGATCGCGTGGTTCATCTGGCGCCAGTCGGTGGCGATCATGTTGGTGGCGGTGGGCAGGCCGGTGGCGCGGCGGAACTCCGCCATGATCTCGCGGCCCGAGAACCCGCCCTCGGCGCCGCAGGGATCCTCCGCGTAGGCCAGGACGTGGCCCTGGCCCTTGCAGAGGCGGATCGCCTCCGCGAGGGACCACGCGCCGTTCGGGTCGAGCGTGACCCGCGCCTTGGGGAACCGCTCGTGGATCGCGGTGACGGCGGCGATCTCCTCCTCGCCGCGCAGCACGCCGCCCTTCAGCTTGAAGTCGTTGAAGCCGTACCGGTCGTAGGCGGCCTCGGCGAGCCGGGCGACGGCCTCCGGGGTCAGCGCCTCCTCGTCGCGCAGGCGGAACCAGCCGTCGCGGGCGGTCGGCGCACGGTAATCGAGATCCGTGCGGGTGCGGTCGCCGACGTAGAACAGGTAGCCCAGCATCTCGACGGCGTCGTGCTGCTGGCCCTCGCCCAGGAGGGCGGCCACCGGCACGTCGAGGTACTGGCCGAGCAGGTCGAGGAAGGCGGATTCGACGGCCGTGACCGCGTGGATGGTGATGCGCAGGTCGAAGGTCTGCAGGCCGCGTCCGCCGACGTCGCGGTCGGCGAAGCGCGTTCGCATGGCGTTGAGCACCGCGTTCCAGGCGCCGAGCGGCTGCCCGACGACGAGGTCCCGGGCATCCTCTAGGGTCTTGCGGATGCCCTCGCCGCCGGGGACCTCGCCGAGGCCGGTGGCGCCGGTGGAGTCGGTCAGGATCACGAGGTTGCGGGTGAAGTACGGGCCGTGCGCGCCCGAGAGGTTGAGCAGCATGCTGTCGTGGCCGGCCACCGGCACCACCGTCATGGCGGTCACGGTCGGCGTGTGGCGGGCGGCGTGGCGACTGTCGTTCAGCATGGCGTCCTCCTCGGGGGCCCCCGGCCGGTCTGCGCCGGGCGCGAGGCGGGATCGATGCGGGGCCGGACCGGCCGGGGCCGGTCCGGCGTGCGGGTCAGCGGGCCTTGAGTTCGACGCGGCGGATCTCGCCGACCACCACGAGGTAGCAGAAGCAGGCGACGAGAGCGTTCAGGCCGACGAAGACCAGGGCGCCGTTGAACGAGCCCGTGCTCTGGACGATGTAGCCGATGGCGATCGGCGTGGTGATGCCGGCGGTGTTGCCGAAGGTGTTGAACAGGCCGCCCGACAGGCCGCCGCTCTCCCGCGGGGAGGTGTCGGCGACGACCGCCCAGCCGAGCGCGCCGATGCCCTTGCCGAAGAAGGCGAGCGCCATCAGGCCGACCACCAGGGCGTCCGCCTGGACGTAGTTGCAGCCGATGATGCTCATCGACAGCAGCATGCCGCCGACGATCGGGATCTTGCGGGCCGCCGTCAGCGAGAAGCCGCGGCGCAGGAGCAGGTCGGAGATCACGCCCCCGAGGATGCCGCCGATGAAGCCGCAGAGCGCCGGCAGCACCGCCGCGAAGCCGGCCTGCAGGATCGACAGGCCGCGCTCCTTGACGAGGTAGACCGGGAACCACGTCAGGAAGAAGTAGGTCAGCACGGTGATGCAGTACTGGCCGATATAGATGCCAAGGAGCATCCGGTTGGCGAGCAGCTGGCGCAGCGTCCGGCCGGCATCGCCCTGCCGGGTCCGGCTCTGGCCGTCCATGTCGAGCAGGGCGCCGCCGGCCTCGATGTAGTCCCGCTCCGCCTGGTTCATCGACGGGTGGTTCTTCGGGCTGTCGACCACGCGCAGCCAGAGGACCGCGAAGGCGATGCCGAGCAGGCCCATGCTGGTGAAGACGTGGTGCCAGCCGAAATTGTGGACGATCCACGCCATCAGCGGCGTGAACAGCACCGTGGCGAAGTACTGCGCCGAGTTGAAGAACGCCGAGGCCATGCCGCGCTCGCGGGTCGGGAACCACGCGGCGACGATCCGGGCGTTGGCGGGGAAGACCGGCGCCTCGGTGAGGCCGACGGCGAGCCGCAGGGCGAAGAGCATCACCACGGCGGTCAGGCCGGTGAAGAAGCCGACGGCGCCCTGGACCAGCGTGAAGGCCGACCAGAGGGCGACGGCGGCAGCGTAGACCCACTTGACGCTGTAGCGGTCGAGGAGCCAGCCGCCCGGGATCTGGGCGAGGACGTAGGACCACGCGAAGGCCGAGAAGACGTAGCCCATCTGGACCGGCGAGAGGCCGAGTTCCTTGGCCATGTCGGGGCCGGCGATCGAGATGGTCGCGCGGTCGGCGTAGTTGATGGTGGTCGCGGCGAACAGCATCGCGACGATCAGCAGGCGGACGCGGGTGCGGCGACCCGCGTCGGCGGCGGCGAGCAGGGTGCTCGGCGCGCCGGTCGAACTGGCACTCATGGACGTTCTCCCTGGCTCTCTGCCGCCCGGTTGATCCAGGAAGCGGGTCGTGGCCGCCGTTGGCTCGGCGGGTCTATCTTGGGTGTCGAGGCGGGGGCTCAGCGGCGGTCGCCGATCAGGGCCCTCAGCTCGGCGCGCTCGGGTACGTCGAGCTCGGTCAGCGGCGGCCGGACCGGGCCGGCGTGGCGGCCGACGGCGCTCATGCCCGCCTTGACGATCGAGACCGCGTAGCCGCGCTTGCGGTTGCGGATCGCGATGTAGGGGAGGACGAAGTCGCGCAGCTCCCGGTAGACGGCGTCGCGGTCCCGGCGGCGGACGCTGTCGTAGAAGGACAGCGCCCATTCGGGCAGGAAGTTGAAGATCGCCGAGGAGTAGGTGGTGACGCCCATCTCCAGGTACGGCAGCGCGAAGGTCTCGGCGGTCGGCAGGCCGCCCACATAGGTCAGGCGGTCGCCCAGAGCGGCGTAGACCCGGGTCATCAGCTCGACGTCGCCGACGCCGTCCTTGAAGCCGACAAGGTTCGGGCAGCGCTCGCACAGGCCCGCGAGCGTCTGCTCGTTGAGCTGGGCGTTGGCGCGGTTGTAGACGATGACGCCGAGCGAGGTCGCGCGGCAGACCGCCTCGATATGGGCGGCGAGACCGGCCTGCTCGGAGCCGACGAGGTAGGGCGGCAGCAGCAGGATCCCGTCCGCGCCGGCGGCCTCGGCGGCCCGGGCCATCTCGACCGCCAGGGCGGTACCCTGGCCGGCGGGGGCGATGACCGGGGTCCGGCCGCGGGTCTCCTCGACGGCGGCGCGCAGGACGCGGTCGATCTCGACGGGCGTCAGCGAGAAGAACTCGCCGGTGCCGCCGGCGGCGAACAGGCCCGACACCCTGTAGTCGGCCAGCCGCCCGAGATTGTCCCGGTAGGCGGTCTCGTCGAAGCTGAGATCGTCGCGGAAATGCGTGACCGGGAAGGACAGCAGGCCGGAGCCCAGCACGCGCGCCATCTCGGCCGGGGTCATGCTCGCCATCGATTCTCTCCCTGGAACGCACCGTTCGGTGTCGCGTCCGGGGTTAGGCGCCGGCGTTAAATGCGTCCAACGTTGATTTTGGCTGGATTATCCCGGATCCTGCATCAATGTTCGATCTCGGCCATGCCCGCAGCTTCGTCGCCGTCGCCGAGGAGATGCATTTCGGCCGGGCCGCGGCCCGGCTGCACCTGACCCAATCGCCCCTGTCGCGGCAGATCCAGATGCTGGAGCAGACGCTGGGCGTGACGCTGCTGGAGCGGACCACCCGGGCGGTGCGCCTGACCCCGGCGGGCCGCACCTTCCTGGCCGAGGCCTACCGGGTGCTGGCGGCGGCCGAGAACGCCGCGCGCATCACGCGCCGCGCCGCCCTGGGCGAGAGCGGGGTGCTGCGCCTCAGCTTCACCGCCGCCTCGGCCTACCGGACGCTGCCGCAGGTCGTGGCCCATGTCCGCCGGACGCTGCCCGAGGTCGATCTCGTGCTGGAGGAGATGGTCTCGGACGAGCAGATCCTGGCGTTGGGCGAGAACCGCACCGATCTCGCGATCCTGCGGCCGGCCCCGGTCCTGCAGGATCCGAAATCCGCGATCGCCACCGCGCCGCTGGCGCGCGAGCGGCTCCTGCTCGCGGTCCCGCGCGGGCACCGCCTCGCGGCGGCGCGCGCCCCGACCCTGCGGGACCTCGACGGCGAGGCCTTCGTGACGTGGTCACCCCGGGGCGGGCGCTACTTCATCGACCTGCTCGACCGGCTGTTCGAGGCCGGGGGCGTGCAGCCGCGGATCGTGCAGCGGGTGAACCAGGTCCACGCGATGCTGGCCCTCGTCGGCGCCGGCATCGGCGTCGCGCTGGTTCCGGGCAGCGCCAGGGGCAACAGCATGGCCGACATCCGGCTCCGGCCGATCGCCCTGCCGGCCACGACCGGGCCGGAGCTGTGGCTCGCGTGGCGCAGCGACAACGCCAATCCCTGCCTGCCCTCGGTGCGGGCGGCGGCGCTGGAGACCGGCGAGGCGTGACCGCCGGCGCCGGCCTGGAAAGTCGGTGCGGCCGGCGATAGGCTGCGCGCTCGCCCCGCTTCCGGTCGCGCTGCCGGCCGGGGCCGCCCCTCCCGGATCAGGCAGGCACCATGAGAGTTTCGGCCGACCTCTGCATCGTGCCGATGGGCGTCGGCCCGTCGGTCTCGCCCTACGTCCGCGAGATCAAGGGGATCATCGAGTCGAGCGGGCTCACCGCCACGATGCATCCCAACGGCACGAACATCGAGGGCGAGCTGTCGGAGATCTGCGCGCTGGCGGAGCGGTGCGAGGCGAAGCTCGTCGAGCTCGGCGTCCAGCGGACCTTCTTCACGCTGATCTTCTCGACGCGCCGCGACAAGGACCAGTCGATGGCCGACAAGCTCGCCGCGGTCTCCTGACCGCGACCGCCGCGGCGCGTCATCCCGGGCTCGTTCTCCGGGCCCGCGCCGAATGAGGTGCGGGTCCCTGCTCGTGCAGGAGAGGGGGCGCGTCGCGGCTGGCTCGACCGGTGACGCGTCCTCCGGACCGTCGCGACGCGAACGAGAAAAGCCCTAGCCGTGGCAGGCGCAGCCGGCGTGCTCGCAGCCGGCGTGATCCTTGTGGCCGTTCGCGCAGTCGTCGCAGCAATAGGCCTTGCCGTCCCGCGACACGGCCTTGGCGACCGGGATCACGCAGACGCAGTCCTGGCAGGCGCACTTCACCATCTCGACGTCGACGCTGGCCATGATTTCCTCCTCCGGCGGGACAGTCCGCATGTCGACGTTAGAGCCGCTGCGGCGGCGAGGAAACCCTTCTCCGGGCGCGGTGACGCGCCCGTGATCCCATTCGCCCGCTCGCGCGTTCCCCAGGTCCGGTGCTCGTTGCGCCGGGTGGAGGGCGCCATGGCCGATCAGAACACCGACGACGTCCGGATCGAGCCCTATGACGGGCCTGCGGGCGGCTGGGGCTCGGCCCGCTCCCTCGTCGAGATCCTGACCCGCGAGGGCGTGCCGGTCACCGGGTCGGCGATGCTGCTCAAGCAGAACAAGCCGGACGGCTACATGTGCACCTCCTGCGCCTGGGCGAAGCCCGCCAAGCCGCTGGCGTTCGAGTATTGCGAGAACGGCGCCAAGGCGACGGCCTGGGAGCAGACGCGCCGTCGCGCGACGCCGGACTTCTTCGCCGAGCACACGGTTACGGAGCTCCTCGGCTGGAGCGACTACGCCCTGGAGGAGCAGGGCCGCCTGACCCACCCGATGCGCTACGACCCGGCGACGGACCGCTACCGGCCCGTCGCCTGGGCGGAGGCCCTGGCCGAGATCGGCCGGGAGCTGAAGGAGCTGCGCGCGCAGGACCCGCGGTCGGTGGTGTTCTACGCCTCCGGCCGGGCGTCGCTGGAGACGAGCTACATGTGGGCCCTGCTCGCGCGGCTCTACGGCAACAACAACCTGCCCGACTCCTCCAACATGTGCCACGAGCCGACTTCGGTGGCGCTGCCGCAGTCGATCGGTGCGCCGGTCGGCACGGTGCTGCTGGAGGATTTCGAGACCACCGACCTGATCTTCTTCTTCGGACAGAACGTCGGGTCGAACTCGCCGCGGATGCTGCACCCGCTCCAGGAGGCGCGGCGCCGGGGTGCGCAGATCATCACCTTCAACCCGCTGCGCGAGCGCGGGCTGGAGCGCTTCACCGACCCGCAATCGCCGGTCGAGATGCTCACCCGCTCGTCCACGAAGATCTCGACGCAGTACCATCAAGTGAAGGCCGGCGGCGACCTCGCGGCGCTCACCGGGCTGTGCAAGGCGCTGATCGCCCTCGACCGGGCCGCGGAGGCTGCCGGCCGGCCGCGGGTGCTCGACCACGCCTTCATCGCCGAGCACACCCACGGCTTCGAGACCTTCGTCGCCTTCTGTGACGGTCAGGACTGGGCCGCGCTGAAGCGGCGCTCCGGCCTCACCCGGACCGCCCTGGAGGCCGCCGCCGGGGTCTACGCCCGCGCGAAGGCGGTGATCGGCATCTACGGGATGGGCCTGACCCAGCACCGCAAGGGCACCGAGACCGTCCGGATGCTCGTGAACCTGCTGCTGCTGCGCGGCAATATCGGGAAGCCCGGCGCCGGGATCTGCCCGGTGCGGGGCCACTCGAACGTGCAGGGCCAGCGCACCGTCGGCATCACCGAGAAGCCGGAGCTGGCGCCGCTGGACAAGCTGCGGGAACTCTACGGCTTCGAGCCGCCGCGGGAGAAGGGCCTCAACACCGTCGAGACCTGCGAGGGCGTCCTCGACGGGCGTGTGAAGGCGTTCATCGGGCTCGGCGGCAACTTCCTGCGGGCCGTGCCCGACACCGCCCGGATGGAACCGGCCTGGCGGCGGCAGCGGCTCACCGTGCAGATCTCGACCAAGCTCAACCGCTCACACTTGGTGACCGGCGCCGTCGCGTACATCCTGCCCTGCCTCGGCCGGATCGAGATCGACCGGCAGGCGAGCGGCCCGCAGGCCGTATCGATGGAGAGCTCCACCGCGCAGTTCCACGGCTCGCGGGGCGTGGCCGACCCGGTCGGACCGCACCTGCGCTCCGAGCCCTGGATCGTGGCGGAGATCGCCAAGGCGACCCTGCCGACCAATCCCCGCATCAACTGGGATGCCTGGGTCGCCGACTACGCCCGTGTGCGCGACGCGATCGAGGCGACCTATCCGAGCGTGTTCCACGACCTGAACGGCCGCATGTTCCACCCGGGCGGCCTGCTGAAGCCGCTGGGCGCCCGCGACCGCAAGTGGGAGACCGAGACTGGCAAAGCGAATTTCGCGGTCCCCGAGGGCCTTGAGGCCGATCCAGACCTTCCTGACCGCGGGCCGGAGGTGCTCGACCTGATCACGCTGCGGTCGAACGACCAGTTCAACACCACGGTCTACGGCTACGACGACCGCTTCCGCGGGGTGAAGGGCACCCGGGACGTGTTGTTCATGAACCGCCGGGACATCGCGCGGCTGGGGTTGAGGGACGGGATCAGCGTCGACGTGGCGACCGAGGCGGACGACCAGGTGACGCGGCGCGTCGGCGGGCTGCGGGTGATCGCCTACGACATCCCCGAGGGCAACTGCGCCGGATACTACCCGGAGTTGAACGTCCTGCTGCCGCTCTGGCACTACGACGAGCAGTCCAAGACTCCCGCCGCCAAGGCGATCACCGTGCGGGTGACGGCCGCGACCGCCGCACCCTGAGCGGAGCGTCTGGCGTCCGGTCGCGCCTTCCGGCAAGGAACGACCATGGACCAGGCGACTCCTCCCGACGCG
Source organism: Methylobacterium sp. UNC300MFChir4.1 (assembly GCF_900110155.1). Classification (NCBI taxonomy): domain Bacteria; kingdom Pseudomonadati; phylum Pseudomonadota; class Alphaproteobacteria; order Hyphomicrobiales; family Methylobacteriaceae; genus Methylobacterium; species Methylobacterium sp. UNC300MFChir4.1. The sequence goes on along the minus strand of NZ_FOCS01000001.1, from coordinate 216,411 downwards.
CGACCGGACGCTCCGGCGGAATCGCGGCTGCGCGCGCTCGTCGGCCGGATCGCCGCCGGGGCGCCCCTGCGCGAGCCGGGCGCGGACCTGTCGCAGCTGCGCGCCGGGCCGGGCGCCCTCGCGGATGTGCCGGAGGCCGGCCTCGTCACCGACGCCGAATCCGGCGGCCTCGCGCTCGCCGGCGCGGACCTGTCCCGCGCCCGCATGGAGGAGGCCGACCTCTCCGGCGCGAACCTGCGCGGGGCGAGCCTGTCCGGCGCGGTCGGGCGCTCGACCCGCTTCACCGGGGCGATCCTGGAGGCGGCCGACCTATCGGAGGCCGATCTCTCGGGGGCGGACTTCACCGGCATCATCGCCGGGCAGGTGAAGTTCGTCGGGGCGATGCTGGAGGATGCCCGGTTCGGCCAGGCCGCGATGCGCTTCGCCGACCTGTCCGGCGCCCTGCTCGACGGGACCGACTTCGCCGGCGCCGATCTGTGGGGCGCGGATTTCTCCGGGGCGGACGCGGACGACACGGTCTTCCGCGGGGCGCGGCTCGACGAGGCCAAACTCGCCGACGCCAACCTGACCCACGCGGATTTCGCCGAGGCCAGCCTGACCAAGGCGAGTCTCGCCGGCTCGCGGCTGCGGGGCGCGCACTTCACCGGCGCGAAGCTCGACGGCGCCGATCTCTCGGGGGCGGATCTCTCCGACACCGACCTCGTGCGGCTCAACCTCGCGACCTGCCGGCTGCGGCACGCGCGCTTCGCCGGTGCGTGGCTGAACGGCACGCGGATGAGCGTGGAGCAGCTCGGCGGCGCGGTCGGCGAGGAGGTGGCCGGCGCCTACGACGCCGCCCAGGCGAGCTACCTCGCCCTGGAGCAGAACTGGAAGAGCATCGGCAGCCACGACGCGGCGAGCTGGGCCTACAAGCGCGGCCGCCGGATGGGCCGGTTCCATGCCGGGCAGCAGGCCCGCGCCGCCTGGTCCGACCGGGACTGGTCCGGATTCCTGCGGCACGGCTATCGCTGGACTGCCGACCGCTTCGTCGAGTGGCTGTGCGATTACGGCGAGAGCCTGTCGCGCATCGCCCGCGCCTTCGCGCTGCTGATCGTGCTGTTCGGCGGGCTCTTCGGCCTGACGGGCGGCCTGTTCATCGTGGAGGGACCGGAGGCCGGGCCGACCTACAATCCCCTCGATCTCCTGAGCTACAGCGCGCTCAACATGATGACCGCGAACCCGCCCGAGATCGGCCTGAAGCCCACCGGCCGCGTCACCAACCTGCTGGTCGGCATCGAGGGCGGCGTCGGCATCATCCTGATGGGGCTGTACGGCTTCGTCCTCGGCAACCGCCTGCGGCGGTGACCCCGATCGCGTCCGGGCCGCTCAGTCGTTCACGCTGAGCCGCTCGATGACGAGGCTCAGATCCTTGCGCAGGGCGCGGATCTCCGGCTCGCTGAGTTCGAGCTGGCACATCACGCTCTCGCGGACCGAGACCGCGTCGGCGCGCAGGGCGGCGCCCTCCGGCGTCAGGGCGATCTCGACCTCGCGCTCGTCCGACTGCCGCCGGGTCCGGAGCAGGAAGCCCGCGCTCTCCAGGCGCTTGAGCACCGGTGTCAGCGTGCCGGAATCGAGGCGCAGGCGCCGGCCGATCTCCGAGACCGTGACGCCGTCCTGTTCCCAGAGCACCAGCAGGACCAGATATTGCGGATAGGTCAGTCCGAGCCGCTCGAGCAGCGGCCGGTACGACTTGGTCATCCGATGCGCGGCAGCATAGAGCGCGTAGCAGAGCTGATTATCGAGAAGCAGCGGATCCGTCTCCGGCTGCGCCTCAGCCGTATCGGCAATATACGCCATATCGTTTGCCCATCGCGGTCCACGCACCGCCATTCTCGACCGCGACCGCGGGTTCGTCACCATACCATAACACGGGATACCGGCGCGCAAGCTCCGGTCGTCCGGCCCGTTCTCTTAACAACCCTATGGGGTTCGTCTCGGTGTTCGTCCCCCGCCCGCGACGGGCGGGAGCGCCGCCAGGCTGTCGAGGAAGCCGGCCTCGTCCTCGAGCGTCCGGAGATCGAGGCGGACGGCCTCGTCGCTGATCCGGCCGATCACCGGCACGGGGAGCCGGCGCAACTCCTCGGCGAGCCGCCGGCACCGGCCGCCCGCGCCGCGGCTGCCCGCCGAGGCCGGCGTCAGGACCAGGGCGGCGCTGGGCAGAGTCTCCACCGGCAGTGCGCCGGATCCGATCTGGCTGATGCACTCGACGACCGTGACCGCGGCGCGGCCGGCGAGCCGCTCCGCCACTGCGGGGGCGAGGCGCTCGGCCTGGGCGGCGATGCTGTCGCGGTCGCGGGTGAGGAGCCGCAGGGTCGGGAGCTCCGCGCGCAGCCGCTCCGGGTGCAGGTAGAGCCGCAGCACGGCCTCGAGGGCCGCGTAGGTCATCTTGTCGACGCGCAGGGCCCGCTTCAGCGGATTCTTTCGCACGCGGGCGATCAGGTCCTTCCGGCCGGCCACGATGCCGCACTGGACCGCGCCGAGCAGCTTGTCGCCGCTGAAGGTGACGACGTCGGCCCGCTCCAGGGCCGCGCGGATGGTGGGCTCGGGGGGCAGCCCGTAGGCCGCGAGGTCGACGAGGCTGCCGCTGCCGAGATCGTCCGCCAGCGGCACGCCGCGCTCCCGGCAGAGGGCGTGGAGGGCCACGGGATCGGCCGCCGCGGTGAAGCCCGCGATGGCGTAGTTGCTCGGATGCACCTTCATCACGAGGCCGGTGCGGGGTCCGAGGGCCTCCGCGTAGTCGCGCAGGTGGGTGCGGTTGGTGGTGCCGACCTCGCGCAGGCGGCAGCCGGCCCGCACCATCACGTCGGGCACCCGGAACGAGCCGCCGATCTCCACGAGTTCGCCGCGGGAGACCACGACCTCCTTGCGCATGGCGAGCGCGTTCAGCACCAGCAGCACCGCGGCCGCGTTGTTGTTGACGACGACCGCGGCCTCGGCGCCGGTCAGGCGGCAGATCAGGGCCTCGACATGGTCGTCCCGCTCGCCGCGGGCGCCGGTCTCGAGATCGAACTCGAGGTTGCTCGCCTGCACCATCACGGCGGCCACCGCCTCCGCGGCCGAGCGGGGCAGCAGGGCGCGGCCGAGATTGGTGTGCAGCACCGTCCCGGTCAGGTTGAAGACCGGCCGCAGCGACGGGCGCCGCTCGGCAGCGAGCCGCGCCGACGCCGCGGCCCGGATCGACTCCGCGTCCGGGACGGGGCCGCCCCCGGCCCGGATCTCGGCCAGCACCGCCCGGATCGCGTCCGTGAAGGCCGTCCGCCCGTAGGCGTCGAGGTCCGCCGGCGGCGCGCCGCCGACGAGGCGCTCCACCGCGGGAATCCGGCGCGGGGACGGCGCCGGGTCGTCGGCCTGCGGGGTGGGGACGGGCGCGTTCATGGCAGGCCAGAGATAACCATCCCGGTGCACGGAGCCAGCCCGTCGACGCGCGGATGATGCGCGCAGGTTGTTCCGGTCCCGGCCCGACGGTAAGGGCAGATCCTGAAATCGGCGCCCGAGAGTCCATCGCACCCGCGCGGGGCGGGCTCGGCCGCGCCGACCCCGCCGAGCCCTCTCGGGAGACGTCACCATGTCCCGACCTTCGATCCAGATCCACCCGATGATCCTGTGCGGGGGGACGGGGACGCGGCTGTGGCCGGCCTCGCGGGAGAGCATGCCCAAGCAGTTCGCCCGGCTGGTCGACGCCGAGCGCTCGACCTTCCAGGCGACGCTGGCGCGGGTGTCGGACGCCACCGTCTTCGCCACGCCCACCGTCATCGCCTCGGCCGAGGCCCGCTTCATCGTCGCCGAGCAGCGCGACCAGCTGGGCCTGTCCGCCGACATCCTGCTCGAGCCGCAGGGCCGCGACTCCGCCGCCGCCGTTGCGGTCGCAGCGCTGCACGCCGCCGCCAGCGACCCGCAGGCCGTGGTGCTGATCATGGCCGCCGACCACGTCGTGCCCGACACGGCGGCCTTCGTCGACGCCGTGCGGCGCGCGGCCGCCGGCGCCCAGGCCGGCTACACGATGACGCTCGGCATCGAGCCCGACCGGCCGGCCACCGATTACGGCTACATCCGCCGCGGCGAGCCGATCGCCGAGGCCCCGGGCGCGGCCCGCGTCGCCCGCTTCGTCGAGAAGCCTACCCAAGCCGGCGCCGAGGCGCTGATCACCGACGGCGCCCTGTGGAACTCGGGCTACTTCCTGTTCCGCGCCGACCTGATGCTGGCCGAGCTGGAGGCGTTCGTCCCCGAGGTGCTGGCGGCCGCGCGCGCGGCCCTGGAGGCGGCGGTGACCGACCTCGACTTCGTGCGCCTCGACGCGGCGGCCTTCGCCCAGGCGCCCAAGATCTCGATCGACTACGCGGTGATGGAGAGGACCGCCCGGGCCGGCGTGCTGCCGGTGTCGTTCGCGTGGTCGGATGTCGGCACCTGGGACGCGGTCTGGCAGGTGCTGGACCACGACGAGGCCGGCAACGCCGTGCGCGGCCGGGTGTCGCTGATCGGCACCAAGAACAGCCTCGTGCACAGCCAGGGCGAGGGCCTGACGGCGGTGGTCGGCCTGGAGGACGTCGTGGTGGTCTCGACCCCCGACGCGGTGCTGGTGGCCTCCAAGGCGCATTCGGGCAAGGTGAAGGAGCTGGTCGGCGCCCTGCGGGCGCAGGGCGCCCCGGAGGCGGACGCGCACCTGCGGATGTATCGGCCCTGGGGCTGGTACCAGCGCATCGACCTCGGCGAGCGCTTCCAGGTGAAGCGGATCCAGGTGGTGCCGGGCGGGCGGCTGTCCCTGCAGAAGCACTACCACCGGGCGGAGCACTGGGTGGTGGTGCGCGGCACCGCCGAGGTCACGATCGACGAGCGGGTGGTGCTGGTCCACGAGAACGAGGCGGTCTACCTGCCGATCGGCTCGATGCACCGGCTGGCCAACCCGGGCAAGATCCCGCTGGAGCTGATCGAGGTCCAGGTCGGCTCCTACACCGGCGAGGACGACATCATCCGCGTCGAGGACATCTACGGCCGCTGAGCGCCCGGCCGGGCAGCCTGCGACCCGATCACCCGCAGGCGCGCCCGGAACATGCGGCCACCCCGATCGATAGCCTAGCGTGTGGCCGCTCCCGTGCGGCCGCGCCGCAGCGTCGGGGATACCGCATGAAGCACAAGCCGCTCCGCGAGCAGGTCATCGTGATCACCGGCGCCTCGTCGGGCATCGGTCTCGCAACGGCCCGGATGGCGGCCGAGCGCGGCGCCCGGGTGGTGCTGGCGGCGCGCAGCGGCGACGCCCTGGCGCGCATCCGCGCCGAGATCGAGGGCGTCGGCGGCAAGGCGATCGACGTCGTCGCCGATGTCGGCCGGCGGGCCGACGTGCAGGCGGTCGCCGACCGGGCCGAGGCGACCTTCGGCGGCTTCGACACCTGGGTGAACGTGGCCGGCGGCTCGATCTACGGCCGGCTGCGCGAGATCAGCGATGCCGACCACGAGCGCCTGATCCAGACGAACTTCTGGGGAACCGTCTACGGCTCCCTCGTGGCGACCGAGCACCTGCGCCAGCACGGCGGCGCCCTCATCAACGTCGGCAGCATCGCCTCCGACCTCGCCTTCCCGTTCCAGGGCATGTACGCGGCCTCGAAACACGCCGTGAAGGGCTTCACCGACGCCCTGCGCATGGAGCTGATGGACGAGAACGCGCCGATCTCGGTGACGCTGATCAAGCCCGCCTCGATCGACACCCCCCTGCCCCAGCGGGCGCGCAACTACATGGACCGCGAGCCGAGCCTGCCGCCGCCGATCTACCCGCCGGAGGAGGTGGCGAACGCCATCCTGCACGCGGCCGTTCACCCGCAGCGCGACATCTTCGTGGGCGGGGCCGGCAAGGCCTTCGTGGCCGGCAAGGAATTCGCGCCCGGCGCCTACGACTATCTCGGCCCGGCCATCATCGCGCTCCAGAAGCGCCGGAGCGCGCCCCGCAACCCGGACGGCGCGCTGCACGCGCCGGTCCCGGCGGGCGAGACGCGGGGCGACCCGCCCGTCCCGGTCATGCGGACCAGCGCCTATACCCGCGCGACCCTGCACCCCCTCGCGGCGGCGGCCGGCCTCCTCGGCGTCGGCGCGGCCACGGCCTTCGCGGTGCTCGGCACCTCGTCCGGGCGCCGGCGGCGCCTGTAAATGGCTGTCGCGACGGAGACCCTGCCCGGCCCCGCCCGACCGACGCGGGAGGCCGGGACCGGCACCGAAGCCGATCCCCGGATCGTGCCGCGCCGGATCGTGTCCCTGGCCGACGACCGGACGATCGCCTACGCGGAGACCGGCGCCGGGCCGGACCTCGTGGCGATCCACGGCACGCTGATGTGCCTGGAGGACGTCTGGCTCGGGCCCGTGCCGGCTCTGGCCGAGCATTTCCGCGTGGTCGCCGTCGACCGCCCGGGCCACGGCTTCAGCCGCCGGCCGCGCGGCGGGGGCGCCGACATCTGGGACCAGGCGGCGTCCATCCGGGAGGCGGTGCGGCGCCTCGGCCTGGAGCGCCCGGTCATCCTGGGCCACTCGTTCGGGGGCGCCGTCGCCCTCGCCTACGGCATGCTCCATCCGGACGAGATGGCCGGCATCGTCGCCCTGGCGCCGATCTGCTTCCCCGAGCCGCGGCTGGAGCAGGTGCTGTTCGGGCCGCGGGCGCTGCCCTTCGGCGGCGACGCGCTGTCGGCGTTCCTGGGCGCCAGCAGCGACCGGGCGCTGCTCCCGCTCCTGTGGAACGCGATGTTCTTCCCCGAGGCGATGCCGGCGCGCTTCGCGCGGGACTTCCCCTTCGCCCTCGCGGGTCGCCCGGCGCAGATCACCGCCGAGGGCGAGGATGCGGGCTGGCTCTGGCCGGGGCTCGCGCGCAGCGTCCTCGGCTACCCGTCCCTGCGCCGGCCCACCCGTATCCTGGGCGGCAGCGCCGACCTGGTGGTGAACACCGAGTTGCACGGCCGGCGCGCGGCCGGCCTGATCCCCGGGGCGCGGTTCGAGTCCCTTCCGGGGGCCGGCCACATGCTGCACCACCTGCAGACCGACGCGGTCGTGCGCGCGGCCCTGGCGGTGCGGTCGGAGGCCTGACGGACCCGGTCACGAGCCCCGCGGGCGGGGCCTCCCTCAGCGGATGAGCGCCTTGATCTGCTGCTTGGCGCCCGCCTTCAACCGGGCCAACCCGCCGCGGGCCTGCCGCTCGCGCTCCTGCCGCAGCGTGCGCTTCTCGGCGTTCCAGGGATGCTCGTGGCGGAGCGTGTGCTCCGGCGCGCGGACCCCGAAGCCGAGGGCATAGGCGCGCCGCGGTCCGGCGCTGAGATTCGGCCCGGCGCAGTGCAGGGTCCGGCAATCGTGGAAGGTGGCGCCGCCCGCCGGGAGCGGACACGGGACCGCGCGCTCCACCGGAACGCCGAGGGCCTCGAGCCCGTGGATCCGCGGGTCGCCGCCGATGCTGCGATGGGGGAGGAGCGGCTCCCGGTGGCTGCCCGGGACGTAGAGCATGCAGCCGTTCTCCGGCGAGACGTCCTGCAGGGGCATCCAGACCGTGATCGCCCGGTAATTCGTGTAGGCGGCGTAGAACGCCTCGTCCTGGTGCCACGCGGTGGCGGCGCCGATCTTCGGCGGCTTGCGGATCGCGTGCTCGAAGACGAGGGCCGCGCGGTTCCCCAGGAGCTGGCGCGACATGGCCAGGGCGTTGGCCCGGAACAGGATGTCCCGGAGCAGCGGCTCGAAGCGGGACGGGTTGAGGAGCTGGGGCGAGCGCGCCTCGTTGGCGCCGCGGTCGACGTCGACGAGGTCGAACAGGCTCCCGTCCTTCCAGCCCCGCGCCTCCTCGAACAGACGGTCATAGGCGCCGCGCAGGGTGTCGAGCTCCTCGGCGGTGGTGATCGCCGGGACGGTGACGAACCCGTCGCGCCGGAACGCGGCGATCTCGTCGTCGGTCAGGATCCGCGTCGGGACGCGCGCCGCCGCGCGATTACCCACGATCCAGCGGACGAGCCGCGACCGTGCCTCGGCCGCGCGGGCGGAGAGGCCGTTCCCGGCATCGGCGACGCCGAGCCCCAGGCGATCCGGAATCGTGACTGGCATCGCACCCTCCGCTTCGAAGTGATTCCGCGAAGATGCCCACGTCTATTCCGAGGCTTACAGTACCGATTCTTAGGTATGACTGAGCGTCACGGCCTCAGGCATTTGCCTTCAGCTTCATCATGAACCACCTCCGGTTGAGATTTCCGGTTGCAGCTCTTTCCGGGGCCGGACGCGGCTGCCGGTCGCCAGCGGCGCTCCCGCTGACGAGCGATGCCGGCGCGGAAGCGCCGCGCCAATGCATCGGATTGATCGCATTTCCGGAACCATTTTGTTTCATGGCCGATATTTAATGCATCTGCGGGAGGTATTGATGAGTTCTGTGAAAGATCGGGGCGATCAATACGGACCGATTTCCCGGAGAGTGATGATGAATATCTTAACGAAAGCTGCCGCGGCCGTAGCCCTGGCGGCGCTGCCGGTCTCGGCCGCGCAGGCGATGCCGGTCTCGGCCGCGCAGGCGATGCCGGTCGTGGCCGATCCGGGCCTCGCGGCGCCGATCACGCTCGTGGCGGGGGGATGTGGGCCGGGCGCCTGGCGCGGCCCCTGGGGCCACTGCCGCAGCACGCCCTATGTCGGTCCGCTGCCCGGCGGCTGGTATCAGGTGCGAGCGGGGAACGGCTGCCCGCCCGGCTACTGGCGCGGACCGTGGGGCCATTGCCGCAACACGCCGTATCACGGACGGCTGCCGAACGGCGGCTACCGGTAGCCGCCCGCCCTCACCGTCGACGGAGGCCGGCGCCGGAGCGCCGGCGGGCGGTGAGGGACTCGAACTCCTGACCCTCTCCGTGGAAGGATTGGCGCTCCCAGACCGTAGAGCGACGGCACAGGAAAAAAACGTAGCGGGCCATCCGGAGCCCCGTCGGGCCTTCGTTTCCGGAAAATATCCGGTGACCTGTTCCGGGCCGGTTCGTCGGATGCCCCCTGTGTTCTACAGCGCACCCATGTCGGCCCGTAACGGGTCACGCGGTCGTCGCACCCGGCTTGTCGCTCGACTGCTTCGGCCTTGTCGCCATCGTCTCTATCGCCGCACCGGGTACAGACGCTGTCGAGCGCGGAACAGCACCTGACGCCGCCGGCCACATTGCGCCCGCCGGCGCGCCGTATATCGCACCCGACCTCCCGGCACGTCGCGATCGCCGCAATCCGTTCCAACTGCGCGACCCCGGCGCGGATCTCGGCCAGCTTGTCGGCAAGCTCTCGCATAGACCTATGGACGATTGAAAAACCCTATTGGCGGACCTCTGACTTCTTGACTATTGTTCTTTTATTTGTCACTCATGAATGCTGATTTTTTCATATTTTTGAGCATCAAAATCTGCTGACGGATCGGCTCTAAGCCGATTCCGAAAATGCCTATAACAACGCAGGCGACAGAATGGAGTTTCCGAACATGACACATACTCGCGAGGCCGTCGCCGGACTCAGCAAACAAAATGTTTCTTCTCTGAGGTATAACAGCAGAAACAATAATCGATACGAAAGCACGGGATTATTGATTTCGTTTATGAAAAAAAACAAAAAGCTATTAGATGTTGGATGTGGAACAGGGACGATCACATCCACACTGAGAGACGCGCTCTCTCTTGATGTAGTTGGCGTTGAGCCTCATCCCGAGAGAGCCGAGCAAGCGCGCACAGAAGGATTAAATGTCATCACTGGTGTTTATGATCGAACTTTCGCACAGAGAAACGAAAAATTTGACTACATCTTATTTGCAGACGTTTTAGAGCATCTTGTAGACCCAGCAGAAATGTTGAGAGAAGTAAAAAATTCGCTGGCGCCAGATGGTCGCGTGCTGGCCTCTATTCCAAATGTTGCGCATTGGACCGTAAGAGCGCAATTATTATTCGGAAATTTTAACTACAAGCCGACCGGGATAATGGATGCCACACATCTCCGATGGTTCACGCGCAGGAGTGTACGTCGTTTGTTCGAGGCGGCGGGATATGAAGTTGAAGATATTCGCGGTGCCGCGGGTGGCTGGATGGGCGTATACCGCTACACGCCCTTTCGCTTTCTCCCTCAAGATCAGAAGAGTTTTGTGCTCGGCCAGCTCTGCAGGATCGCGCCCGCCCTTTTTTCAGTTCAACATGTGATAAAAGCTCGGCCAAAGTAATATTTAAGACGTAATCAAGGTTGTTATTCTGCACTTATGTGCATGATCCTGTGTCGCTTTTCGATGGAGTTCCTGTCTGCCTCCCGCCCGACCACCCCGAGACACGGTCTCCACAACGCCGCGCAGATGCTCCGGGAGGTGGTGGCCATAAACCTGCTCCACGACCTGCTCGTTGGTGCCGAGTGCTCGAGCAACCTTGCCGAACGGCACGCCCGCCCTCATGCCCCCCGTCGCGAAGGTGTGGCCCAGTGCGCGCGGCAGTTCAGCCAGGTCGAGTTGGCGCCCGACAATGCCTGATTGAACTCATCAATAATAGTGACGGCGAATGATCAGCGCGATGAGGGCAGCAACGGCTCCCAAGGACGCCCCGATTGGCGTGAAAAGCAAAACGACCATATAGCCGGCCGTGCCTTCGCGCTGAGTTACCTTCATGATGTCAACATACCAAGCACCGACGAGAAAACCCAGTATTCCACCCACCACTGCCCCGCAAATAGCGGCACCTAGATACACAAAAATCGAAAATAAAATCTGATTGAACGCCATCGACACGCGAGCCCGCCCTCGAATCAGGGCGAAGCATCCGTAGATCCTCCTGCTTTTGCAACAGGCCCACTCTGTAATTGTGTCCTAGTACTGATATTCGCCCTCGCCAGATTTATCGGTGCCTCCACAGGCGCGCCGCATCGTGGCGGGGCAGCTAGCGTCCCGTTCGCTTCAACGTCCCTTGGAACTCACACGAGGCGCCGTGCCACATCGTGCAGCCCTGTTCTTCCAGGACGACGGACCGGAAATCCGAAGCGTAGCGGGCGGTGATCCGGCAGGTTTGCCCACCGTCGGTTTTGCGGAAGACGATCGTGTCGGGTCCGGTCGGCCGCCCTTTCATCGTCACCTCACCGCCGCAGCCCTTGGTTCCCGTTGAGAACTGGGCCGTGAAGCCGGCTGCGCCCGCGGCCTTCACCTCGACGCCCTGCTCGTAGCCGTCCTCCTGGTGCTCGAAGGTGCCCACCGCCCTGGCTCCGGGGCCCGCAGCGTGCGCGACCGTGGAGACGAGCAAAGGGAGGAGGATCGCGAGCCGGCGGAGCATTACCGCACCTTATCAGATCGAGGAGAGCGATAGCCCTGGGCGGCCCGCACGATGATCGCCACGAAGCTCACGGCCAGCAGCAGGATCAACGCCTCGTAAGCCCACGGCCCGAGCCACGATGCGACCGCGTCCGACATGTGACGCACGAGCGTACGCACGATGCCCGCGGCGAGCGCGATCAGCGTGACGAGGCCGAGGGCGAATTGAAGCCAGCGGGGCATGCGGCTTAGGTTAGCACGCCCCGCCAAGCCGGTCAGCGGGCAGCCTGCCGCTCGAACTGGATCCCGCAGTTCTTCTGGACGGAGACCTTTTCCAGCGCCTTCATCTCGCCCTTGAGGCGCACCAGCTCGGTTCGGCTCGGCGTGTCCTAGGTCCGGACCGTGGAGGCGCAGCAGCACAAGCGCGACGGCCAGAAGTTGACCGAGGCGCTCGAGCCGTCGACCGCGGCTTCACCAGTCCTCTCCTGTGGGCCGCGGCCTAGCCGGAACACGGTGCCGTAAGGCGCCGTCAGAACGGTTGTTGAGGCCGGAATTTGCCGGCCTCACATCAGCAAACAATGGAAAACGAGAAACAATCTTGGTGGGCGGTGAGGGACTCGAACCCCCGACCCTCTCCGTGTAAAGGAGACGCTCTACCAACTGAGCTAACCGCCCGGCTGGCGACCGTTACGGCATGGTCCCGGTCCGGTGCAAGGGTCCGCACCCCGGATCCTCATCAGGGGTCGATGAGCCGCGTCGCCAGCGCGGGTGTCAGGCCGATGCTCTCGACAGGGTCGGGCCTCGACGGGGCCTGCCCGAATGCGCCCGCGGCCAGAACCGCGCGGGTCCCCGCCTCGACCGAGCAGATCACCGGAACGGGAACCTGCGGAGCGATCCGCGCGGCGAGCCCGGCCAGACCGGCACCGCCCAGGATGACCGACTCGGCGCCGGCCCCCGCGCAGGCGCGGCAGGCTTGGGCGAGGATCTCCAGGGCCGCGTTCGGGTCACGGGCGATGGTGCCGCCGCTCGGAGCCACCGTGCGGAGGGCCGCGAGGGCATCGGCGAGGCCGAGCGCCGCCACGAACTCCCGCAGCATCGGCTCCCAGGCCGCGCCCCCGGTGACGATCCCGAAGCGACCGGAGGCAGCGGCCTCGCGGCAGGCCGCCTCTGCCATGCCGATGACCGGTACCCGCGACAGCTCACGCAGGGCGAGGAGGCCCGGATCACCGAAGCAGGCCAGGTAGACCGCATCGCAGCCGGCGCCGTGCTCCGCGAGAGCGTCGAGGGCCGCGTGGCCGGCGATCGCCGCCGCCGCCCGGCTCGCGATGTAGCAGGCTCCGAACCGGCCGGTGACGGCGCGCAGCTCCGCACGGCCGCCGAGCTGAGTGCGGACATGGCCGGCGACGAGATCGGTGACGTGCGCACTCGTGTTCGGGTTGATCAGCAGGATGCGCATCCGGGCCTCCGCGCTCGCGTCCGCGCATGAAAAAGCCCCCGGGGCTCGGGGCACCGGGGGCTCGTCTCAATCGATCGGGCGGCTCAGTGCGCCACGAAGGCGGCGCCGTCCTCTTCGGTCCGGGCGGGCTTGGCCACCGGGAGCGGCTCCTCCCACTCGATCGCCTCGGGCTGACGGACCAGCGCCTTCTCCAACACCTGATCCATCCGCGACACAGGCACGATCTCCAGCCCGTTCTTCACGCTGTCGGGCACCTCGGCGATGTCCTTGGCGTTCTCCTCGGGGATCAGCACCGTCTTGATGCCGCCGCGCAGCGCGGCGAGCAGTTTCTCCTTCAGGCCGCCGATCGGCAGGACCCGGCCGCGGAGCGTCACCTCGCCAGTCATCGCGACCTCGCGGCGGACCGGAATCCCGGTCAGCGTCGAGATGATTGCGGTGGCCATGGCGATGCCGGCCGACGGACCGTCCTTCGGGGTCGCCCCTTCCGGAACGTGGACGTGGATGTCGCGCCGGTCGAACAGCGGCGGCTCGATCCCGAAGTCGATTGCCCGGGAGCGGACGTAGCTCGCCGCCGCCGAGATCGACTCCTTCATCACGTCCTTCAGGTTGCCGGTGACCGTCATCTTGCCTTTGCCGGGCATCATGACGCCCTCGATCGTCAGCAACTCGCCGCCGACCTCGGTCCAGGCCAGACCCGTCACCACGCCGACCTGATCGTCCGCGTCGATCTCGCCGTAGCGGAACTTCGGCGGGCCGAGGAAGACCGGAAGGGTGTCGGGGGTCACCGCGACCGACTTGGTCTTGGTGATCAGGATCTCCTTCACCGCCTTGCGGATCAGGTTGGACAGCTCGCGCTCCAGGTTGCGGACGCCGGCCTCACGCGTGTAGCGGCGGACCAGCATCATCAAGCCATCGTCGTCGATCGACCACTCGTGAGTCCCGAGGCCGTGCTTCTTCAGGGCGTTCGGGATCAGGTGCTTGCGCGCGATCTCGACCTTCTCCTCCTCGGTGTACCCGGCGATGCGGATCACCTCCATCCGGTCCATGAGCGGGCCCGGGATGTTGAGAGTGTTGGCCGTGGTCACGAACATCACGTTCGAGAGGTCGTAATCCACCTCCAGGTAGTGGTCATTGAAGGTGCTGTTCTGCTCAGGGTCGAGAACCTCGAGGAGCGCCGCCGACGGATCGCCGCGGAAGTCCATGCCCATCTTGTCGATCTCGTCGAGCAGGATGAGCGGGTTCGAGGTCTTGGCCTTGCGCATCGACTGCACGATCTTGCCGGGCATCGAGCCGATATAGGTCCGGCGGTGACCGCGGATCTCGGCCTCGTCGCGCACGCCGCCGAGCGACATCCGGACGAACTCGCGACCCGTCGCCTTGGCGATGGACTTGCCGAGCGAGGTCTTGCCGACGCCGGGGGGACCGACGAGGCACAGGATCGGGCCGGTGAGCTTGTTCGCGCGCTGCTGCACCGCGAGGTACTCGACGATCCGCTCCTTGACCTTGTCGAGGCCGAAATGATCCTCGTCGAGCAGCGCCTGGGCGCCGAGCAGGTCCTTCTTGATCTTCGAGCGCTTGCCCCACGGGATGCCGAGCATCCAGTCGAGGTAGTTGCGCACGACGGTCGCCTCGGCCGACATCGGCGACATCTGCCGCAGCTTCTTCAGCTCGGCGGTGGCCTTGTCGCGGGCCTCCTTGGAGAGCTTGGTCTTCTCGATCTTCTCTTCCAGCTCGGCCAGCTCGTCGCGGCCATCCTCGGAGTCGCCCAGCTCCTTCTGGATCGCCTTCATCTGCTCGTTCAGGTAGTACTCGCGCTGGGTCTTCTCCATCTGCCGCTTGACGCGGGTCCGGATGCGCTTCTCCACCTGGAGCACGGAGATCTCGCTCTCCATCAGCGACAGCACGCGCTCGAGGCGCTGCGCCACCGTGGGGGTCTCCAGGATGCCCTGCTTGTCGGAGATCTTGACGAGCAGGTGCGAGCCGATCGTGTCGGCGAGCTTGGACGGCTCGTCGATCTGGGTCACGGCGGAGACGACCTCGGGCGAGATCTTCTTGTTCAGCTTGACGTAGTTCTCGAACTCCGAGAGCACGGAGCGCGCGAGCGCCTCGGCCTCGACGCGGTCGCCGAGCTCGTCGTGGAGCGCCTCGGCGGTCGCCTCGTAGAACTCGTCCGAGCGGGTGAAGTCGACGACCTTGGCGCGGCCGACGCCTTCGACCAGCACCTTCACGGTGCCGTCGGGGAGCTTCAGCAGCTGCAACACCGAGGCGAGCGTGCCGATCTTGTAGATGGCGTCGGTCGCCGGATCGTCGTCGCCCGCGTTGATCTGGGTGGCGAGCAGGATGTGGCGATCGGTGCGGACGGCCTCCTCGAGGGCGCGGATCGACTTCTCGCGGCCCACGAACAGGGGCACGATCATGTGCGGGAAGACGACGATGTCGCGCAGGGGGAGGACGGCGTAGGTGCCCGTCGAACCCGGGACCACCGGCTGGCGCGATTTCGACTGTGACATGTGACTTCCTCTCAGGGACGCCCGGGTTCGGCGCCCCCATGCACGGAGCGCGCCTACAGCCGGGTGCCGACCGGGCCGCGAGGGTCGGATTTCGCTAACTTTGCGGCTGGCGACGCGGACCGGACCTCGAAGGAGCGTGCGGCCACCGCGCTGAGCCTGAGGTGGCTGCGAGGAAGCGCGTTTTCAAGGCGATCCCCGCAGCGCGCCCGGCCTGGGCCGGGCGCCTGATGCAACCCTGCCGAGTGCCTACGCGCTGACGCTCGCGGGCGTGTCCTTGTTGCGGTCGCCGTGGATGTAGAGGGGGCGCGACTTGCCCTCCACCACCTCCGGACCGATGACCACCTGCTCCACGGACTCGAGGCCCGGCAAGTCGTACATCGTGTCGAGCAGGATCGTCTCCAGGATGGAGCGCAGGCCGCGGGCGCCGGTCTTGCGCTCGATCGCCTTGCGGGCGACGAGCGACAGCGCCTCGTCCTGGAACGTCAGGTCGACGTTCTCCATCTCGAACAGCCGCTGGTACTGCTTGACCAGGGCGTTCTTCGGCTCCTGCAGGATCTTCTTCAGCGCGGCCTCGTCGAGGTCCTCCAGCGTCGCCAGGACCGGCAGACGGCCGACGAACTCGGGGATGAGGCCGAACTTCAGCAGGTCCTCCGGCTCGACCGAGCGGAAGATCTCGCCGGTGCGGCGGTCGTCCGGGGCCTGCACGGTCGCGCCGAAGCCGATCGAGGTGCCCTTGCCGCGCTGGGAGATGATCCGCTCCAGCCCCGCGAAGGCGCCGCCGCAGATGAACAGGATGTTGGTGGTGTCGACCTGCAGGAATTCCTGCTGCGGGTGCTTCCTTCCGCCCTGGGGCGGGACGGAGGCGACCGTGCCCTCCATGATCTTCAGGAGCGCCTGCTGCACGCCCTCGCCCGACACGTCGCGGGTGATCGACGGGTTGTCGGACTTCCGGGAGATCTTGTCGATCTCGTCGATGTAGACGATGCCGCGCTGGGCCCGCTCGACGTTGTAGTCCGAGGCCTGGAGCAGCTTGAGGATGATGTTCTCGACGTCCTCACCGACGTAGCCGGCCTCAGTCAGCGTCGTGGCGTCCGCCATGGTGAACGGCACGTCGAGGATCCGGGCCAGCGTCTGCGCGAGCAGGGTCTTGCCCGAGCCGGTCGGCCCGATCAGCATGATGTTGGACTTGGCCAGTTCGACGTCGTTGTGCTTCGTCGCGTGGGCGAGCCGCTTGTAGTGGTTGTGCACCGCGACCGAGAGGACCTTCTTGGCGAAGTCCTGGCCGATGACGTAGTCGTCGAGGACGCGGCGGATCTCCTTGGGCGTCGGCACGCCGTCGCGGCTCTTCACCAGCGAGGATTTCGACTCCTCGCGGATGATGTCCATGCACAGCTCGACGCACTCGTCGCAGATGAACACCGTGGGGCCGGCGATCAGCTTGCGGACCTCGTGCTGGCTCTTGCCGCAGAACGAGCAATACAGCGTGCTCTTCGAGTCGTTGCCGCCAGTCTTGCTCATATCGGTCTCCGATTCCTCGCGTCCGCCGCCGGCAAGGGGCGGACGCGCATCGCATGAATGTAGGGGGCCCGTTTAAAGAAACAGTGTGCTGCGCGCCTTTGACCGAAGGGCCCGAACCTCGATGCAAACACGCTGCCGCGGCGGGATCAAGGCCGCGCCGCGGCGGTCAGGCGACGCGGGCCGGTCAGGCGGCCGCCGGCTCGGGACGCTTCTCGATCACCTCGTCGATGAGCCCGAACTCCTTGGCCGCGTCGGCGGTCATGAAGTTGTCGCGCTCCAGCGCCGTGTGGATCGTGTCGTAGTCGCGGCCGGTGTGCTTCACGTAGATCTCGTTCAGGCGCCGCTTCAGCGCCTCGATCTCGCGGGCGTGGATCAGGATGTCGGTCGCCTGCCCCTGGAAGCCGCCGGACGGCTGGTGGACCATGATCCGGGCGTTCGGCAGGGCGAAGCGGTGGCCCGGCTCGCCGGCGGTGAGCAGCAGGGAGCCCATCGAGGCGGCCTGGCCGACGCAGAGGGTCGTCACCGGGCAGCGGATGAACTGCATCGTGTCGTAGATCGACAGGCCCGAGGTGACCACGCCGCCGGGGGAGTTGATGTAGAAGGAGATTTCCTTCTTCGGGTTCTCCGCCTCGAGGAAGAGCAGCTGCGCCACGATCAGCGACGCGCCGTAATCCTCCACGGGGCCGGTGAGGAAGATGATGCGCTCGCGGAGCAGGCGGGAGTAGATGTCGAAGGCGCGCTCGCCGCGGCTCGACTGCTCGACGACCATCGGCACGAGCGCGTTGTTGTAGACGTCGATCGGATCTCTCATCTCATCCTGCCCCGGAGTGAGGCCCGGGGCTGCCGCGAATCAGGGCAGCCCCGGGCATGTCAGCGAACACCGGCGATGCTTAACCATCGCCTAACCCTTGCCCGCCGTCCTGGGACAGAGCGGGACTCAGTCGGCCTTGGCTTCGGTCTTGGCGTCGGTCTTGGACTCGCCCTTGGCCTCGGCCTTGTCTGCCGGCTTGCCGCCGGTCGTGTCGTCGTCATCTTCGTCCGCGAAAAGCGCCTCTTTCGAGACGGGCTCCTCGACGAGCTTGACCTGCCCGAGGACGTGGTCGACGACCTTCTCCTCGAACAGGGGCGCGCGGAGTTCCGCGAGCGCCTGCGCATTCTTCCGGTAGAAGTCCCAGACCTGCTGCTCCTGGCCCGGGAACTGCCGGACCCGGGCGATGAGGGCCTGGTTCACCTCCTCGTCCGAGACCTTGATATCGGCGCTCTCGCCGACCTGCGCAAGCACGAGACCGAGACGGACGCGCCGTTCCGCGATCTTCCGGTACTCGGCCTGGGCCTTCTCCTCGGTGGTGTCCTCGTCCTCGAAGGTCTTGCCGCGGGTCTTGAGGTCCTGCTCGACCTGGGCCCACACGGCGGCGAATTCCTGCGCGACCAATGACGGGGGCAGCTCGAAGGCGTACTTGCCGTCCAGCGCGTCGAGGAGCTCCTTCTTGAGCCGGCGGCGCGAGGCGGCCTCGAAATCCCGGCCGATCGCCTCGGACACGGCTTCGCGGAGCTTCTCCAGCGACTCCATGCCCATGGACTTGGCGAGCTCGTCGTCGATCTTGGCCTCGCCCGCCGCCTGGATCTTCGTGACGGTCACGTCGAACTCGGCGTCCTTGCCGGCGAGGTGCTCGGCCCCGTACTCGGCCGGGAAGGTGACCTTCACGAGCCGCTTGTCGCCGACCTTGGCGCCGACGAGCTGCTCCTCGAAGCCCGGGATGAACGAGCCGGAGCCGAGCTCCAGGTCGATGCCCTCGCCCTTGCCGCCCTGGAACTCCTCGCCTTCGATGCGGCCGACGAAGTCGATGGTGACGCGGTCGCCGCTCTGGGCCTCGGCGCCCTCCTCGCGCTCGGTGAACGGACGGCTCTGGCCGGCCATGCGCTCCAGGGCCTCGTCGACCTCGGCGTCGGCGGGCTTGGCCACGAGCTTGGTCAGGCTGACGTCGGAGAGGTCGGCGAGCTCGAAGCTCGGCATCACCTCGAGGGCGACCTTGAAGGCGAGGTCGCCCTTGGCGTCGAGCGCCTTCTCGACCTCGGCCTGGTCGGTCGGGAACTCGACCTGCGGCTCCAGGGCGAGCTTGAGGCCGTTATCGGTGACGATCTGGCGGTTCGCCTCGTTGACGGCGTTCTGCACCACCTCGGCCATCACGGAGCGGCCGTAGACCTTGCGCAGGTGCGCGACCGGCACCTTGCCGGGACGGAAGCCCTTGAGCTGCACCTTGTCCTTCATGCCGGACAGCTCGTTGGTCAGGCGCTCCTCGAGTTCCTGGGCGGCCAGCAGAACCTGAAACTCGCGCTTCAGCCCCTGGGCGTTGATCTCGGTCACCTGCATCGTCGTCGTCGCTCTTCAAAGAAACCTGGGTTCGCCGGCCGGGCCGGCGTCGTGCTCGCGCGGACCGGGATGCCGAGATGTCGGGTACGGGGCGGAGGGTCCCGAGGGGACCGCAACCTCAGCAGAGGTCCTGGTGCGGGCGGAGGGGCTCGAACCCCCACGTCTTGCGACACTGGAACCTAAATCCAGCGCGTCTACCAGTTCCGCCACGCCCGCGCGCGCCGACATCCGGCGCATCGCCGGCCGCCGGAAGCGCGCCCTATAGCATGGGCCGGCGGGCCCGCAGCAAAAAACTTGCCCCTGTGGCGCGGGAGCCCGCGCGCCGCTAAGGAGCGGGTCCGTCGCGAGCCGCAGCCGAGATCCCATGCCGCCATCCCGCACCGTGCCGCCGACCGATTCGCGCGCCGGCACGCCGTCGCGACGAACCCTGCTCGCCGCCGCGGCGGCCTTCGGGCTCGCGCCGGAGGCCGCGCGGGCCCAGGCGCCGGCCGCCGCGCCGGGGACATCCGCGCCCGTCCAGCCGGAGCCCGCGGCCGCGCCGGCGGCCCTGCCGGCGGCGCCCGGCAAGGCGCGATTCAGGCCGGACCCCGCGCCCGAGACGCCGGTCTGGTGCTTCGACGGCAAGGCCCTGCCGCCCGTGGTCCGGGTGAAGCTCGGGCAGGCGTTGCGCCTCAAGGTCGAGAACCGGACCGACAAGCCACTGTCGCTCCATTGGCACGGGGTGCGCAACGTCAACGCCATGGATGGCGTCGGCGGCGTGACCCAGGCGCCGATCCCGCCGGGCGGCGACTTCCTGTACACTTTCACGCCGCCGGATGCCGGCTCCTACCTCATCCGGCCCCTGGTCGTCGGCGGGGCGAGCGAGCCGTCGGGCCGGGGCCTCGCGGGCATGCTGGTCGTCGAGGAGACGAACCCGCCCGCGGTCGACGCCGACGTCAGCGTCGTCCTGCAGGACTGGCGGCTCCAGGACGACGGCACCCTCATGCCGTTCGGGCAGACGGCGCTCGCGGCCGCGAACGGGCGCCTCGGCAACCTCGTGACCGTCAACGGCAAGCCGGTGCCGGGCGCCTTCGAGGCGAGGCCCGGCTCCCGAATCCGCCTGCGTCTCGGCAATGCCTGCAACGCCCGGGCAACGCGCATCAAGTTCGAGGGCGTGAAGGTCTACGTGGCGGCGGTCGACGGCCAGCCCACCGACACGTTCGAGCCCCTGCGGGCGACCCTGCCCTTCCCGCCCGGCACCCGCTACGACCTGCTCGTCGACCTGCCGGAGGAGGAAGGCGCCACCTGCGAGATTCACGCGCTGATCGGCAAGGGCCTGGTCCTGGCGAGCGTCGTCACCAAGGGTGCCCGGATCACCGAGAAGCGGCCCCCGATCGGGCCGATCGGCGAGAACAAGCGCCTGCCGGCCGAGATCAAGCTCCAGAACGCCCTGCGCCGTGACGTGGTGATCACCGGCGGCGCCTTCGTGCCGAAGGGCAAGGACGGTGTGAAGGACGCCGCCAAGGAAGGCCCCGCGGCCGATCCGGTCTACACGGGCGACCCGCAGAAGATCTGGTCGGTGAACGGCGCGAGCGGCACCGCCGGCCTCGCGCCGATCTTCTCGGTGAAGCGCGGGCAGGTGGTGGTGCTGGCCCTGCGCAACGAGACCGCCTTCCCGCAGGCCCTGCACCTGCACGGCCACTGCTTCCGCCTGCTCCACCCCCTGGACGACGGCTGGGAGCCCTACTGGCTCGACACGTTCCAGCTCCTGGAGGGGCGGACGGCCCGGATCGGCTTCCTGGCGGACAATCCGGGGCGCTGGCTGATCAGCGCCACGGTGCTGGAACGGTTCGACACCGGCCTCTGGACGATGTTCGAGGTCACCTGAGCGGTCAGCCGCCGGGTCAGCCCCCGGTCGACGCGACGAGGTCGCGCAAGACCGCCGGCATCAGCTCGGGGATGTCCTCGGCGATCAGGCCCGGCCCGTGGCGCAGGCCCGCATCGCCGTGGAGCCAGACGCCGGCCGCGGCGGCCGCGAAGGGCTCCATGCCCTGCGCGAGCAGGCCGGCGATCAGGCCGCCGAGCACGTCCCCGGACCCGGCTGTCCCGAGATAGGGGCTGCCGTGGTCGTTGATGGCCGCACGGCCGTCGGGGGCCGCGATCACCGTGTCGGCCCCCTTGAAGACCACCACGGCGCCGGTGAGCGCGGCCGCCGCGCGGGCCCGGGCGACCTTGTCGGCGCCCTCGGCCATCGCGTCCGTCCCGTCGAAGAGCCGCGCGAACTCGCCGGCATGCGGGGTCAGCACGGCCCGCGCGTCCCCGTCGGCGAGATGGGCGGCGAGCAGCGGCACCTTGCCGGCGAAGCTCGTCAGCGCGTCGGCGTCGAGGACGAGGCCGCGCCCGGCCGCGGCCGCGACGGCCACGCGCTCCCGGGTCGGCTCGCCGGTGCCGAGCCCGGGTCCGGCCAGGATCACGTTCAGCCGCTCGTCGGTGAGCAGGTCGTCGAGGTCGTCGGCGCTCTCGCAGGGCCGCAGCATGATCGCCGTGAGGTGGGCGGCGTTCTCGGGCAGCGCGGCGGTCGGGGACGCGACGGTGACGAGCCCGGCGCCGACCCGCAGGGCGCCGCGGGCGGCGAGCCGGGCGGCGCCGGTCTTGGTGGCCGGCCCGGACAGGACCAGGGCGTGGCCGCGGGTGTACTTGTGGCTCGCGCCGGTGAGGTGCGGGACGTCCCGGCCCCACAGGTCGGGCCCGTTCCGGTCGAGGGGCGCGCCGGCTGCCAGGCCCGCCTCCAGCGCCGCCGGGCCGGTCCCGATATCGGCGAGGCTGAGCTGGCCGCACAGGCCCCGCCCAGGCTGGAGCAGGTGCCCGGGCTTGAAGGTCACGAAGGTCACGGTCTCCACTGCCCGGATGGCGGCGCCGCGCACCGCGCCGGTATCGCCGTCGACCCCGCTCGGCACGTCGACGGCGAGCACCGGCATCCCGGCCTCGTTCACCGCCTCGACGAGCGCGCGGGCGGCGCCGTCGAGGTCGCGCGACAGGCCGGCGCCGAACAGGGCGTCGATCACGAGGTCGCCGGACGGCAGCGCGCCGCCCTCGGCCGGGCGCACCGGCCCCGTCCAGGCCGCGGCCGCGAGCGCGGCGTCTCCCGTCAGCGCCGACACCGCGCCGAGGCAGAGGAGCTCGACCGCGTAGCCGGCTTCGGCCAGCAGGCGCGCGGCCACGTAGCCGTCGCCGCCGTTGTTGCCCGGCCCGCACAGGACGACGACGCGGCCACCCGCCGGGAGCCGGGCCCGGGCGCGCCCGGCCACGGCGGCCCCGGCCGCCTCCATCAGCGTCAGGCCCGGCACGCCGCCCTCGATTGCCGCGGCATCGACCCGCCTCATTGCCGCGACCGTCAGCAACCGCATATCCGTCTCCGCCTCTGCCCGTGCACCGATCAGCCCTGACTAAAATCGCGCCAGATTCCCGTGAAGCGCTCTAAGGATGTGCGTGCATCGCACAGCAAATAGGCACTATGGTCGGACGCGCCGCGAAAACGGCGTGGCGAAGGCGTCACGAGGATGTTAGAAATGCCAGGCACCGCAGCGCAGGCCCGAGCGGCATGAAGAAGATCGAAGCGATCATCAAGCCTTTCAAGCTCGACGAGGTGAAGGAGGCGCTCCAGGAGGTCGGCCTCCAGGGCATCACCGTCATCGAGGCGAAGGGTTTCGGCCGTCAGAAGGGCCACACGGAGCTCTACCGGGGCGCCGAGTACGTGGTCGATTTCCTGCCCAAGGTGAAGCTCGAGATCGTGCTGTCCGACGCCCTGGTCGAGGGCGCCGTGGAGGCGATCCGCAAGTCGGCGCAGACCGGACGCATCGGCGACGGCAAGATCTTCGTCTCGACGATCGAGGAAGCGATCCGCATCCGCACCGGCGAGACCGGCACGGACGCGATCTGACCCGAGCCCGCCCGCGGTCCAGGACCGCCGGCGGCCGCGCACCGCGCGACACTGCCTAAGATTTCGCACTGCGCGAATGTCCGGCATCGGCGCCTGCGGCCCTGGAGCGCCGCTTCCCGCACCCCACATCATCGGGAACGGCCGGCCCGATCGGCCGCTCGAACCGGATGCAGGAGGAAGTGCGATGGCCGCCACGGACCCGCGCGAGACCGCCAAGATCTACGATCTGTCCGCGTTCCGACGCGCGCGCGAGACCGCCCGGGCGGCTCCGGAGGCGAAGCCCGCGCCCGTGCCGAGCTTCGGCGGGGGCGCGTGGTACCACGAGGCCGCCATCCGCGAGGACGAGCGCCCGCGGCGGCCCTGAGGCGGATGTAATTCGGGAGCGATGGTGCCCCTGCGGCCGTCGAGCGGGCCCGACGGGCTCCCTCACCCGACCCACTCATCCTGACGTGCCCGCGCCAGCGGGCCTCGAGAGGGCGCCCGGCGGTCCGCGCGATCCCCGGAGGCCTCCGTCGAGGCCTGCGCCGCGCTCCAACCCCCAGGACGGGGTAGATCGGAAGCCCGTTACCCCGGAAACGGCGAAGCCGGACCCGAGGGCCCGGCTTCGCATCGTCTGTCGAAGCTCCGCGTCTTACGCGGCTGCAGCGGCCTCGGTCGGCACGGAAGCGATCGTCTTCAGCACCTGCGAGGCGATCTGGTAGGGGTCGCCCTGCGAGTTCGGACGGCGGTCCTCCAGGTAGCCCTTGTAGCCGTTGTTCACGAAGGAGTGCGGCACGCGGATCGAGGCGCCGCGGTCGGCCACGCCGTACGAGAACTCGTGGATCGAGGCGGTCTCGTGCTTGCCGGTCAGGCGCATGTGGTTGTCCGGACCGTAGACGGCGATGTGCTCCTCGCGGGCGTTCTTGAACGCCTCCATGAGCTTCTCGAAGTAGGCCTTGCCGCCGTGCTCGCGCATGAACGCGGTCGAGAAGTTGCAGTGCATGCCCGACCCGTTCCAGTCGGTGTCGCCGAGCGGCTTGCAGTGGTACTCGACGTCGATGCCGTACTTCTCGCAGAGGCGCTGCAGGAGGTAGCGGGCCATCCACATCTCGTCGGCGGCCTTCTTGGAGCCCTTGCCGAAGATCTGGAACTCCCACTGGCCCTTGGCCACCTCGGCGTTGATGCCCTCGTGGTTGATGCCGGCGTCGAGGCAGAGGTCGAGGTGCTCCTCGACGATCTTGCGGGCGACGTCGCCGACGTTCGAATAGCCGACGCCGGTGTAGTACGGGCCCTGCGGCGCCGGGTAGCCGGAGGCCGGGAAGCCGAGCGGGCGGCCGTCCTTGTACAGGAAGTACTCCTGCTCGAAGCCGAACCAGGCGCCGGCATCGTCCAAGATGGTGGCGCGCTTGTTGGACTCGTGCGGGGTCACGCCGTCCGGCATCATCACTTCGCACATCACCAGCACGCCGTTCTTGCGGGCCGGGTCGGGGAAGTGGCGCACGGGCTTCAGCATGCAGTCGGAGCTGCCGCCCTCGGCCTGCTTGGTGGACGAGCCGTCGAAGCCCCACATCGGGAGCTGCTCGAGGGTCGGGAAGCTGTCGAATTCCTTGATCTGCGTCTTACCGCGGAGGTTCGGGGTCGGCGTGTACCCGTCGAGCCATATGTACTCGAGCTTGTATTTGGTCATTCCGGTTCTCTCGTCCGTATCGATGCGCGACCTGGGCAACCCGGGAAGACGCGAACGGCTTGCCGCCTCGTCGACGGCTGCGGCCGCAATTGCATGGATCGTGCCAGGAAGGCCATTGCCGGAGAACAACGGTGCCCTAGAAACGGAGCTGCCGATCACGGTTACGAGATCGGGTGCGCGAATGGGCCGATCGTTTCATCCGTCGGCCGATTCCGCTGCCCGGCGGGTGGCAAGGTACGCCCGCGCCGGATATCAAGCGCCGCTTGCCGGTGCGCGCGACCGCGTGCGGGTGCGCCACGAGAGCCGATTCAGAGATCCCTGGAGGATGCCCACGATGACGACTGCGGCCGAGGTGCTGAAGACGATCCGGGACAACGACGTGCGTTACGTGGACTTCCGGTTCACCGACCCGCGCGGCAAGTGGCAGCACGTCACGTTCGACGTGTCGCTCATCGACGAGGAGATCTTCGACGAGGGCACCATGTTCGACGGCTCCTCGATCGCCGGCTGGAAGGCGATCAACGAGTCCGACATGCTGCTGATGCCGGATCCCGTCACCGCCACGCTGGACCCGTTCTTCTCGGCCGCGACCATGTCGATCGTCTGCGACGTGCTGGAGCCGGCCACCGGCGAGCCCTACGGCCGTGACCCGCGCGGCACCGCCAAGCGCGCCGAGGCCTACCTGCAGCAGACCGGCATCGGCGACACGATCTACGTCGGCCCCGAGGCCGAGTTCTTCGTGTTCGACGACGTGAAGTTCGGCGCCGACCCGTACCGCACGGGCTTCGAGCTCGACTCCACCGAATTGCCGACCAACGGCTTCACCGATTACGAGGGCGGCAACCTCGGCCACCGGGTCCAGACCAAGGGCGGCTACTTCCCGGTGCCGCCGCAGGACTCGGCGCAGGACATGCGCGGCGAGATGCTCGCGGCCATGCAGTCCATGGGCGTGAAGGTCGAGAAGCACCACCACGAGGTGGCCTCGGCCCAGCACGAGCTCGGCATGAAGTTCGACACGCTGACCCTGCTCGCCGACCACATGCAGATCTACAAGTACTGCATCCACAACGTCGCGCAGAGCTACGGCAAGTCCGCGACCTTCATGCCCAAGCCCGTCTACGGCGACAACGGCTCAGGGATGCACGTCCATCAGTCGATCTGGAAGGACGGCAAGCCGGTCTTCGCGGGCGACAAGTATGCCGGCCTGTCCCAGGAGTGCCTCTGGTACATCGGCGGCATCATCAAGCACGCCAAGGCGCTGAACGCCTTCACCAACCCGTCGACCAACTCGTACAAGCGCCTGGTGCCGGGCTACGAGGCGCCGGTGCTGCTCGCCTACTCGGCGCGCAACCGCTCGGCCTCCTGCCGCATCCCGTGGACCAAGAGCCCGAAGGCCAAGCGCGTCGAGGTCCGCTTCCCCGACCCGATGGCGAACCCCTACCTCGCCTTCTCGGCGCTGCTGATGGCCGGCCTCGACGGCATCCGCAACAAGATCGACCCGGGCCCGGCCATGGACAAGGACCTGTACGAGCTGCCGCCGCGGGAGCTGAAGAAGATCCCGACCGTGTGCGGGTCGCTCCGGGAGGCCCTGAACAGCCTCGACAAGGACCGGGCCTTCCTCAAGGAGGGCGGCGTGTTCTCGGACGACCAGATCGACTCGTTCATCGAGCTGAAGATGACCGAGGTGCTGCGCTACGAGATGACGCCGCACCCGATCGAGTTCGTGCAGTACTACTCGCTGTGATGTGAGAGCCGGCCGGGCACGAGGCCCGGCCCGGCACGCACTTCCGGGCCGGGGCCTCTCGCGGGGCCCCGGCCTTTTTCTTGGGGACGCTCAGGCGTTACCCCTCGCCGCCTCACCCGAGGCAGCCCGTGAGCGCCGAGACCGGGGCGGGACCGGTGCGGTCCCGGGCATGCCCGGCGGCCGGCTGCATAGGTGCCCGCGCGCACGGAGCCCGAACGATGCTCACCCTCGACCACCTCGTCGTCGTCGCGCCCGACCTCGCGGAGGGCGTGGCCCATGTGCGAGACTGCCTCGGCCTCGCCATGCCCGAGGGCGGTCGCCACCGCGAGATGGGCACGCGCAACCACCTGCTGCGCCTCGGCGACGCCCTGTTCCTGGAGGTGATCGCCGTCGATCCGGAGGCGCCGCCGCCGTCGGGCGCCCGCTGGTTCGGCCTCGGCGACGCGGCGCGGGTGCGGGCCGACTGGGATTCGGGCCGGCGGCTGCGCGGCTTCGTCGCCCGCGCGGACGATCTCGACGGCCTCCTCGCCACGCACGGCGCGCTCCTCGGCGCGGCGGCGACGATGACCCGGGGCGACCTGTCCTGGCGCTTCGCGGTGCCCCCGGGCGGGGCGTGGCCGGCGGACGGGGCCGCGCCCTGCGCGATGGCGTGGGGACCGCGCGGCAATCCCGCCGCGACGATGCCGGATCTCGGTGCCGCTCTGGAGGCGCTCGTCCTGACGGATCCGGATCCCGCCGCCGTCGCGGGGCTTCACGCGGCGCTGGGCCTCGTCGCTCCACCGCAGGTTGTGGCCGGCCGGGGCCCGCGCTGGACCGCCCGGATCAGCACGCCGTCGGGCCCGCGGACCCTGACCTGAGGGCGACGGACCCTCCTCGCCGGCCTGATCGGGTGGGCGACCGGCGAGGAGGGCCTGGCCGGGACTCGGAAGCCCAGGCAGCCACAACCTACCAGCGACTTATCGCGGTGCGGTGACAGGAAAGTCTCACTCCGCACAGGAAGTGTGCAGGCCCCGCCGGACGATCAGGTGTGCGCGAAGATGTCGGTCTCGGGCCAGCCGTCGAGGTCGAGGCGCGCCCGCGTCGGCAGGAAGCCGAAGCAGGCGGACGCGAGGTCGGTGCGACCCTCCCGGGCCAGCATCGCGTCGAGCCGCTCCCGGGCCGCGTGGAGATGGAGGACGTCCGAGGCCGCGTAGTCGAGCTGGGCCTGCGACAGGGTCTCGGCGCCCCAGTCCGAAGATTGCTGCTGCTTCGACAGGTCGACGCCGACCAGCTCGCGGACCACGTCCTTCAGCCCGTGGCGATCCGTGTAGGTGCGCGCCAGCTTCGAGGCGATCTTGGTGCAGTAGACCGGGCTCGGCATCACGCCGAGGGCCCTGTACAGGACCGCCACGTCGAACCGCGCGAAGTGGAAGATCTTCAGGATGCCGGGATCGGCCAGGACCCGCTTGAGCACGACCGGCTCCGGCCCGTCCTGCGGGATCTGCACCACGTCGGCCGTGCCGTCGCCGGTGGAGAGCTGCACCACGCAGAGGCGGTCCCGATACGGGTTGAGACCGAGCGTCTCGGTGTCGATGGCCACCGCCCGCCCCGCGTCGTAGGTGGCGGGCAGGTCGCCGCGGTGGAGACGTACGGTCGGGCTCGGCATCGTTCTCGGACCTTGCGGGTTTTCGGCCGGTAGCATCGGTGCCAAGTGCCGGCAAGCCGCGGACGATCCGCGCGGCCGGGATCGACAGGGAGCTGGACATGACGGCAGCCGAGGTGATCGCGACCCTGGGGTTGAAGCCCCATCCCGAGGGCGGCCATTACCGCGAGACGCTCCGCGATCCACGGACCGTCGACGGCCGTTCGGTCGGCACCGCGATCTACTTCCTGCTCGATCTCGGCGAGGTCTCGGCGTGGCACCGGGTCGACGCCACCGAGATCTGGCACTGGCACGCCGGCGCGCCGCTGGTGATCACCACGAGCCCCAACGGGCACGACGCCGAGGCCCGGCATCTCGGGCCGGACCTCGCCGCCGGGCAGCGCCCGCAATGCGTCGTGCCGGCCGGCCACTGGCAGACCGCCACCAGCCTGGGCGCCTGGACACTCGTCGGCTGCACGGTCTCGCCGGGCTTCGACTTCGCCGGCTTCGAGATGGCGCCGCCCGACTGGCGGCCGACGCCGCGCGGATGATCCGCCGCTATCATGGCGGCGGCGCGCCGGGGCGTGCGGGGTCACGCCCCTGTCACCGTCCCCCTCTACCGGCGGCCTGAAACGGGAGGTTCGCGATGCGTGCGATCATGTTGGGGCTGGGGCTGCTTCTGGGAGCGGGCCCCGCGCTCGCCGGCGAGGCCGCCCAGCTCGGCCCCCGACCCTTCTATCTCGTCGACCAGCTGAAGCCCGGCCCGCTCAAGGACAGGCTCGCCGCCTGCGGCGTCGACCGGACCTACACGCCCCGGACCTTCTCGATCTCGCACCGCGGCGCGCCGCTGATGTTTCCCGAACACACCCGGGAGGGCCTGCTCGCCGCGTACCGGATGGGCGCCGGGATCATCGAGTGCGACGTGGCCTTCACCAAGGACCGCCAGCTCGTCTGCCGCCACAGCCAGTGCGACCTGCACACGACCACCGACATCCTCGCCCGGCCCGAGCTCGCGGCGAAGTGCACGCAGGGCTTCACGCCGGCCGACCCGGCCAACGGGCGGAAGGCCTCGGCCAAGTGCTGCACCAGCGACCTGACGCTGGACGAATTCAAGTCGCTGAACGGGAAGATGGACGCGTCCGACCCGGACGCCACCACGGTGGCGGCCTACATGAACGCCACGCCGCGCTGGCGCACCGACCTCTACGCCGGCACCGGCACGCTGATGTCGCACAAGGAGTACATCGCCCTGGTGAAGGGGATGGGGCGGAAATTCACCCCCGAGCTGAAGGCGCCCCAGGTCCCGATGCCGTTCCAGGGCACCTACACGCAGGACATGTATGCCCAGCAGCTGGTCGACGAGTACCGGGAGGCCGGGATCCCAGCCTCCGACGTCTACCCGCAGAGCTTCCAGCTCCGCGACATCCTCTACTGGTTGGAGAAGGATCCGGAATTCGGCCGCCAGGCGATCTTCCTCGACGACCGGGACGAGACCGCGAAGGGCTTCGACCCGGAGAAGCCCGCCACGTGGCAGCCCGGCATGGCCGAGCTCGCCCGGAAGGGCGTGAAGATCCTGGCGCCGCCGCTGTGGATGCTGGTCCGGCCCGGCCCGGACGGGACGATCGAGCCCTCGACCTATGCCCGGGACGCCAAGGCGGCCGGGCTGGGCCTGATCGCGTGGTCGCTGGAGCGCTCGGGTCCCCTGAAGGGCGGCGGCGGGTACTATTACCAGTCGATCAAGCCGGTGGTCACCGGCGACGGCGACATCCTGCGGCTGCTCGACGTCCTGCACGGACAGGTCGGCGTGCTGGGAGTCTTCTCCGACTGGCCCGCGACCACGACCTTCTACGCCAACTGCGTCGGCGCTCCGTAGCGGCGCGGCTCAGTCGGCCCAGAGGGCCACGAGGGAGAAGAAGCCGGCCATCACGAAGTTCACGATCAGGAAGCCGGTGATGATGAGGGCGAGCGTCATGGGGCCTCGGAGGCGGAGCGGTCTGGGGGATGGGGGCGCGGCGCGGCCAGGTCTTCGTGGACCTGCGCCGCCCGCCGATGAGCCCCGCGGCGCGTCCGCGGGGGCGTGCGTGGTGTCCGCCTAGTACGGGCTCAGCACGTAGAGGAGGTTGGACAGGTACTCGCCGCTCAGCGGCTTCCAGCCGAGCCGCCGCCGGATCAGGCCGTAGCCCGCGCAGGTCAGCGCGGCGGAGCCGAGGACCGCGAGCGTGAACCACACGAGGCTGGCGGTCGCGAACCCGACGGCGATGCCGATCAGGGCCACGGTCACGAAGATGATCCGGCTCGGGTTGCGCGGGCCGCGCGTCGTCATGTCGGACATGGGGACCTCCCTCGATCCGGATCAGCGGGCGCGGCAGTTCGGGCCGTACCAAGTCATGGTCCGGCGATCCATGCCGCCGTCCGAGGAGGCGCCGCAGACGGGGAACCGCGCGTCGCCGGTGCGCTGCAGGCTCATGACCTTGTAGAGGTCCTGCTGCGCCTCGCGGCGGCGGTTCTGCTCGGCGAGCTGCGCCTGCCAGTACAGGTTGCTGTTGGACTGGGCGACGGCGCGCTGCTGG
The DNA here is from genome assembly GCF_900110155.1 of Methylobacterium sp. UNC300MFChir4.1. Taxonomy (NCBI): domain Bacteria; kingdom Pseudomonadati; phylum Pseudomonadota; class Alphaproteobacteria; order Hyphomicrobiales; family Methylobacteriaceae; genus Methylobacterium; species Methylobacterium sp. UNC300MFChir4.1. The sequence continues at coordinate 185,758 of NZ_FOCS01000001.1, read as the reverse complement.
TGGAGCCCCATCATGCACTCGGCGAAGCCGTCGGTGCCGGGCTCGAAGCCGAAGGCGTAGCACTGGTTCTGATCCAGCGCGTGGCGCTCCTGCGGGGTGACGCAGGCCGCCAGCCCCAGGGCACAGGCCGCCGCGAGCCCGAGCTTCGCGATTGCGGGCAGCGCGGGGCGGCGGGCCGCGGAGCGGTCGTCACGCATCGCGGTCGTGCGGGAAGAACAATTCTGGCTCGCGCCGATAAACTGAACGCCGAATTTACCGTGAAACCAGTTGTTCATGATCCTCGGGACCTCGATTTCTATCGGCGGGACCATCCGTGAGCCGATGGAAGGAGGTCTATACGAGGCCGTTCGAATTGTTCGTGTCTCAGAACACGCGGGCCGGCGGCTCGATCGCTGCCCGCAATGCCCGTTATCCCGCCCGACGCGCGATTCCGCACGCGGGGAAGGACTTTCGTCACGCTTGATGGGTCGGACGGTCCGGGCCCGCGACCACGGACGGCGGCGCGCGCGGCTCGTGGGCCGGACCGGCGCGGCCCGGGACGGTCGCCGGCAGGCGGGGCCCGGCGCTAGGAGCGCCGTCGTCGGGCTCGGCCACGCGGAGTGTCGGAAGGAACGCTCACCGGACGGAGAGATGCGCGTCCGGCGCGGTGGGGCGGCTCGCCCACAGGGCGGGCGCGCCGGGTCGATCCGGCGCGCCCGCGGCGATCAGACGAAGTGCTGGCCGCCGTTGATGGTCAGCGTCGAGCCGTTCACGAAGCCGGCCTCGTCGCTCGCCAGATACTCGACCGCGTGGGCGATCTCGTCGGCCTCGCCGAGGCGGCCGGTCGGGATCGTGGAGATGATCTTGTTGCGGATGTCCTCCGACACCGCCATCACCATCTCGGTGGCGATGTAGCCCGGCGCCACCACGTTGACCGTGATGCCCTTCGAGGCGCTCTCCTGCGCGAGCGCCTTTGCGAAGCCGATCACGCCGGCCTTGGCGGCCGAGTAGTTGGTCTGCCCGGCCTGGCCCTTCTGGCCGTTGATCGACGAGATGATGATGATGCGGCCGAAGTTGCGGCTGCGCATGCCCTCGATCAGCGGACGGGTGCAGGTGAACATCGAGTCGAGGTTGGTCTTGATGACCGCCTGCCACTTCTCGAACGTCATCTTGTGGAAGGCGCCGTCCCGGGTGATGCCGGCGTTGTTCACCAGGATGTCCACCGGGCCGAGCTCGGACTCGATCGCCTTGATGCCGGCCTCGCAGCTCGCGAGATCGCCCACGTCGAACTTGAAGACGGGGATGCCGGTCTCGGCCTTGAAGGCGTTGGCCGCCTCGTCGTTGCCGGCGTAGTTGGCGGCGACCTTGTAGCCCTTGTCCTTGAGCCGCTTCGAGATCGCCGCGCCGATGCCGCGGGTGCCGCCCGTCACGAGGGCGACGCGTCCTTGAGCCATTGTTTCCTCCTGTTCGCATCACTTGATGCCGCGTGCGGATGGCGTCCGCACGCGATTTTTTCTGACTTCGGCCTTAAGTCTATGTTGTGGGCCGATACTGTCGTGACAGACCGATCAGGTCCGCTCGACGCACATCGCCACGCCCATGCCGCCGCCGATGCAGAGCGTGGCGAGGCCCTTCTTGGCGTCGCGGCGCTTCATCTCGTGGAGCAGGGTGACGAGGACGCGGGCGCCCGAGGCCCCGATCGGGTGGCCGATGGCGATGGCGCCGCCGTTGACGTTCACCTTCGCGTCGTCCCAGCCCATGTCCTTGTTCACGGCCAGCGCCTGGGCCGCGAAGGCCTCGTTCGCCTCGATCAGGTCGAGGTCGGACGGCTTCCAGCCGGCCTTCTCCAGGGCCTTGCGCGAGGCCGGGATCGGGCCGGTGCCCATCACCTTCGGGTCGACGCCCGCGGTCGCCCAGGACTTGATCTTGGCGAGCGGGGTCAGGCCGCGGCGCTCGGCCTCCGAGGCCGACATCAGCACCAGCGCGGCGGCGCCGTCGTTGAGGCCCGAGGCGTTGGCGGCCGTGACGGTGCCGTCCTTGGTGAAGGCCGGCTTCAGCTTGCCCATCGCCTCCAGGGTGGCGCCGTCGCGGATGTACTCGTCGGTGTCGACGACCGTGTCGCCCTTCTTCCCCGGCACCGTGACGGGGACGATCTCGTCCTTGAAGCGGCCCTCCTTGCGGGCGGCCTCGGCCTTGTTCTGCGAGCGGGTCGCGAACTGGTCCTGCTGCTCGCGGGTGAGCTGGAAGGCCTGGGCGACGTTCTCGGCGGTCTGGCCCATGTGGTAACCGTTGAAGGCGTCCCAGAGCCCGTCCTTGATCATGGTGTCGACGAGCTTCACGTCGCCCATCTTCTGGCCGCCGCGCAGGTACTGCGCGTGGGGCGACAGCGACATCGATTCCTGGCCGCCGGCCACGATGACCTTGGCGTCGCCGTTGGCGATCTGCTGCATGCCGATCGCGACCGTGCGCAGGCCCGAGCCGCAGACCTGGTTGAGGCCCCAGGCGGTGGCCTTCTCGGGGATGCCGGCCTTGATGGCCGCCTGCCGGGCGGGGTTCTGGCCGGCGCCCGCGGTGAGGACCTGGCCGAAGATCACCTCGTCCACCTCGTCGGGCGAGACCTTGGCGCGCTCCAGGGCGGCCTTGATCGCCGTCGCGCCGAGCTCGTGGGCCGGCACCGCCCCGAAGGCGCCGCCGAACGAGCCGACCGGCGTGCGCGCCGCCCCGACGATGACGATCTCTTCGCTGCCTGCCATGTGAACGTTCTCCTCTCGCGAGCCGGCGCGCCTTCCACGTCCCGGGGCGCGCTCTGTGCCGGCCCTGGGATGAAGGGCCTGAGGTGGGCGAAGTCAAGGTTGTGGATCAACGCGCCAAACGCGCCGATGACGCGACCGCGAGACTGAAATGGCGCGACCGCCCCGACCACTCTGCATTATTCTGCGTTGAACAGCTGCAGTTTGCTGTTTTCTGCGCCCGGGGAAGGCTTTAAGGATCGTGTTGCGGGCGCGAAGACAGCCCCCGTCAGACAGCACCGCGCGTCTGCAACGCCCCCCGGTCCCGAGTCCAGAAAGGCCGTTCCCGATGGCGGATACCGTCAAGGCCACCCAGACCGTCATCAAGAAGTACGCCAACCGGCGCCTCTATCACACCGGCACCTCGACGTACGTGACGCTGGAGGACCTCGCCACGATGGTGCAGAACGGCGAGGATTTCGTCGTCTACGACGCGCGCACGGGCGACGACATCACCCGCTCGGTCCTGACGCAGATCATCTTCGAGCAGGAGAACAAGGCCGGCGCCGAGAACCTGCTCCCGGTGGCGTTCCTGCGCCAGCTGATCCGCTTCTACGGCGACAGCATGCGCACGATGGTGCCGAGCTTCCTCGAATTCTCGATGGCGAACTTCGCCAAGGACCAGGACGGCCTGCGCGAGAAATTCGCCCAGAGCTTCGGCCCGGCGGCGTTCCAGAACGCCATCGAGCAGCAGGTGCGCACCAACATGAACTTCTTCGGCGATGCCATGAAGATGTTCACGGGCTTCGCCCCGCCCGCGCCGGGAGCCCAGCCGACCGCGCCGGCCGCGACTCAGCCCGCGACCTACGGGGGCGGCGAGCTGGACGATCTCAAGCGCCAGATGCTGGAGATGCAGCAGCGCCTGGAGGCGCTCGCGAAAAAGTAATTCGGCCGGACCGATCGGACGAAGGGTTGACGATCGGTAAACGTCGGCCCCACCTTTGCGACACGGGCACGGAAACGTGCGGAGAATGTGCGCATGGTGCGTATCGGAACAGTCAGCCGTCTCGGCCCGACACAGGTCCGCCCCACCCGGCGCGCGCCGGTCCCGGACGCGGACGCCTCCCCCGAGGCGGCGCGGACGGAGGTCCAGGCGCTCGCCCTGATCGACGGCGGCCGGTCCGATGAGCCGCCCGCCCCCCGGACAGCGGAACGCGCGGCCGCGGGGAGACCCCGCGCCGGCTTCATCGCGCAATTGCTGACGGCGGGCGATCCGACGCTGCTGCCGTCGCGCCTGGAACGGACCCGGATGGCCGCCGCGCGCTACGCGGAGGCCGCGCGGCGCCTCGCCTGAGGCGCCGCCTTCGCGAGGCTCAAGCCTCGGCGGACTTCACCTTCAGGACCTGACGGCCGCGGTACATGCCGGTCTTCAGGTCGATGTGGTGCGGACGGCGCAGCTCGCCGGAATCCTTGTCCTCGACGTAGGTCGGCGCCTTGAGGGCGTCGGCCGAGCGGCGCATGCCGCGGCGGGAGGGGGAGGTCTTTCGCTTCGGAACGGCCATGGCAGGATCCTTCGTGACGCCGCGGACAAAGCGGCGCGCGGGCGGCTCCTCGATCGAGGATCGCCACGCACACCGCGGGATACGGATGAGGCCGGGCTTATAGCTCCGGCGCCGGCCCGTGACTAGGGGTGCCGGACCACAACCGTTAAGGGCGGGTTCAAGCGGAGCGGCGCAGATCTGGCCGGACGGCACCGCGGTGTGGGCCGCGCCTCTCGGGAGAACGCCATGGCTTCCTCCACCAAAACCCTCGCCCTCCTCGCCCTCCTGTCGAGCCTCGTCGCGGCCCCAGCCCTGGCGCAGGCGCCGCAGGCGCCGACGACCGCGGCACCGACGGCCCCCGCGAAGCCCGCGGCCCCGAGCGCGCCCGTCGCCGGATCGCCGAACGCCGCCAAGGGGGCGCTGATCGATCTCAACAGCGCCAGCACCGAGGAGCTCGACGCGCTGCCCGGCATCGGCGCGGCGCGCGCGGCCGCGATCATCAAGGGACGGCCGTATCGCGGGAAGGACGATCTCGTCTCCGAGAAGATCATCCCGCAGAACGTCTACGACGGCATCAAGGACAAGGTCATCGCCAAGCAGAAGTAGCCGCTACTCGGCGATCGCCCCCTGAGGCATGGAGAAGCCGGGGGGCGTCTTCGGGGCCGCCGCCGCCTTCGGTGCCGCCTGGCGGGGCGCCTTCTTGCGGGCCTCGGCCTTCGGCACCTTCGGCGCCTTGACGGCGGGCGCCGCCTCGCAGGCGCGGAAGGTCAGCTGCGCCAGGGGCGTCCCCTCCTCGCTGACGATCGCGATCGGATCGGGGAAGGTCGGCAGCGTCGGCTCCCAGTGGATCGAACCGCCCAGCATCGCCTCGATGCCCGACGCGGCGCCGCCGCGCCGCAGCGTCGTGAAATCGGGGCCGTAGGCCGTGGCGACCTTTCCGGCGATCACCACCTGGAGAACCTCGTTCACCTCGGGCGTGAGCGGCCTGAGCGGGTTCGTCGTGCGGACCTGCCCGGCCCGCGTGATCACCATCTTGAACCCCTTGGCGCTCTCGAAGCGGGCCGCCTGCGTCCCGCAGGGCTGCTCGAGGGTCGGGCCGGCGGCGGGCGTAGGGCTCGCCGCCTGAGGGGCGGCTTGACCTGGCGGCGCCGTCGCGGCGGGCGCGGCCGGCGCAGGCGCGGCCGGTGCGGGCGCGACTTGCGCGGGCGAAGCCTGGGGAGGCGCGGCCGGCGCCGGCTTGCCGGCAGGCGCGGCGGTCGCCTGCATCGTCGACAGGCAGAGAGGACCGGCGAGCAGCAGCCCGGCCACCCCGCGCGCGCATCGCTTCATCGCCCGGCTCCCGGCGGATCTCCGCGGAGCGCCGCGTCGCGCTGCGTCCGGTCGAGGGCGCGGATCGGTTCCAGTTCGATCGCGTCCAGATCGAGCACGCGCGGGTCGAGCACCTGGGCGCTGCGGTCGATCGGGCTCTTGCGCGGTCCGACCGAGCCGATGACGAGGTCCTCGTCCTCGATGTCGAGTTCGGAACCCATGCGCAGGGGCTCGCGCCGGCCGCGCGCCGCCATCGCGGCCACAGCGACGATGGCGACAGCGAAGACCAGAATAGCCAGGATGATGAACAGGCGCTCCATCAGGAGGTCAGCTCTAGCCTGCGGTTCAGGCCGCCGCCACCCCATCCCATCGTCGATATCGCCCCGCCGCGTCGCGGTTGTGTGTCCCCTCACGTCCAACGTCACGTCCCACGTCACGTCCTCGGTCAGTAGCCGGTCAGTCCCGGGTCACGTGCGGAACGCTCCTTGCGTGGGCCGGCGGACCGGGTAGATGCGGGCAGACCGGAGCCGGGACCGACCGATGCAGCACGAGCCGAGCCGCGAGCCCGAGGAACTGGAGGCGCACCTCCTCGGACTGATCGAGGCCGCCCGGGATCAGGCCCGGGAGGACCCGTTCCGCAACCCCGTCCTGGCGGTGACCCTGGCGATCACCCGGCGCTTCGACCGGAACGAGATCTCGACGGGCGACCTCGACGGCCTGTTCGTGCGCCTGCGTGCCGCAGCGCTGGCGGCGCGGGCGGAACGGCTGCGGGCCTATGTCGGGCTCGATGCCGGGCCGGAGGATCCGCAGGCGGCGATCCCCGCGCGGCTCGTGGCGGCGGCACCCGACCGGCCGGACGGCGTCGAGGCCTTCGCGGCCCTGATCCACCGCACCGCCTTCGCGGTGGTGTTCACGGCCCACCCCACCTTCGGCATGCCGCGGGCCGTCGCGGGCCTCCTCGCCGAGGCCGCGAGCCTGCCCGACACCAAGGACCGCGCCGGGCTGGTCGCGCGCGCGGCGGCCCTGTCCACCCGACCGGACGCGCCGATCACCCTGGATGTCGAGTTCGAGCAGGCCTGCGCGGCGGCCAATAACGGCCGTCTCGCCCTCGACGCCTTCAACGGCGCCCTTCTCGACGCCGCCCGCGCCCGCTGGCCCGACCGCTGGACCGAACTGACGCCCCGCCCCTTCGCCATCGCCAGCTGGGTCGGCTGCGACACCGACGGGCGGACCGATATCGGCTGGTGGGACACCCTGCGCTACCGGCTGATCTCGAAGCGCATGCAGTTCGACCGGGTAATGCGCGACCTGCCCGAGATCCCGGCCTGCCGGGAGGTCTGGGCGCTCGCCGAGAACGCCCTGGCGGCGGTGAACCGCCAGCTCACGGTGGCGCCGCGCCTCGGCGACCAGCCGTCCCTCGAGGCGGTGCACCGCTTCGCCCTGGCGCTCATCATCGAGCGGGAGCGCGCCCAGACCGATGCCGGCGCCCTCGTCGCCGCACTAACCAAGGCCCTGGAGGCCGCCGACGACGCGGCCGACCAGCGCCGGATCGCCGTCCTGCGCGCGGGCGTCGCGACGCACGGCCTGTCGAACGCCCTGCCGCATTTCCGGCTGAACGCCAGCCAGATCCACAACGCGGTGCGGCGGGTGATCGACCTGGAGGGCGAGCCCACCGACGCGGCCCGGCGCCGCTCGCACCTCGCGACGATCCACACGCTGCTGAACGACGTCCGCCCGGTGGCGGTCGATTTCGGGGCGCTCGCGGCCGAGCGGGCCTCGGCCGCGCGGCTGATGATGACGATCGCCCAGATCCTCAAGCACGTGGACGGCACCCATCCGGTGCGCTTCCTCATCGCCGAGACCGAGACCGGCTACACCCTGCTCGCCGCCCTCTGGCTCGCGCGCCACTACGGCATCGCCGACAAGCTCGAGATCACGCCGCTGTTCGAGACGGCGAGCGCGCTGGAGCAGGGCATCCGGGTGCTCGACGACGCCCTGCGCAACCCGCACTGGCGGCAGTACCTGAAGCGCATCGGCCGGCTCACCGTGCAGTTCGGCTACTCCGATTCGGGCCGCTACGTCGGCCAGCTCGCGGCGACCTTCTGGATCGAGCGGCTGCGGCTGCGCATCACCGAGATGCTGGTCCAGAACGGCCTGTCCGACGTCGAGCTCGCGATCTTCGACACGCACGGCGAGTCGATCGGGCGCGGCGCGCATCCGACCTCCCTGCGCGACCGCCTCGCCTACCTCGCCCCCGAGGACGCGCGCGACCGCGCGCGGAAGGCCGGCATCCGCGTCCGGCTCGAATCGAGCTTCCAGGGCACCGACGGCTACCTGCTGTACGGCACCGAGGCGCTGGCGCGCGCCAGCGTCGCCCGCATCGCCGAGCACGTCTACGCGCTCGACGTGACGGAGGAGGACTCGTTCTCGGACTACGCCCTGAACGACCGGCCGAAGGCCTCCGACGGCAAGGTCGACCCGATCTACGCCGAGCCGGATTTCGCCCTCGAATTCTTCACCGCAGCCCGCCAGGACATGGAGTCGCTGGTCGACGACCCGGGCTACGCGGCGCTCCTCGGCACCTTCGGCCCGAGCCTGATCGACCGGACCGGGTCGCGCCCGGTGGCGCGCCAGACCGACAATGGCGGCCCTGCGCGGATCACCCATCCGCGCCAGATGCGGGCGATCCCCAACAACGCGATCCTGCACCAGCTCGGCTTCCTGGCGAACTCCCTCCACGGGATCGGCCGGGCGGCCCAGCGCGGCCCCGACCTGTTCCGCGACATGCGGCGCGATTCGGTACGCTTCTCCCGGGCCTTCCGGCTGGTCCAGCACGCCGCCTCAGTCGGCGACCTCGACGTGCTGCGGGCCTACATCGACACTCTCGATCCGGCCGTGTGGCTGGAGCGGGCGCGGCGCACCCAGAAGGATTTCCGCCGGGACGAGCTGGTGGTGATCTCGGGGGCGCTGGAGCGCCTCGACCTCGCCCCCGCGCTGCGGAACCTGTTCGGACGCCTGACCCGGGACTGGCTCGCCCTGAGCGCTGCCGCCCCGGACCTGCCCGCCATGTCGGCCCGGCTGACGCTGCTCCACGCCCTGCGCCTCGCGCTGATCCATCGGATCTGGTTCCTGGCGGTGCACATCCCGGGCTTCCGGCCGCAGGCGGGCATCTCCCGCGAGCAGCTGCTGGAGCGCTTCCTGCGGCTGGACATCGACGGCTGCCTGAAGCTCCTCGACGCGATCTTCCCGGTGACGCCGGACCCGACGCTCGGCCTCAATTTCGGCGAGCCGGCCGGCCCGCGCGACGTCGGCACCTACGAGGCGGAGCACGCCAACCTGTTCCAGCCGATCCGCCGGATGTTCGATCAGGTGCGGGAGATCTCGGGGATGATCCAGCACGAGGTCGGGGCGTTCGGGTAGGCGCGGCCCTCAGGCCGCCTCCACCCGCAGGACCGTGCCGCCGATCCCGGTGACGCGCACCCGGCGGCCCGCCGGCAGGTCGGGCCCCTCGACCCGCCACAGCGTGTCGTCGAAGCGGATCCGGCCCGCGCCCCGCACGATCGGCTCGTCGAGCACGCCCTCGCGCCCGATCAGGCCGCGGTCGGCGCGGTTCAGGTCCGGCCCGGCCCGCCTGCCGCGGTGCTGGAGGCGCGCCGCGAGCGCCACCAGGGCGACGGCGAGACCGGCGAACAGCAGGGTCTGGCCCTGCCAGGGCATGGGCAGCGCCGCGGCCGCGAGGCCGGTCGCGACGGCGGCGAGGCCGAGCCAGATCAGGAACACGCCGGGCAGCAGGATCTCGGCACCGGCGAGCACGAGGCCGGCGATGACCCAGCTCCAGGCCGCCCCGAGGGCCCCGAGGGTTCCGGCGAGGGAATCGAGCGTCACCGGCGTCAGGCCCGCGGCGGCGCGACGTTCGGCGGGCTCCCCGCGCGCCGGGGCGCCGCGGCGCCGTCGCCGAAGACCGAGCGGGTGAGCTCGCCGATGCCGCCGAGGGTGCCGGCCAGGGCCGCCGCCTCGATCGGCACCACCACGACCCGCTGGTTCGGCGCGGTGGCGATCGCCCGCACCGCGTCGACGTACTTCTCGGCCACGAGGAAGTTCGCCGCCGCGATGTCGCCCTCGGCGATCGCCCGGCTGACCATCCCGGTCGCGGCCGCCTCGGCCTCGGCCGAGCGCTCCCGCGCCTCCGCGTCGCGGAACGCGGCCTCGCGCCGGCCCTCCGCCTCCAGGATCGCCGATTGCTTGCGCCCCTCGGCCCGCAGGATCTCGGCGGCGCGCTGCCCCTCCGCCTCCAGGATCGAGGCGCGCTTCTCGCGCTCGGCCTTCATCTGCCGGGCCATCGCCCCGGCGAGGTCGGCCGGGAGCACGATGTCCTTGATCTCGATCCGGTTGATCTTGACGCCCCAGGGCGAGGCCGCCGCGTCCATCACCCGGAGCAGGCGCTCGTTGATCTCGTCGCGGTGGGCGAGGAGCTGGTCGAGATCCATCGAGCCGACCACGGTGCGGATGTTGGTCATGGTCAGGGTCGTGGCCGCGAGGTCGAGGCTCGAGACCTCGTAGGAGGCGCGCGCCGCGTCGAGCACTTGGTAGAACACCACCGCGTCGATGGTGACGCCGGCATTGTCGCGGGTGAAGGCCTGCTGGCTCGGCACGTCGATGACCTGCTCCATCACGTTGACCTTGCGGCCGATCCGCTCGACGAAGGGCGTGATCAGGCCCAGGCCGGCGTCGAGGCTGCGGGCGTAGCGGCCGAAGCGCTCCACCGTGTAGACGTGGCCCTGGGGCACGATCTTCACGCCCGCGGCCAGGGTGATGATCGCCAGCACCGCCAAGCCCACGGCGAACACGCTCAGCCCCAACGGAAGCCCCATCGACACCCCTCCCCTGACGGCGCCACGGCCGGCGCGGCCGCGCAGCCTAACAGGCCGATCGGGGCTCCGCGACCGCGTGTCCGCGGGGCAGCCCGGAGGCGTGCCGCGCCGCGGCGTGAACGGTCACCCGCGGATGTCGATCATCAATGGTTCAGGCCGCCGCGCTTAGGAAGCCGGCAAGCGTCGCGTTCGTCGTCGCTCGGACCCCGTCAACGCAACGCTTGTTGAAGAAATATTCGGCATGATCCCCGCCACCCTCGCTGCGGAAAGAAGTCCTTTCGCGCCGCTGCGGGCGGCAGAAATCCCCACCCAACCGGACTCGGTGCGCGCGTGAAGATCGCTGTCCTCGCACATCTGAAATACCCGATCGGCCAGCCCTACGCCGGCGGCCTGGAGATGCACACGCATCTCCTGACCGTCGCGCTGAAGCGGCACGGGCACGACGTCACGCTGTTCGCGAGCCGCGGGTCCGACCCGGCGCTCGACCCGGTCATGCTCTGCGATCCGACCGGGGACGCGCTCCTCGACCCGGAGCGGGAGGAGGCGATCGACCGGGAAGAGGAGGATGCCTACCGGCGCATGATGGAGATGGTCGCGGCCGGAGGCTTCGATCTCGTCCACAACAACGCGCTGCACGCCCTGCCGCTGCGCGAGAGCGCCCGGCTCGGCCTGCCCTGGGTCACCGTGCTGCACACGCCGCCCTTCGACTCCCTGGTCGGCGGCGTCGTCCAGGCCGACCCCGACATGGCCTTCCTGGCGGTGTCCCCGTCGCTGGCGCAGGAATGGGCGCATCTCGTGCCGGGCGCCCAGGTGGTCGACAACGGCGTGGACCTCTCGACCTTCGCGTTCTCACACGCTGCCGACGATACGCCCTTCGCCTTCTGGTCGGGCCGGATCGTGCCCGAGAAGGGGCTGCACCTCGCGATCGACGCCGCCCGCGCCGCCGGGCTGCCGCTGACCTTCGCGGGTCCCAAGCTCAATCCCGGCTACTGGGCCGCCGAGATCGCCCCGCGTCTCGGGCCGGACCTGACGCATCTCGGCCATCTCTCTCACCGGGACCTCGCCCATCATCTCGGCCGGGCCCGCGTGGCGATCGTCTCGCCCCGCTGGGAGGAGCCCTTCGGCCTCGTCGTGGCGGAGGCCCTGGCCTGCGGCACGCCGGTCGCCGCCTTCCGGCGCGGCGCCATGCCCGACATCCTGGACGCGTCCTGCGGCCGCCTTGCCCGCCCGGACGACCCGCAGGATCTCTCGGTGGCGATCCGGGAGGCCGCCGGCCTGTCGCGCCGGGCCTGCCGCGACCGCGCCGAGGCGCTCTACGACGCCGCCGCCATGACAGGGCGCTACCTGGAGGCCTACGACGCCGTGATCGCGCGCTGCGCCGAGCGGGCGCGGCCGGCCCTGCGCGTCGCCGGAGGACGCGGCTGAACGGCGCGGATCCGCGCGCCGCAATCCGCACCCGAGCCCGGAGCCCGGCGGCATGACGGGCCGCCCCCGACCTCCGCGGCGCACGAGGGTGCCACGGGAGACCTGCCATGACCACCGACGCCGACCATCCGGCCCCGCCCCCCTGCGTCGTCTGCATTCCCGCCCGGAACGAGGCCGAGCGCCTGCCGCGCCTGCTCGCCTCCCTGGCCGCGCAGAACGGCGTCTCGGCGCGGGCGCCCCTGCGCGTCGTGGTGCTGGCCAACAACTGCACGGACGGGACCGTCCAGGCGGTGCGCGACGTCGAGGCCTCGGGCATCCTCGCGACCCTGACCCTCCGGCTGATCGCGGTCGAGCTCGGCGGCGCGGACGCCCATGTCGGCACGGCGCGGCGCATGGCGCTCGATGCCGGGGCCGAGTGGCTGGAGGCGGACGGGGAGCCGGACGGCATCCTCCTCACCACCGACGCGGATGCCCGCCTGCCGGCCGAGTGGGTCGCGGCCAACCTCCGCGCGCTGGAGGCCGCCGACATCGTCGGTGGCCGGCTGGTGATCGACGACGACGGCACGCCGGACCCAGCCCTGACGGACCTGCACGCGCGCATCGAGCGCTACTGGTCCGGCGTCCGACGCCTGGAGGATCTGCTCGACCCGCCGCCCTACGATCCCGCCCCCCGTCACGGCGACCATACCGGCGCGAGCCTCGCCGTTCCCGCGATCCTGTACCGGGCGGTCGGCGGGCTGCCGGCGCTGCCCTGCGGCGAGGACAACGCCCTCGTCGGGCTGCTGCGCGCCAACGGCGCGCGCCTGCGCCACTGCCCGGACGTGCAGGTGCTGGTCTCGTCCCGCCACCAGGGGCGGGTCTCGGGCGGCATGGCCACCGAGATGCTGCGCCGGACCCGCGTCCTCGACGGGGAGGCCTACCTGCTGCCAGAGGCCGCGCACTGGCAGGCGCTGATCCTGCGCCGCGCGGCCCTGCGCCGGGCCTTCCACCTCGACCCGCAGGCCCGCGCCACAGCCTGCGCGCGGCTCGGTCTCGACGCCGACGACCTCGCCGCCGTCGGGGCCTGCCCGAACGACATCGCCTTCGTGGAGCGGGCCGACCGGATCCTCGAGTCGCGCAGCCCGCCGGCGCGGGACTGCGCCCTCGACCAAGCGGTCGCCGATCTCGACGCCCTCGCGTCGTCCCTGAGGGACGCCGCGTGACCCGGGGCATCGGCTGGTACGTCCATCACCAGGGCGCCGGCCATCTCCAGCGGGCCCGGGCCGTCGCCGGTGCTCTGGACCGGCCCTGCACGATCCTCGGGACGCTGGCCGGGTTCGACACCGCCGGCCTCGACACCGTCGACCTGCCCGACGACCGCCCCCGCGACGACGCGGCCTTCGACGGCCGGGACGGCGCGACCGAGCGGCCCGAGGCGCTGCACTACGCGCCGCTCAACCATCCGGGGGTCCGCACGCGGATGGCGCGCATCGCCGCCTGGGCGGAGCGGGCCGAGCCGGCCCTCCTGATCGTCGACGTCTCGGTGGAGGTGGCGCTCCTGGCGCGCCTCCTGTCGGTGCCGACCCTGGTGGTGCGGCTCGCCGGGACGCGGACCGACCGGCCGCATCTGGAGGCCTTCCGCGGCGCGACGCGGCTGCTGGCCCCCTTCCCCGCGGCACTCGACGGCGCGGCGGTGCCGGACTGGGTCCGGGCCAAGACGCTGTACGCGGGCTTCCTGGGCGCGCCGGCGCAGGCCCCGATCGAGGCAGGACGCGAGATCGTGGTCGTGTTCGGCCGCGGCGGCGCGGGGGGCGACCTCGCGGATCTCGCCGCGGCCGCGCGGGCGGTACCGGACCGGCCGTGGCACGTCCTGGGGCCGGTCTCAGGCTCGGGCGCCGTCCCCGGCAACCTGCACCTGCACGGCTGGGTCCCGGACGTCGAGGCGCGGGTCGCTCGGGCGGCTTTGCTGGTGGGCGGCGGCGGCGACGGCGTGGTCGCCCTGGCGGCCGCGCAGCGGAAGCGCTTCGTCTGCCTCCCGGAGGAGCGTGCCTACGGGGAGCAGACCGAGAAGGCCGAGGCTCTGGCCCGGCTCGGGGCCGCGATCGTTCATCCCGGCTGGCCCTCGGCCGCGGCGTGGCCTGGCCTCATCGCGGCGGCCCTCGCCATCGACCCATCGGTGATCGGCGGCCTGCACGACCCGGACGCGGTCCGGACCTGCGCCGCGACGATCCAGACCCTGATCGCGGATCTCTGAACGGCCGGGCCGCGACGGAGCGGGCGGTCGCCGCGCCGGCGCGGGTGCCTCAGTCCACACTCATGTCCGGACTCAGGAGATCAGGTCGAGCTTCGCGGCCTCGATCCCGTCGGCGCGGATCGTGTCCGGCAGGGACGAGAAGTCGCGATAGCCCGCCTCGCGCGCCATGGCGTCGAGGGCCGTCTGCTCGTCGTCGGCCGCCCCCGTCCAGAGCACCGCGCCGCTCTTCTTCTGCCTAATCTGGAAAATGCTCATCGACCCCTCCCCGGTCCCGAGAAGACCATCGGCCTATTAACGTCGCTATTCGTGGCTGGTTGCAGGTTGAGCGCCGTGAACGGCCGCGCTCCGGCCGCCCCGATCACCTGCGGCGCGAGGCCCGGCGACGGCCCCGCCGGATGGCGCTATGCTCGACCTCCGGTGGAGTGGCTCGCCATGAAAACGCCGACCTGCCCAGCGAGGGAGAGGCAATACCAGTCCAGCGCCGCTTGCGAGGCCCCCGTCGTGAACTCCGTCCGTTGGCGCGCGCCCCGCCTCACTCTCCTGTGCGGGCTCGCGATCCTCGCCGGGGCGCCGGCCCGGGCCGTCGAGACCGCCGCCGTTCCCGACGCGGCCGCCATCGCGCCCGCCGTCACCGTGGTCCCGGCCGAGAACCGCGAGATCGTCGAGCGGGCGGTCGTTACCGGCACGCTGGTCCCACGGGACGAGATCCTCGTCTCCCCGGAGGTCGAGGGCCTGCGCATCACCGATCTCCTCGTCGAGGAGGGCGACCGCGTCACCAAGGGGCAGGTCCTCGCCAAGCTGTCGCTGGAGATGATCGTCACCCAGGAGGCCTCGAACGCCGCGGCGATCGCCCGGGCCGAGGCGGCGATCGTCCAGGCCCAGAGCCAGATCGTCCAGGCGGAGGCCGCCAACCTGGAGGCCAAGCAGGCGCTCGAGCGGGCCCAGGCGCTCGCCAAGACCGGGAACGCAACCGCGGCCGTGCTGGAACAGCGCGTCTCGGCGGCGCAGGGGGCGGAAGGGCGCCTCGCCGCCGCCAGGGGCGGCCTGCAATCGGCGCAGGCCGACCTCGCCACCGCCCGGGCGGCCGGCGCCGAGATCGCCCTGCGGCGTGCCCGCACCGATATCCGGGCGCCGGAGGCCGGCATCGTCAATCGCCGCACCGCCCGGATCGGCGCCACAGCCACCGCGGTGGGCGAGCCGCTGTTCCGGCTGATCGCCCGGGGCGAGATCGAGTTGGAAGGCGAGGTGCCGGAGACGTCGCTGGCGCGCATCCACGTCGGCAACCCGGCGAGCCTCGACCTCGATGATGGCCGCCGCCTCGCCGGCAAGGTGCGCCGGGTCTACCCGGAGGTCGACCGGGCGACGCGGCTCGGCAAGGTGCGCATCCGCCTCGGCGACGATCCGGCCCTGCGCATCGGCGCCTTCGCGCGCGGCAACGTCGAGATCGCGCGCCGCACCGGCGTGGCCGTGCCGGTCTCCAGCCTGCTCTACGCGGCCGACGGCCGCGCCAGCGTCCTCGTGGTGAAGGACGGGCGCGTCGAGGCGCGGCCCGTGACCGCGGGGCTCTCCGCCGACGGCTTCACGGAACTCCGCTCCGGCGTGGCGGCCGGCGAGAGCGTCGTGGCCCGCGCCGGAAGCTTCCTGCGCGACGGCGACCGGGTGCGCGCCGTGCCGGCTCCGACCGGCACGCCGATCGCCGACGCGGCCCCGCGGTAGGACGAGACGAAGGATCCGGCCATGCGCCTCAACGTCTCCGCCTGGGCGATCCGAAGGCCCCTGCCCTCGGTGGTCCTGTTCCTGGTCCTGATGATCCTCGGGCTCGTGAGCTTCCGCGCGCTGCCGATCACCCGGTTCCCCAACATCGACATCCCGATCGTCTCGGTGACGATCACCCAGTCGGGCGCCGCGCCCGCCGAACTCCAGACCCAGGTCACCAAGTGGGTCGAGGATTCGGTCGCCGGCGTGAAGGGCGTCAAGCACATCCTCTCGACGATCACGGAGGGCACCTCCACCACCACGATCGAGTTCCGCCTGGAGGTGAACCAGGATCGGGCGACCAACGACGTCAAGGACGCGATCGCCAAGATCCGCCAGAACCTGCCGCGGACGATCGACGAGCCGATCGTCTCGCGCGTGGAGATCGCCGGCCTGCCGATCATGGTCTACGGCGCCTCCGCGCCCGCCATGACGCCCGAGGACCTGTCGTGGTTCGTGGACGACGTCGTCGCCCGGGGCTTGCAGAGCGTGAAGGGCGTCGGCGGCGTCGAGCGCCTCGGCGGCGTCGCCCGCGAGATCCGCGTCACCCTGAAGCCCGACCGCCTGCTGGCGCTGGGCATCACCGCCGCGGACGTGAACCGGCAGCTGCGCCTGACCTCGGCCGACATGGCCGGCGGCCGGGCCGAGGTCGGCGGCCAGGAGCAGTCCATCCGGGCGCTGGCCGCCTCGGCGAGCCTCGAGACGCTGGCCAAGACCTCCATCGTGGTGCCGGGCAACCGCAAGGTCCGCCTCGACGAGCTCGCGACCCTGTCGGACACCGCCGAGGAGCCCCGCACCTTCGCGCGCTTCAACGGCGAGCCGGTGGTCGCCTTCGCGATCTCCCGCGCCAGCGGCGCCAGCGACGCCGACGTGTCGGCGGGCGTCGCCAAGAAGATCGCGGCGCTCCACGCGGCCAATCCCAACGTGCGGTTCGACCTGATCGACACCAGCGTCGTCAACACGATCGGCAACTACCACTCGGCCATGATGGGCCTGATCGAGGGGGCCCTCCTCGCCGTCGTGGTGGTCCTGCTGTTCCTGCGCGACTGGCGCGCGACGCTGATCGCCGCGGTGGCGCTGCCCCTCTCGGTGCTGCCGACCTTCTGGGTGATGAGCGCCCTGGGCTTCTCGCTCAACGCCGTCAGCCTGCTGGCGATCACGCTCGTCACCGGCATCCTGGTGGACGACGCGATCGTGGAGATCGAGAACATCGTCCGGCACATGCGGATGGGGAAGTCGCCCTACCGCGCGTCCCTCGAAGCCGCGGACGAGATCGGCCTCGCGGTCATCGCCATCACGGCGACGATCATCGCGATCTTCTCGCCGGTGTCGTTCATGGGCGGCATCGCCGGCCAGTACTTCAAGCAGTTCGGCCTGACCATCGCGGCCGCGGTGTTCATGTCGCTGCTCGTGGCGCGCCTGATCACGCCGCTGCTCGCCGCCTACTTCCTGCGCGACCACGGGCCGGACCACGAGCGGGACGGCGTCGTCATGCGCGGCTACACCCGCCTCGTGGCGTGGTCGGTCCGGCACAAGTTCATCACGCTGGTGCTCGGCCTCGCGTGCTTCGCCGGCTCCATCGCCTCCACGGGCCTGCTGCCCGCGGGCTTCCTGCCGGCGGAGGACCAGGCCCGCACCCTGTTCGTGGTGGAGCTGCCGCCGGGCGCCCGGCTCCAGGACACGGTCCGGGTCACCGACCGCATCGAGGAGAAGATCCGCGCGCTGCCCGAGGTGAAGAGCGTGTTCGTGGACGGCGGCCGCCAGCTGCCGGCCAAGAAGGAGGTGCGCCTCGCGAGCCTCACCATCAACCTCACGCCGAAGAACAGCCGCGACAAGACGCAGAAGCAGATCGACGCCGAGGTCGCGGCGATCCTCCGGGAGGAGCCGGACCTGCGTTTCTGGGCCCTGCGCGAGGGTGGCCAGCGCGACCTCGCGCTGATCATCGCGGGCCCCGACAAGGCCGTGGTGGCAGAGGTCGCCGCCAAGCTCCAGCGCGAGGCCCAGCAGGTCCCGCACCTCGTCAACGTCATGTCGACGGCGCCCCTCGACCGGACCGAGGTCCGGATCCGGCCGAAGCCCGCCGTGGCGGCCGATCTCGGCGTCAGCACCGACACCATCGCCGAGACCGTGCGCGTCGGGACGATCGGCGACATCGGCATGAACCTCGCCAAGTTCAACGCCACCGACCGCCAGATCTCGATCCGCGTGCAGCTCCCCGAGAGCGTGCGCGGCCGGCTCTCCGACCTCGAGACCCTGAAGGTGCCGGTGAAGGGCGGGACGGCCGTGCCGCTCGCGACCGTGGCCGACATCAGCCTCGGCCAGGGCCCGACCGGCATCGACCGCTACGACCGCGCCGTGCGCGTCGCGCTCGAGGGCGACATGCAGGGCACCGACGCGCTCGCCGCGCTGATCGGCCAGGTCATGAACCTGCCCACCGCCAAGAACCTGCCCCCCGGGGTGACGATCAGCCAGACCGGCGACGCCGAGGTGATGGGCGAGGTCTTCGAGGGCTTCGCGCTGGCCATGGGCGCCGGCCTGATGATGGTCTTCGGCGTGCTGATCCTGCTGTTCGGCAACTTCCTGCAGCCGCTGACCATCCTGTTCTCGCTGCCGCTCTCCATCGGCGGCGCGATCCTGGCGCTGCTGATCTGCCACATGCCGATCTCGATGCCGGTGGTGATCGGCATCCTGATGCTGATGGGCGTCGTGACCAAGAACGCCATCATGCTGGTGGACTTCGCCGTCGAGCAGATCCGCGCCGGCGTCGACCGGAACGTCGCGATCGTCGATGCCGGCCGCAAGCGCGCCCGGCCGATCGTGATGACCACCATCGCCATGGCGGCCGGCATGGTCCCCTCCGCGATGGCCTACGGGATCGGCGGCGAGTTCCGCTCGCCCATGGCGGTGGCGGTGATCGGCGGCCTGATCGTCTCGACGGTGCTGTCGCTCGTCTTCGTGCCGGCGATCTTCGTGCTGATGGACGACCTGTCCCGCCTGCTGACGCGGCTGTTCGGCCGCTTCATCGGCGAGCGCGACGATCCGGAGGATGCCCCCGTCTTCGATCCGGCCCATCCGGCCAATGACGGGCACCCGCCGCCGCCGCGGATCGCCGCGGAGTAGAGCGGGTCGGCGCGGAGAGCGGGTGCCGGATCGGCGGCGCGGATTGCGTCGCGGATTGCGTCGCGGATTGCGTCGCGCGCCGCGATGGGCTGTGACTCGGCCCCGCCGAATCAACGGAGACGAGCGAGACGATGTCGGGTGGTCACGGGGCGGTCGAGGGGTCGAACAAGCGCGTGGCGCTGCTGATCTCGGTGCTGGCGCTGTTTCTCGCGTTCAGCGAGACACTGGGCAAAGCGTCCCAGACGGATTCGATCGGCGCCAACGTCGAGGCCGCGAACCAGTGGGCCTATTTCCAGGCCCGCACGATCCGCGCGACGGTGCTCAAGACCGCCGACGAGGCCCTGGCGCTGGTGCCCCCGGGGCCGAACCAGGAGGCCATCGCCGCCAAGCGCGCCGAGTGGTCGAAGACGCTGGCGCGCTGGGATTCGGAGCCGTCGACCGGCGAGGGCCGCAAGGAGCTGTCCGAGAAGGCCCGCGCCTCGGAGGGCCGGCGCGACCTCGCGCTGCTGCGCTACCACCACTACGAGCTGGCCTCGGCGGCCTTCCAGATCGGGATCGTGCTGGCCTCGGCCGAGGTCATCACCGGGATCAGCCTGCTGGTCTTCGCCGGCGGCTTCCTGGGCCTCGCCGGGGCGGCGCTGCTCGGCTTCGGCTACCTCGCGCCGCACGCCCTGCCGTTCTTCCACTGAGCGGCCCCGGCCGCCGGCAGCGACGTAACGCCACCCCGGATCCCGATCGATCGAGCACAAGCGTCGCCGCACTGGACGCGCGGTCCGGAAGCTGATCGTCTCGGCGCATTCCAGGGGGGAATGATGTCGGAACACTCAGAAGACCAGGGACGCCTGACGAAGGTCGCCAGCGCGATCTTCCTGCACACCGAGCACGCGATCTACGCGGCGCTCGGCATCCTGCTGGCGCTCACCGCCCTCGTGGCGCTGATCGAGGCCGCCGGGATGACCTGGGAGGCGATGCGGGCGCTCGGCGGCGCTCAGCAGATCCTCGAGGTGATCGACCGGCTGCTGTTCCTGCTGATGCTGATCGAGATCCTGCACACGGTCCGGGTCTCGATGCGGTCGGGGACGCTGACCTGCGAGCCGTTCCTGATCGTCGGGCTGATCGCCTCGATCCGGCGGGTTCTGGTGATCACCCTGCAATCGTCGGAGATCATGCACGCCAAGGACTGGTCGCCGGAGAAGCAGGCGCTGTTCCAGGCCTCGATGATCGAGCTCGGCGTGCTGGCGGGTCTGATCCTCACGATGGTGTTCGCGATCTTCCTGCTGCACCGCGCCCGCGACGACGGCAAGCCGGCCGGCGAGGAGAAGCCCGAGCACGTGTCGTGAGATCCGCGCGCCTTCGCGGCGTTCACGAAGGACCTGCACTGATCCGTACGCCTGACGGCGTCCGGATTGCCCTGACCGTCCTTGCGAGCGCAGCGAAGCAATCCGGTTGCGCCACGCCGGCCGAGGTAACGCTGCACTGGGTCGCTTCGCTTCGCTCGCGATGACGGAAGGAAACCGAACCGGAAATGGAAATCAGTTCATCCGCAGGATCGCGGCGTTGAGGAGCGTCGCGAAGGCGACCCAGGCCGCGTAGGGGACGAGGAGCCACGCCGCGAGCCGGTCGAACCGCCAGGTCAGCCGGATCGTCCAGAGCACCATCACCAGCAGCATCGCGACGACGATCAGGCCGGCGCCGATCGCGTGGGCTGAGAAGAAGACCGGCGTCCAGGCGGCGTTGAGGGCGATCTGCACCAGGAATGCCGCGAGGGCGAGCCACCAGCCCTGGCGGCTCGGTCCCGTGCGCGGCATCGCGCCGAGCAGCCGCCAGAGGGAGACCGCGATCATCGTGTAGAGGATCGTCCAGGCGACCGGGAACACCCAGTTCGGCGGGTTGAAGGCCGGCTTGTTCAGGCTCGCGTACCAGCCCGGGATCTCCGCCTGGGTCGACACCGAGCCGACGGCGGCGGTGGCCGCGACGGGCAGGATCGCCGCGGCGAGGCGCAGCCAGCGCGGTAGGGGCGATCCCTCGGGGACCTGTGTGGCGGCGGTCATGATCGTCTGTCTCCACGGGGCGCGGCATGTGGCCCGGCATGTGGCCCGGCTAGTGGCGCGGCTTGCCGGGGCCCGCGCGCCGTGGCACGCGCCCGTCTCCATCCGCCGAGAATCGCCAGATGTCACAGCCTTACGCGCCGCGGGGTCCGTCGGATACCCGGAGCGACGCCGAGCCGGAATACACGCGCCGGAGCCTCGCCGCCCAGGCCATGGGGCGGATCGAGCCGGAGACGCGGGCGGTGGTGATGCCGCTCCACGTCGCCACCACCTTCATCCGCGATCCCGACAACGGCTACAGCTCCGGCTACAGCTACGCGCGGCCCGACAACGCCACGGTGCGCGAGGCGGAGTCGGTCCTGGCGATGCTGGAGGGCGCCGCCGCCGGCGCGCTGCTGTTCGGCTCGGGGATGGCGGCGGCGACCGCGGTGTTCGGCGCGCTGGAGCCCGGCGACCACGTGGTCGCCGGCACGGTCATGTACTGGGCGCTGAAGCGCTGGCTGCGCGAGGAGGCGCCCCGGCGCGGCCTCACACTGAGTTTCGTGGACACGGACGACGCAGGTGCCCTGCGCGCCGCGATCGAGCCCGGCCGGACCAAGCTCGTCTGGATCGAGACCCCCGGCAACCCGCTCTGGACCGTCACCGACATCGCCGCGGCGGCCGAGATCGCCCACGCGGCGGGGGCGCGGCTCGCCGTCGATTCGACGGCCGCCTCACCGGTGCACACGCGCCCTCTGGAACTCGGCGCCGACATCGTGATGCACTCGGCCACCAAGATCCTGAACGGTCATTCCGACGTGGTGGCGGGCGTGCTGGCGGGGGCGCGGGCCGACGCGTTCTGGGAGCGGATCCGGGGGATCCGCGCCGGCAGCGGCGGCATCCTCGGGCCGTTCGAGGCCTACCTGCTGATGCGCTCGCTCCGGACCCTGCACCTGCGGGCGGCCGCGCAGGCGGCGGGCGCCCTGCGCCTCGCCGGGCGCCTGAGCGGGCACCCGCACGTGACCCGGGTCCTCTACCCGGGCCTTCCGGACGATCCCGGCCACGCGGTCGCCCGCCGGCAGATGCGGGACGGGTTCGGCTTCATGCTGTCGATCCGGGTCGCCGGCGGCGAGGCCGGCGCCATCGCCACGGCGGCGCGGGTGCGGCTCTGGAAGCGGGCGACCTCGCTCGGCGGCGTCGAGAGCCTCATCGAGCACCGCGCCTCGGTGGAAGGGCCGGGCAGCCCCTGCCCGCCGGACCTGCTGCGCCTGTCCACCGGCATCGAGGACACGGACGACCTGTACGGCGATCTCGACCAGGCCCTGCGCGGCGCCCACGCGGGCTGATCGTCGCGGGCGCTTGGTGCCGAACCGTCTCCTGGCGCGTTGTGCCGGCAGTTCCGGCGGCGCGAACCGCCACAGATCGCGAGTCTGACGACATGACGACCCGTTCCCGCACGATGGTCCCCGGCACCTTCGCGCTGCTCATGCTGGCGCTCGCGCCGGCCTCCGCCCGGGCCGACGCCGTGCCCGATCTCGACGTCGAGCGGACCTGCCGGTCGGCTCAGGTCGCCAACACGAGCATCAGCGACAAGGCGAATTACGACGGCTGCATTCGCTCCGAGCGCGACGCCAAGAAGGAGGCCGAGCGCCACTGGAGCAGTTACACGCCCGCCGCGAAGAGCCAGTGCCAGAACCAGTTCAAGGCGGGCGGCTTCCCCTCCTACGTCGAGATGGTGACCTGCCTGGAACTGGCGTCCGGCACGGTGCCGACCCAGAGCGCCGAGGGCGGCCGCGCGGTGGGCGGGCCGGGTGCGCCGAAGGACGTCAAGGTGCAGCGGGAGGGCGGCGCCAACCTGACCAAGGAACCGCCCGCGAGCCAGCGCACGGATCCGATCCAGGTGCTGGAGAACAAGTAGGCGGCGCGGGCGCCGTCACGCGCCGCTGTCGGCCGTGGTGACGAAGGGAACGTCGACGGTCTCGCGGCCGGCGCGTTGCCGGGTGTCGGCATGAGGGCCCGCACCGCCGCGGCGACCCGGGCGCGCTCGGCGGCGCGGTGATTCTCCCTCCTCTCGTCCGGCATGCCAGCACAGCTTCCGACGGGGCGCGACGCGGCGCGCGGGCGTGCTATGGGCCGAGTCCTCCCCACGCGCATCAGCCCCCGCTCCCGCCGGCCCCGTGAACGCCCTCGCCATCATCGCCCCGATCTTCGGGATCGTCCTGATCGGCTGGGCCGCCGCCCTCGCGGGGCTCCTCTCCGACAAGGTCAGCGACGGGCTGTCGGAATACGTCTTCGCCGTCGCCGTCCCGGCGCTGATCATCGCCACGCTGACCAAGCCCGGGATGAGCGGGACCATCGCGTGGTCCTACTGGGTCGCGTATTTCGGCGGCGCGGCGATCTCGTGGTCCGTCGGCACGCTGATCGCCCGGCGGCGGGCCGGGATCGAGCGCCGGGGTGCGATCCTCCACGGCTTCGCGGCGAGCCAGTCGAACACGGTGTTCGTGGGCGTCCCGATGATCCTCCAGGCCTACGGCGAGGAGGGCGCCTTCCCGCTGTTCATGCTGCTGGCCGTCCACCTGCCCCTGATGATGGGCAGCGCCACTTTCCTGATCGAGTCCGATTCCGGCCTGCCGGTCCTGGCGCGGATCCGCGGGCTCGCCCTGGTGCTGCTGCGCAACCCGATCTTCGTGGCGCTGCTGATCGGCATGGCCATGAAGGCCCTCGGCCTCGCGCCGGTCGGCATCGCCCAGTCGCTGATCGACGCCTTCGCCGGCACGGCCTCCACCTGCGCCCTGGTGGCGCTGGGCGCCGGCCTGAAGCGCTACCGGGTGCTGTTCGACCTCAAGGGCGCGCTCGTGATCGCGCTCCTGAAGAACCTCCTGCACCCGCTGGCGGTCTGGGTCCTGGCCTTCCACGTCTTCGCGATGCCGGCCGCCTACGCGGGCGTCGCGACCCTGTTCGCCGCCATGCCGGTGGGGATCAACGCCTACCTGCTGGCGGCGCGCTACCGGACCGAGACCGGCATGGTCGCGGCCTCGGTCCTGGTCTCGACGCTGCTGGCGCCGCTCACCACGCTGCTCTGGCTCATGCTCCTCGGCCGGGCGTGACGGCGGCGCCCCGGCGTCACCGCGCGCGTTGGACCGGGCGGCGCGCGGGTCTAGGGTAGGGTCAAGCGCGCGGGCCGCGAAGACCCGCGCCACCCTGCAGGCGAGGAATCTCGATGAACGCTCCGATGCGCCCTCCGGGCAGCGCCTCCCCGTCGGCCCCGGCCTCGGCCCGCTTCGTCTGGGACGATCCCTTCCTGCTGGAGGATCAGCTCACCGAGGACGAGCGGGCGATCCGCGACGTCGCCCAGAGCTTCGCGCAGGAGCAGCTTCTCCCCGGGATCGTCGAGGCCTACGCCTCCGAGAAGACCGATCCCGGCCTGTTCCGGAAGATGGGCGAGCTCGGCCTGCTCGGCGTGACCCTCCCCGAGGAGTACGGCTGCGCGGGCGCCTCCTACGTGGCCTACGGGCTCGTGGCGCGGGCCGTCGAGGCGGTGGATTCCGGCTACCGCTCGATGATGAGCGTGCAATCCTCCCTCGTGATGTACCCGATCCACGCCTACGGCTCGGAGGAGCAGCGCGAGAAGTTCCTGCCGAAGCTCGCCTCGGGCGAGTGGATCGGCTGCTTCGGCCTCACCGAGCCGGATGCCGGCTCGGACCCGGCCGGCATGAAGACAAAGGCCGAGAAGATCGACGGCGGCTACCGGATCTCCGGCGCCAAGATGTGGATCTCGAACGCGCCCTTCGCGGACGTGTTCGTGGTCTGGGCGAAGTCCGACGCGCACGAGGGCGCGATCCGCGGCTTCGTCCTCGAGAAGGGCATGAAGGGCCTGTCCGCCCCGACGCTGAAGGGCAAGCTGTCCCTGCGCGCCTCCACCACCGGCGAGATCGTCATGGAGGGCGTCGAGGTCGGCGAGGACGCGCTGCTGCCGAACGTCTCGGGCCTGAAGGGGCCGTTCGGCTGCCTCAACCGGGCGCGCTACGGCATCTCGTGGGGCGCGATGGGCGCCGCAGAGGATTGCTGGCACCGCGCCCGCACCTACACGCTGGAGCGCAAGCAGTTCGGCCGGCCCCTGGCGCAGACCCAGCTCGTCCAGAAGAAGCTCGCCGACATGCAGACCGAGATCGCGCTGGGCCTCCAGGCCTCGCTCCGGGTCGGGCGGCTGATGGACGAGGGCAAGATGGCGCCCGAGATGATCTCGCTGGTCAAGCGCAACAATTGCGGCAAGGCGCTGGACATCGCCCGCACCGCCCGGGACATGCACGGCGGCAACGGCATCATGGGCGAGTACCACGTGATGCGCCACGCCCAGAACCTCGAGACGGTGAACACCTACGAGGGCACCCACGACGTCCACGCCCTGATTCTCGGCCGGGCCCAGACGGGGCTGCAGGCGTTCTTCTGAGGCGCGGAGGACGCGCCTCCCACCAAGTCACCTCATCCTCAGGTGCGGCGCAGCCGCCTCGAAGAAGTCCCCCGGAACCGCGGCGATATCGGGAGGCTTCCTCGAGACCTCCGCTGCACTTCGGCACCTCAGGATGAGGGCGCGGGCGGGGTCACTCCCCGCCCTCGTCCCCGGCGAGCGACCACTCGAGCACCCGGGCGAGGTGGTCGTAGGCGCCATACCGGCTGGCATATTGCGGGTAGGGCCGCGCCGTGTAGGCCGCCTCGCCGGTCATGAACCGGGCCACCAGCCCCCGGAGCCGCGCGGCGTGCTCGGCCACGATCGCCTCCACGCCGCGCTCCTCGCCCCGGGGCGGCTTCACCGGGATCGGGACGAAGGGCTTCCGGCCGCCCGAGGCGTGGACGTAGAGCAGGTCCGGCGTCGTCTTCACGGCCGGCAGGTCCGCGAAGGCGCCGTGCATCAGCATCGCCGCCTCCAGGGTGAGCTGCGGCGAGAACCCGGAGAAGATCATCTTGCCCGAGGGCGGCGTCCCGGTCTTGTAATCGACGATGCAGGCGGTGCCGTCCGGCCGCAACTCGATCCGGTCGGCCCGGGCGCGCAGCGTGAAGGTCTCGCGCCCCATCGGGATCGCCCAGCGCCCGGAGACCTCCGGGTAGACCCGGGTCAGGCCGGGCCGCCGCCGCGCCTCCCAGTCGAGATAGGCCGAGGCCATGCGCTCGTAGCGCGGCCACCACTCGGCGTAGAGGTTGGGGTACTCCGCCTCGATGTCGCCGAAGGCGTTCACCGCGAAGTTCAGCAGCCGCTCCGCGGAGTCCGGCGGCAGGTCCTTGGGATGGCGACTGGCGAATTCCGCGAAGACGTCGTGCACCAGGGAGCCGCGGGTGGCGACGCCCGGCGCCGCCGCCAGCGGATCGAGCGGGTCGAGCCCGAGCACGTGGCGGGCGAAGATGCTGTAGGGATCGCGCACCAGCGTCTCGATCTCGGTGACGCTGAGCGAGCGCGGGAACAGGGCCGGGTCCGGCTTCGGTGCGGGGCGCTTCAGCCGCGGCTCCGGCGGCACCGTGTCAAGCCGCGCGGCGAGGCCCGTGAGCCGGCGACCCGCGTGCAGGACGGCGTCCCAGCGGGCGTCGCCCGAGAGGGCGCGCAGGCGCTGGATCAGGCGCGACGGCACGGTCGGGGCGCCCTCCCGCTTCAGCGCCCGGGTGATCACCGCGTCGCGGCAGCCGAGCGCCTGCACGAAGTCGTGGGCCATCTGCCCGATCCGCCGCTCGGGCGGGTTGAGGCCGACCCGCTCGCGCATCGGCCGGTTGAGGAACGAGTCGGTCAGCGTGCGCACCGGCCAGACGCCCTCGTCCAGCCCGCCGAGCACCACGCGGTCCACCGAGAGCAGGCGCGCCTCCAGCAGCCCGAGGATGCGCAGGCGCGGATGCGGCGCCTCGCCCGAGCAGGCGACTTTGCGCTCCCGGGCGAGCGACGTGAAGAAAGTGGCGTAATCGTCGAACCGCCCCGGCATCAGGCCGGGCTCGGCCATCTCCAGGTCGTCGAACAGGGCGTCGAGGCAGGACAGGGATCCGTCCGTCTCGACCGGGGGACCGTCCTCCGGCCCGGCGATCAGCCGGTCGCACGCCTCACGGTGACCCGCGGCGGTGGTGACGAGGTCGCATTCCCCCGCCCCGTCCGGTCCCGGGAAATCCCGGAACACCAGATCGAGCCGGTCCAGCAGGTTCGCGGCCAGCTCCCAGTCGACGTCCTTCAGGCGGCGCTTGGCCCGGGGCCGGTGCTCGGGCGGCCCGGCGCGCTCGGCGGCGAGGGTCTTGCGCAGGCCGTCGAAGCCCGGGGCCGGGACGGGGCCGCGCAGCAATCCGATCTCCAGGGCGGCCGCGCCCCGGACCACGTCGGGACGCGGCAGGCCGAGATGGACCATCGGATGGGAGAGCAGCGCGATCAGCCGGGCCGGGATCGCGTCGGCCTGATCGCGGGCGAGGTCGGCGGCGAGTTCCGCCGCGAGCCGGGCGAGCCGCCCGGCCGGGCTCACGGCCAGGGACAGCCCGGCGGAATCCTCGGCCACGATGCCCCAGCGCAGCAGCTCGACGGCGACCCGGCCGGCGAGCCCGCGGTCGGGCGTGATGAGCGCCGCAGTCGCACCGGGGGTCTGCAGGGTCTCGCGCAGCGCCAGCGCCGCGACCAGCGCCTCCTCGCGCTCGTCGGCCGCTTCGGCGAGCGCGAGCCCCTCGAGGCCGAGGCGGGCGACGGCGTCGCGCGCGGCCGGGTCGAGGGCGGCCCACGCGTCGGTGGTATCGGCCGGCCGCAGGGCCTGCGACAGGAGTGCGGCTCGCGCCGCCTGGCCGGGGTCGGGCTCGCCGAGGGCGACGACCTCGGCGCGGTCGAGGTTGAGGTTCTCCGGTCCGAGCAGCCGGTGCAGCACCGCCTGCGGATGGCCGTGCGCGATCACGCGGGAAAAACCCTCGCCGGTGTCGATGCCGTCCCAGCCGGCCGCGTCGAGGTCGAGATCGAGCCCGGGCAGGACCACGGCGCCGTGGGGCAGCTTGGCCACGGCGGCGATGAGCCGGGCCGTGGCGGGGACGGAGCCCAGCGAGCCGGCGACGATCACCGGGTCCGGCGTCGCGCCACGCGACAGGCGACGCTCCTCGGCGAGCACGAGCCCGCGGGCGCGGGCGACCGGATCGGCGAGGCCCCGCTCGGCCAGGAGCTTCGGCCAGTTCTCGGCGGCGATCTTCACGAAGTCGAGGGTCAGGCCGAAGTAGCGGGAATACTCGGCCTCGACGGCCGCGCCGATCTCCGACCAGGGAAGGCCCTCGACGGTGAGCGCGTCCATCAGGCGCTCGAGATCGCCGGCGAGCCCGACCGCGTCGGCGGGGGAGGACGGCACCAGGAACGGCACCTCGGCGTCCAGCGGCAGCAGCGTCCGGTCGACGGTCCTGGCCCAGGCCTGGACGAGGCGGGCCAGGATCAGCCGGCGCTCCAGCGGCGGCATCGGGATGCTCAGGGGGTCGGCGTTCTCCTCCAGCAGCGGCTCGGCGGCGAGGTCGAGCTCGGCCTCGTCGGCCTCGCCGAGCGGCACCATTCGCGGCAGCAGCGTCGCCTGGCCGGGCGCGTCCCGGCCGAGCCTCTCGGCCAGGATCGCGCCGAGCGCCCGGGCCGCGCGGCGGGTCGGCAGGTAGATCGTGACGGAGGCGAGCGCCAGCGGATCGTCCGCCACCGGCCCGACCAGGCGGCCGGAGAGCAGCGCCTCGGCGAGCGTCGGCAGGAACGGGACGCCGCGGGAGATGGTGAAAACGGCCTGTCGGGCGGGCATGGCTGGGCTTCTACGCCCGCGCCGGGGCGGCGGACAGGGGACGATGGGCCGCTGGGGAACGATCGCGCGGCTTCCCTTCCCGCATCGGAGGAGTTCGGTCGCGCTCCGCCGCTGACCTCAGCCCTTCGCCCTCGCGGCGGCGCCGTAGCCGGCGCGGCGGCCGAACACGACGCCGGAGGTCAGCCCCGAGCCGCCGGGATAGCCGTTGAAGAACACGCCACCGACCATCTCGCCGCAGGCATAGAGGCCGGGAATCGCGCCGCCGTCCGCGCGCTTCACGCCGCCGTCGTCGCCGACCTCGACGCCGCCGTAGGTGAAGGTGATGCCGCCCGTGACCGGGTAGGCCTTGAACGGCCCGGTCTCGATCCTCTGCGCCCAGTTCGACTTCGGCAGGGCGAGCCCCTTCGTGCCGCGCCCGTCCTTCACGGTCGGGTCGAAGGGCACGCTCTCGTCCACGGCGGCGTTGAACGCCGCGATGGTCCGCCGCGCCGCCGCGCGGTCGATGCCCTCGAGCTTGTCGAGGAGCCCGTCCAAGGTGTCGGCCTCGACGAAGTGCGCGTCGTGGAACCGGTACTCGCTGTAGAGCAGGTGATCGACCTTGGCGTCGAAGATCTGCCACGCCACGTGCCCGGGCTGCTCCATGATCGAGCGGCCGAACTGGGCGTAGGTGTAGTTGCGGAAATTCTTGCCCTCGTCGACGAACCGCTCGCCGTCCGCGTTCAGCATGAGGCCCAGGAAGTAGCAGATCTTCCGGTAGTGCTTGCGCTCGCCGTGCGGCAGCTCGAGGTTGCCGTAATCGGGGGTGTGCAGGTCCATCGGCGTGGCGTGGCAGCCACCGTAGAAGCCGTGGGCCTTCGCGCCGAGGTCGAGCGCCATCTGCAGCCCGTCGCCCTGGTTGTGGGGCGTGCCGCGTACCCGGGCCTTGTCCCAGCCCTCGCCGATGAAGCGTGTCCGGAGGGCGGCGTTCGACTCGAAGCCGCCGCAGGCCAGCACCACGGACGTCGCCCGGACCGGACCCTGCGGCGTCTCCACGCCGACGACACGCCCGTCCTCCACGATCAGGCCCCGGGCCGGGCAGCCGTAGCGGATCTCGCCGCCGGCCCGGGTGAAGGCCTCCAGCTCGGCCCGGGCGAGGCCGAAGCCCTCGTCGTGGGTGGCGAGCGTCAGGCCGCCCCAGAACACGAAGCGCCCGTCCTTCTCGAACGACTGACGGGAGTAGATCGGCTCGAACTTCACCCCCTGCGTCGCCAGCCAGCGCAGGGCCGCGCCGCTCTCGTCGATCAGGATGCGCTGCTCGCGCGAGAGCGGCCGCCCATCGTTGAAGCCGAGCAGGTCCGCCTCGAATTTCTGTGCCGTGTAGGCACCGAAATCGGTCCGCGGCAGGCGCGGGTCCTCGGGATCGACCAGCAGCGGGATCAGGTCGTCGTTGCCCGCGTAGACGAAGCGCATGGCCCCGGCCGTGTAGGCGGTGTTGCCGCCGGCGAGGTCCCGCTCGGCCTTCTCGATCATGAGCACCGAGGCGCCGCGCTCCAGGGCGGCGAGACCGGCGCTCATGGCGGCGTTGCCCGAGCCGACCACCACCACATCCCACGGCGCATCGTCCGGACGCTGCATGCCTGCCTCCTCTCCAGTGGCTGATCTCAGCGCATTGTATACGTCTGCATGCAATTTCTCGCAAGCGTTTCAGGCGTCACGGTTTCGCGCTATGGCCGAGCCGAGGAGAGCCGGACATGAAGGCCAGCGAAGCGGAGCGCTCCAGCGGCGCCGGCGCCTACGAGCGGCTGCTGCGGGCGATCGAGGAGGGCGAGCTCGCCCCCGGCAGCCGTTTGCGCGAGGCGGAGCTCGCCGAGCGGTTCCAGATCAGCCGCACGCCGGTCCGCGAGGCGCTCGGCCGGCTGGAGGCGCAGGGACTCGTCGCCCACGAGCCGCACCGGGGCGCCAGCGTGGCGCAGCTCGACTACGGGCAGGTGAGCGAGCTCTACGACCTGCGCGAGGTGCTGGAGGGGACGGCCGCGCGCCTCGCGGCGATCCACGCCAGCACGGTCGAGACCGAGATCCTGGAGGAGATGGTCGCCCGGGACCGGACGCTGCTCGGCGACGCGCCCGCGCTGGCACGGACCAACCGGCTGTTCCACCGCCAGATCCACGGGGCGGCGCGCAACCGCTTCCTGCAGGGCACGCTGGAGACGATGCGCCTGTCGCTGGTGCTGCTCCCGGGCGCCACCACGCTGGCGGCGCCCGACCGCGCCGCGGAATCGCTCGCCGAGCACGCCGCGATCGTGGCGGCGATCCGGGCCCACGACGGGGATGCCGCCGAGGCCGCGGCCCGGGCCCATATCCGCGCCGCCTTCAAGGCGCGGATCCGGATCTGGCAGGAGAGCTGACCGACCCCGGCCCTCAGGCGTGGGCCGGCACGCGCTCCAGACCGGGCCGGCCGCGGAACAGGGCGAGCGTCGCGACGATGCCGCAGGCGGCCGCCGCCATCAGCCAGTAGCTCGGCGCCGCCCGGTCGCCGGTCTTCTCGATCAGGAAGGTCGAGACCATGGGCGTCGCCGTGCCGAACAGCGCGGTGGCGAGGCTGTAGGCCAGCGAGAAGCCGCTGGCGCGGACATGGGCCGGCACGACTTCCGAGAGCGAGACCACCATCGCGCCGTTGTAGACTCCGAAGAAGAACGAGAACCACAGCTCGACGGCGAGCATCTTGCCGAAGGTCGGGTCGGCCACGAGCCAGTGCAGCGCCGGGTAGGTGGTCAGCAGCGACAGGGTCGAGATCGTCAGCAGCACTGGCTTGCGGCCGATGGCGTCCGACAGGGCTCCGCCCACGGGCAGCCAGACGAAGTTGGTGATCGCCACGAACAGCGTCACGATCAGGCTGTCGGTCTCGGTGAGCTTGAGGACGTTCTTGCCGAAAGTCGGGGTGTAGACGGTGATCATGTAGAACGTCACCGTCGTCATCGTGGTCAGCATCATGCCGAGCAGCACGATCCGCCAGTTGGCGGCCACCGTGGTCAGGATCTCGCGGGTGGTCGGGTGGCGGGTCCGCCTGGCGAATTCCTGCGTCTCCTGGAGCGACCGCCTGATGAAGAAGATGAACGGCACGATCAGGCAGCCGATGAAGAACGGGATGCGCCAGCCGAAATCGCCGAGCTGCTGCTTGGTCAGGAACGCGTTCAGCCCGTAGCCGATCAGGGCGGCGAACATGATCGCCACCTGCTGACTCGCCGACTGGAACGACGTGTAGAAGCCGCGCCGGCCCGGCGTGGCGATCTCGAACAGGTAGATCGAGACGCCGCCGATCTCGACGCCCGCCGAGAAGCCCTGCAGCAGGCGCCCGGCCAGCACGATCAGCGGGGCCGCAACCCCGATCGTGTCGTAGCTCGGGCAGAAGGCGATGAGCACCGTGCCGCTCGCCATGATGGCGAGGGTGATGATCAGGCCCTTCCGGCGGCCGATCCGGTCGATATAGGCGCCGAGCACGATCGCCCCGAGCGGCCGCATCAGCGCCCCGAGCCAGAAGGTGCCGAAGGTCAGGAGCAGCTCGGTGGTCTCGTTGCCCGAGGGGAAGAACGCCCGCGCGATGTAGGTGGCGTAGAACCCGAACAGGAAGAAGTCGAACATCTCCAGGAAGTTGCCGCTCGTCGAGCGGAGGATCGCGCCGATCCGCGACTTGAGCGTGGCCCCGACGGCCCCGGGATCACCGGCCATGACGACGTCCTTTCCGGGTGCCCGTCAGGCACCGATCCACTTCATGGCGACGATCGTGCCGGTCACCGTCAGCGCGCCGCCGATGCGGGTGGCGATCTGCGCGAAGGGCATCAGGGCCATGCGGTTCGCCGCCGTGAGGATCGCCACGTCGCCGGTGCCGCCCTGGCCGCTGTGGCAGGCGTTCACGATGGCGGTCTCGATCGGATACATGCCGAGCCAGCGGCCGACGAAGAAGCCGACCGTCATGAGCGTCACGACGGTCGACACGATCGTGATCAGGTTCACCAGAGTGAAGGCCGCCATCAGCTCGTGCCAGGGCGTCAGCGCGACGCCGATGGCGAAGAGCAGCGGGTAGGTCATCGAGACCTGGACGAACTTGTAGACCACGAAGCCGCCGGCCTGGAGATGGGGCGACACCGCGCTGGCGAGCTTCGCCAGGACCGCGAGGAACAGCATCGCCACCGGCGCCGGCAGGCCGACGAGGTGGTGGGCCATGACGCCGAGCAGGTAGAGGGTGATCGCCGTGAGCCCGGCCGCACCGATCGTGGCGGGATCGATCTGGCCCTTGGCCGCCTCGGCCTTGGCCTGGGCGTCGCTCGACTTGATGCCGTCCGAATCGGGCTGGAGGCGGCCCTCGCCGGTGAGGTGCGGGTAGCGCTTGCCGACGGAGTTGAGCGTGCCCGACAGGATGATCGCGGTCAGGGAGCCCAGCATCACCGGCGGCAGCACCTGAGCGAAGACCACGCCCTGCTGCATCCCCAGGATCGCCGCGTAGCCGATGGAGAGCGGGATCGCCCCCTCGCCGACGCCGCCCGCCATGATCGGCACGACGATGAAGAAGAAGGTCTTGTAGGGGCCGAGGCCGAGGAGCGTGCCGACCAGCGTCCCGACCAGGGCCGCCGCCACCGAGCCGAGGGCGAGCGGCGCGAAGATCTTGAGGAAGCCCTTGATCAGGACTTCGCGGTCCATCCCGAGGATGGAGCCGACGATGATCGTGGCGATGTAGATGTAGAGGAAGTTGGTGAACTTGGTGAAATCGGTGATCGCCTTGACCATCTGCGGCGGCACCAGGGCGTAGTAGACCAGCGCCGAGGGGATGAAGGTCGCGAAGATCGCCCCGGCGCCGATGTTCTTCAGGATCGGGATCCGCTTGCCGATCTCCGCGCAGGTGAAGCCGCCCATCACCAGCACGGCGATCATGGTCGGCCCGTCGGGCTTGATCTCGCCCTCCTGGACCAGGACGGTGAGGAGGATCGCCAGCACGACGAAGATCGGGAGCGGTATGATGCCGATCTTGAAGTCGATCAGCCGCCACCAGACGTCCGGCCAGAACCGGGCCGCGCGCCCGTCCTCGGCCCGGCCCTCCGCCGGCGACGGGATCGGTGAAACGGTGCTGGTCATGGCGTCCCCCCGGATCTCTGACCGCTCGCGGGCCGCTTCGCCGCGCCCTCGCGACCGCGCGCCGGGCCGCGATCCATCGGGTCGCGCACGATCGGCGGCGATAAAGTGACATCCGGCGTATCAGCGCGGATGAAGGGCGGCAACGCGATCCAGGGAACAAAGGACGCGACCTGTCCCGTCGGCCGGGATTAAGATCCCGTCTCCGTCGTGATCACAGCGCAGAGAATTGGCCACGCGGCCGACCGGGCCATGACGGCATCGGACGGGGACAGGCGACGGGACCGAGGCCCCGCCGCCGGGATCGTCGATCAGAAGTCGCGCTGGACGCGGAAGCGGACCTGCGAGACCGAGTCCTGCGTCACGGTGCGCGGGACGAACGTGCCGCTGTTGATGCCGGCGACGTTCGCGTAGGCGGTGGGACTCTTGTCGGAGTCGATCGCGCGGCCGTGCTTCACGCCGATCTGGGTGTAGAAGGCCTCGACGCCGATATCGAGGTCGCGCACGGGCGACCAGATGATGCTGCCGCCCGCGACGAACTGATAGGTGTCGCGCAGCGCTTGGCTCAACTGGTAGAAGCGGGTTCCGGGCGCGCCGACCGCGTTGGAGCCGAGATTGGCGGCGCCGTTGAAGCTCAGGACGTTGTAGAGCGCGCCCTGTGCGAGGCGCGCGTTGCGGGAGAAGTCCTGCTCTCCGTAGGCGCCGAAGACCGCCGAGCGCCATTCCGGCGTCCAGTAATGCAGGAACGACGCGACCGCCGAGAAGGATTGCGGTGTTTGCAACTGGCCGGTGAAGGGGTTGACCGTCGCGTCCGAGAAGCTCTGATAGATCTTCTGGCCCTGGAAGCCGTTGTTGAGCTGCGTATAGCAGCCGGTGAAGGCGCAGTATCCCGTATACATCTGCGCGCCGTCGGCGTAGGCGCTCTGGAGATAGAGGGCGTCCCCCGGCGCGACGAAGGGGGCGTTGATCTTCAGGCCGCCCTGCACCGCCCAGCCCTCGACGCTCCTGGTGTGCGCGACGCTGACATTGGCGCCCGCCGCGGGCGTCGCCGCGATGTTGCCGACGTTCAGCTCGTGAACCGCGGCGGAGAGCTGCGCCGAGCCCCAGCCCTGATCGACGCGCAGGACGCCGACGACATCGGGCAGCCGCTCGCGCTGGATGCTGTCGACGCCGCTGACCCCGATCGGTGCGCCTCTGAAGTAGCCGACGAAGACCGGGCTGACCGGCGACGCGGTGCCGGCCGGCGCGTAGATCGGGCTGCGCCGGAAGACCGGGTCCTCGACCGACAGCGTGGCCGACAGCCCGGCGCCGGCCGTCACCGTGTAGGCGAGGAGGTTGGTGGAGGAGACGTCCGAGCCCGCGGTCGCGCCGTAGATCTCGAAGTCGTGGGCGTAGAAGTCGAAGAACGACGAGGCGCGACCGGCGGTCAGGCCGGCGAACTGGATGAACGCCTTGTCGACGTTCATGAACTGCTGCGCATGCCCGGCCTGGTCGACGCCGGTGGCGTCGTAGGCCTGCCCGATGCGCGCCTGCGTCCCCGAGCGCGCGTAGCCGGTGCGGGATCCCGCATCGAGGCGGACGAAGGCGCGCAGGGTGCCGTAAGCGGTCTGCGTGCGGGCATCGAGGTTGATGCGCAGACGCGCCTGATAGCCCGC
The DNA here is from genome assembly GCF_900110155.1 of Methylobacterium sp. UNC300MFChir4.1. NCBI lineage: Bacteria > Pseudomonadati > Pseudomonadota > Alphaproteobacteria > Hyphomicrobiales > Methylobacteriaceae > Methylobacterium > Methylobacterium sp. UNC300MFChir4.1. The sequence goes on along the minus strand of NZ_FOCS01000001.1, from coordinate 150,246 downwards.
GCTGTCGCCGGCGTTGGTGCCGGCCTGCCGCGTCGACGCCGTCATGTACCCGCCCTCGTACCGGGCGCGGCCCGAGATGCGCAGGCAGGTGTCGGTGCCGGGGATGTAGAAGAAGCCGGCGCCGTACGCGCCGCAGACGCGGACGTACTCGACCGGGACAGCCTTCTTGACCGGCAGGTCGGCGGCGTGCGCAGCGCCCATTGTCGCGAACGCGGCGGCAGTCGCCAGCAGCGATAATCTCAGTAATGTCATCGATGTCTCCGGAATTTAAAGCTCAATTCTCGCAAACGGATGAGCAAGACCGGACACACCAAATATAATCCACGATTTATTCGCAGATCGTTGGCATGCTCTCGCTCGCCACGGCGGTTTTGAGGCCCATTTGCCCGGCGACGATGTGCAGCGGCCCCACCGCGCGCAACAAAGATTCGGATTTATCTTCAATCCTGCAGATGAACGTTGCGCGTCCGCAACAAAATGTTATCCAATAATGCAAAATCGGAGATAATTAATCAGTATATCTATATATTATCAGGTTGGCTGCACAGATGAAATATTGATAAAACCGGCTCGTTCGAACGACCAGCACCAATCGAGAGGCAATGGCGCGGAAGTCGAATCGGAGCTGTCGTGCGGGCCGTCTCTGACCGGACAGGCGTGGCGGATGCAGTCAGAACCGCCTGGGTGCCCCGCGAACGGCACGCGGTCGCCGGCGAGCGATTCGACGCGCGGGTCCTGCCCGTCCGACGCGTCGGCCGGAGGCTCGGCTCATTTGCGGGATGGCACGTGTCGCACGGCGCGGCGGCGTTTGCCCGGCTCGATGGACGCGGCGCGCGCCCGGAAAGCGGGTCCGAACGAACGATGGCGCGCATCGGCGGCGCCCTGCGCGCGGGGCGGCGCATCGCCGGACCCTATCATGGGTCGGTCAACGGACCGGCCGGGAGCGGGCGGGATCGCGGCGCGGAACGCACCGGGTCGCGTGCCGACCGCGCACTGGCGGCCGGAGGCGCTACGGATCCAGAGCGACCCGGCAGAACGAAAAAGGCCCGGCCGAAGCCGAGCCTTGAGGTTCCTGAAGCACGGGGACCGGCGCGGAGGCCGAGGCCCCGGCGCCGGTGGAGTGGCTTAGAAGTCGCGCTGGACGCGGAAGCGGAAGGTGGACACGCTGTCCGCCGTCGTGGTCCGCGGCACGAAGGTGCCGTTGTTGATGCCGGCGACGTTCGCGT